>WTBY01000001.1 GCA_013138865.1 Helicobacteraceae bacterium | reverse complement strand
CTCAAACAATTTTCCTCTTCCGAAGCAAGTCATCAACACGATGTCTCATTGTTTGTGGATGGGAATTATAGGGGAGTGTTGCTTAATAAAAGCTTAGGTAGTGAAGGAATGTTCTAATTTGTGTTTTAGTGGGGTTTTATCGTTTATTTATTATACGTAGTGACAAGCTAGAGTATCTAGCTTGTCTATTATTTATTACACGCTCTTTTCATTTTATTTTGCATTGTACCTTGAGTTTTAGCTATGTTCATATGAATCATCTTCTCTATAAGTGGTGCAGCATACTCACGTTTAAAAGTTTTTCTCTGTTCTTCATTTAAAACACTAAACACAAATTTAAATAGTGCAGCTTGTGCAGCAATTCTTGATTCAGATTTCAAGCTCATCTCTTTAATAAAGATTTTCTCATCAAAATTATCATTAATAAATGAATCTATTGGAAAGATCCTCATCTGTTTTATATGTCTCATAGTAATTTTATAATCAGCTACACCATCAGCAATTTTGAGAGTCTGTTCAGCTGATAGTCCTGTTTTACTTACAGCATTAACTACATTAGATGCTAAAGCATGTCTAGTTTTACCTTTATAAGTTTGAGACATACCTTTATTTTTTGGACAAGCTAAAACTTGTGCACTAAGTAGTAATGATACGGTAGTTATAGATAATATTAATTTTTTGATCATTTGAACACCTCCAAGTGTAAATATATAATATAGATATTACATAATAATTACTTATATTGTTCTGAATAGTATCTAATGTATTTAGATATAAGAAGATTTACTATTGATAAGTGTTTGAGGAGTATTAATTTTTGAAGATTTAGAAAAGTAAGCAAGAGCTATAAAGCTCTTACCTTTATTTGAATTTACTGAGCAACTGCCACTTCTACAGCTGTTGACTCCCAAATTCCATGTTTAGTACAATAACCATGAGCAACAAGGTTTAATTTTTTACCCATAGGACGAATGTTAAAAGTTACTTCTGCATGAGATTTTTCATTTCCAAGAGTTCCTGGAACAAATGTACTCATAGCTAGTTTTGTTTCACCATTAAAAAGAGTAATAGACTCAATGTAGTGATCAAAATCATCTGGATGAGTAAACTCTTTTCCCATTTTTACATTAACTGCTAACATTTCACCTTTTTTAGCATCACCTGTAACTGTAATGAATGGTGAATGACGATCAATTAAATCTTTTTTTGCTTCTCTTTCTACTGTGTCAATATCAACGTATTTGTTAATTTTTGGCATTTTTAATCCTTTGTTTTTGTTAAATTTGTAAGCATTGTACTACTTTAACTTTTAATATAACATAACCACTAAGCTAACTACTAGCTTTAATTATTTTAAAAGCTAAACAATCCAACCACCACCTATAAGTTTAGCATCATCATAAAATACAGCAGCTTGTCCACTAGCTACTCCAAAAACACTCTCTTCTAAGGTAACTATTGCAGTATTATTTTTAATTTCTACATTACATTTTACAGCTTTTGTACGATAACGAAGTTTTACAGTTGTGTTAAATAGAGTTCTATCATCAAACATATTAAGATCTTTCAACTCTACACTTCTACACTCTAGTTCATCTCTTTTACCAACTACGATCTCATTACTTTCAGGTCTTGTTTCTAGAACAAAGTGTGGTTCATGCGCACCTTTTACGCTAAAGCCTCTACGCTTTCCGATCGTATAGTGCATGTAACCTTTATGTTCTCCAACTACATTGCCTTTTGCATCTAAGACATTTCCAACTCTATCTACATCAACATACTCTTTTAAAATATCTGTATAACTATCAGGTACAAAGCATATTTCACTAGACTCTGATTGAGTTGCAAAACTCTCTAAGCCTTTTATAGAGTTAGCATAATTTTTTATATCACTTTTTAACCTATTTCCTAAAGGGAAAATAAGTCGAGGAATAATATTTTTATCTATATCAAAAAGAAAGTAACTTTGATCTTTTGTATCATCTTTAGCTTGAATAAGGTACTTTCCATCATGTTGAAGGTAGTGTCCAGTTGCTAAAAAGTCTGCACCTATTTTATCTGCAAACTTGATCATCTCACCAAACTTCATTGTTTTGTTACATCTAGCACATGGATTTGGAGTTATTCCATTTTTATAATCTTCTACGAAAGGATTAAATACATTTTCATTAAACTCTTTTTGCAGATCTAATATATGTAACTCAATACCAACAAACTTAGCTGCTTTTTTTGCACGTTCCATATGTATTTCATGGTAACCTACTGCATTATGAAGTTTCATATATAGTCCAACTACTTCATAACCCTCATTTTTTAAAAGTAGTGAGGTAACAGTAGAGTCAACTCCACCGCTCATACCGACTAATACTTTTTTACTCACAAGAGCCACTATCGCAAAATAGCTCTATTCGTTGATAGTACTCCGTGGAACAGAGACCTTGTTCTTCTAAAAGTTTTTTTTGTGCATATATGGACTCTTCAACACCACTAACTACCAAGTCCAAGTCATCTGTTAAGACAATCATGTCTAAGTCCTCTTGTGTGATCATAGACTCTTTTAAAAGTGACTTTTTTATAAATTCTAGTAGAGGAGCATAAAACTCAACACCTACTATAAAAACTTTAGTTCCAAGTATTTTACCAGTTTGTGCTAGTGTTAAAGACTCAAAAAGTTCATCTAAAGTTCCATAGCCACCAGGAAAAATAACATAAGCCATAGAGTACTTAACTAGCATAACCTTACGTGAAAAGAAATAGTCAAAACGTTTATTCTTAGTTGTGTAAGCATTTAAGTTTTGTTCACTTGAAAGCTCAATATTTAGACCAACTGAATCAACTTTGTCACTACTAAAAGCACCTTTGTTTGCAGCTTCCATAATACCTGGTCCACCACCAGTAATCACATTTAAACCACGATTTGCTAATTTCTGTGAAAGTAGTTCAGCTTTTTTATAGTATTTATCATCTTCGGACGTTCTAGCACTTCCAAAAATAGTAACTGAGACTCCAAGCTCATCTAACTCTTCAAAACCACCAACAAAATCACTTATAATTTTAAATACACTCCAACCATTTTTGGAACCTATATCTTTTATATATCGTTTTGAATTTGCTTGTGCTTTAGTATTTTTTAACAATGTGTTTAGCCTTTAAGTTGATTAAGACGCTCTCGTTTTGTTCCAATTGTAGTAATTTGAACACCAAAGTTTCCATCTACGATCACAACTTCGCCTTGTGCTATAACACGATCATCTACTAAAATATCTAAAGGATCGTTTGCATGTTGATTTAACTCTATTACACTTCCTATATCCATACTTAATACATCTTTTAACAACATAACTTTCTTACCAATTCTTACACGAATAGGAAGTTTAACATCCATTATAAGGTTTATATTTTGAAGTTCATGGTTATCTAGTGAACTTCCAGTATAACTCTCTTCATCTCCACCATATTCAGCGTCACCGCCTCCGCCAAAATCGCCAAGGTCATCAGAAGCGCTCTCTGCTGGCGCACTAGCACTCATAGCAGAGTCAACATCACTGTCTACTAAAAACATTAATTTGGAGTTAATTTCTCCTAATTCAAAGTCATATGTGTACATCTTAGAAAAATCAGATATATCTACACTACCATCTTCAGCTACAAAAGAGATATCATCACCTTTTAAAGTAGCAACGGGTATCTCTGATTGTCCTGATAGAGATGTAGAGATCGCACCTAAAATATTAGATACGATCTCTTTCGCAGCATCGAGGTCATCTTCATCCATGTCCTCTTTGCCTTCACCCTCACCTCCAAGCATCATATCCGCTAAAGCAGTTGCAAGAAAAGGTGGCATAGCGATCATTGCTTTGCCAGTTGCAGCACCACTAACCTCTACACGTACTGTCGATACTGGAGTAGGAATTTCACCTCCGCCACTAACATCATCTTCACTAGATAGTGATAAAGTTGGCTCTATTCCAGTAAGTCCTTCAACGGTAGCTTTTGTTTCAGCTTCGAAAATATCTATAAAATTACTCATCTTCGTATATATCCTCTTCATGTGTTCTATCTGACATAACTTCTCTTACACTACTAATTTTAGCTTTTCTTCTAATTTCAAAGTCTTCAAGTGCACGTTTAACCGCATCTTTTTCAGTGTCCATAATCTCAGTAATTTTAATAGACTTTCTAAATCTAAATAGGCCTATTTCTCCACGGTAACGCTCTTTACCATCAATACTCACACCCACTGGCTTATCAGACTGTGCATCCAATGGAATAACATCACCTGCTCCAAGGTCTAGTATCTCTCTAAGTGTTAACTCGGCTCTTCCTAGATATGCTTCTATATTAACTTGTGCACCACCAAGAAGAACTTGAAGTTCCTTGTTTCTACTTTTTTTAGAGTTTGTCTCACTAAGCATCAAGTCACGCGATGCTAATTTTGGCAGAACAGGTTCAAGCGAAATAACAGGATAACAGATATTCATCATACCAGAACTATGCCCAATAATGATCTCCATTACAACCATTACAACAATCTCATTTTGTGCAACAATTTGAACAACATTTGGTGAACTCTCTTTTGACTCTATTGAAGGGTAAATCTCTGTTACAGGTCCCCATGCTTCACGAAGTGTTCCCATCATAATACGAAGAATTGACTCAAAAAGGTTTAACTCAATATCACTAAACTCTCTATTTGATTCAAAAGGTTCACCCTTACCACCAAGAAGACGATCGAGCATTGGAAAAGCGATAGAAGGGTTAATTTCAAAAACACCACTACCATCAAGTGGTTTCATAGAAAAAACATTAAAAGAAGTTGGGTTTGGAAGTGACATTAAGAACTCACCATAAGTCATCTGATCAACTGAGTGCAGTTGAATTTCAACAATTGAGCGCATGCTTGCAGAAATTTGTGAGGCTAGACTTCTAGCCATTTTGTCGTGAATACCTCTAAAAGCACGTAACTGCTCTTTAGAGACACGGTTTGGTCGTTTAAAGTCATAAAGAGTGATCTGTCTCTGATCACTCTCCCCTACATCTTCATCTTCATCTTCGTCAATTAAGGCATCATCACCTTCATCATCAACTACGTCGAGAAGGGCATCAATCTCTTCTTGTGAGAGAATATCAGCCATACTGCTCGTCGTCCTCTACTAAGGTATCTTTTATTTTACGTATTACTGATTTATGTATTTGAGAAATTCTTGATTCTGTAATATCTAAAATAGAACTAATCTCTTTCAGTGTTAACTCTTCAAAATAATATAGTTGTATAACCATTTGATCACGTTCACTAAAGCGTCCAAGTACAGTTTTTACAACTTCTACTAAGTCCTCTTTTTCAATTCGCTCTAAAGTTGCTCCACTATCACCCTCATTAACTTGATCTTCTAAAGGCATAACTGTATATATATCACTAGCAACTCTAGCTTCACGTACTTTTTCTGGAGTCTCTTCTAAAATAACAGCTAATTCTGCATCTGTTGGTTCTTCATTATGCTCTTGTAAATAATTTTCTACGGCTTTATCAATCTGTTTAACAAGTTTTCTATTGGCCCTACTTAAAACATCAAGTGATCGTAAATAGTCAAGCATTGAACCGTAAACTCTAGTCTTTCCATATCCCCAAAATGAGTCATTAAGAGTCTCATCATATCTACGAGCAAGTTTTACTAACTCCTCAGCTCCGATCGCATAAAGATCTAAATAGTCAACTGAACTTGGAAGTCTCTCTTTAAGACGAAATGCCATAGCTTTAACAGCAGGTAAATACTGTACAGCAAGACGATCTTCATGATGTTTTAACTCTTCTTGATAGTTATCTAAACTCATGAACTCGCCTTATCTGCAACTAATATTTTTTCCATTTGAGAGTTTTGCTCTTTTTTGATCTCTTTTGCGAATTTATTCGCACCTTGAACTTCATCTACGTAGTTTTCACGTTTTACAATTTCTCCCATTAGAGCATCTAAATGATGTTCATACTCATCTTTTGGAAAATCAATAGGTTTTAATAAAACAGTTCTAAAGTAAAATGCTACAGCTACATGAGCGAACATGTAGAAAAATCCAGTTATTAAAAAAGTGTAAAGAAATAGTGAATCAGGCCCTTCTGACTTCAATAGTGCGAATACCACACCTATAAAAAACCCTTGTACCGTTAAATATGAAACAAAATTTTCTCCGCGCATCAAAACCCCAAATATTAAAAGTGTTCTATTAGTCTTTTAAAAAGTCCACTTAGACCACTACTGTTAGACTCTACAAGCACATTACGTTCCAATTTATAAGCTAACGTTTTTGCAATTTGTTCTAAATCTCTTGTTGGAGTAGATGAAGGGAACTCTTTTGAAAAAAGAACTCTCTTTTTAACACACTGAGTTACTTTAGTATCTGAGTTAATTTTTCCTAAAAGGTTTAGCTTTAAGTTCTTACCTATATTTTTCATAGCAACTTTATTTATTTTTTCAAATATATTTGTAGCCTCTTTTTGAGAGGTTACTTGGTTCATAACTATGTTTATATCATTACGAAGTTTTGATGTTATTTTAATAGTTGCATAAGCATCAGCGATCGCTGCAGGATCTGGAACAGTAACTACGATCACATCATCAACTGCTTGTAAAAATAGCTGTATATGATCACCTATTCCTGCTCCTGTATCTATAATGATAATATCTAAATCATCAAGAACATCTGCCTCTTTCATAAAGTGATCAAATAGTGCTGAGTCTGAATATTTAAGTATCTCATCTCCACTCTCACCTGGTATAAGAACTAAGTTTTCATTTATAGGAATTAAAATATCTTTTACTTTTGCTTCTCCGCGAAGAACATGTAAAATATTGTGTTTTACTTTTACATTAAACATAATGTCCAAGTTTGCTAAACCTATATCAGCGTCAAAAATTCCTACTTTTACATTATTTGCAGAGAGAATATATGCTAAATTAGAACTAATAGTACTTTTACCAACACCACCTTTACCACTAGTGATCGCAACAAAGCGAGTCTTTTTAGCAGTTCGAGGGTTGCTCTTTACTAGCTCTTCTAATTTTTTAGCTTGGTGTTGCATCACTTAGTACCCTTAGAGAAACCATTTAAAAGGCACTCTATTAAGAAGTCACTTGAAGCAACTTTTAAATCTTCTGGAACTTCTTGTCCTATAGAGAAGTAACTAATAGGTTTTTGTGTCTCAAAAGCTAAAGAGAAAATATTTCCAAAACCACGTGTTTCGTCAAGTTTTGTAAACATCATGGTATCAATATTCAATTCAGAAAAGCTATCATAGGTAGCTTTTAGATCTTCATACTTAACCGAGCTTGGAAGAACAAGGGTTGTATCTATATTAAATTTACCCTCACTCAACTCTAAACACTCATAAATTTTACCTATTTTTTCACGATCGTAAGGAGAGCTTCCCATAGTGTCTATTAAAATATAGTCACAGTAACTAAGTGACTCTAATGCTCCTGCAAACTCTGGAGGATCAACAACAGTTTCGATCCCTAACTTCATCATTCTTGCATATTGCATTAACTGTTCAACTGCACCTATACGGTAAGTATCAAGAACAACTAAACCTACTTTATACTTTTTTTGCATTAAGTAAGAGTAACGAGCTGCTAACTTAGCGATCGAAGTTGTCTTTCCAACACCAGTTGGACCTACCAACATGATCACTTTTTTACCTACATTTGTACTCTCAAGTCTAGTTGGTACCATTTTTCTAAGAATAGTTTGAAAGTATCTTTTAACAGTAACTGAACTTTCACGCATTTTAAAAGGCATGTGTTCTAATGTTAGGTGCATTATTTTGTCAAGATGATCTTTATTCATACCGCTATTAGATGCTAGTTTATAGATCTCTGCAAACTCAGGAGGTATTGCTGTTTCAAGGCTTGGTGACTTCTCATCCCAAAACATATTTTCTATAAGGCGTAATTTGTCATCTAGTGCTGATATATCTTTTGCTATAGCTTTAAGTTCAACTGGTGGCTTTGGTGTTGCTACATTTTTTGCCTTTGCCATTGCGGACATCGCTACTTTAGGTTGTGGCTTTGAGTAACTAAAACTTTGTTCATCTTGCGCCATATTTGCAACTTTGGATATTTGTGCTGCGGTAGCTGAGAGGTCTAACATAACATCACTACTCTCATTTACTAATGACTTTTGTTCATTTAAAGGTGTACGTCTAGGAACTATAGGTGCTTTTTTTCTAACTATAGGTTTTACACTTGGTTCATCTATTCCTACCACAACTTCATAAAGTGGTTTTTTTCCAAGAGCGCGTTTTTGCAACTCTCTTGTCTCTATAAGTTCCGCACCGTCACCTAATTCACCTAAGTCGTCCATTGCTTTTTTTAAGGCTTCTTGTGCTGACTCACCACTATAAGTCAATATTTTCATTTTTGCCCTCTTTTATAGTTTATAAATGAGAGAGGTATAACAACACTCTCTCGATCGCTCCACGCAGGATGTGGTAGTATTAACTTTTTATGTTTCATTTTCACTTTCTCAAAAAATATCAGATCCAAGTCTAATGTTCTAGGTGCATTAGCAAAGCTTCGACGTCGTCCAAACTGTCTTTCCAAACGAAGTAAGTAGTCTAAAAGTGCTAATGGTTGCATTGATGTTGAAATTTTAATCACACCATTATAAAAATCCCCCTGCTCTACAAAGCCAAATGGTGGGTTTTTTAGAATAGGCGATGTTTGTAAAAGCTCTATTTGTCTATCTCTTTTCATTTTAAAAAGAAGATGTTTAAACCTAGTTTTTACGTTACCTATATTTCCACCTATGCCAACAACAGCTTCATAACGAAGTTTTCTGTGCTTAGTAAAGGTAGAGCCGAAAAGCTCACTATAGTAAAGTGTTAACTCACTGCAGAGAACTTCTCTTTTTTGCATACTTACGCTTGTGGTGCTTGTTGCCCAGCCGCTTGTGCTTCTTGAGCAGCTTTAACCTCATTTAAAATTTGCATCATTCCGATCATTGAGAGGTGGTAACCAAATGGACCAAAACCTACAATAGATGAAGCACAAACAGGTGCGATCATACTTTTTTGACGGAACTCTTCACGACGAGCAATGTTACTAATATGTACTTCAACAGTAGGAATACTAACAGCAGAAATCGCATCACGAATAGCTATAGATGTGTGAGTATATGCAGCAGGATTAATAATAATTCCATCAGCATCGCCAAAACACTCTTGAACACGATCAACAATTTCGCCCTCTAAGTTACTTTGAAAAAACTCTATTTCAATGTTGTTCTGTTCAGCAACATCTTTCATTTGAGCATGTATTTGCTCTAATTTCATAGGGCCGTAAACATGTTGCTCACGAATACCTAGCATATTTAAATTTGGACCTTGAATAACAACTATTTTCATTCTTTACCTTAGTTAAAAAAATTTAAGTCCTTATTGTACTATTTTAAGCATAATTTTTATTTAGAATTTTTAAATATTAGTCGATTATATTGAAATTCAATAATACTTTTACATTTTCAGGCTTAAATTTGGACACTATATTACTCGTTGTCATCATTACCGCAACAATTGCACTTATTACAAACGTAATTCTAAAACGCTTTGACGTTCCACCTATTATAGGTTATATTTTTGCAGGTGCGGTGATCGCATCTGTTGTTAGTCTTGACTCTCATGGTGAACATATTTTAGCCGAAGTTGGTGAGCTAGGTATTGTCTTTTTAATGTTTACGATCGGGCTTGAAATCAAAGTTCAAACACTTATAGACATGCGAAAACAAGTATTTACTTTTGGTGGTCTTCAAGTTTCACTAAGTATGTTAACTTTTTTCTTAATTTCAAAATATATTTTCAACCTTGGTAATAATGAGTCTTTAGTTATAGGTGCAGCCCTTGCACTCAGCTCAACCGCGATCGTACTTAAAATTTTAAACGAGAGCGATGAGATCTCTCAAGCTTATGGTAAAAAAACTCTTGGTGTTTTACTTTTTCAAGACTTAGCAGTAATACCAATTTTACTTATGATCACTATGATGAGCGACTCAACAAACGAACTTTCAAGCATGCTATTCAATACACTTGTTGGAGGTGTTGCACTACTAATAATTCTGTTTATTATAGGAAAGTACTTGCTTGATCCTATTCTTGGTTGGGTTAGTAAAACTGGTGCTCACGAGCTCTTTATTCTTGCTATTATGATCATAACAATAGGTGCTAGTTACTTAGCTCATGTTTTTGGTTTCACATACTCTCTTGGTGCTTTTATAGGTGGAATGTTGATTGCAGAGACTCACTATAAACATCAAGTTGAAGCAGACCTCATCCCTTTTCGTGATCTTCTTTTAGCACTTTTCTTTGTAACTGTTGGTATGCAAATAGATGCTGTTTTTCTAGTAAATAATATTTTAACTATTTTAGGCGTTGGCACTGTTATTATGATTATAAAAGGTTTAATAATCTTTTTTATAATATCTCTATTCGCTAAAAAAACAGTTGCAGTTCAAACAGCACTTACTATATCTCAAGTTGGTGAATTTTCTTTTGTTATTTTTACACAAGCCGCAACTTTCAACCTCGTAGACAAAGAATTTTCTCAACTTTTAACATTATCTGTAATAGCTTCAATGCTAGCAACTCCTTTTATTTTAAACAACTTAGACTCGATTATGTCACTTATTTTTTCAAAAAGAGAAGAGCAAATTCTAAACAGAGCAGAGCCATTAGAAAAAATTAAAGGTCACGCTATAGTGTGTGGTTATGGAAGTTTTAGTAAACTAATACTAAATAAGTTAAAAGAGAGTGAGACTAAACACAGAGTTATTATTGATGATTATGACATGTTTGAGAGAGCTCTTGATAATAGTGAAAAAGCAATTTTTGGTAACCCTGCACAACGTGCTATTTTACTTCAAGCAGGTCTTGAAGATGCAAGTGTAGTTATAATAGCTGTTCACTCTCCTATTCAGATTGAACTTATAGCTCACGCTGTAGCATCAGTTAGAAAAGATATAAGAGTAATCGCAAAAGTTACAAACAAAAGAGTTCTTCAAAGTGTTGAGGGAATAAACACAGAAGCGTTTATAGATATGTATGAGTTCAGCTCGGACATAATGGCAGCACAAGCTACAAGGCTAGTGAAGGGCTAAAATATGAAAAGAGTAAACTACTTTTTAACCTCACTCATAGCTCTTATATTTACAGCTTGTAGTGTGGAAAATAGTAGCTCTTACTCTACTGTTTTAAATAGCACAAATGAAAGCACAACAGACCAAACTTCAATCTCTTCTTCTATAGTTGGCTTTACTTTTGACACAGATACAGACCTATCACTTAGCTTTGATGACAACAGCTCTTTGTACTTTGGGGACTGGGCTATTAGTGGTAGTGATAGCATTTTTGTTCGCGAGAATGCAACTTTTAATAACTCAACTATGAGTTTAGCGCTCAAAGATACTATTAGTGGTGAGTACAACACAACAGGTGCTCATGCTCAAACAACTACAACTTATGGCTATGGTAAGTATGAGATCACAATGAAGCCAGCACATAGTAATGGTTATGTAAGCTCATTTTTTCTATTTTGGGACAATGGAGATCTTAGTAACTCTTGGAATGAAATCGACATAGAGTTTATAAAAGCGGACAACCAAGTTCAATTTAACAATTTTGACAAACCAAATAGCATGCATGAAAAGTTAGTTACACTAGACTTTAACGCAACAGCTTCTTCACATAAGTACACCATAGAGTACACACCTAGTTATATAAAGTACTTTGTAGACGAGACACTTTTACACACTCAAACAACAGATCTAGTAGCTTCACAAAATATGAAAATTATGATGAACATATGGAAACCAGCAACAACAAGTGGAACTTCATGGGCAGGAACTCCACAAAGCTCAATGCTAGATCTAACAAGTGAGTATTCACAACTTAGCTACTACCCTTTAAAAGAGGTAAATAGCTCGATACCACTAGAGTGTTTAAACTCTGCGACACTAGAGACATGGGGTTTATGTGTTAAAAAGTTTATGCCTTTAGCTGACTCTAATATATATGAAGCACCATCAAATGAGATCTTAATTGCTTTTAAAGAGAGTGTCACTTCTATGTTAAATGGCAAGTGTAGCATGAGTAGTGATAGTCCTTTAAAAGAGTTCTACTCACTCTTCACTTTTAAAGACGCCGAGAGCGATCAGAGTTTTTGTATTCTTTATGAAACAAACGATAGTGATCAAAACTCTTTTATCGACAAAGGTTGGGGTTCAGTAGTTGTAAATACAACTTCTACAAGTACTTTAGCTATAGAGATACCTCACCCTGAATTTGACTCTAACACTCTACTTCAAGGCATTGTGACACTAAAAAGAACTAATGCAAAAGCACTACTTTTAGCAGGAACACATAGAAATGCTTCTACAACAGCTAGTACATGTCAAAGTAGTTATAAACAGAGTGATGTAGCACATAATGAAAACAGCTGTTTCTTCGAAGCAAACATAGCTCTAAGCGATCACTTAAAAGCTATTAGCAGTAGTTACAAAATAGTGCAATTTCATGGAAAAGCAACAACTTCTTGTAGTGATACAAATGCGTTTATAACTAACGGAACCGCAACATCTGATACAACTACTTTAAACTCTATACTCTCTCTTATAAAGACACATTACTCAAGTTGGACTGCCACAACTACAACTCAAAATAACTGTAACCTAATAGGTTCAACGAATGTTGAAGGTAGGTATATTAACAGTGTTGCACAACAAAATGTTTGTGACACTTCAGCAAACTCTTCAAATGACAACTTTATACATATAGAACAAGCTTCAGATATTAGAGATGGCATGTATTGGGTAAATATTTTAAAGTAAATATTTCAAAAGTTTTAGCTAAAATCATTTTAATTAAAACATTTGGATCAACACATGAAAATAGTTCAACCTCGTTATATCTTATTTCCTGATGGCGTTAAAGAGAACTTAGCCATCGCTTATGAGAAACAGATAGAAAAAATTGACACTCTCTCAAACCTACAAAAGCTCTACCCTGATGCTGAGCTTACAGAGTGTAAAGAGAACACTTTAGTTATGCCTGGACTTGTGAACGCTCATGTTCATTTAGAGTTTTCTGCTAACAAGACAACACTAAAGTACGGTTCTTTTATGCCTTGGCTATATAGTGTGATCTCAAATCGTGAAGATCTTGTTAATGAGTGTGATACTAAAAAGATCAAAGAAGAGTGTGAGAGTATGCTTCAAAATGGTATAACCGCTTTTGGTGCGATCAGCTCACATGGTATGGAACTTGAAGCAGTTGCCTCTTCTAAACAAAAAGTAGTTTTTTTTAATGAACTTATAGGGAGTCAAGCTGTTATGGCTGACGCTCTTTTTGGTGACTTTGTCTCAAGACTTCAAAACTCTAAAAGTATTAAACGAGATGGCTTTAAAGCTGCGATCGCAATTCACTCACCATATTCTGTTCACCCTATTTTAGTAAAAAAAGCGTTAGAGATCGCAAAAGATGAAAAGCTTCCTATCTCTGCACACTTTATGGAGAGTGACGCCGAGAGGTTATGGCTAGATGAGAGCGATGGAGAGTTCAAAGACTTTTTTGACAAACTTTTAAACTCTAAAGAGGCAGTTACAAGCGCACCAGAGTTTTTAGATCAACTCTCAAGTACGCCTACACTTTTAACTCATGTTGTAAAAGCAAACGATGAAGAGTTATCTACAATCGCAAAGAGTAAACATACCGTAGTGCACTGCCCTATTTCAAATAGACTTTTAGGAAGTGGTGCGATCGACCTTACTCGCTTAGAAGAGCAAAATATAGAGTGGATCATAGCAACTGATGGACTTAGTTCAAACTACACACTGGACCTTTTTGAAGAGATGAAGATAGCACTCTTTATGCACTCTAGCCAAGAGGCAAATGAGTTTGCACTAAAACTTTTAAATGCGACTACAAAACTACCAGCTCAAAAGTTAGGGCTAAACTGTGGAGAGATCGCAGAAGGTAAAGACGCTGACATGCTTTTTTTAAATATAGACACTGAAACTAAGTGTGAAGATCTTCCTCTTCACATACTACTTCATAACTATAAAAAAGAGATGATTTTAATTAATGGGGAGTTAGTATGAGTTTTATAGTATCAATATTAAGTTTTATCAAAGAGCATTTTAAGGCTCTTCTGTTTATTGCGATCATCTACTGGATGTTTGCTCCCACATCTAGTGAGGATCTGCGTCCTCATAACTTACAACACATAAACATTACGGGTGCGATCATGCAGAGTGATGAGATCGTAGAGAAGCTAGAAAAAGCAAGAACAGATAATAATATAGAGGGTGTTTTAGTTACGATCAACTCTCCAGGTGGCGCGGTTGCTCCCTCGATCGAGATAGCGTATGCGATCAAAAGACTGCAAAAGAAGAAAAAAGTTGTTGTTTATGGTAGCTCACTATTGGCTAGTGGCGGTTACTATAGTGCTATTTGGGCAGATAAAATAGTTGCAAACCCAGGTAGTATGATCGGAAGTATTGGTGTTATCATTCAAGGTTTTAACGCAGGTGAACTTATGAGCAAAATAGGTGTTAAAACACAAGTTATAAAAGCTGGTAAATACAAGCAGATGGGTACAGCCGATCGTGAGTGGACTCTGTATGAACGTGAAGAGTTAAGTAAAATAGTAGATGGTACTTATGATCTTTTCATAGTAGATGTAGCAAAGGCAAGAAATCTTAAAATAGAGGATGCTTCCAAATTTGCAAATGCAAAAATATTTATAGCTTCTCAAGCTAAAGATGTTGGTCTAATAGACACAATTGGTGTTGAGTACGATGCAAAGCTTTTAGTTCAGAAGTTAAGTGGTGTTCAAGAGCCTATATGGAATTCTGAAGATAAGTTCGATAAAATACTAAATAAATTAACAGCACAAAGTATAAGTTTAATTCATACTTATTTTCCTGCTGTTACACTAAAATAAGGCTACTATATGTGCGATTTTAACAACTTAGACGAAGAGACAAGAAGTGCTTACCATGCACAACTCATAGAGTGTGCAGACTCATTAGGCGGAAAAAACTTTTTTTTAAACCTCCTAGAAGCGATCAGAAAAAACAAGCCACACCCACTTGTTGCTAAAACAACTACTTTCTCTTACGCTAATGGCACAATCAAGTGGAACAAGGTTATTTTTCAAGACAAAATTTCACTTCTTTTAAAAGAGCGTGTTAATGAGAGTGGACGTGGTAACTTTTTACCAAAGAGCTCAGACAAAAACTATAAAACTGTAATGAACCTCATACGTACCCTAACACCAATAGAGTTTAAAATAAAACCCAAAAATCGTGATGATGGAGCTGGTTTTAGTGTTAAAGCTTTTGACATGATAAGCCCAGAACAGACTAAAATAAACCCTCTTTTTGACGCTATTTTCTTCTGTTCTATCGAGACTGTAAAAAAAGTTTTAAACTACAAGCCAAACGAAGCTTAATGAAAAACGGACAAAAAAGAGCCGACATTAAAAGTGGTATGTCAGTTGCGATCGTGTTAAAGCAAGATCAAGATACAGGTCGCTTAACAGATGGGATAGTAAGAGATCTACTAACAAACTCCACAACTCACCCACATGGTATAAAAGTAAGACTAATGAGTGGTGAAGTAGGACGAGTAAAAGAGATTTACTAATATGAAAAAAATTAAAATTTTATATGCAGAAGATCAAATAGTTGTTCAACAATTAGTAACAAGAGTTTTACGCAATCACCCTCATACAGAAATAACATTTGTTCAAAATGGTGAAGTAGCTTTAGAGCTTTATAAAAAGTTCTATTTTGATCTAGTTATAACAGATGTAGTTATGCCTAAGATGAGTGGTTTTGAGCTTATACAAGAGATCAAAAAAGTGAATGAACATCAAATATTTATGATGGTAACCTCACTAGACAAAAAAGACGAACTTTTACGAGCTATTGAGCTTGGGGTTAACTTTTTTGTTGAGAAACCTATAAATATAGATAAGTTTACAAAAGCTTTAGAAGAGGCTATATATTTAGTAACTAAAAAACAAGAACTAGCACACTCAAACACTCTTCTTCAACAGTATAAACATGCACTAGACGAAAGCTCTTTACTCTCAAAATCAGATTTAAGTGGAAAAATAACTTTTGTAAATAAAGAGTTTTGCCGTATTTCCAAATATAGTGAATCAGAACTTATAGGAAAGTCTCATAGTATTCTAAGACATGAAGATATGCCAGCTTCAACTTTTAAAGATATGTGGGCTAGCATTCAAGCTAAAAAGCAATGGAGAGGTGTAATAAAAAACAGAGCAAAAGATGGAACTGAATATATAGTAAATACTCTTATTACACCTATACTTAACAGTGATGGTGAGATCATCGAATATGTTGGAGTAAGACACGATATAACAGAGCTTGAACAGTATAAAGAAGATCTACAAAAAAAGCTCGATATTGCAACAAAAGATATAATAGAAACACAAAAAGAAGTTATCTTTACAATGGGTGCCATTGGTGAGACACGCTCTAAAGAGACAGGTATGCATGTTAAAAGAGTTGCTGAGTACTCTTACACTTTAGCTATTTTAGCAGGAAGAAGCGAGCATGAGGCAGAGCTTTTAAAATTAGCTTCACCTATGCACGACATAGGAAAAGTAGGTATAGCTGACTCAATATTAAATAAACCAGGAAAACTAACTTTTGAAGAGTTTGAGATCATGAAAGCCCACTCTACTTTAGGTTATGAGATGTTAAAAGGTTCCAACAAAGAGATCATGCAAACCTCAGCAATCATAGCACACGAACACCATGAGAAATGGAACGGTAAAGGTTATCCAAGAGGCTTAAAAGAAGAGCAGATCAGCATAATTGGACGTATTACTGCTATTTGTGATGTGTTTGATGCACTAGGAAGCGATCGCTGTTATAAAAAAGCTTGGGAGTTAGAGAAAATTTTAGATCTCCTAAAAGAAGAGCGTGGTTTTCATTTTGATCCAAATTTAATAGATCTATTTTTAAACAATTTAGAGAAATTTTTAGTTATTAGAGATAAATATATAGATTAAAAGGATAACTAATGTCTGAACTTAAAAAGTTAAAACAAGATGCCAAAGGTCTTAGTATACTTTATGTTGAAGATAACAAAGCTCTTAGAGAAAATGCGACAACACTACTAAAAAAAATATTTACCACTGTTTACAGTGCTTCTGATGGCAAAGAGGGACTTAAATCATTTAAAAAATTTAACCCCCAAATAGTTATTACAGATATTAAAATGCCTAACATGGATGGCATGGAACTCACAAAACATATAAAAGATCTAAGCCCTAATACTAAAGTGCTTGTTATGTCTGCTTTTGATGATAGAGAGTACCTTTTTGAGTCTATAAAGCTAGGTATTTTTAGATATTTAAAAAAGCCTGTAAATATTAATGAGCTTTCAGATGTACTTTTAGAGACTATTCAAGAGATCAAAAAAGATGAAGATACAGAGCTTTTCAATACAAACCTACAGAGTGTTTTTAACCACCAAAGCTCCATAGTTATTATGATGCAAAATGCGGAACCAACTTTTGTAAATAGAGTTTTTTTAGACTACTTTAATGTTCAAAATTTAGAAGAGTTTACAAATATGTACAGTGATTTAGGAGATCTATTTTTAAAACACGATACATTTTTATATAAACACGATCACCTAAACTGGTTTGAAGAAGTTAGTCTACACTCACAAAAATTACACAACATCAAACTACAAGATAGAGATGGAAACTTTAAACACTTTATACTTAAGTACAAACAAATACCTAATAAAAAAGGGTATGGGATACTCTCTTTTGATGACATTACAGAGTTAAACTTACTAAAACTATTTGATGCTTCTCAAGTAAAAAACGATAAAAATATTCAAAACTCTAAGGCTATGTTTAACCTATTAGATGTCATCTATAGAAATAGTGCAAAAATAGAACTACATAACTTTTACAAAGGCATTAGAATTACCCATGACGCTTTAATAGTTAAAATAAAAGATCAAAGCATTGTAGTAAAAACTGACTTTATGCAAGAAAAAGCAATTCAACTAGACCGCAGAAGCTTTATTACTTCAGAAGCCCTACCTCATGTTATAGCTTGTGATAGTATTGCAAACCTTAGCTATAAAGACCAGAGTGTTGAGCTAAAAAATATTCACTTTGCAATAAGCTCACCAGTAAACAGAAAAGCGTTAAGAGTTGTACCAGAAGAGAGACATACAGTTTCACTCTTTTATGAAAATAGTAAGTTTCATGGTGACACAGCAATTGAGGACGTCTCACTTGAAGCTATTAAACTAAACCTAGAAGCTGTTCCTGCTGGTTTAGAGATCGGTAGTTTAACTACTATTAATATGGTACTAAACATTAAAGATAAACCTACTATAATTCATGTAGATGCTGAACTATTTAGAAAAATAGAAAACAGAAGAGACTTTAGTCTCGTTTTTAGACTAAGTATTGAGTCTGATCAAAAGAAGAAACTAGGTGAGTATATAACTTCAAGGCAGATGTCAATTATAAGAGAGTTTAAAGGGATGCAAAATGAGTAAAGGTATAAGACTAGACACTCCTTTAAAAAGTGTCATGGTCTACATAAGTATTTCCGTTATTTTAATGGTTACTTTAATATATATATCTTTAACACTAACAGCAGAGTACAACCAACAAAAATATACAGATGAATCAAACGAAAGAATACAACGCTCCATAGATCACACAATCAATCACTTTGTAGATGACTTTAGCTTTCGAGCTTTACGCCTTCTTAACACTACTAAGTTGAGAGAACTTTTACAAAATAACGATCGTCAAGGGCTACTTAAGCTCTTAAAACCAAAGTTTGATCTTATGCAACAAGAGAACTCTAACTTTAAAGTAATGCACATTCATTTAGCTGATGGAACATCATTTTTAAGAGTACACAAGCCTCAAGTTTTTGGAGACAATATTGCAAAAAAAAGAGAGATGCTTCAAACTATACATAAAAATCATAAACCACTTAGTGGTTATGAGACAGGGAACCATGCTAATGTATTTAGAGTAATAAATCCTATTTTTGACAAGAGTGGAAAATATATAGGTGCTTTTGAAGTTGGTTTAAGTCCAAATTTCATAAAAGAGGCTATTCATGAAATAAATGGTTTTTGTGGTGTTGTCTTTATAAAAGGCAAGGAACTAGCACTCTCAAAAATTAAAAGCGGTGTGCTAATAGATGGCTATATGTTACAAACAAGTTTAAACAAAAAACTAGAAGATATTTGTAAAGTATTTAATAAGATCAATAAATTAGAAGAAAATATTAAATTTAATGTAGGTGATCAAACCTACTTAACTCACTTAGTAGCAATAAAAAATTTTAAAGATGAAGATAGTGTTAAAATTATATTTTTTCAAAATATAACTCAAAAATCCATACTATTAAACCCTATTCAGTTATACATAATACCAGCTATTTTAATAGTTCTACTTTTAACTATTTGGTTTATTTACACTTTAATAAAAAACTATCAAGACAGAGTTACTTTTTTACATAACAGACATTTTAAAGAGCTTGAAGAACTTTCACAAAGCTTAAAGTACGCAGTAGAAGGCACAAACGATGGTCTTTGGGATTGGAACTTAGAGAAAAAAACAGTCTACTTTTCACCTAGGTGGAAGTCTATGCTTGGTTTTGAGGACAATGAACTTGAAAATAGTTTTAGTACTTGGAAGAGTATACTTCACCCAGATGATCTAGAACAAGCCTTAAAAGATATAGAGTTAGCACATACTGATCCAGAGTATAAATATAACACTATACATAGGCTTAAACATAAAGATGGTCACTGGGTATGGATCCTCGATCGCGGAAAAACTATTTTTGATGAGAACTTAAAAGCTGTTAGAATGGTCGGTTTTCATACTGACATAACAGACATAAAAGAGTTAGAACTTCAAGTAATTGAAAAAGAGGAGATGATGATCTCACAGTCACGTCACGCTGCTATGGGAGAGATGATCTCTATGATCGCACATCAATGGAGACAACCTATAAGTGTGATCGCTATGGATGCTAACAATATTTTAGCAGATATAGAACTAGAGTCAGTAGATGAGACTACACTTCAAAAAGTATCTGAAGACATTATAAGACAGACACAAGAGCTCTCTAAAACTATAGATGACTTTAGAAACTTTTTTAAGCCAGACAGACTTCCTGAAGAGATTAAACTTAAAACTATTTTTGATGATACATTAAGTGTAATTGGTAAGTCTTTAGAAAATAACGATATTGCACTGATTTTAAACATAGAAGAGAATATAGAGTTGAAAACTTACTCTCGTGATCTTATGCAAGTGCTAATAAACATCTTAAAAAATGCGAAAGAAGTTCTTGTTGAGAAAAATATAGCACAAAAAGAGATCATAGTTTTTGCAAATAAAAGTGAAGATCAACTAATAATTAAAATTAGTGATAATGCTGGCGGTATTGATAAAAAGGTATTAAGTAAAATTTTTGAACCTTACTTCACTACTAAAGGCGAAAAAAATGGCACTGGCTTAGGTCTTTACATGAGTCAAGTAATAACACAAAAACACCTAGGTGGAGAGCTTAAAGCTTACAATATAGCTTCCAATGCTGTCTTTGAGATAACTATTCCTTTAAAAGTGGAGACTGTCAATGACATCTCTTAAAGAGCTAAAAAACTTATGTGAAAAGTTAAGTGTACTATACGTAGAAGACAACCTAGACATTCAACGTACAATGGAGCAGTACTTAAAAAAGTTTTTTTTAGAGGTTGTTTGTGCTTCAGATGGTGAAGAGGGGTTAAGCAAATATAATCAACGAAAATTTGATGTTGTTGTGACTGATCTTTCTATGCCTAAAATGAATGGTTTAGAGATGATAGAGAACATTAAAAAACTAAATGAAGATCAATCCATATTAATAACAACAGCACATAGTGAGTCTAACTATATGTTTAGTGCGATCAAAGCTAAAGTAGATGGTTATGTAATAAAACCATTTGACTATGAACAGTTAAACTATGAACTTTTTAAAATAAGTGAAAAAATTAAAACATATAATGATAACGCAAACTATAAATTCTCTTTAGAAACTATTATTGAAGAGAAAACAGCAAAGCTAAATGAGACACTCAACTTTCAAAGTGATAATTACGATCAGACTATATTTTCAATGGTAGAGATGATCGAAAAGCGTGATACTTACACAGCTGGGCACTCTCAAAGAGTTGCAGAGTATTCAAAACTAATAGCTCAAGAGATGGGTTATTCTAAAGAGGAGTGTACACTAATGTACCAAGCTGGTATTCTTCACGATGTTGGAAAAATTGGTACACCCGATGCGGTACTTCTAAATCCTAAAAATCTGAATGACATAGAGTACAAACTTATACAAGAGCACGTATCACTTAGTTATAAACTTCTTAACACTATTCCTATGTTTGAGCAATTATCTAATATTGTCTATTCACACCATGAACGCTACGATGGTAGAGGCTATCCAAGAGGTTTAAAAGCTGATGAGATAACTCCGTTAGCTCGTATTATGATCGTAGCTGACGCATTTGATGCGATGAGTACAACTAGAATTTATAAGAGTAGAAAAAGTGTAAAAGAAGCACTTGAGGAGTTGAGCGTCTTAAGTGCTAAACAGTTTCATCCTGAAGTTGTAAAAGCGGCTATAAAAGTACTAAAAAATATACATATAGACAACACTATTAACCAACTACCAAAAACAAAACTCGAAGAAGAGAGGTTTGCGTACTTTTACAACGACACAGTAAGTGATGCGTATAACCAAAGCTTTTTGGATGTTACTCTTATGAGAAATAGTGTTCATTTAGAGTATGAGAGTTTAGACCTTTTTTATATTCATGGTTTATATGAGTACAACAAAGAGTACTCTTGGAAAGATGGAGATAAACTTCTAAACTCATTTGCAAATATCTTGTTAGAAAACCTAAAAGATACTCTTATTTTTAGAATATTTGGTGATGATTTTGCTGTACTTAGTAAACAGGGTATAGAACTTAAATATACCAAGGAAGTGTTAAATAAGTTTCTAAAAGATTATAAAATAAATTATAAAACTTTTCATATTGATCTAAAAGAGTCTCCTATAAAAGATATTTCTCAAATAGAGAAACTGTAAAATAATAAACTATGTTAAAAAATATAAGTCTAAAGAAAATTAGTTTTTTAACATTTGCATTTATCCTTTTTTTCACTCTGCTATTTGCATTTTTACTTATTTATGAAGAGTATAAAACATTTGAGAGCAGAGTAAACACTCAGCACAAAGAACACGGTTCAGAGACTACTTTAGTACTTGATAAAAATGAGCTAATCTATGATCAAAATCTAAAAAGTTTAAAAAGCAGAGCTATTAAAATAATACTTAGTATTAGTACTCTAACTTTTATACTCTTTGGTATTGTCTTGATCGCTCTGAAAATTGCCAATAAATTGATCGATCAAGATATAAAGCAACTTTTAACTTTTTTTGCGGACCCTAATAAAAATAAGATCAACTTTGATGATCTTATTTTCAAAGAGTTTAAAGATATTTCACATAATGTCAATAACATGGTAGGTAAAATAGAAAATCAAACCTCATCACTTATAGAGTTAAATGCCACACTAGAGCAAAAAGTAGAGCAAAAAACACACGATCTAGAAGAGAAAAATAGGCTACTAACAAAAGAGAAAGTGTTCTCTTCAAACCTACTAGAATCACAAAAATCATTTATAAAGTATGCAGTACATGAGACGAATACACCACTCTCTATAATTATGGCGAATGTAGATCTTTACAATGTTAAACATGAAAGCAATAGGTTTATCTCTAATATAGAAGTAGCTCTTAAAAATGTAATAAATATTTATGATGATCTTAGTTACTTAATCAAAAAAAATCAACTCTGCTACCTCAAACAAGAGATCAATCTGACAGCTTTTGTAAAATCAAGAGTAGAATTTTTTAGTGAAGTTGCCAACAAAAATAATCATAAAATAATCTTTAACTCACAAAAGGATGAGAGCGTTATTGAGTTTAATGAGACACAACTTCAGCGTATTGTTGACAACAATATAACCAATGCAATCAAATACACTCTACAAAATAACGATATATTTATACAGATCAATAGAGATAAAGAATATACTTACTTCAATATTTCATCTCACTCACAAAAAATCGAAGATACACGAAAAGTATTTGTTGAGTACTATAGAGAAGAGAGTGATGCTACTGGCTTTGGAATAGGACTTAACCTTGTTAAAAATATCTGTGATGAAGAGGGTATTTTAATAGATATAAGCTCAAACGAGCAGACTACACTCTTCTCTTACCGTTTTTTAAACAAGGAGTACAACTTATGAAAGTCTTTTTACTAGAAGATGAAGTTATGTTAAACAGTGCAATCACAGAGTACTTAAACATACAAGGTCACATAGTTACTTCCATGCTCGACGGAGAAGAGGCATTAAAAGAGCTCCTAATAAACTCTTACGATCTACTAATACTAGACATAAATGTTCCCACTCTTGATGGACTTGAGTTATTAAAAATACTTCATGAAAACAAGGTTCAAACCCCAGCCATATATATAAGTGCTCTTGTTGATATAGAGGAGATTACAAAAGCTTACGATCTTGGCTGTTATGACTATATAAAAAAACCTTTTCATCTAAAAGAGTTATCACTTAGAATTGAAAAAGTTTTACAAAGTACCAAAGTTCCACAGAACCATATAAAGCTCTCGTATAGTTATAGTTATGATACAAACTCTAAAACTCTCTACTTTAGTAATAACGCTCAAACTATTACAAAAAAACAGCAAGATATTATTGATACTCTTGCTAAAAACAGATCAAGAGTTGTTGACTTTGATCTATTTCGTGAATACGTATGGAGTGAGAACTATGTCGATAACAGTACGATAAGAGCAGAAATAAATAGACTCAAAAAGTCACTAAAAGAGGACTTTATACTAAATATTAGATCAGTTGGTTATATGATCGAGTAGCTAACTTCTGAATAAAACTATGTTTGAAAACCTAATTTATTTGATATTTATTGGTTTTAGTATATAATAATCATCAAAAGGAATTTTATGCTAGAGCTAATCCTTAAATATCAACAAGGGTACTTAAAAAAAATAAAAAAATATCCATATAAAAGATATATGCACCAAGATATAAGTTTTAAAAATAGGCTTACAGGTCTTTTGGGTGCTAGGGGTGTTGGTAAAACCACTTTTTTACTTCAGTATTTGCAAGAGGTAGATATATCTGATGAGAAAAAGCTTTACCTTAGTGTTGATAACTTAGAGATAGATTCACTTTTTGAAATAGCTGAGTATTTTGAAAAGATGGGTGGTGAGCTACTCATCATAGATGAGATTCATAAATACCAAGGTTTTGAGCTAGAGTTAAAAAAGATTTATGATATTTTAGATATAAAAATTATATTTAGTGGAAGTAGTGCCTTGCAGTTAGATCATTCTAAAGCAGACTTGAGCCGAAGAGCTGTTGTTCACTATGTAAAAGGTCTATCTTTTCGGGAGTTTTTAGAGTTTAAGACAGGTGCTGAGTTTGAGTCATACTCCTTAGAAACTATATTAAAAAACCACCTTAGCATAGCATCAAATATCACGCAAAGAATAAAACCTTTTGAATATTTTGATGAATATATTAAGTATGGCTATTATCCATTTTATTTTGAAAATGAAGATGAGTATCTACTAAAACTATCACAAACTATAAATACAGTTATAGAGGTAGATATCCCTGCTATTTTCCCAATAGAGTACAAAAATCTGATAAATCTAAAAAAATTAGTAAAACTTATATGTATCTCAAAACCATTTAAAATAAATTTAAAAGAGTTGATGCAAAAAATGGGACTTAATGATTATAAATCTTTGTATAGGTTACTAGATTATTTAGACAAAGCGAAGATTATTAGAGTTGTAAAATCACAATCAAAAGGTGACAGCATATTTTCAAAACCAGATAAACTCTACCTAAATAATACGAACTTGCTCTTTGCTTATTGTAAGAATAGTGAAGTTGGAACAACGAGAGAGATATTTTTTAGTAGTATGTTTGATGATCTATTGAGTGCAACAAAAGGTGATTTCTTGATAGATGAAAGATATACTTTTGAGATAGGTAGTAAAAATAAGTCTTTTAAACAAATAAAAGATTTAGATGATTCATTTGTCGTTGCCGATGAGATTGAGGTGGGTTATAAAAACAAGATTCCACTTTATCTTTTTGGATTTCTTTACTAAATTAATATTTTTTGTAAAACACACTTTTACAGTATCTTAAAGAGTACAGTATAGATTGATGTGTTACCTTTTAGGACAATAATATAAAACATAGAGAGACTTCTTCTACTTTTAGCTAATTGCTATTTTCATGCTATGTTTATAACTTATTGTTTTAATGTGAAAACATCAAAAGGTGCATATATGAATAAAAAAATTCTATTAAGTGTAACAACTATAGCTACTCTAAGTTCAACACTTTCAGCAGATAGTGTTGCAACTATGTTTAAAGATGGAAAAGTTGATGGTCAGATAAGATCATTTTATATAGATAGAGCTTACGAGGGTGGAATTAGTTCTACTCATAGAAATGGCTTAGCAGTTGGTGGTAAGTTACGTTATGAAACTGCCTCACTAAACGGTTTAAGTGCAGGTGTAGGTTTTTATACTACTCAAAAAGTTGCATCTTCTCCAACAGTTGATAAAACACTGTTTAACAGTAATGGAGATGGTTATTCACTTCTTGGTGAAGCTTTCTTAAAATATGAAATAGGTAATACTATTTTAAAAGGTGGTCGTCAAAAATTAGACACACCACTAGCAGGTTCAGATGATGCTAGAATGGTTCCCAATCTTTTTGAAGCATACTTAGCTATCAATAATGACCTTGCTGATACAACGCTGATCGCAGGTCATGTTACTGCGTTTGCTCCTGGTTCATTTGCGAATGCTTACAATGGTGGAGCTCTTGGTGCAACTGCTGGTTATACAGCTGTTGCTGGTAACACTGCGAAACATCAAGGTGACTTTACTAACATGGGTGAGTGGGCAATAGGTGAAAATACTTCTGGTGTTTCTGTTGTATCAGCAACATATAGCGGTATAGAAAATGTAAAACTTCAAGCTTGGGACTACTATGCTTGGGACATTTTAAATGCTATATACCTACAAGCTGATGCTTCTTTTAAAACTGGTTCAATTACTCCATATGTTGCTGCGCAATACATTGGTGAAAGTGAAATTGGTGATAAAAAGTTAGGTGATGTTGATAGTACGTTTTGGGGTGCCAAAGCTGGTGCAAAATACTCAAACTTTAACGCTTATGTAGCTTACTCTAATCAAAGTGATAATACATCAGCTGCAGTTAACGGTGGAACTATTACTCCTTGGGGTGGTATGCCAGCGTTTACACAAGGTATGGTTACTCGCCATATGTTCTTAGCTGGAACTAAAGCTACTAAAGTTGCAGGAAGTTATAACTTTAAAAACTTGGGAACTAACTTAAGCGTAACTGCTTACTACGTGTCTTTCGATATGGACACTAATAATGGCTATACTGATACTACAACAGCCACTGAACCTGGTTTTGACATTAAGTATTATCCAACAACAGTTAAGAACTTACAACTTCGTTTTCGTGGAAACTTTCCAAGAGATTTTAAACATACTGCCAACTCTCAAAGTGTTGACTGGAATGAGTACCGTTTTATTGCAAACTATAACTTTTAAGTTATAGTTGCTAATATAATAATATATAAAAAAGGAGACTATTATGACTCAAGAGACGATCAATAAGATCAAAAATGACCCTAGCTTTCAAGAGCTAACAACTAAAAGAAGAGCGTTTGCAATCAAACTCTCTATTGCTATGCTTGTAGTATATTTTTCATTTATTTTAACAATAGCTTTTAACCCATCTACGCTAGGTACACCCTTAAGTGCAGATAGTGTTACAACTGTTGGAATACCAGTAGGAATAGCAATAATAATATTTGCATTCATATTAACAGGTATCTACACAAAACGTGCTAATGGCGAGTTTGATGATTTATCAAACAAAATAAAAAACAACCTAAAGGATAACTAATGAATAGAATTTTTCTTTTTTTAGCACTCTCAGCTATTACTCTGGTTGGTTCAGAAGTAATTAGCGGTGCGGTTGAAAAACAAGCTTTAAATGTCTCTGCTATTGTAATGTTTGTTATCTTTGTTGGTGCAACACTAGGTATTACTTACTGGGCAGCAAAAAGAACTAAAACTGCAAAAGATTTCTACACAGCAGGTGGAGGAATTACAGGTTTCCAAAATGGTATGGCGATCGCAGGTGACTTTATGTCTGCTGCTTCATTTTTAGGTATTTCTGGACTTGTTTATATGAAAGGTTACGATGGTTTAATCTACTCTATCGGTTTTTTAGTTGGTTGGCCAATTATCCTTTTTATGATCGCAGAACCTTTGAGAAACTTAGGTAAATATACATTTGCAGATGTTGCTTCATACAGACTACGCCAAACTCCGATCAGAACACTAGCTGCTTTTGGATCAATCGCGACTGTAACTCTTTACCTTATCGCTCAAATGGTAGGTTCAGGTAAACTTATTCAACTTCTTTTTGGTCTTCAGTATGAAGTAGCAGTAATGTTAGTTGGTGTTTTAATGATCCTTTATGTAACTTTTGGTGGTATGCTTGCTACTACATGGGTACAGATTATTAAAGCGTTTTTACTACTTTCAGGTGCTACATTTATGGCAATAGCCGTTATGGCTCACTATGACTTCTCTTTTGGTGCACTTTTTTCACATGCAACAGAACTTAAAGGTATAGAAATTATGTCACCAGGTGGATTGGTAAGTGACCCAATTTCAGCTATCTCTT
Organism: Helicobacteraceae bacterium; assembly: GCA_013138865.1. Classification (GTDB taxonomy): domain Bacteria; phylum Campylobacterota; class Campylobacteria; order Campylobacterales; family Sulfurimonadaceae; genus GLR69. The sequence goes on along the minus strand of WTBY01000001.1, from coordinate 30,752 downwards.
TAGCAGTTGCTTTAATGTTTGGTACTGCTGGTCTTCCTCATATTTTAATGAGATTTTTCACAGTTGCTGATGCTAAAGAAGCTAGAAAGTCAGTTTTCTATGCAACTGGTTTTATCGGTTATTTCTATATTTTAACTTTCATCATCGGATTTGGTGCGATCGTTATGGTATTTGAAAATCCTGCGTATTTAGATATGGCAAAACAAGCTATTGATGGTGGAAGTCCGATCCTTGGTGGTAACAACATGGCAGCTATTCACCTATCACACGCAGTTGGTGGAGACTTTTTCTTAGGTTTCATCTCAGCAGTTGCATTTGCAACTATTTTAGCTGTTGTGTCTGGTCTTACACTTGCTGGTGCTAGTGCGGTTTCTCATGACCTGTACGCTTCAGTTTTCAAAAAAGGTAAAGCAGATAGTATGAGTGAAATGAAAGTTTCTAGAATAGCTACTGTTGTACTAGGTGTTGTTGCTATTCTTTTAGGTATCTCTTTTGAGAACCAAAATATAGCATTTGTTGTTGGTTTAGCATTTGCGATCGCAGCTTCTGCTAACTTCCCTATTCTTTTCCTTTCAATGTATTGGTCAAGACTTACAACTCGTGGCGCTGTAATTGGTGGTTCATTAGGACTAGCAACTGCAATAGTACTTGTTATCTTAGGTCCGATTGTATGGGTACAAATTTTAGGAAATGCAGAAGCAATATTCCCATATAAATACCCTGCACTATTCTCTGTGAGTGTTTCATTTGCTGCTATTTGGTTCTTCTCTGTAACCGACAATAGTGATAATGCAAAACAAGAGCATAAGGCTTTTGAAGCTCAATTTATCAGAAGCGAAACTGGTATTGGTGCTGAAGGTGCTTCAGAGCATTAACATATACTTAAAAAGGGATTTATCCCTTTTTACATTAGTAGCGAGGTTATAAATGTCTATAGTAGATCAAATGCAAATTTTAAACTCAATTCATCCTTTTGATGAACTATCAAGCAGTGTCAAAGAGGATCTAATCTCTAAGATGAACATAGCCTATTATCCAAAGAACACAATCCTTATATCCCCAACAGTTCCAGCTGATTTTTTATATATTATCATTAAAGGTGTAGTACATGAAAATATAGAAGATGAACTTCAAAATGTTTATGGTGCAAATGATACATTTGATCCTACTTCACTTATTGAAGCAAAAACTGCTTCTCACTTTGTAGTGAAAGAGGAGTTAATCTGTTATGAGATGTGTAAAGATAAGTTTTTAGATCTTTTACAAGATTATGATGAGTTCAAAACATTCTATTTAGAAAATTTTGTCTCAAGACATCAACGTCTTAAAGAGAGAGATAACCAAAGCGAGTTGACATCTTTTATGGTTGCAAAGATAGAAGAGATATTTTTACATACTCCTTGTATTGTTGATCAAAGCATAAGCATTAAGAGTGCTCTATTAAAGATGAAAGAGCTAAACTCTGACTCTATTATAGTTCAATGTTCAACTTCTAAAGGTATTGTTACAAATACAGGTATAAGAGATCAAGTTTTACTTGGTTCTTACACTCTTGAAGATGAGATAGGTAAAATTGCTACTTATGGTCTAATTACAATAGATAAAAGTGACTTTTTATTTAATGCACTTATACTTTTCACTAAATACTCTATAAAAAGAGTTGCAGTTGTTGAGAATAGTGAAGTTGTAGGTATGTTGGAGCAGATTGATCTGCTTAGCTTTTTTGCAAATCACACTCACCTTATTGCTATTAAAATTGATCGTGCAACTTCTATTGAGTGTCTAAAAAACTTAGAACAAGATATGAGAACCTTAGTAAATATTCTTCATACTAAAGGTGTTAAAGTAAGATACATCTCAAAACTTTCAACTGAACTAAATATCAAAATTTATAAAAAGGTTTTTGAACTTTGTGTTCCTAAAGAGCTTCATACAGAGTGTGCTCTTATAGTTATGGGAAGTGAAGGTAGAGGTGAACAACTACTACGAAGTGATCAAGATAATGCGCTAATTTTAAAAGATAAAACGCACGAGAGTGAGTTTGAAAAGTATATGAAAATATTCAATTCAAATTTAAGTGAGATTGGTTTTCCTCAGTGCAAGGGCAATGTAATGGTTACTAACTACTACTGGAGAAGAGATCTTGAAGCTTTTAAGTACTTAATAGACGAGTGGTGTGATACATTTAATAACGAGTCACTTCAGGCACTATCTATCTTTTTAGACTCTATGTTTGTCGCTGGTGATGAGAGACTTTTAAGTGAGTTAAGAGAGTACCTTTTTAAGAGATTTACTTCAAGAGATGATCTACTATCACACTTAGCAAAAGCTTCTCTTCATTTTGAAACTCCACTCTCAATACTCTCAAATTTTATAGTTGATAAAACAATGCATGAGAACGAACTTGATCTAAAAAAAGGTGGTATATTTGCCATAGTTCACGGTATAAGGACTCTCTCTTTAGAGAGAAAAATCTTACAAACAAACACGATCGAGAGAATAAAAGAGCTTAATAACTTAGGTCTCTTTGATAAAGCTTTTGCCTCTGAACTTATGGAAGCTTACGACACACTACTTAGTGTAAGACTCAAAGCAATGATCGCACATGACATAAATGATATAGAAAACTTAAACTATATAAATCCTTTAAAACTTGAGAAGAACCAAAGAGATCTTCTCAAAGATAGTTTTAAAGTTGTTAACAAGTTCAAGAAGTTTTTAACATATCATTATCATTTGAATATAGTGTTATAGATGTTTAAAAGCTGGTTTAAACAACGTAATAGAAAAAAACTTAAAGATGAGTCATACTCTTTTTTATTTGATGAGTATGAGGGTGATGAAGTAGTTGTCTTTGACTGTGAAACAACAGGACTTGACACAAAAAAAGATGAAATACTAAGCATAGGTGCAGTTATTGTAAAAGATAACAAAATATTAACTTCACAATCTTTTGAGATTTTTACTAATCCTAAAAAAAAGATCAACGAGGTTAGTATCACTATTCATCATATTAGAGAGTGCGATGTAGAGAGTGACTTAAGTGTTGAACAAGGTGTAGATAAATTTTTAAAATTCATTGGTAATCGTCCACTTGTTGGCTATTACTTAGAGTTTGATGTTGCCATGGTGAATAGTGTTATTAAACCATGGCTTGGGATAAAACTGCCAAATGAGCAGTTAGAGGTTTCTGGTATATATTATGATTATAAAACTAAATTTATTCCTCAAGGAAATATTGATTTACACTTCGATACAATAATCGATGATTTAAATTTAGTGCAACTAGCAAAGCATGATGCCCTTAATGATGCAATCATGACAGCTATGATATATATAAAACTTAAACAACTTACAAAATAGGAGACCAAAGTGTCAGAATTAAAAAAAATATATAATCCGAATAGAGAGTTTGCTGCTAATGCAAGAATTAAAAATATGTGTGAATACAAAGACTTAGTTGAACATGCAACAGAAGACTATGAAGGGTTTTGGGATACTTATGCAAGCTCTAAAATAGAGTGGATGAAGCCATACTCTAAAGTTTTAGACGAGTCAAAAGCACCATTCTCTTCTTGGTTTATTGGTGGTAAACTAAATGTATCAACTCAATGTATAGATCGTCATTTAGATAAGCGTAAAAATAAAGCTGCAATAATCTTTGAAGGAGATCGTGGTGATAAACAGATCATTACATATTTAGAGTTATCTTACAATGTTAATCGTTTTGCTAACCTACTTAAAAATAAGTTTAATGTAAAAAAAGGCGATCGCGTAATTATTTACATGCCAATGATCCCTGAAGCTGCATATGCAATGCTTGCTTGTGCAAGAATAGGTGCTATCCACTCAATCGTATTTGGTGGTTTTTCTGCTGAGGCACTACGCGATCGTATTCAAGATGCTGAAGCTAAAGTTGTGATCACAGCTGATGGTGCATTTAGAAAGACTAAACCATATATGTTAAAACCAGCAGTTGATCAAGCTCTACAAGCTGAAACAACAGTAGAAAAAGTGCTAGTAGTTGAAAGAAATGGCGAAGATGTAGAGTGGGTAGCAGGACGTGACTACTCTTATAATGAGTTAATAGTAGATGAGTCTTCAAAATGTGAAGCAGAAATGATGGATAGTGAAGATCCACTTTTCTTACTATACACATCAGGTTCAACTGGTAAACCAAAAGGTGTTCAACATAATAGTGCTGGGTATATTCTATGGGCACAAATGACTATGGAGTGGGTATTTGACGTTAAAGAAAACGACACTTACTGGTGTACTGCTGATGTTGGCTGGATTACAGGTCACACTTACATAGTTTATGGTCCACTTGCGATGGGTGCTACAACTGTAATGTTCGAGGGAGTTCCAACTTACCCAGATGCAGGTCGTGCTTGGAGAATGGTTGAAGAGTACAAAATCAACCAATTTTACACAGCACCAACCGCAATTAGAGTTCTACACAAAATGGGCGAAAATGAGCCTGCTAAGTATGATCTCTCAAGTCTAAAAGTTCTTGGAACTGTTGGAGAGCCTATCGATCCTCCTGCATGGAAATGGTACTATGAAGATGTAGGTAACTCAAAATGTTCAATTGTTGATACTTATTGGCAAACAGAAACAGGCGGACATGTAGTATCTCCACTTCCAGGTGCAACTCCGATCAAAGCTGGTTGTGCAACACTTCCTCTTCCTGGAATTATGGCAGAGATTTTAGATCCTAAGACTGGTGAAAAAGTTGGTGCAGGTGAGAGTGGTTATATGTGTATAACTAAACCGTGGCCTGCTATGATACGTGGTGTATGGGGAGATCCTGATCGTTATGTTAAATCATACTTTGGTGATGTGAAAAAAGATGGAAAAGCTGTTTACTTTACAGGTGATGGTGCGAACTACGATGAAGATGGATATATAACAATTACTGGTCGTACTGATGATGTTATAAATGTAAGTGGTCACAGAATGGGAACAGCAGAAGTTGAAGCTGCAATCAAGTCTCATGCAAAAGTTGCTGAAGTTGCAGTTGTTGGTCGTCCACACGAACTTAAAGGTGAAGGTATATTCGCGTATATTGTTATGAAAGGTGAAGACAACTTAGCTGAAGAGATTGAACTTATTAAAGAGATCAATACTAACATAAAACAAGAGATCGGTAATATTGCTATATGTGATGATATGGTATTTGTTCCTGGCCTTCCAAAAACAAGATCTGGAAAAATAATGCGTCGTATTTTACGCTCTATTGCAAAGGGTGAAGAGATTACACAAGATATATCAACTCTAGAAGATCCTTCGGTTGTAAGTGCGATCGAAAAGTGTATTAAGGGTTAATAAATAAAATATAACTATCAGATTTATTTGATATATTATTCATTACATTCTATTACTTTTTTATATTAAACTTACTATAAAATAAAAGGATAAGTAATGAAAGAAAAAACTATAAACAAAAAAACTTACCTAGCCGGACTCCTTGGCGAGGTAATGGAGTGGTATGACTTTACAGTTTATGGCTTCTTCGCCCTTGTAATTGCTGCACAATTTTTTCCTTCAGATAACCACTATGTTTCTGTAATGTCAGCTTTTGCTGCCTTTGCATTAGGTTTTTTAATGAGACCTATAGGTGCAATAGTCTTTGGTTACATTGGTGATAACTATGGAAGAAAAAGAGTTTTAACGTACTCTATTTTCTTAATGGCTATTCCTTCTGTAATGATAGGTTTAATGCCTACTTATGAAACTATTGGAATTTTTGCCCCTATTTTACTTATTCTTATGAGAATGCTGCAAGGTCTTTCAGTTGGTGGAGAGCATACCGGCTCTATTATATATTTATCAGAACTATCTTCTCATAAAAATCGTGCACTATCTGCTGTTGTACCATTTGCAGGTACTATTCTTGGTGTTTTACTTGGAAGCTTAATGGGTGTAACTATCTACTCACTTTTTGGAAATGAAAGTGTTGCAGAGTGGGCATGGAGAATACCTTTCTTATTTGGTGTATTAATAGCTATTGTAGGTATATACATAAGAAAACATCTACCTGAGACATATAGTGCCGATGATAAAGCTCAAAGTAGAGGAACTTTCAAAAAAAATATTAAAGAGAATATTAAACCTTTTATACAAGTTTTTCTTCTTAACCTGTCTTTTGCTGTTAGTTTTTACACAGTTTTCATATACAACCCTATCTGGATGCAAAAAATACTACACACAACAAAAACTTATTCACTTGAGATAAACTCTATAGCGTTACTTGTTACGATCGTAGCTATGGTTATTACAAGTCAACTATCAAACAGACTAGGTAGAAAAACAATACTTGTATTTGCCATAGGTGGGTTAACATTTTTATCGTACCCTCTTTATAAACTAATGTTAGGTGATTCACTTGTTGATCTTTTAATGGCACAAAGTATATTTGCTATTTTCATAGGTTCACTCATGGGTGTCATAGGTGTTGTTATGGTTGAGCTATTTAAAACAGAAATTAGATTTAGTGCAGTAAGTATCGCTTTTAATCTTAGTTTTGCAATATTCGGTGGAACAGTACCAATAATTGCGACATGGTTAATTCACTCTACACATGACAACCTAGCAATAGCATGGTATATTACTATTATGTCAGCTATCAGCCTTATAACCGTATTTACAATTCCTGAAACTAACAAACGAGAAAACTTAGAAAATATATAAAGGTTTATAAATATGGATGCATTTTTAAGCGCAGTCTCTTCAATTTCTGTATTAGTGTTTATGATAGTTTTTGTTGTGTCACTTCGAAATTTAGGAGTACTAAAAGATGAAGATGGCGCACTATTTGGAAAAATTGTTGTAACTATTACACTTCCGGCAGTTGAATTTTACTCACTTGCACATGCATCCAAAATTGATGCAGAATATCTTATTTTAGTTTTAATAATATTGTCAGTAGAAGTATTTGTACTAACTGCTGCATGGTTTATTGGTAAAGCATTAAAATTAGAAAACAGACAACTTGGCTCTTTTATGCTTGTCTCTGCATTTAGTAGCTCTGCAATGTTAGGTTATGCATTTGCTCAACAGCTATTTCCTGAAAATATAGCAGTAATGACTGAAATGGTCTTTACATCAGAACTAGGTGTAGGTATTGGAATCTTTACCTTTGGTACTATGGTAGCAATCTATTTTGGTAATAAAGATTCTAAAAATGTGACGTTTTCAGAGTCACTATTTACATTTTTAAAATCTCCACTATTTATGGCATTAGGTGCTGGTATACTCTGGTCTACTTTTGATCTTCCAACACAAACACCTTTTTTCAAAGAGTTTTTTGATGCTGTTAAGCTTGTCGGTCATGCAAATACATTTTTTGTTACGCTAACTGTTGGTGTAGCACTTCAATTTATAGGCATAAAAGATGTACTCTTATTAGCTATATTTGTTGTAATACTAAAACTAATAGTGAGCCCACTATTAGTTTTTATACCATTTCAAATGATGCAGATGGAAGTTTGGCAATATCAGGTAATTATTATTGAAACTGCAATGCCTACAGCAATGTTAAGTGTTGTTTTGGCATCAAAGTATGGTTGTGATGTTAAACTTGCTTCTAAATTACTATTTATAACGACTATTATGAGTGCGATTAGTATACCAATAATACTTTCGTTTCATAGTTTTTAATCTATTAAAAAGGCTTTAAATGAAACCAATTTCAATACTATGTTCTTTACTTTTAATAACTACTTTTGCAGTATCAAGTGAGACAAAAGTAGAAGATGAAACACTCAATAACTCTGCTGCAATGGTATACCAAGTAGGTACTTTAAATTCACTTTTAGCTGGTGTATATGAAGGTAATATTTCAATTAATGAAGTCTCTAACTTTGGAAATTTTGGTTTAGGTACAGTTAACGCCGTTAATGGTGAGATGGTTGCACTAGATAACAATTTTTATAGAATAGATGCAAATGGTAATGCGCATTCAGCCAAAAATATGAATACTCCATTTGCTGTTGTTACAAATTTTAAAACTAGTAAAAATTACCCACTTGGTGAGTATGACACAATGGACTCAATCCATAAATATATAGAAACTAAATTTAATTCTAAAAATCTAATTTATGCAGTTTCAATTAGCGGAGATTTTTCAAGCGTACGTCTACGTTCAGAATGTGCTCAACCAGAAGGACATAAGCCACTAATAGAGACAATTGCGAAAGTTGAAAATAAATATAAGTTTAATAATGTGAAGGGAACAATTGTAGGTTTTTGGTTTCCAAAATATATGAAAAACATTAATGTTACAGGCTTTCACTTTCATTTCCTTAATGATAAAAATACAAAAGGTGGTCATATGCTTGGTATGAAATTGAAAAGAGGAGTTCTTAAAATAATGCCTATTTACGATTTTAGAATGCATTTAATAGATACTGAGCGCTTTAGAAAAACGAATTTAAATCTTGACTTTAAAGATGCTGCAAAAAAAGTTGAGCATAAGAGGTGAAAATACTTCACTAAAGTCAGTATAAAACATAAAACTCTTTCGCTATAATATTCTCAAATAAAAGGAAATATATAATGAAAAGAGTTTTACTTTCACTTACACTACTTAATACACTACTATTTAGCTTTGACTTCTCTAGCATGGCAGGTGCGATCGATACTGACAAAGCAAAAGCCTCTGTAGATACTAAAAAAGCAATGGCTGCCGCTTCAAAAGGTTCAGATATAACACTAAAAGATGTTAAAGATAGTGTTGATAGTGATAAAGCTATAGAATCAGTTGATAAAGAAAAACTCATTAAATCATTCTCTTTTTAATATATACAGTATGATCTCACCATTAGAATTTTTTAAACTCTACATAGATGGTTTTAGAAACCTAAAAAAGTACTCTAAAAACTTATGGCTAATAATCGCTATGAAAATATTTATAATGTTTGCAATCATTAAATACTTCTTTTTTCCAAACTACTTAAGCAGTGTGGCTGATACTAAAGAAGAGAAGTCAAACTATGTAATTGAACAATTGTTAAAATAATACTTTCTAACTCACCTATATCTTCTTTTTGTACACTTCGCGGTGATAATTATACTGCGGAGCAATAGAAAGCTCATTTGGTTATTCTCTAAATACTGACTTAATCCATTAAATTTTTAAGTCTGCTATACTTACCATTACTAAAAATTAATTATTGGATTAGCTATGAAACCAACAGTTCAACGATATGAAGCGTTAGATGTTCTACGAGGATTGACTATAATTATTATGGCTCTAGATCACTCTCGTGATTTTTTTGCTTTAGGATATGTTTATTTTGCACCAACAGATATTGCTATAACAAATATAGAAGTTTTTTTAACAAGATGGATCACACATTTTGCGGCACCAACTTTTATGTTCTTAGCTGGAATTGGTCTTTATTTTGCATCTGGAAGAAGAACTAAAGCAGAACTTGCGAAACTGGCATTTACACGAGGTTTATGGTTAATATTTTTAGAGTTAACACTTGTTGGATTCTTTTGGTCATTTACTCCAGAGTTCATATATAAACCCAAGATAGCTGTCTTATTTGCTATTGGTATAAGTATGATCTTTATGGCAGCTCTAATATACCTTCCAAAATGGGCAATTGCAACGATTGCACTTACAATGATTTTTGCTCACAATGCTTTCGATTACGTAGATCCACAAAGCTTTAGTTCTTACGCATGGTTATGGTACCTTACACATGAACCTGGACATTTCAACATTGGTAGTTTTCAAGTTAATGTTATTTATCCATTTGTACCTTGGATTGGTGTAATGGCACTTGGCTATCTTTTTGGACCAGTCACAAAGTTAGCAAGAGTTGAGAGAAAAAAAGTATTATTTAATACAGGCTTAGGTCTATTAACTTTTGGTCTACTATTACGTTTTACAAATCTATATGGAGATCCAGTATTATGGAGTAAACAAGTAGACTTTACAACAACTTTAATGAGTTTTTTAAATTTTACAAAATATCCTCCATCACTCGTATATTTAGCTGTACTGTTAGGTTTATTGATGATACTAATGAGTATGTTAGATAGAAACTTAGGTAAATGGTCTCATCCATTAAGAGACTTTGGACAAGTCCCATTTTTTTTCTATGTACTTCATCTACCACTTCTTCACTTAGGAGGCATTGCTTTAGCTCTAATGGTATATGGAGATGCTAGTTGGTTATATGGTACTCCTAGAGGACATAGTCCTGAAGGGTACAGTTATGGTTCAGAGTTAGCACCAACATATATTGCTTGGTTTTTAGTAGTTTTAATACTCTACTACCCAAGTAGATGGTTTGCTGAGCTGAAGAAAAATCGTAAAGATTGGTGGCTTAGTTATCTTTAGTAGCAAGTAGCTTAAGTAATAAAATATAAAATTACTTAACTACTTTGCTGATCTTTGAGTTTATAGTGAGTGTGCAGTAAGTAGCATAGCTTAAAACCATATACAACTATAAGCCATGAGACATAGATCCATAAAAAAAAGAAGAAAAATATCGCTAAAGAACCATACATAGTTGCGTAAGTTTTTGCATAAAATGTATAGTATACAAAACCATTTTTCGCTATATACCAAACTCCTGAAATTATAAATGATGTTATAAATGCTGCTTTAGTATTTACTTTTGTATGTGGTACTATTTTAAAAGTAGCAAAAAACAGAAACCATATTATGATGTATGGAAATAGTAAGATCATCTGCTCCCATAAACCTATATGTATTAGCTCATTTGCTCTCATAAATAGTGCTGAAGATAGCCAAAAAGAGAGCGTTAGTGCGATCGGTGTCAAAGTTAATAGCATCCAAAAAACTGCAACTGAACCAAAAAAGTTACGTGATGGTGTTTTAAAAAGTTTATTTACTATAAACTCAAAATCTTTAAAAAACAGCATCGATGCGATCATAATAGCGATCAAAGAGAAAAACCCAAGTTTTATAGAATTATGCATAAATGAGTCAAGATATTTACTAATAGCATCAGAATTAACAGGCATAATATTTGAGAATATAAAGTTTTTAAACTGTTCAAAATACTGAGCAAAGTCTGGTATATTTGCACCAATAGAGAGTATTAGGTAAAGAATTGGTACAAGCGTAAAAATAGTGTAAAAGCTAAGGCTAGAAGCGTAGTATGAGATCTGATCATCATACATACTTTTTATGTAGAACCTTACTCTACGTGTGAAACTATTAAGAGAGGCTCTTGATCTACTCAAGTCCCATCTTTTTTGGGTTTAAAATGTTGTTTGGATCAAAAGCTTGTTTAATAGTTTGAAAAAGAGTAAGTTCAGCCTCACTAAAAGCCATCTTCATGTATGGTGCTTTTGCAATACCTATACCATGCTCACCACTTAAAGTTCCACCAAGATCTATAGTTGCTTGAAAAACTTCTTCAATGGCCTTGTAAGCAATTTTAACTTGTTCAGGGTCACTTCCATCAACCATAACATTTGTATGAACATTACCGTCACCAGTATGTCCAAAACAAGGTATGTTAATATCGTATTTTTCTGCAATCGCGTAAAACTTTTCTAACAGCTCTGGAAGAACTGAACGAGGGACGGTTACATCTTCATTAAGTTTTTTAGATCCATATACACTTAGTGCAGGAGATGCGTTACGTCTTGCAAACCATAAGTCTGCTGATTCGGCCTCATCTTTAGCTATTTTAAACTCACTACATCCATTTTCACGAAATACTTTTTCTATTTGTGCAAGTTGAAAGTCAAGATCATTCTCTAAGTTTCCATCAACATCAGTTACTAAAATAGCCCCTGCTTCGATCGGTAAACCTTTGTTAAATGTCTGCTCAACTGCTCTAATAGTTAAGTTGTCTAAAAACTCCATAGCAACTGGAACAACACCACTTGCCATTGTTTTATAAACTGCTTCCATAGCACTATTAACACTATTAAAAACACCCATAGCAGTTTTTACTAGTTTTGGTTTTGGAATAAGCTTTAGTGTTATTTCACTAGTTACAGCTAGTGTACCCTCACTTGCGATCAGAATACCTGTTATGTTATAACCTGCAACATCTTTAATAGTTCTTTTTCCACTTCTAATAACTTCGCCATTAGGTAAAACTGCGCGAAGAGCCATTACAAAGTCTTTAGTTATTCCATATTTTGCGGCTCTCATTCCACCTGCATTTTCAGCTACATTACCACCGATCGTAGAGTACTCTTGAGAAGCTGGATCTGGTGGATAAAATAGACCAACAGCTTCAACAGCTTTTTGAAGATCCATATTTATAACACCGGGTTGAACGATCGCAACCATATTTTCCATATCAATCTCTAAGATCTTGTTCATATGTTTTTCTAAGGCTAAAACTATACCACCCGTACTTGGTAATGCTCCACCCGTAAAACCACTCCCTGCACCGCGTGGAACGATCACGATTGAGTGTTCATTACAGTACTTTAAAACTTCACTTATATCCTCTTCTGTACGCGGGAAAAGAACAGCATCTGGCTCATACTTTTCACGAGTTGCATCGTAAGAGTAAGCTATTAAGTGAGCTTTGTCACTGTACATATTTTCAGTTCCTACAAGCTTTTCAAAATGTTTTATATGTTTAGAATCAAGCATATTAGTCCTTTGCATTTTTCTTTTTATAAGCTGTGTATATAGGGTTCTCTTTATTGAATTTGTTAATCATTCCTAAGTAGTACGGACTATAAGTATCTTTTTTAGCATACTCTGCATCTGTGTCAACTGAGTTAAATATACCACCAAAAAAACCTTTATCAGGATCTGTTACATTTGTAAAAAAAGGAAATAGCTCTGGTGTCTCTTTTTTTGTATCCATTGGCATATTTTGAAGCAGAACCATACTCTGACAATCCATAGTAAAAAGCTCATCTGCTACATTTACATAAAGTAGTCCAACTGCTGTATGTGTACAGTAGTTTCTAAACCATTTTTTTGTTGGTTTAAGTGCTTTTCTGTTAGACAAAAATGTTGCAAAAAGGTCAGGTGAACTCCAACTAAGACTAGGTATACGTTGAATTACATTATAGTAACTACTCTCATTTGGTGCGATCAGTAACGCACGTTTATAAGAGTAAGCTAGTAAGACTGTGTCTCCTACTTTTGGATCCCATAGACCTTTTGGTAAAGCGTTGTGTACTAAACCATTATATTTTTTTAGTTTTATTTTTGCTTCTTGAGCTGCTTTGTCATAACTTACAACTGTTGTATAGGCTATGATAGAGCTATGATCTTCAGTGAAATTTCTAACTACTATTCCACTAATACCTACTTGAATATTACTAACTTTTATAGTTGCTATATCATCTTTGAGCGATATTATTTCACTCTCTATTGCTGCCGCATTCGCTAAATTTATTAAAATTAAAAATCCTATAAAAAACTTCGTCATTATCGTATCCACTCCTCTATTGCTTCGCCAAGTGCGAGCATATTTACTTTGCTTATTATATCACAAGCACCTGCATCATGTAACTCTTTTGCCATAATATCATTTGCCATATTTGTATGCACTATTATATTTATATCATTATACTTCTCACAGGCGCGAATTTGAGCAATAACTTCACGTCCGCCCACAAGTGGCATCTCGATATCTGTTATAAAAAGTCCTATCTCATCAGTAGGTATATTTGGAAGTGCTTCAAGGAGATCTTTGCCATCATTGTAGATCTCAAATGGTAGTTCTAGTTTCACTAATAACTTCTCAACCATAACTCGAATAAACTTACTATCGTCGCAAAAAATGATTTTTTTCTTACTTGAAGTTATAATTTTACTAGAATTTATAGCTATTTCTGTGTTAAATCCCTCATCTTCAAAAACATCTAAAAGAAGTCGATCGCTATCAAAAATAGAACATAACTTATCTTCATCAGCCACTTTTATTTTGACCATAAAAAGAGACTTCTCATTATCAGCACTATTATCACTCATAGATGATGGATCAAGTGTTATAATAAATTCAACTTTTTTTATAACTAGTCCAAAACGGTGCCCACCATAAGAGGCTATAAGAACTAACTCATACTCTTCTTCATCTAAAACTTCATTACCCATCCACTTGTCAAAATTAACCATAGTCGTCATGCGTCCACGAATATCTGCTGTTCCAATTATGTACTCATTAGTAGAGTTTCTTACTATATTTATCTCTTTATAGACTAATAACTCTTCAACTTTTGAAACATTTTTTGCATAAAAGTCAGATGTTGATCCATGAAAGACTAAATACTGATTGGAGTCATTTGCATTGGTTGATACAAGTTTTAAAAGATCCACTACTTCTTGGCCATTAGTCTCTACAACTTCTCGCTTAAGTGCCTCTTTTAGTTTCTCTAAACTCATTATGAGCCTTTTTTTAATTTTTAATTTCTATGATACTATTTTAAAATAAATATAGGCTTTTTATTTGGATCAAGCCACTTTAGAAGAGTATTCATATTCTCTTTACTCATAGAAGTACAACCAGCTGTTGGTAAGTTTTGATCGCGTTGAAGATGTATAAAAATACAAGAACCTTTTTTAGGAGTATTCTTAGTGTTATATTTCACTTCAATCAGAAGTTCATAAAGTTCATCATCTCTTTTCATAAACTCAAAACTTTTTATTTTTTTTGCATCTTGTATAGTTATAATTTTGTTGTACTCTTTATGTGTTGAATCATCTACACAGATAAGATCAGAACTTATCTGAATGTATGGCATTTTAGTCTCTGCACTTTGTTTATAACCATAAACATTACCAAGTTTAAACTCTCCAGCAGGTGCATTACCGTCACCCTCTTTTTTATCGTAACTCATTCCACTACGACCTATATTAACTTTAATAGCATCACCAACTTTTTCACTATCTTCATAGCGTTGTAGAGTAGCTGTTGTTGAGTTTAACTCTTTCGTAGTTACAACTATTTTTTGAGTTGCACACAATAGAGAAAATGTACTCATAAGTATTAGTAAAATAGTTTTCATAATGGTATAATACCTAAAAAAATAGAGGTTATTTTATTGGAATACGGTCTACTCTCTCTACTACCCTCTCTTAGTGCTATTTTCATGGCTATTTTAACTAGACGTGTTCTTTTATCTCTTTTTATGGGTATAGCTATGGCAGAGCTTATTGTAAACCATTTTCTATTTTTAGACTCTATCCTTTCGCTTTATGAAAGAGCTCTACATCTTCTATCAAAGCCGTGGATTTTAAAAACTTTAGGCTTTGTTTTACTTGTAGGATCAGTCATGTCGCTTCTTTCTAAAAGTGGTGGAGTAAATGGTTTTATAGAGTTTCTAACAACTAAACACTCTCTTATAACTTCTCCTAGACGTGCTATACTTTTAACATATTTTATAGGAATAATAATTTTTATAGAGAGCTCTATTACCGCACTAGTAACAGGTGCAATCGGACGACAACTTTACGATCGACATAAAATTTCTCGTGCTAAATTAGCTTTTGTTTGTGACTCTACTTCAGCACCTATTTGCTCTATAATAGCCATTAATGGTTGGGGAGCACTTCTTTTAGGACTTATATCTGCACAAATATCAATTGGTCTTATTAGTGGCAGTTCGATAGAGATTCTGATAAATTCAATAGCTTATAACTTTTATGCATTTAGTGCTTTAGCTGTAACTTTTATAGCTATTATGTTTAACATAAATATAGGAGCTATGAAAAATGCAAAACCAAACCCTTATGTGGCTAACGACTTTTTAAAAGGTGACATGTCAAATATGTTGTTACCACTAATGGTTATGATCATAACAGTTTTTATATCACTTTTTCTAACTGGTGGCGGTGATATTTTAAGTGGTAGTGGTTCAAGTTCTATCTTTTATGCACAGATAGTTACTATACTTTTTATGCTATTTATATATATGAAAAAAGAGGTAATGAATTTTAGTGAGTTTAGATCAAGCACTTTTAGTGGTGCTTTTTCTATGTTTAATATAGCTACTATTTTACTATTTGCTTTTTTACTCTCAGATGCAACCTCACAGATGAAGACAGGTATTTACCTAGCTTCATTCGCTCAAGAAGCTGTTTTAGTTCACTATATGGCTGCACTTATTTTTCTTGTTAGCTCTATAATAGCATTCTCAACAGGAACAAGTTGGGGAACATTTTCCATTATGGTACCGATCGCGGTTCCTCTTGCTGTTGCACTTGACGCTGATGTTGCTTTATGTATAGGTGCTGTTATATCAGGAGGAGTTTTTGGGGATCACTGTTCACCTATTTCTGATACTACGATCATATCATCTATGGCAGCTGAATGTGACCCTATTGAGCATGTAAAAACTCAACTTCCATACGCTCTAATTTCAGGTGCAATTGCAACTGGGCTTTTTATAGCATTTAGCTCTTAAGGTTATTTACTTAAACGAACTCTAACTGACTGTTCATGTGCAGTTAGACCCTCTGTATTTGCGATCATTGCACACTCTTCACCTATTTCGTTTATAGCTTTTGAGCTAAAAGAGATAATAGAGCTTTTTTTCATAAAGTTTTCAACTCCAAGTGGAGAGTAAAACTTAGCAGTTCCACCAGTTGGAAGAGTGTGATTAGGTCCTGCAACATAGTCACCGATCGCTTCAGGAGTGTTATGTCCTAAGAAAATTGCTCCTGCATGTTTGATCATAGGCAGAAGCTCAAATGGACTAAGTGTTGCAACTTCTAAATGCTCAGGTGCGATCTCATTCATAAGTGAAATAGCATTTTCCATACTTTCACAAACTATAATAGCACCACGCTCGTCAATTGACTTTCTTGCGATCTCTTGACGAGGTAATTTTTGAAGCCATAACTCGATCTCTTTTTCAACTTCAGTAGCTAAAGTTTGTGAAGTTGTGATCATAATAGAACTCGCCATCTCATCATGTTCAGCTTGAGATAGCATGTCTATCGCCATGTGATTTGCGTTAGCACTCTCATCAGCTAAAATACCGATCTCACTTGGTCCTGCAATCATATCTATATTTACTTCACCAAAAACTAACTTTTTAGCTGTTGCTACAAAAATATTTCCAGGTCCTGTAATTACATCTACTTTAGCAATAGTTTCAGTTCCATACGCCATAGCAGCGATCGCACTAGCCCCACCAACTTTATAAACATTCTCAACACCACATAAGTGACAAGCTGCAAGAAGTAACTCATTTGGTTCATTGTCAGGTGTTGGTGTACATACTGTTATCTGCTCAACTCCTGCAACTTGCGCGGGAATTACATTCATCAAAAGTGAGCTTGGGTACGCTGCTTTTCCACCAGGAATATAAAGTCCTGCTTTGTCAACTGCTGTTACTTTTTGACCTAAAATAATTCCGTTAGCTTCAGTGTCAAACCAAGATTTTGGAAGTTGTTTCTCATGGTAGGCTTTTATGCGATCGTAAGCTAAATGAAGTGAAGCTTTTAGCTTTGGCTCTAAGTTCTCATAAGCTTTTTTCATTGAAGATGTATCTATTTTAAGCTCAGATCCACTCTTAGGTGTCCAATTATCAAACTTAGATATATGCGTAACTAATGCATCATCTTTTTTCTCTTTGATCTCATTTATTATGTTTGTTACTATTTTAGAGACATTATCCATATCCATTTTTCCACGCTCTAAAAGTTCATCAAACTTTTCTCTAAAATTTGTATCTTTTTCATTAATTATCATCATCTATTTTTTACCTTTATACTCTTTCACTTTTTTAAGTAACTCTTTTGCTATTTTCTCTACCGATTTATTTGTCACATCTATTGTTATATCTGCACATTTTTTGTACTGAGCACTTCTTTGTTTATAAAGTTCTTTCGCTTTTGTAATATCTTGAAAAAGTGGACGTTTTTTTAGTTTTCTCTGTGCATTTGGATGCTCTTTTATTCGTTTATAAATATCATCAAAAGGTGAGTCAAGATGAATAATAATTCCTATTTTTTTTATATTAGGTACTTTAAAAAAACCTCCGCCTGTTGAGACTAAAGTATCATCTACACTACTCTCTAACCAAGTTGCTACTTTTTTCTCTAGATCTCTAAAATAAGGTTCACCCTTTTTTGCAAATATCTCTTTTATTTTAGTGTTAGACATACTCTCGATCAAATCATCAGTATCTATCCCAACATGTTCAGAGCACTCAACCACTGCCCTTGCTACACTACCTTTTCCTACACCCATAAAACCAATAAGAACTATATTATTTTTCACTAGTCTCTACTCCTGCCATCATCAGTTCCATATCAGATGGTTTTTTCTTAATTTCTCTGTAATATAAAACTGCTTTTATAAGGTTATACTCTAAAAGTGCAAAAGATATAATTAACATAATAGCGGCGATTTCTATAAGCAGTGGTAGATACATAGAGAAAATAAGTAATACTATAGCACCTACAAAAAGAGCAAACTGTACTTTTGCTACCTTAGCATTTATAATCTCTTTCATAGTTAATATATTCATATACCCTGCCCCATTTAAGTGAAACCACACTAAAAATGGAACTATTTTGTAGAGCATTGCGATCATAATTGAGAGTAAAAACCCACCTATTAAGATAGCTGTCATAAACATATAATCAAGTTCTATAAATTCATCTAATAACCAACTAATAACACCTGTTGCTAAAAATATTGCTGCGCTCTGAACATATAAGATACTTACATCGCTCACTTTTCTGCGGCGAACTATCATCTTTTTAAATATCGCTGTGGAAAATGCTAAAAAGAAGAGAGCTATAATAGCTTTTGCAACTATCTCAATATCCATCTGTAAAAATACTAAAACAGCCCATAAAACCAACCCAAAAGAGATTATTTTCGCGACATAAGTTGTACAAAAACGTTTAAACCCAGGCGTTACATAGAACATAGGAAAAATTTGAAAAGATACTCCAATTATAAGTAATCCTGTAAAACCAAATATAGCTAATACACTATGAATATTTGCAAAAACTGTATGTAATTCACTAATATTTCCAACCATATACGAGCTTAAAAGGTGCAGTCCCATAAGAACTGAAATAACTGCAAATGTAACTGAAAAACGAATAGCTACTATAGTTGGTGTTACATACTCAACTCTAAAAAGTGCGATTATAATCGCACTTAAAGATATTAAAAATCCAAGTAGAAGTCCTATCGTTGCTATTAAAAGTGCAGTTGAGCAACTGAAGAAAAAGCCATATATAAAAAATAGTATAGAAAGTGAAAGTAACAAATGCGAAGATCTAGCAACATTTAGTGCTTGTGGCAGTGCTACACCTGCAATTACAGGTAGCATTTGTTGAAGTGCACCTAACATTAACATTGTAAAAAAACCAAGTGTAAATATATGCGTAAGTATGATCGAGTTAGTACTAAAACGGCTAAAAAGAGTTGTTGGATCTATAAAAAAAATAAATACAGCACCTAAAATACCAAATATTGGTGCGCTAAGTAAGAAACGTAATGGAGCAGAGATCGGTGGAGCCTGCTCTAATGATAAACCAGTAAAATTCATATATTAACTATTTAATTACTCTGTTACCATTGATTGCATCATGTCTAATACGCGATCGTTATCTGCTGAGAGGTGTTGTTGTGCCATAGTGTAGAGCATCTGCTCTTCTTTCATATTATGCTGTTGCATCATAATCATAAGTGTTTCACTAAGTCCAAAAAATTTATCGTTATTTGAGGCCTCAATAGAGTCACCCATTTGAGAAAGAATACTTCTCATCTGTTGGTGCTCCATTCTCATCATCTGAGTTGGTCCTTGTGTCATACCTGTTTTGTTTTCAAACTCTAAGAACATTACACGCTCTTCCATTTGAAAATGGTGTTCAATACGCTCTGCAAACTCTTGGTATAACTCTTTAGCTGTTGCTATATCTTTGTCATTTGCGATCTCTTCCATTTTTGCGAATATTTCATCGCACTCTCTATGATCGGTTGTTAAATAATCTTTTATTGTACTCATATTTTTTATTTTTCCTTAACTCTTAAATTCGTCGATACGTTTTTTAAGTGAACTTGCTACGTCCATCATATTGTTTGATTTTTCCTCAATTTTCTCTATACTAGAGTGGTTTTCTGTTGAAATATCATCTATTTTACTAATTTGCTCTAATATTAGTTCAGCTTGTATAACCATCTCTGAAGAGTCTTCAAGAGAAGTTTTAGCAATTTCTATTGACTGTTCCATACTCTCGCCAGTTACTAAAATTTTACTCTCGACATCACCGGAAATAGCTGTTAGCTCTTTAATTTTTTGAGCATTTTCTCCCATTTTGTCACTTACATCATTTATAGATTGAACAATTGTACCAACACTTATTTCGATCTCACTAAGTGACTTTTGAGTACGTTCTGCTAGTTTTCTTACCTCATCAGCAACAACTGCAAAGCCACGTCCATGCTCACCTGCACGTGCAGCTTCGATCGCAGCATTTAGTGCAAGAAGATTTGTCTGTTCTGCTATATCTTTTATAACTGAAAGTACATCTTTAACTTGATCAGCGTCACTACGAAGAGCTAGAAGTTGATGCGCTAATGCGTCTTCTGTTTCCATGAAATCTTCTACATTTTGTACAAGAGTATCTAATAACTCCCTAGCTTCACCTAAGTTGTTACTAGCATTCATAACTGTCTGTTCTGTCTCTTTAGCAACTTCTATAGATTTATCAAGAATAACCTTGATATCTTCACCCTTTTTAGTTGCTTCTATAACGATTTTTCTCTCGTTATTAATTCTTAGTGAAATATCTTTTGCAGAAGTTGATATGTCTACAGCTATCTCTGAATTTTTTGTACCTAACTCTTTAACAACAATAATAGTCGCTTGAATCATCTGAATAAAATTATTTACCGATTCAGATGTATCAGAAAACTCTATCGCTGCATCAGTTACAAGTCGTTGAGTTAAATCTTTGTCACCATCAACGAGGTCAACTACTTTTGCATGAAGTTCATTAAGTGGTGTTAATACCTCTTTTGAGAAAAATACACTCAATATACTAAGCATTGCAAGTGCCGCAACTATTATCATAATAGCTAAAGTAGTTTCAGACTCTGCTATACGCTCATCGTTTGCTTCTAGTGAAGCTACAAGATCCATGACACCTAAGACATCTCCTACTTTCGCATTAGCATGACAAGATACACAAAACTGTTCAGTAACTAATGGTTTTAAAAGTCTTATAGCATGTACTGCATCTGTGTCAATCTCTTCATTTACTGGTTTTGCAGACGCAAAGACATTTTTCACATGAGTATCTGCAGCTGGAGCATCATTTTTTCCATAATACTCTTCTACTAACTTCGAACGGTATACAGTTAATGAGTCAACACCTTTTATTTCAGCAGCATCATGGACAGTTTTTTTCATAACCACTGGATCACCAGTAGTCATACTCTGTTGAAGAGATTGGAATATTGATTGAGATAACATACCTAATGATTCTTTAGCTGTTGTGTTTGAAAATGTATTAAAGGTAGATGAAACATAAATATATACCCCACCAAAACCAACAAACATTAAAATTGCTAAAGTTCCCATTACGTAAGTTTTAACTGACTTAAAAATCATTAGATACTCCAAATTTACGAAAATAAGTCAAATCATAGCCTAATCTTTTATAATTTAGTTTTAAATAGTATAATTCGTTTTATATTAAACTTAATTTATAAGGTGTTGCTATATGTCAAAAGGTATTTTAGATCTTGTTAAACCTGGTGTGTTGTTTGGTGATGATATTCAAAAAGTTTTTGCTCATGCGAAAGAGAACAACTATGCACTTCCAGCTATAAACGTTGTAAATAGTGACTCAATAAATGGTGTTTTAGAAGCAGCGGCAAAAGTTAAAACTCCTATTATTATACAGTTTTCAAATGGTGGGGCTTCTTACTTTGCTGGTAAAGGGCTAGACAATACAAATGAAAAAGCAGCAATAGCAGGAGCGATCGCTGGTGCTAAATATGTTCATTTGATCTCAAAAGAGTATGGTGTGCCTGTTATTTTACATACAGACCATGCAGCTCGTAAACTACTACCTTGGATAGACGCTCTTTTAGATGCAGGCGAAAAACACTTTAACCATACAAAAAGACCACTATTTAGCTCACATATGTTAGACCTTAGTGAAGAGCCATTAGAAGACAACGTGGGAACATGTGCAACTTATTTAAAACGCATGGACAAACTTGGTATGACGATTGAGATAGAACTTGGCTGTACTGGTGGAGAAGAAGATGGTGTTGATAACACTGAGATGGATAATTCACTTCTTTATACTCAACCTGAAGATGTTGCTTACGCTTATGAAAAATTAGGTGCTATCTCTAAACGTTTTAGTATAGCTGCCTCTTTTGGTAATGTTCACGGTGTCTATAAACCTGGGAATGTTACTCTAACTCCTATTATTTTAGATAACTCACAAAAATATATTGAAGAGAAATTTAACACTTCTAAGAAACCTGTTGATTTTGTTTTTCATGGTGGAAGTGGATCTAGCCAAGAAGAGATCACAGAGGCTATCGGTTATGGTGTTATTAAAATGAATATAGACACTGACACTCAATGGGCAACATGGGTTGGTGTTAAAGATTACTATGAGACAAACAAAGACTATCTTCAAGCACAGATCGGAAATCCTGATGGGGATGACAAACCAAATAAAAAATATTATGATCCAAGAAAATGGTTACGTAATGGTCAAACTACACTTGTTGATCGCGTTGTAGCTGCATTTAAAGATCTAAACGCAATGGATAGATTCTAAAAATTAAAACTTATTTTCCACACTTTTTTACTGATTGTGGAAAATATATACCTCTTTCATAAGAAGTCAAGGCAAGCATTTTTCAGTGGCAAAAATATAGATGATTGATATTATATGTAGTTAATTTTATTTTTTACTATACTTCTTTCCAAACATAAAATTTTTAATTGCTAAGAATGAAGCAACTGCACTAATCATCCATAAACCAATAAGACCTAAAAAACCAACTAGCTTCCACCCTTCAGGATCTTTAAACGTAACTATACCTATTAAAAAGCCTACTATAAGAGGTGCTATAAATAGTAGTTTTAAAACTCTAAGTACTTTTTTGTCTGCTTTATTCACTATAAAAACCTTTATATTTATATCTCTCTAACATACTCTCATTACCTACTAGACCACCGCTATGGACATATAAAATGTCGCCCTTAACTGAGTCTATATTTTCTATAAGTGTTGTCCACATTTTCATGGCATAAAGAAGATCAAACTCAATACCTGCTTTTTTAAACTCTAAAAACAGTTCTATAAACTCTTTATAAAGCGAAGCAAAATGGTATTTTTTACTACTTTGCAATAGAGTTAAATTTTTTGGTAACTCACCTAGTAGCTCTATTTGATCTTTTAAGTACTCATTTTGACCTACACAAGCGGTTGTGTATATTTTATGTTCACTTAACTCTTTTGCTAAATAAAATGCTGTAGTCCCTGTACCTGATGGAGTTATAATATTTATATTTTCATTTTTAAACTGTTTTCGTATCTCTAAGGCTAAATTATTGATCCCATATTGTGCCTCTTTTTGAGCACCACCTTGCTTAACTAAAAAAGTCTCAGCATCAAACTTTTTTTCTAGTAACTTCTGTATAGTTTGATCATATTCGTTATGTTTAACCTCTTTAACTAACATACCGTTTTTTATAGAGAGTGCAAAATTACTATGAGTACTTTTTTCAACCTCACTAGATAATGTTTTAGTATAATACTCAAAACTCCAACCCTTTCTTTTGCAAAGAGCAGAGATTGAGTACATTGCGTTTGATTGACTTCCTCCATAAGAGATAATTTTCTTGTATTTACTTGAGGGGGTTTGAATAAGAGTGTAAAGTTTTCTAAACTTATTACCGCTGAGTTCTAAGTCTATAAGTTCATCATGTTTGATATGATAAGTTCTGCCTCGAAACTCAAAGGTTTCGATCGCAGAGGGAAGAGTAATCAAGTTAAAGGTTAGTAGCTAATTTTTGCACTATCTTTTAATTTTTTCATTTTAGAGATCATAACTTCTTTAAATTTTTCCATTTTTAGGTTTTGCTCGATAAAGCTACTTACCTCTTTAAGAGTAAGTGTTTTAGCATTTGTTTTACCTTCTAAATAGATAATATGGTAACCAAATTGTGTTTTAATAGGAGCAGATATAGTTCCTACTTTCATTTTAAATACTGCGTCATTAAACTCAGGAACCATTTGTCCTTTTGGAAACCAACCTAAATCTCCACCTTTTGGTGCCGATGGTCCTGTTGAGTTATCTTTAGCAAGTTGAATAAACTTAGACTCTAAAGCTGTACCTTTTAATGGTTTTAACTCACCAACAAGTTCTCTAGCTTCAACATCAGTTTTAACTAAAATGTGACGAGCATGAACACGCTCTTTTTCAACGAACTCTGATTTATTCTCTTTGTAGTATTTAGAAACATCTTTTTTAGAAACTTTTATTTTATCAAACTGTTTCTTTTCCCATAATTTTGCTGCGAGTTGCTTTTTAACACGTTTCATAACTTCTGCTAAGTCTGTTTTAAAATCTTTAGACTTTAAAACTCCACTTTTTTTAGCATCTTCATAAACTAGCTCTTGTGCGATCAAACCGTCAACTATACGCTTTGTAAGCTCTTGTTGTTTGTCTTGCGGAAGTTGGTTAAAACGACCTTGTGTACCTTCCATAAGAAGCTGATTTACTTCTGTTGAAGTAATTTTATTTCCATTTACTGTTGCTAACGTTTGTCCAAATGCACTTACACTCAATGCTGTAACTAGTGCTAAACTTCCAAGTAGTTTTTTCATAATGTATTAAATCCTATTCTGTTTAAAAATTTAGGTATTATACCATTATAAATAAACAAAAAGTAAATACAAAGTAACTAAAATGAAAAAAGCAACTAAAAAAGAGATAGCGATTATTAAAGAGCAGTTTGTTAGTCGGTACGATGAAGCTGTAACTGAGCTAGAGTACAAAAATGTTTATGAACTTTTAATAGCAGTAGCCCTTTCTGCACAGTGTACTGACAAGCGTGTTAATATTATTACACCTGCTCTATTTGAGAAGTATCCTGATCCTATAACTCTTGCTAATGCTGACATAGAAGATGTGAAAAAGTTAATAAATAGTTGCTCATTTTTTAACAATAAAGCAAAAAATTTACTAAAAATGGCGATGCGTGTTATAGAAGTTTATGATGGTGAAATACCACTTGATGAGAAAGAGCTTATAACATTAGCAGGAGTTGGGCAGAAAACTGCTCATGTAATTTTAATAGAGTACACAAAAGCAAACCTTATGGCTGTTGATACTCACGTTTTTCGTGTTTCACACCGTTTAGGTTTGAGTGATGATTTGAGTGCTACTAAAACAGAAGAGACACTTGTGAAAAAATTTACAACGGAGCTTCATCAACTTCACCAAGCGATGGTCCTTTTTGGTCGCTATATTTGTACTGCACAACGCCCTAAATGTGATGAAGAGTGCTTTTTACAAGAGTTTTGTAAAACAAAGAAGAGTTTTAAACCAAAATAAGATCAACTGAGTATACTACCTATCATGAAACATTTAACTATATTAATATTAATAACTATAATTTTTAGCGGATGCGTAAACAAAAGAGGTATCAGCTCAACTTACTACAATGACTGTAAGCAGTACTATGACTACCAAGGGTTTTATCATAACGAATGTGAAAAGAATATGGTAGAGTTTAAAGATGTAAAAAAAGATGTTGAAGAGTATTTTGCACCAGGCTCTACTACAAAACCAGTAGGTAATGTCTACTAAGTAAGAACCTCTTTATTATTTAGTTGTTGTTGAAGATAGTTACTTATATTCATAATGCTAAAAGTTATTAAAAAAATAGCTGCACCTGGAAAGAAACTAACCCACCAAGCAATATCTATAACCTCTTTACCATTACTTAAAATTGTTCCCCAACTCATTTGAGGTGCTACAATGCCGAGTCCTAAAAAACTTAGTCCTGACTCTGCAAGTATCGCTCCACCTACTCCAAAAGTAAAACTAACTAAAAATATAGGTGCAAGAAGTGGTAAGTAGTACTTCAAAATAATTTTTCTCTTTGATACATTTGCTATATTTAAAATTTTTATAAAAGGTTTTGTTGTAATTGAGAAGCTCTCAGATCTAACAAGTCTTGCGGTACTCATCCAACCTGTGATCGATATTATGAAAATAAGAACCCAAAGTGAAGCATTTACATAACTCACTAATGCTAAAAGTAAAAAGAAAGTAGGGAAAGTTAAAAACAGGTCTACTACTAAAACAAAGGTTTTATCAACTTTGCCTCTAAAATAACCTGCAATAGAGCCTAATATAAGGCCACTTAACGAGGCAATAAAAGCACTTGCTACACCTATAATTAAAGAAGTTTTTCCACCCTCTATAATACGTGCAAGAAGATCCCGACCTAGTCTATCTGTTCCAAAAATATGTTCCAAAGATGGAGATAATAAAATGGCATTTTCATTTAGTAAGAAAGGGCTTTGTGTATAAAAGTATTGACCAAAGAAAACAGTTAAAACTACAAATATTAGAGTCGCTATACTAAAGCGGGGTTGGCTCATTAACGCTTTAATCCTAGAAGAGTATCCATCATTTGATCAATAGTAGTTATAACCTTAGCAGCAGCACCAAAAGATGTTTGATACTTAATAAGGTTAGTTAACTCCTCATCTATACTTACTTTTGAAACTGAACTATACTCTTGAGTTATCGCTGCTAACTGTGCAGCTATAGTATCTCTTGAGATCTCTGCTTGTCTAGATTGTGAACCGACTTTTGTTACAGTTGCGTCATAGTAACCATAAATAGTCTCTTGTGTATCTGTATCACCGTTTCTAAAAGTTACATCTTCAAACTGTAGTTGTATCATATCGAGTGCAACATCATTGTTACCAGTTTTATTTGCACCATTAGCATGAATAAGTGTCGGATCACTCTTTAGATCATCTTCAATCGCCATATCCGAAGCATCAGAACCTTTAAAAAAACGGTTTAACTCAAATGCTCCTGCAAAGTTTGTACCACCATTTGTTCCATTTAAAGTTTTGTCCTCGATCGCAAAGAGGTAGCCTTGTTGCTCAAAACCTGTTCCAGACTTGAAGTTGATATTTATTTTTTTTGAATTTTCATCGTATGTAAAAGTAAGCATATCGTCTATATCATTTGTTCCAACACCATCACCATTGTCATCTTGAACTTTTAAAAATTGACCCTCTATTGAGTTAGAGTCAGCAATACCAGTTAATAGTGTATTTTGATCTATAGTGATCGTTCTTGTAGAAACTTCAGTACCTGATGAGTCATAAACTATAACATCAAATGTTCCTTCAAGAATTTTTTTACTTGTATCCATAAGTGCAATTTTAGGATCAATATCTAACTCATTACTCTGCATACTAGAAGTTGCTGAACGAGCATATATATTATTTGTTCCCTCTATAATTCCAGCAGCTAAAGTGTCAAGTTCATTTATAGTCTCTTGTAACATACCTGATGTTGGTATTCCTGTATCAGGATCAAGTGTACGACCACGAAGGTCAAGCATAGCACCAACCTCACCTTTTCTAATCTCTATATCCATAGGAATTAAACGACCATCTTGACGCTCATAAGCTAGATCATAAAAACCACTAGCGTTACCACTGTCTACAAGTTTTATTTCATGAAAAGCAGTACCATCTACTATATTAAAACCTGAAACCTGAACGTTATACTTAGTACCTATAGCTGGGTCTGTTCCCTCAACTATTCCTATAGCACCAACAAGTTTAGTTAGCTTTAACTGTAAGTTATCACGTCTATCGTAAAGGTCATTAGGGTTTAGTTTTGGATCGGCGTCATATTTAGTGATCTGTAAATTAATAGCAGCTATCTCTTCAGCGTAAGCATTGACATTGTCTATAGCTAATTTCAGATCATCATTTATAGTTTCTTGAAGAATTTTAACATTTTCTCTTGTATTAGTGATATTTTGAGTTAAAGTTTGTGTTTGTTGAGATAGTGTCACTTTTATTGCGGCACTATTGGGATCGTTAGATAGTGACTGCCAAGTATCAAAGAAGTCATGCATATCTTTTTTAATACCAGAATCATTTATATCTGGAAAATATGTCGCTTCAGTATTTAACATATTAGATTTATACTCAGCATTTTCATAATTTTCTGAACTACCTAAATAGCGATCGTAAACAAAACGATCAAAAACTCTCTCTATCTCTTTAACTTGGGTACCATTTCCATTCATTGTAGTAGACCCAGTAGGGTAAGCTGCTTGAGTAATGACACGTTGACGGGTATAGCCTTCTGCCTCAGCATTAGAAATATTATGTCCAGTAGTAGCAATACCTACTTGTGACGCGGTAAGTCCACTATAGCCTATAAATAGACTATCATTTATAGTTGACATATTACGCTCGTATTTCTAAGAATGAAGCAGAATTTTTTGATGCAACTGCATTGTAGCCATCCATTTCGGTAGGTACAAGACGCTCAAGTAGAGAGTTGTAGAATGCACTAACAGTTAAAACCATTTTTGCATATTTTTTATTAATTTCACTAAGAGCCTCTAATTTGGCTCTGAGCGACTCAAGTTGTAGATGTTGCTCTTCACTCAAAAGATTTTCTAAACCCTTTTCAGGATTCAACGTCATAAGCTTCGAGATCTCATGGTCAATCATCGCTTTTTTAGACTCAAAGCTTCTGATTTTCTCCTCTTTCAAAGAGAGGCGGGCAAATTGTGGCTCTTGCTTCGCCGCTCTGATATCATCGATATCAGAACCTGTCATTTCGATTAACATATCGAGATCGTATAACGCACTTTTTAAGTGATAAGACAACATCATAATTCCTTTAAGGTTTTTCTACAAAAGCTGTTCAGCAATCTTTTCAGCCAAAGCGTCAAGATTTACTTTATATTCCCCGGAGGCAATAGAACTTTTTAAAGAATCGACTCTACTTGTATCGCCTTGTTTGGCAACACTCGTAGTTTCATTACCACTATGTGGCATTGGCTTCGCCTTCAAATCGCCTCCCATGTAGGCGTTTCGAAGCGCCGAAGAGTTTGATTGCGAAATCATTTTTTTTCCTTAACTACTGTTTCAAGTAGAGTATTTACTATGATGTCTAGCCTGTAGATCGTCATATGAGTAAATTTATTTAACATAGTTTTACTTTTCACTCAAATGCTTAAATAGCATTTCAGAAAAACCAAAACCACCAGCAGCTACTTTGGAAAGTTCTTCTCTATACATCTGTTTGAAAATTCTATCTCCAGGATCTTTTTGATCACTAAAAATATTTTTTTCATCTTTCATAGAGTTATCAAGAAGCATCTTAATAATGATAGACTCAAACTGATCAGTTCTATCTCTAAGAGCATCTAAATCTAATGATTTATCAATAGTAGGAATTGGCGCATTTGGCGTCATCATACTTGTGTTAATAGGACTAATTTGCATTAAATTACCTCCAAATCAGCGGCTATTGCCCCTGAACTTTTCATAGCTTCAAGAATCGAAATAATATCTTTTGAAGTTGCACCAAGCTTTTGTAGAGCTCTTGTTACATTAGCAACAGTAGTAGTTCCAGTTTTCAAATAGACTTCGGCTTGATTTAAGCCTAAGTATAAATCTTGGTCTACTGCTACCCCATCATTAGGATTATCTGGACTGTCTTGTTCTAGTATTTTAACCGTCATAGCTCCATGAGTTATGATTACAGGTTTAACTACTATATCTACTCCAGCAACCACTGTTCCAGTTCTCTCATTTATAATAATTTTTTTACTCTGTTGGTACTCTACACTTATATTTTGTATAGCTGCAAGAAACTCGATCATAGATTTGTTTGTAGGTTTTTTAAGCTCTATTGTACGTGGGTCAAGTGCTACGGCTACTTGAGAATTATATATATTATTTATAGTGTTTTGAATAGCGATTGCATTTGAGAAATTTGTATGTTTTAAAGAGAGTCTTGCTACTTTTTTATTATAAAGATCATATCCAACTTCACGCTCCACCATACCACCACCATAAACTAAACCAGCAGTTGGGTGTGATTCACTTGTAGCACCACGCTCATTTTTACCACCAATACTTAGTGGACCCTGACCAAGAGCGTAGATCTTGCCATCAACCCCTTTTAAAGGTGTCATAAGAAGTGTTCCACCCTCAAGTGATTTAGCATCACCGATAGAACTCACTGTAATATCTATTTTATCACCTTGACGAGCAAATGCTGGTAATTTAGCCGTTACAACAACTGCTGCAACATTTTTTGATTTAATATCGTTAGGACTCATATCTATATTCATGGCTTTTAACATATTCGAAACTGATTGAAGTGTAAATTTTGAAGTAGTTCCATCACCAGTTTTTTTCAAACCGATAACAAGAGAGTAACCAATAAGTTGATTGTCACGTACTCCGACAATACTGGCTACTTCATTAATTTTGGTTGCATATAATGCAACAGTTATAAAAAGTAAAATAAATATTTTGTGCATTAATGTCCTTAAGCTATTTGCTTAATCAGCAACTAATGTACCAACATTTAAGACTTAATAGTCAAGACGTTTGAATACCTTGTTTTCAACTTAGCGTTATACTCACAATATTATTTGACTTAATATGAAAAAATCATTATAATATAATTATGGAAGCAATAGAATTTAATTGGGATAAAAATAAAGCTAGAATAAATCTTACCAAACATAAGATTTCATTT
>WTBY01000026.1 GCA_013138865.1 Helicobacteraceae bacterium | reverse complement strand
TTTATAATTTTTAAAAGTTTTTTTTTCTATCACTTATTAACAGCTTTGTATAATTTTTGATGTACTTTCTGCATTAACTTATTTTGGATATATATAATCACTTTTAAGTCTTAGACAGAATATATACTACTTATACCAGAAATATTAAAAAAATCATTCCAAAAGGTTTGAGACTCAGCATGCTCTCTCTTTTGAATCCCACTCCTTTGAAAAAGTGATAGCTCTCGTTTTAATTTCATTCCAACTTAAAGCCATAACTAGTTTTTACTTTTCATTAAGCAATTTCAAAATATCTTTATCTTTAACATTTCCTCTAACTACATCTGCGACACTTATAGGTGATCCATTTTCATCGACTGCAACAAACTTAAACTCGGCTTCTGTTACGCAGTGCTCTGTATTTGTTGCGTGTGAGACTACTTCAACATCTATCTTCATAGTGATCGAAGTGTTTCCGATCGCTGTTACATCTGTGTAGACGTTTACAATGTCACCTACATGTACTGGTTTTTTAAAGTGCATGTTAGAGACTGTGATCGTAAGTGCTCCTGAAGTTAAAAATGACTGAATTCTTACACTAGCAGCTATATCCATCTGCCCCATGATCCAACCACCAAAAGCATTATGACCACCTGCCCACATGTCACGTGGGAATACAACTGTTTTTAAAGATAGTTCTCTCATAGTTAAGCCTTTTACTCTATTTAACTTTTTCTAAATATTCACAATCAACAGTATTTACTTTTACAGTGTCGCCCTCTAAAACATGGTAAGGTACTTGAACAACTGCACCAGTCTCTAGTGTTGCTGGTTTTTTAGAGCCACTTGAAGTGTCACCTTTAAAGTTTGGAGGAGTCTCAGTAATAACAAGCTCCATAGTCTCTGGAACACTCACTGAAATTGCATTACCTTGGAAGAAAATTACTTCTACAAGTGTTTCGTCTTTTAGCCATTTAGCAGCGTCATCACACTGATCATAACTAAGACCTAATTGGTCAAAAGTCTCTTGATCCATGAATTGGTACATTTCACCATCATCATAAAGGTACTGCATAGTTGTGTATGTGATCTCAGGAATTTCAAACTTATCACCAGCATGAACAGTCATCGGTAAAAGTTTTCCATTTAAAAAACTCTTAGCTTTCATACGAACAAATGCTGCACCCTTACCTGGTTTAACATGTTGGAATTCTACTACTTTGTAAGGTACACCCGAAATAATTAGACGTACATTTTTTTTGATATCACTCATACTTACTACTGCCATTTTAAGCCTTTTAATTTAATTGAGTAATGGTACTATAAAATGTCTATGATGAAGTTAAAAAAATGTAGATTTATATAAGTAGGAGTAGCTAGAAGCTACTCTTTCTCAAGCTCTATTTTTTTAAGAGCATTTTGTATAGCAAGTGGAACGAAGAAGAGCGAAACTAGGTAGGCAAAAAGTGTCCCACCTATAAGTGCAACACCTAGCCCACCGAAGACTGCATCACTAGCAAGAAGACTACTTGCAAACACGATCGCTAAAACTGTTAGCAAGATAGGTTTAGCACGTGTGGCTGTTGCAACTGCGATCGCACGATTAGCATCTAGACCTTTTTCATTCATAAGTTGAACTGCAAAGTCTATAATTAACAAGGAGTTACGTGAGTTAATACCGATCAAGCCTATAAAACCTATAAGTGAAGTTGCTGTTAAGTAGAATGTGTCTGCAGTGTACAAGTCCATAACGTAGTGACCTACGATCACACCTACAATTGAGAGAAAACTAGCAACTAAAATAGCACCCGCAATCGCAAATCTTTTATAGTAAATTACCATTAAAAAGTATATAAGAACTAAAGCACCTATAAAAGCGATGCCTAGATCAATGAAAGTATCAATAGTTACTTTTAACTCTCCATCAAACTTAACTTCAAATAGCTCACCTGTAGTTTTATCTTTAAAAGCTAGGTTAAGCATATCTGCATTAGTAACTTCATACTGATCTGCAAAATCTTTTTTCATTTGAGTTCTTGAATCCAACAGAGGGTAGATCTGTGACTCCATATCTGTCTCAGCTATAACATTTATGACGCTTTGTAAATTTTTAGATGTAAGAGATGGTGACTGAGCACTCTGCTTAACACTTATAAAGCGACTCATAGGTATCTTAATACCCATTTCATTCACAACTTTAAGCGTTTTAAGTTTTGCTTCTATAGCTTTTTTTGAATCATCATTTAAAATTCTTGTGTCATCTAGTCTAACAAAAATACCTATTTGGTTTTCAGCATTGTCACTATTTATAGTTCCAATTTGATGACCTTCAAAAGCCATGTACATCATTTTTTTAAGTTGCTCTATACCGACACCACTCTCTAGTAAACGGTTATTATCTAGAACAAGACGATACTTGTTTCTCTTTTTATCAGCTAAAACGTCAATATCAACTAATGTTGGTTGAGCTTTAAAAACATCAGCAATTTTTTCTGCGAAAGCTTTACGATTCTCAAAACTATTACCTCCATAAACTTCGGCTACAACAGAAGCTAAAACAGGAGGTCCTGAAGGTAGTTCTATAAATTTAATGTTAGCTCCATAAAGTGAACAGTTGTCTTGAATAATTGGACGCAGTCTATGGATCATATTGTAGCTGCGTTCAACTCTATGTTCAGATGTTTTAATATTAATCATCATTTCAGCAACATTTTCACCATTTTTCATGGCACTACCTTTTACCATACCAGCAAAGTCTAGTGGTTGCCCCTCACCTAAAAAAACTGAACTTGTTAAAATATCTTGCTCTTTCATAAGTAGCTTAGAGATACAAGTTGTAACCTCTTTTATTTGAGCTACTGAACTATCTTTTGGAAGGTCAACATACAAAGAGAAAGTGTTACTATCTTTTCCAGGTAACATTTTCGCTTTTACTAACTCTGTTGGGATCATATAAACAGACCCTGCAAAGATTAAAAATGTAATTAGGTAGACTAACATTTTTTTAAAGCTAGACTCTAACAAAGAGTGTATTAATTTTTCTAACAGGTTAGTTTTATGTGCACTCATTTAGTTTACCTTCTTTAAAAATTTATTTACTAAGTATGGTGTAAATATATAAGCAATCACAAGTGAAACTAGAAGTGCAATCGGAACAAATACAGGAAGTGGGTGCATAAACTGCCCCATCATACCACCAACAAAAAACATAGGAACAAATGTCATAATAATTGCGATCGTAGCTACATTCGTAGGATTACCGATCTCATTTGTTGCTTCAATGGCAATCTCACGTAGAGTTTTATCTTTTGCGCTATGATCGTGCATATGTCTATGAATATTTTCAATAACAATTATCGCAGCATCAACAAGAAGTCCTAAACTAAGAAGTAAAGCAAAAAGTGTAATTCTATTTACTGTTTCACCTATCATAAAACCTATAAATAGTGTTAAAGAGAGGATCATTGGAACTGTAATAGAGACGATCATAGCCTCTTTAAATCCAAGTGCAAAAACTAAAAGTATAGCAATAATAGCAATCGATACAACTAAATGGTATACTAATTCATTAACAGCATGGTTGGCTGTGTAGCCATCATCTCTAGTTATTATGTAACCTATGTTTTCAGTTTCTAACTTATTTTTTACACTATCAAGGTAAGCAAATATTTTTTCATTTACTATAACAGTATTTGCACCCTTTAGTTTTGAGATCGTCATGGTAACCTGCTGAGTCTCTTTTGCTTCTAAGTTATTTTCTTTAGAGTAGATGAAAGAGCGTTTTTTATTCTGAATATCATCACCCTTTGTTACTTCTGCTATATCTTTAAGATAAACAGCGCGACCATCAAATGAACTTATAAGAATATTTTTAACATCATTAACAGAGTCTATAGCACTATCAACTCCAAATATAACTACATCTCCAGAAGTCGTTTCACCTTGAATGTTAGGAAGTTGAAAAGTAAGACCTTTAAGACTCATAGCAACTTGACCTAGAGTAATCTTTTTAGCTTTAAGCTTTGAAGCATTTATAGAGACGTTAAACTGCTCTTTTCTTGCACCTTTTAGTGCAACTTGAGCAACATCATTAATTCTGTTGATCTCATAACCTAGTCTGTTGATCTTTTTATAGAGCTCTGTTTGAGAAATTGCATCATCTTTTGCATAAAATGCGATCGAGGCTACTGGAACGTCTATGTCAATATCCATAGTTTTTATGATCGGATTCATTGCATTTTTAGGCAGTTGATCCATATTTTTCATAACGATGTCATAAAGTTTTAGATCCGCATTGCTTTTGTCTTGTCCAACGTAGTACTGAACTTGAACAATACCTACAGAGTCACGTGCAGTTGAGAAAATATTTTCAACTCCCTTGATTTCTCTAATTTTTTTTTCAAGTGGATCTGTTATAACTTTTTGTACTTCACTAGCACTAGCACCTGGAAGTGCAACTATAACAACACCACCAGCCACTTTGATCTGAGGGTTCTCTTCACGTGGAATGATCTCTAAAGTTAAGTAACCAAGAACAAGTATAAAAACACCTAAAAGTGCAGTTAGTGGGTGATCTATAAAGCCTGAAGCTAGTTTACCAGCTATATTAAAATTATCTTTTTTCATAACTATTTGGCATCTTTCAAAGATTTACCAACAGATAACATAAGACGACCAGAAGACATAGTTAGCTCATAATTCGACATAATAACGTCTGCTTGTGACTTAATCATAGACTCTAATGACATTAAAAGGTACATCATATTTGTACGAAACTTTAAGTTATTTCTATAAACTTTTTCTGTCTCAGCTAAAATATCTTCTGACATTTCTTGGGTTTTCTCTTTTTCAAAAAGCGTACTCTCTTGAGTTTTAAAGTCTAAAAAGTTCTTCTTTACCTCTAAGTCTATTCCATTTTTCATATGTTCAAAATATAGTTTAGTTTTTGTGTGTTCAATAATTGCTTTTTGTTTTTGAATAGAAGCCACCGAACCATCAAAAAGAGTATATGAAAGACCAACTGCACCAAGATAAGCTGCTTTTTCAGCTGAATAATCAACATGTTGAGCATTCATACTGTATTCAACATGAGCCCCAATAGTTGGATATGCCGAACTATTTTCATAGTCAACTTTTTTCTTCATTGTGTCGGTATTGTACTTCATCCATCTATAGTCATCACGTCTCTCAATAGCATCATGTTGTAGTGTCTCAAGTTCACTTGCATTTACACAAAACTCTGTGTAACTAGCTACATCACTAATAGTATCATCAGATGTTAAAAACTGCAAATATGATATTGCTAATTTAAATTTAGTTTTTGCCTCTTTAAGTTTTGTACTTATAGAGTGTTTCGCCATTTTTGCTTGTTTAACATCTATAATTCTTGTTAATTGATTCTCATACATATCTTGAGAAGTTTTTACAAATCTATCTGTAACAGTTCTAGCATTCTCTATCATAGATATAAACTCTTTTGCCGCTACAGCACCATTGTAGGCTTGAAGAACTTGAAGACCTATCTGCTTATTATCGTGTGAATATTTAGCTTTTGTTGCTAGAATTTGTAGTTTTGCCATATCTTTAGCATTTTGAAGTTTAAAACCCGTAAAAAGAGGAATGTCGTAACTTAACTTAGATTCTACATTTGTTCGAGCATCTGGGTAGTTAAGATCATTAGGTTCAACATTCAAAATATTTGGATTAGTCATAGAAAATTCTGAAAAACCAAAGTCTTTAAATGATGCTTCTCTTTGAGCTAATTTCATACCAAAAACATGTCCTGCATTATTCGTATTAGTTACTGTACCATTAAAAGCTAGTTTACCGTAGTTGTAAGCATCAGCTTCAGCAAGACTCTGCTCGCTAGTAGCTATGCTCAATTTTTTAGCTTTTAACTCTTTTGAGTTCTGCATAGTAAGTGAAAGAGCATCTTCAAATGTGATCACATTTGCTAAAATAATTGAAGGAAAAACAAGTAGTGCTACTGCTTTTTTAGTCATATTAATCTCCATATTGTTTGTTCTTATATTAAATATAAAATATTTTGTGTATTATAACATAATAAATACTTAAGTTACTTCTCTAAAAAAGCTAGCTAATTTTTTCTTTATTTTGATATTTAAGTAAAGTTACTCAACTTTCGCACATAGATTTCAATAAATCCACGAACTAAAATTGAATATTAAAGCCCATAAATAGCCACTTTTCAGTATAATTTCATCACAACAATCAATAATAAAGAAGGTGTTTTTATGG
>WTBY01000058.1 GCA_013138865.1 Helicobacteraceae bacterium | reverse complement strand
CTCAAACAATTTTCCTCTTCCGAAGCAAGTCATCAACACGATGTCTCATTGTTTGTGGATGGGAATTATAGGGGAGTGTTGCTTAATAAAAGCTTAGGTAGTGAAGGAATGTTCTAATTTGTGTTTTGTTACTCTTTTTGTTCTTTGTAAAATAATTATTTAATTATGATATATAATGTATAGTAATTTTCTTAATTTTTTATAAATTATTACAATTTAATTCTTTTATAATATTATCGTTCTATTAAAAATTTAGGATAATTAATAATGTTAGTTTGCAATAATGATAAAAAAGTAGTCAAATTATTTTTTGAAAACTTAGAAGAATTTTTAAAAATTAGAGATAAATATAAAGATTATTAGCTTTATATAACAACTCTATTTCTACCACCCTCTTTTGCACTGTAAAGCAATTCATCGGTTAGCTTATAGATCTCATCTGTATTGTTTAAATTTTCTAACTCTATTATATAAAGACCCATAGACATAGTTACATATTTTGAAGCTGAGTTACCACTATGATCAATTTTTAACTCTTCTATAGCCACTCTTGTCTTATCAGCAACACTAAAAGCTTCATCTTTATCTTTAACACTATAAAGCATTCCAAACTCTTCTCCACCTAAACGAAATGTGTAGTCCCCTGCTCTATTAAGTGTTTTTTTAAGAAGATCTGCTACTTTTTTTAGTGTTTGATCACCTGCTTGATGACCGTAAGTATCGTTATACTGCTTAAAATGGTCTATGTCCATCATTACATAAGCTAAAAGAGTTTTATTTCTCGATGCTATTGAGATCTGTTTTTGAAAAATATTATCAAAAAAACGCCTATTATAAAGAGAAGTAAGCCCATCAATATTTGAAATCTCTTCTATCTGTTTTTTACTTGAAATATCATGAAAAATATTTGTATAGCCTACTACTTTATAGTTTTCATCAAAAATAGGATGAACTACTGAATGTAACCATTTAATATCACCTTTAGAATCTATTTTTTTGACTTCACCATTCCAATCTGATCCACTTTGAACTATTCTAGTAATCGTATTTTGTTGCTCTTCGCTGCAATCACTATACATAAAATTTATAGAGGTATTTAACAGTTCTTCTTTTGTATAGCATAAGTGACGAGATAAAGCATGACTTACCTCCATAATTTTAAACTCTTTATTAAGTGTAGCACTCATAATATTTTGGTCAATTAAATGAAAATGTTTTTTTATCTCTTTGTCCGTCTTCGATATGTTCTTAAGTAAAAAGATCATGCTTGTAATAGTTATAATAAGGATAGCTATTAAAATTCCTACAATAAGTGCAATCGAAGCCTCTTTTGTTGCTTTTGCATTTTCATTAAAAAATATAGCTTTCTTTTTGGCATAGTCAATTAACTTATGTACTTGCATATTCAAATTTTCAACATGTTTTGCACCCTTGTTTTTAGTAATACGTGCAGCTTCTTCTTTTTGTCCATTTTTCATAAGAGTTATCACTTCATCTCTTATATCTTTCCACCTTACAAAAGCATCGTGACTTTTTTGTATATCTTCTTTTGATCCTAAATAGCGCTCAAAGATAGTATTGAACTCATTATAGATAGTGATTTCAGCCTTATTTACTTTGTCAACTGCCATCTGTAATTCATTCGAATTTGTAGAGAGTGCAACATCTTTCATATACCTATGCATAGATATTAAGTTTGACTCTATAGTTTTAGTGGCAGTTGTAACTGTGTATGGGTGTTTATAAAGCTTTTGTGACATATCAGCAAGCTCTATCATTTTTACTATGGAAGTAATACCTAGTATAATAAGTAACGCTATCGTAACACTAAAATTAATTATAATTTGTCTATTCATTTTTGTTTATCCTTTAATAATGTCATAGTAACTTGGTAAATCTATTTTAAAAAGTTTTTTCTCTAGCAGAATATTCTCTTTAGGATCTATAAACTTAACAACAACACTATTCTCAAAACTGTCTATATAACTTATTTGAGAAAGTATACCGCTATCTAGAAGAATCATATATACCTGAGAATTATATACAGCTTTATAACTATTTTTAGATATTTTTTTTGCTCTAGAGAGTATAGAAAATATATCTAAATCTTTTTCTAACTTTTTTGTGATCGCTTGTTCTAATTCTGGCTCTACGATCACAATATTAACTCCTAAAATATAGACACTCTTTTCAATTGGTTCTTTATAATTCCATAAAGCTAAAGATGGCTTTTTAGTAAACAATTCCCCATGGTATGTGATCGTTTTATTTAGATCGTCTGTAATAGTTTGAGTAAACTTTGAGCTAAAAGTATCTATATTTTCAAAATTTATTGCAAAAGTAGTAGTTGTAAAAAGTAAAAACAGTAACATAAAATTTTTCATATATAACCTTCTTTTTAGTATTATAACATACACTCTAAGAGAATTTATATGTACTTTATGATATTATCTAACTAATTTTTACATAAGGCAAACTATAAATGCTACAAACAGTTTTCGGAAAAATATTTGGTACACAAAATGATCGTGAATTAAAAAAATATTCTAAAAGAGTAAAAGAGATTAACTCTTTCGAGCCTAAATATGAGGCTATGAGTGATGAAGAGTTAAAAGCAGAGTTTAACTCTCTTAAAACTTTAGTTCAAAATGAAGAGAAAACGCTAAGTGATGTGTTAACTAACTCATTTGCTATTACTAGAGAAGCTAGCAAAAGAGTTCTTAAAATGCGTCATTTTGATGTTCAACTTATTGGTGGTATTGTTCTACATGAAGGACGTATTGCTGAGATGAAAACCGGTGAGGGTAAAACTCTTGTTGCAACATTAGCGGTTACACTCAATGCAATGACTGGCAATGGTGTTCAGGTAGTAACAGTAAATGACTACCTTGCTACTCGTGATTCTGAAGAGATGGCTCCACTTTATAACTTTTTAGGTTTAGAGGTTGGTGTTCTTTTAGAGTCATCTTATGACTATGAGCATAAACGAAAACAGTACGCAGCAGATGTAACTTATGGAACAAACAATGAGTTTGGTTTTGACTACTTAAGAGATAACATGAACTACTCATTAGAACAGATGGTTCAAAGAACTCATACTTTTGTTATAGTTGATGAAGTTGATAGTATTTTGATAGATGAAGCACGTACACCACTGATCATTTCTGGTCCAACTTCAAGAAGTTTAGAGAACTACCAAGTTGCAAATGGTGTAGCATTAGATTTAGTTAAAGATGAAGACTTCACTGTTGATGAAAAAGATCGTCTTGTTTTAATGACTGAAGAGGGAACTGCAAAAGCAGAAGAGTTATTTAAAGTTGATAATCTTTTCTCTATAGAAAACGCTGGACTTTCACACCATTTAGATCAAGCACTAAAGGCACACTTTCTTTTTGAAAAAGATGTAGACTATGTTA
This sequence comes from Helicobacteraceae bacterium, assembly GCA_013138865.1. Taxonomy (GTDB): domain Bacteria; phylum Campylobacterota; class Campylobacteria; order Campylobacterales; family Sulfurimonadaceae; genus GLR69. Next base: position 64,367 of record WTBY01000058.1, on the reverse strand, counting down.
ATAACTCTGGTGAGATTGTGATCGTAGATGAGTTTACAGGTCGTCTTAGTGAGGGTCGTCGTTTTTCTGAGGGTTTACATCAAGCTCTTGAAGCGAAAGAGGGAGTAGAAGTTAAAGAAGAGACTCAAACATTAGCAGATATTACATTTCAAAACTACTTTAGAATGTATGACAAGATAGCAGGTATGACAGGTACAGCTCAAACAGAAGCTACAGAGTTCTCTCAAATTTATTCACTAGATGTTGTCTCTATCCCTACAAATTTACCAATTATTAGAGTTGATAAAAATGACCTTATTTATAAAACTGAACGTGAAAAATTTGAAGCTGTTATAAAAGAGATCAAAGAGTATGCAAAAGTTGGTCGTCCTATGCTTATAGGTACAGCTTCTATCGAAAAGTCAGAAGACCTTCACTTACTACTTAAAAAAGAGAAGATTGCTCATACTGTTTTAAATGCTAAGAACCATGAACAAGAGGGTGAGATCATTAAAAGTGCTGGTGCTAAAGGTGCTGTTACAATTGCTACAAATATGGCAGGTCGTGGTGTTGATATTAAAGTTAGTGACGAAGTAAAAGCACTTGGTGGTCTATGTATTTTAGGAACAGAAAGACATGAAAATCGCCGTATAGACAACCAACTACGTGGACGTACTGGTCGTCAAGGTGATGCGGGTAGTTCACAATTTTACTTAAGCCTTGAAGATAACCTTTTACGTATTTTTGGTTCAGATAAGATCAAAGGTATTATGGAACGTTTAGGTGTAGAAGAAGGAGAGTTTATAGAGTCTAAAATGGTTACACGCGCCGTTGAGAAAGCTCAGAAAAAAGTTGAAAACATGCACTTTGAAGGTCGTAAAAATATCGTTGAGTATGATGATGTTGCAAATGAGCAGAGAAAAATTGTTTACAAATTCAGAAATGAGCTTTTAGATACTGAGTTTGACATTGAGAGTAAACTTAACGCTGTTAGATCTGAATACGTTGCACATTTATTAAAAAAATGTGATATTTTTGATGGTGCAATCGAAGAAGACTACAACTTAGAAAAATTAGTTCACCTTTTAAAAGAAGAGATGAATGTTGAGCTTAGTGAAGGCGAGCTTAAGGCTAAAGACTTTGACGCGTTAGGTGAAGAGTTAGCAAAAATACTTCTTAACGATTACACTGAAAAAATGAGTGTTGTTGATAATGAGACAAAAGTAAATATTGAGCGTGAAATTTACTTAAAAACTATTGACACAGCTTGGAGAGAACATCTTTACCAAATGGACAGTATGAAGACAGGTATTCGTCTTCGTGCATATAATCAAAAAGATCCACTTGTTGAGTACAAAAAGGAGAGTTTTAACCTCTTTAGTGAACTTGTAGAAACTATTAAATATGACACTATAAAAACACTTCAAGTTCTACAGTTTAATATGGAAGATGCGGAAGCTGAAGCCAAAGCGTATGCTAAGCAGTTAGCACAAGAGCAAGCCCAACTTGAAAGATTAAGACATGAGAACTTACATGAAGATATGGGTAACCAAGTAGTTACTCCTAAAGTAAAAAGGAATGACCCTTGTCCTTGTGGAAGTGGAAAAAAGTATAAACAGTGTTGTGGTGTTAGCGGGCCTAAAAAAGGGCACTTTGCTTCTTGAGTAAAACTATAGTTCCTTATTTATTAAAGCGTTTTTTACGCTTTGATAATGACCAACCTTTCATATTTCTCTCTGCCTTACTTGCTTTTTTAGGTATTTCTCTTGGTGTTATGGTTTTAATTATTGCTATGTCACTTATGAATGGTTTCGATAAAGAGTTCAAAAAAAAGCTAACTATTATGAATTATCCACTTACGGTTATGCCAAAATATTATGGAAGTGTTCATGAGAACTTACTAGAAGATCTACGTGCTGACTTTCCAGAGCTTAAATTTAGTCCATATGTTAGTTCTGCTGTCATATCAAGATATGGCTCAAAGCTAGAGGGCGGTTACCTGTTTGGTGTTAATTTTAAAGATGAAATAGAGGTTAATGAGATCTTAGCAAGAGCTGTGGACAAAACTAAGCTAGAGAAGTTTGATGTTATGATTGGCAAGACACTATATGATGAATTTAATTTAGAGTTAGATAAACGTCTAACTTATATTTTCACTCAGATGGAACCAGGTGGCTTAGTCTCAACACCAAAACTAAAACGCTTCAAAGTTAAAGGTGTATTTGATTCAGGACTTTCTGCTTATGACAAAGCATATAACTATACAACACTAGAGTCTTTACAAAAAGTTTTACGCATACCATCACATCAATATGATGGTATTCATATTTTTAGCAGTAATCCACATAAAGATCTAGAGCGTATTCAAAAAACTCTTCCACAATCAGTCTTAGTTAAAGGCTGGTGGGAAGATAATATGAACTTTTTTGCCGCTTTAGAGCTAGAAAAAAAATCTCTTTTTATAGTTTTAATGTTAATTATTTTAATAGCATCTATAAATATTATCTCATCACTTTTGATGACAGTTATGAATAGAAGAAGTGAAATAGCCCTTTTACTTTCACTTGGTGCTTCTAAGTTAGAGATCAAAAAAGTATTTTTATATTTAGGTATTGTAATCGGAATTAGTGGTATTATAGCTGGAACTACATTAGGTCTAAGTGGCTTATGGATCCTATCAACTTTTGATATAGTTTCACTTCCTGTAGATGTTTATCCAACTTCTACTTTACCATTAGAGCTAAGTATGGTTGACTTTTTCTCTATTATTATAGGTGCATTTGTAATCGTTGTAGCTTCTGCTTATTACCCTGCTAAAAAAGCTAGTGAGGTTGATATTTTAACTGTTCTTAGAAATGAGTAGTAGGAATAGGACTATCTTCAAAGTTATTCTCCAAGTGAGTACTATTAGAGTCAGCACTTAAACCTAGAATTTTAAAAGGAAGAAGAAGTATTCTTCCTAAAATATTTAAAGGAGCAGTTATAAGATCTTTTGTAAGGTTTGTTGTAACTGTTGGATCACTTAGATTCCCATCTATATTAACGATCGTAGAGACCGTAGAGTTATTATCTCCTAATATTACATAACCAATAAGAGGTATTTTATTTAAACTACTTCCAACATCAGTCTTTAGCTCTATTAAAATATCTATATCATCTTTTCTATAATTTAGCCTTCCTTCACCTAAAATATTTAACTCCTCTGAGTCTAAATAGAGTGTGTTCATACGAACTTCTCCATTCTTAGCTTCAAAAGTAACATCAATTCTTTTAGCGTCAAGTCCCTTAGAATTATACTCAGGAACAGAAAATGTAAGTAATGAAGGAATAGTATTTATAAAAGCAAGTAAGTTATTTAAGCCTACATAATTTTTCAATGTAGTTTCATCAACATTAATATAACCATCATAGTCACTAAAACTACCATATAATCCAAAATTCATTTTGCCTTTGTGAAAATCAGCTAAACTAGAGAGTGCATTCATAAAAGAGTCATCAAAATCTTCACCTACTAATTCAAATTTCTCACCATCTATTTGCATATTCGCTTTAGAGTTATGATATGTTAAATTTAGATCAATCATATCTTTATTACTGTAAATATTTAACTCATCAAATAGAATGGATCGCTCATCATTAATTTGCAATATACTACTTTTAGAGTCTATATTAAATTCAAGTGTGGTATTACTATTAGAAGTACTATTTAGATCACTAATGATTTTATTTAACTCAATAAGGTTAAAGCCAATATCTTTTGAGTTAATAGTTAAATCATTTTTATATTCAGCATATATACTATCTTCAATAGAGAAAAAATATTGATCTTTTATTTTAGCAGCAGTAATAGAGTAATTGTTAAAGCTTTTATTATTTTTTACTAGTAAGTTATATGGGTATTCTAAATCAATATCAAATGTAATTGCATCTATATCATATAAAGAACTCACAACAGCACTTCCATGATCTAAGTGATACTCTTTAAAAAATGGGACAAGGTGCATACTTTTGTTTAGATCATGTAGATGTACTTCATATCTATCATTAAATAGACAGCCAGCAAGTGCTAAGCTTTGTATGTATAAAAATGTTTGATGAAAGTTAGTGGTTAGTGTAACATTTAACTCTTCACTCTTAAGGTTTTTAAAGGATAGATCGTTACTGTTACTAGCACTGTTTTTAAAACTTAGATCATATATATCATATTCTAAAGAATATTTAGCACTCAAATCACTGTGAAATAAAGCTTCTATATCTACATGTGTAGTTTCTAAATTTACATACTCTTCATTTTTATTTATATGTATTGGATCTAGTGTAATATTAAACTCATTAATATTCCAGTTTGATTTTTTCTTATTAGATATTGTAAGAGTGGTATTATTATTAAGTATGTTAAGCTTTAGAGAATCATCTTTTAAAGTGATAGTTTTGTACGTGAATTTATCTATATCAACTTTAAAATCAAGTATATTTTTACCAATAGATATGTCACCATTAACTTTGCCTGATATAGTATTGTTTATAAAAAACTCAGTTGGAGGTAACTTTAACTCACTTAAAGCAAAATCGTTAGAATTTTTAGTATTTGAGTGTAGTATAAATGGTTTAATATATAACTCTTCATTGAAGACCTTCCATTTACTAGGCGTCACTTCTAATGTTTGATTTTTTTTAAATATATCATACTTTATAGATAGTTTTAGCTCATCACTATTTAATAGAGTAACATGCTCACTTTGAGATAGTGGAAGCTTTGAACTTGTAACGTCAATCTTTAAACTACCTTCTTCTTTTACAAAGTCAATTAGACCATTAGTTAAAGTGACGTAATTTTGTCCATCTGCAACTATGAGTTTATTAATTGAAATATCTTTAGTTGTTATAAGTACATTACCAGCGTGCAAGTCAAACTTAGAGTCAGCAATATCTACAATACTTTCATTCAGATCCACATTACAAAGTAGTTCAACATCAAGAGTGTCAAAAATTAGGTCTAAATTAAACTGTACCTCTCCTTGTATACCTTTAGTATCTTTAATTGGAAGCTCAACATCATAACTCTCTATAAGATCTTGTATATGATTATCTAATTTTACATAGGTATTGAATTTAACAAGAAGTGAGAATAGCGGCTCCTCAAACTTAATACTTATATCACTATCAGCTATTATTTGTCCATAAAATGTAGCATTAGCATCTGGATAAAATGAGAGAGTTTTATCTTTAAATAAAATTTTTACATTATCTGCATAAATTGGTTCAAATCCTTCTTGAAAAGTGTAAGCAACTCCCTTTGCAATTCCAACTATATAGAGTGAATCAAAAAGTTTAGTAAAATTATTAACAGGTGCTTTTGCATAAATCAATTTAAGTTCAGCTCTCTCATAAACTCCATATTTATCCACCCAATTACGAAGATCAGAATCTAATCCAAATAGATCTACGATCGGAGATATATTAGTTACATCAGTTTTGGCTCGTATTTTAAACTCTATATTTTCATTTAATTTACCAAATAGCGTTGTATTCAAAGCTATCTTTTTATTTTTAACATTTAGTGTTAAATAACTGCTATCTTTACTTATAACACTTTTCAATTTAAGTGAAAACGCTCTCTTTTTAAAATATAAATTATTAGAAATAATAGTAAATGAGTCATCAACTCTATTTAGAGCAATTTTTAATTTTTGTGTATCTATAAGAAGTGAGAGCTGTTGTGAGTTTGAATATGTTATCTCTTCTATGTTACTATTATTCATAGTTAGTTTTAAAATATCTATCTTTTCTATATGGTTGTAAAATGCATCTACTATATTGAAAAGCTCGTGAGAATTTAAAAGTTCTACTTTTTTATTCGTAACATTTTTTTTGTGTGAAGAGTTTATATGAATAGTTTTAGCACTTAAAATTAGTTTGTTATCAAACTTTATGTATAATTTCTCAGCTTTAAAATTTGGCAGTGTTAAACGATCAAAAGAGATACCACATTTGATAGCAAAATAGATATAAGAGAAAATAACAGCAACCAATATGAATAAAAAAACAATAATAAAATGGGTCTTCAGTATAATACTTCTAATTGTATTGTCGCTCATCTACTACCTAAATCAAAAAGTTTACTCACCTAAAGCACTTTATATACCAAAGGGCTCTATAAATAAGATTGTAACATATTTAGAAAAAAGGAAGTTTAGAGTAACTAAATTAGACTCTTTTCTTTTACGTTTTATTGGTCAACCACAAAGTGGTTGGATCGCAATAGCAGAGACAAATTTAAGCCGAGGAGATTTTTTATATAAACTTACAACTGCTAAAGCACCTATGCAAAATATTACATTAGTTCCAGGTGAAACAACAACAATATTTTTAAATGAGTTAGCATCTAAATATAGTTTAAATAGGAAACTACTTCAGAAATATTATATAAAGTACACTCCTATATTAGAAGGTGCCATTGTACCAAACACCTATAGTTTACCAATAGGTATTACTGAAAAACAAGCTGTACGAATCTTACTTTCTCAGTCACTACGCAAAATGAAGAAGTGGTCACAAAAGATTTTTGGAACCTTCAATATAGACAAATGGTTTCAATTTGTAACAATTGCCTCTGTAATTCAAAAAGAAGCTGCTTCAAATGAGGAGATGGCACTAGTAAGTTCGGTGATTTACAACAGAATTAAGAAGGGTATGAAACTTCAAATGGATGGTACACTGAATTATGGAAAATATTCACATCAAAAAGTAACACCTTATAGAATTCGTAATGATAAAAGTAAATATAATACATATAAGTACAAAGGTGTTCCACACCTACCTGTCTGCAATGTAAGCCTTGAAGCTATAAAAGCAGCAATTTTTCCAGCTACTACAAATTATCTATATTTTATGAAATCAAAAAATGGAACACACGACTTTACACGTTACTATTCTACACATCTACGTAACATAAAGAATGCTACTAAATGACACGTTGTTATAATTTTAACACATTCCTTATCGACAATAAACATTTTTTTTAAAACATCATGTTATTCTTGCTCTCATAAAATACTAAGTTCTATATATTTCGTAGAACACTCAAGGAAAAAAAATGTCGAAAATTATTTGGTCAAAAATTGATGAAGCTCCGGCTTTGGCAACTTATTCGTTATTACCTATCGTAAACGCTTTTACTAAAGCTGCAGGTGTAGAAGTGGTTGTAAGTGATATTTCACTTGCAAATAGAGTTCTTTCTTCTATGGGAAAAGCAACAGATGAGTTATCAAAATTAGGTGAAGTTGTTTTAGAAGCTGATGGAAACATCATTAAACTTCCAAATGTTTCTGCATCAGTTGGTCAACTTATTGATTGTATTACAGAACTTCAAACTGGTGGTTTTGATATTCCTAACTATCCTGAAGCTCCTGCTAATGATGCCCAAAAAGAGATTCAAGCTAAATATTCTACTTGTTTAGGTTCAGCTGTTAATCCTGTTCTTCGTGAAGGTAACTCTGATCGTCGTGCTGCAGCTGCTGTTAAAAAGTTTGCTCAAAATAATCCTCATAGATTAAGTGCAATGAGTGACAACTCTCAATCACGTGTTTTACACATGGACGGTGGAGACTTCTTCTCAAATGAAAAATCAGTAATTCTTGATAATAATGCAAATGTTACAATTGAGTTAAATGGTAAATGTCTTAAAGAGTTAAGTGATATAAAAGATAAAGAGATTATAGATGCTACATTTATGTCAGTTTCTGCTCTTAGAAATTTCTATCAAGAGACTATTGATAGTGCTAAATCAACTGATACTTTATGGTCATTACACCTTAAAGCTACAATGATGAAAGTTTCTGATCCAATTATGTTTGGTCATGCAACTGAAATATTTTTCAAAGATGTATTTGCTGCGTATCAAGGTGAATTTGATAAATTAGGTTACAACTCAAACATGGGTCTTGGTGACTTATACAAAAAATTAGAAAACTCTGATCAAAAAGATGAAATTATAGCTGCGATCGAAGCTGTTTACCCAACTCAGCCTCGTATTGCTATGGTTGACTCATCTAAAGGTATTACTAACTTACACGCTTCTAATGATGTAATTATTGATGCTTCTATGCCAGCTGCTGTTAAAACTGGTTGTAAAATGTGGAACTGGGATGACAAAGCTGAAGATGTAGTTTGTGTTATTCCTGATGCATCTTACGCAGTTTTTCACAAAGCTATGGTTGATGATTGTGTTGCTAATGGTATGTATGATGTTACAACTATGGGTAACGTTGCAAATGTTGGTCTTATGGCACAAAAAGCAGAAGAGTATGGTTCTCACCCAACTACATTTGAAATAGCTGAAGCTGGTACAGTTGAAGTTAAACAAAATGGTAAAGTATTAATGAGTCATACAGTTGAAAAAGGTGATATCTGGAGACTTTCTCGTGTTAAAGATATTCCAATTCAAGACTGGGTTAGACTTGCAGTTGAACGTGCTCGTCTTACAGGTAATCCAGCAGTATTTTGGTTAGATGAAAATCGTGCTCACGATGCTAACATGATTACAAAAGTTAATGAGTACCTTAAAAACTATGATACATCAGGTTTACAGATGCCAATCATGAATGTTACTGATGCAACGAAATTTTCAAATGCTCGTGTTCGTGAAGGTAAAGATACTATTTCTGTTACTGGTAACGTTTTACGTGATCACTTAACTGATATGTACCCAATTTTAGAGCTTGGAACATCTGCTAAAATGCTTTCTATCGTTCCTTTATTAGCTGGTGGTGGTCTTTTTGAAACTGGTGCTGGTGGTTCTGCTCCTAAACATGTTGATCAATTTATTGAAGAGGGTCACTTACGTTGGGATTCACTTGGAGAGTTCTTAGCATTAGCTGAGTCTTTACGTTTTATAGGTAACAAAAATTCTGATGCAAAACTAGCTGCTCTTACAGCTGCTCTCGACGTTGCTAATGATGGTTACCTTTCTAACAATAAAGAGCCAGGTAGAAAATGTGGTCAGCCAGATAATAAAGCTTCTCACTTTTTCTTAGCACAATACTGGGCTAAAGCACTTGCTGAAGGTGATAATGCTGAACTAGCTGCTAAATTTGCTCCAGTGGCAAAAGCATTAACTGAGAATGAAGATACAATTATCGCTGAGTTATTAGCTGTTGAAGGTAAAGCTCAAGACATCGGTGGTTACTTCAAGCCAGACGATGCTAAAGCAGAAGCTGCAATGCGTCCATCTGCTACACTAAATAAGATTATAGATAGTATTTAGTTTTTTTGTGGGCGCTTGTCGTCCCACAAAATAAAATAGTTTTTTCTTTTTAGCTAAATTAGGTAGCTAAAAACAGAAAATTAAATATTTAAGTTTAGGAGACTATATGGGTAAAGGTAAAAAAGTAACAGTTATTGGTACTGGTAATTTTGGCTCAACAGTTGCATTCATTCTCTCAATGAATGGTGCTTGTCATCAAGTAGTTTTAAGAGGTAGAAATATTGCAGTAGCGCAAGGTAAAGCTCTTGATATGTCTCAAGCTGCTAACGCTGCTCGCCAACATACGATTGTAAAAGCTGCAAATGGACCTGAAGATATTGCTGATAGTGACATTGTTGTAATTACAGCAGGTGCTCCAAGAACTCCAGGTATGAGTAGAGATGACCTACTTAGTATGAATGCAGACATTGTAAAAGGGTATGCTCGTGAAGTAAAAGAGTATGCACCAAATTCGATCGTAGTAGTTGTAAGTAATCCTCTTGATGTTATGACTTATGTTGTTCTAAAAGAGACAGGTTTCCCTAGAGAGAGAGTTTTAGGAATGGCAGGTATTTTAGATTCTGCAAGAATGGCTCACTTTATTTATGAAAAACTAGGTTATGGTGCAGGACAAATTAGAGCAACAGTTATGGGTGGTCATGGTGATACTATGGTTCCACTTCCTAAGTTTACGACAGTTGCTGGTGTTCCTATCGATGATCTTCTTGATTCTGAAGAAATTGGTGAGATTGTTAAAAAGACTAGAGAAGGTGGAGCTCAAATTGTCAACCTATTAGGTGATGGTTCAGCTTATTACGCACCTGCAAAATCAACAACTGTTATGGTTGATGCAATTCTCAGAGATACAAAACAGATTCACTCATGTGCGGTTATGCTAAAAGGTGAATATGGTTACAGCGATATTGTAAGTGGAGTTCCAGTGATGATCGGTGCTGGTGGTGCTGAGCAAATTATTGAGATGACACTAAAAACTCTTCAAAAAACTAGATTCAAAAACTCTGTTGCTTCTGTTCAAGAGATGGTTGATTCACTTGATCAAAATAACTTTTTTGAAGATAAGAAGTAATTATGAGAGGCAGAAAAGTAGGAATAATAGGAGCAGGAGCTGTAGGTGCAACTGCTGCATATACTCTAAGTATGATGGGAACATGTCATGAGATAGTTCTTTTTGACATTGCAGATGGTGTTGCAAAAGGTAAAGCTATTGATATTTCTCAAGCTTCTTACTACGCTCCACAAGGTACAATTGTAAATGCTGCTGAGAGTGCTAGCGATATTAAAGATTGTGACGTTGTTGTAATAACTGCTGGTGTACCACGTAAAGGTGACATGACTAGAGCAGATCTTCTTATGATTAATGCAAAAATCATGAAAGAAGTTGTAACAAATATTAAAGAGAACTCTCCTGAAGCTATTATTATTTGTGTTTCAAACCCATTAGACGTTATGACTTATGTTTGTCATCAGATAACTGGTTGGAGTAGAAATAGAATAGTTGGTATGGCTGGAGCACTTGATGGCTCTCGAATGGCTTACCAAATTCAACAACTTACAGGTTATAACGCTGGACAAATTGGTTCACTTGTAATTGGTGATCATGGTGAGAATATGATTCCACTTCCTCATAAAATTTCTGTTGGTGATATTCCTCTTTCTGAATTAGTTTCAAAAGAGCAGATGGAACAGATTATTAACAGAACTAAAAATGGTGGTGCTGAAATAGTTAAACATCTTGGAACATCAGGTTATTATGGACCAGGACGTGCGATCGCATTTATGGTTGAAGCTATTTTGAATGATACTAAAACTATTGTTTCATCTTCTGTCTTGTTAGATGGTGAGTATGGACATAAAGATGTAACTGTTGGTGTACCAGTTGTTCTTGGTGCAAATGGTGTTGAGAAAATTATTGAGTTAGAGTTAGATGCAGATACAAAAGAGAAATTCGATATTTCACTTCGTTCTATTGAGAATGGTATCAACGTACTAAAAGATAATAACTTTTTTACTTAAACTATAAGGGAGATAAAATGAGAGAAATTGCTTACGAAGAGATTGTAAAAAATGTTAGAGATATCATAGTTTACTCTGCTTCAAATTTACCAGAAGATGCTCTTAATGCTATGAAAAATGCTTATGAGAATGAAAAAAGCCCTGTTTCAAAAGAGGTTTTAAAACAACTTTTAGAGAATGCTGATATAGCATCTTCTGAGAAACGACCACTCTGTCAAGATACAGGTTTAGCTGTATTTTTTGTAAAAATTGGTGCTGATGTTAAAGTTGTTGGTGGTCTTTTAAAAGATGCTATTAATGAAGGAACTGAGAAAGGTTACGTTGAAGGGTATTTAAGAGCTTCAACTTGTCACCCATTCACTCGTGCTAACAATAAAGATACAGTTGGTTATAACTTACCTGCAATTATCCATTTAGATATAGTTGAAGGTGATAAAATCGACATCGAATACGCTGCTAAAGGTGGTGGATCCGAAAATGTATCTCGAGCAAGAGTTTTTCCTCCAGCTGCTGGGAAAGAGGGTGTGATCGAGTATGTTAAAGAGTGTATCTCTGACGCTGGTCCTAACCCATGTCCTCCACTTACTGTTGGTGTTGGAATTGGTGGTACTTTTGAGAAAGCTGTAATAAGCTCAAAACATGCACTATTTCGTGATATTGGTTCAAAAAATGAAGATCCTGAGATGGATGAGCTTGAAGGTGTTATTTTAAAAGAGTTAAATAAACTAGGAATTGGTACTATGGGTATGGGTGGAACTGAGACAGTTCTTGCTGTTCATATAGAGTCTAACCCTTGTCATATCGCTTCTCTTCCAGTTTCAGTTAATGTGCAGTGTCATAGTTCAAGACACACACACATTACACTTTAGGAGTCTATAAAATGAGTACAACATATAACTTAACAACTCCACTTAGTGATGAAGATGTAAATAAACTTAAAAGTGGTGATATCGTCTATTTAAGTGGAACTATTTTTACTGCTCGTGACGCAGCACATAAACGTCTTGTAGATCTTCTTGACGCTGGTAAAGAGTTGCCTTTCGATATAAAAGGTGCAATAATCTACTTTGTTGGTCCAACTCCACCAAAACCAGGAGATCCGATCGGAAGTGCAGGTCCTACAACTTCTTACAGAATGGATAGTTACTCTCCACGTCTTATAGCTGAAGGGCTAAAAGGTATGATTGGTAAAGGTAAAAGAAATAAAGATGTAACTGATGCTTGTCAAGAGCATAAAGCAGTCTATTTTGGTGCAACTGGTGGAGCTGGTGCTCTACTTGGAAAGCAGATTGTAAGTGCTGAAGTTATCGCTTATGAAGAGCTAGGTCCAGAAGCTGTTAGAAAACTAGAAGTAGTTGACTTTCCAGTAACTGTTGTTAATGATACTTACGGTGCTGATCTTTACAAAATTGGTAGAGCTCAATACGAAGTTAAATAGTCAATCTTAAAAGAGGAGAGTAAATGAATATTCATGAATATCAAGCAAAACAAGTTTTTGCTAAATATGATGTGCCAGTACCAAAAGGTATTATGGTTGAGAGCGTTGATGCAGCTGTTGAAGCAGCAAAAGAGTTAGGTGGTCCTGTTTGGGTTGTTAAAGCTCAAATTCATGCAGGTGGTCGTGGTCTTGGTGGTGGTGTTAAACTAGCTAAGACTTTAGATGAAGTAAGAGAATTAGCAGATGAAATTTTAGGTATGACTTTAGTTACACATCAAACTGATGCTGCGGGTAAACTTGTTCAAAAGCTATACATCGAAGATGGTGCTGATATTAAAGACGAGTTCTATCTCTCTGTTGTTCTTGATCGTAAATTAGAGATGCCTCTAATTATGGCTTCTACAGAGGGTGGAATGAACATCGAAGATGTTGCTGAAAATACACCTGAAAAAATCATTACAATTCCTGTTGATCCAGCAATTGGTTTCCAAGGTTTTCATGGACGTAAGTTAGCTTTTGGTCTTGGTATTACTGATAAAGCAGAGCAAAAAAAGATTATATCTTTTGCACAAAAGCTTTTTAAACTATATATGGAAAATGATGCAGAGATGATCGAAATCAATCCATTAGTTAGAACAGGTTCTGGTGATTTTATTGCACTTGATGGAAAAATGGGATTTGACAACTCTGCTCTAGGACGTCAACCTCAGATCGCTGAGATGAGAGATTTTAGTGAAGAAGATGCTGATGAAGTTGAAGCTGCTAAATATGGTCTTTCATATGTAGCACTAGATGGTGAAATTGGTTGTATGGTAAATGGTGCTGGTCTAGCTATGGGTACTATGGATACAATTAACCACATGGGTGGAACTCCAGCTAACTTTTTAGATGTAGGTGGATCTGCTAATGCTGAAACTGTTGCAAAAGGTTTTGAGATTATTCTTAAAAATCCTAATGTAAAAGCAATTTTTGTTAATATCTTTGGTGGTATTGTACGTTGTGATCGTATTGCAAATGGTATTATTGAAGCAACTAAAATAACTGATGTTAATGTCCCAGTTATTGTACGTCTTGATGGAACAAATGCTCCAGAGGCTGCGATTATTCTTAAAAATGCAAACATTTCTAACCTTATTGTTGGCGATGATCTAGGTGATGGTGCAGCAAAAGCTGTAGCAGCAGCGAAAGGAAACTAATAGATGTCTATTTTAGTAAATAAAGATACAAAAGTTATCGTTCAAGGTTTTACAGGTAAAGAGGGAACTTTTCATGCTGAACAGTGTTTAGCTTATGGAACTAAAATTGTTGGTGGTGTTACACCTAACAAGGGTGGTCAAGTACACTTAGGTCAACCAGTTTTTAATACTGTGGCTGAAGCAGTAAAAACAACTGGTGCTACTGTAAGTATGATTTTTGTTCCACCTGCATTTGTTGGTGACGCTGTAATGGAAGCGGCTGAAGCAGGGATTGAACTTGCTGTAATTATTACAGAAGGTGCTCCGGTTAAAGATATGCAAATGGCTAAGGCTCATGCTACTAAACATGGTATGAAAACACTTGGGCCAAATTGTCCTGGTATTATTACTGCTGAAGAGTGTAAAATAGGTATTATGCCTGGTATGATTTTCAAAAAAGGTAATGTTGGACTTATCTCTAAATCTGGTACACTTACTTATGAGGGTACAAACCAAGTTGTCCAAGCTGGTTATGGTATTACAACAGCTATTGGAATTGGTGGAGATCCAATTATTGGTCTTTCATATAACCAAATTTTACCAATGTTTGAAGCCGATCCAGATACAAAATGTATCGTTATGATTGGTGAGATTGGTGGTGATCTTGAAATTCAAGCTGCTAAACTAATTAAAGAACAAATCACTAAACCAGTAGTTGCTTTTATTGCTGGTCAAACAGCTCCTAAAGGTAAAACAATGGGTCATGCAGGTGCAATTGTTTCTGGCTCTGCTGGTACTGCAAAAGAGAAAATGGAAGCTCTTGAAGCAGCTGGTGTAAAAGTTGTTGTAAGTCCTGCTGATATTGGTAAAGCTGTTGCGGAGATGATGGCTAAAATATGATCAAAACTTTTGAAGTCTTAAATGTTAAATGTGGCGGTTGTAGCTCAACACTTACAAAAAAATTAATAGCTGAAGGCTTTAAAGATATAGAAGTAGATCTAACGTGCGAGCCTAGAAAAGTAACACTTGATGTTATTGACGAAGCGCATGAAGCACTTTTAAAATCAACTTTAAGAAAACTAGGTTATCCTTTAGTTGATGATAATTTTGGTTTTATTGATGGTGCTGAAATGAAAGCTAAAAGCTTTGTTTCTTGTGCAATTGGTAAGTTTAACCAAGATAGTGAAACTAAATAGATACGTAAATTTAAAAAGTAGGAGAATAAATGGGAACTTATAAAACTGTAAACCCAGGTAACCAACCTGTTTGGGTTAATACAAGTAACTGTAAAGCATGTGATATTTGTGTATCAGTATGTCCATCTGGTGTACTAGGTATGAAATATGAATCAACTTCAACTTTAGGTGCAATGATCTCTATTGATCATCCTGAAGCTTGTATTGGATGTAATGAGTGTGAACTTACTTGTCCAGATTTTGCTATTTATGTAGCTGATAAAGCAGAGTATAAAGCTGCTGGTTTTAGTTTTGCAAAATTAACTGATGAATCAAAAGATCGTCAATCTAAAATTGTTGCAAACAATTATATGTCACTTAGTGAAAAAGGAGTTAAATAATGGCTACTAGAGAAGTTATATCTACTGGTAATGAATTATCAGCAATGGCAGCCGTTGATGCTGGTTGTAAGTTTTTTGGTGGTTACCCACTAACACCATCAAGTGAAGTAATGCATGTTATCTCTGATCTTTTACCAAAGGTTGGTGGTGTAGCAATTCAAATGGAAGACGAAATAGCAGGTATATGTACTGTTATTGGTGCTGCTATGAGTGGACAACGTGCACTAACTGCAACTTCAGGTCCAGGTATGAGTCTTAAAGCTGAAAACTTAGGTTTAGCTCAAATGGCTGAAGTACCTTTAGTTTGTGTTAATGTTATGCGTGGTGGTCCATCAACTGGTCTTCCAACTCGTGTTTCTCAAGGTGATATCCTTCAGTCTAAAAATCCATCTCATGGTGATTACAAATCAATCACGTTATGTGCTGGTTCATTAGCTGAGTGTTATACAGAAACTGTAAGAGCATTCAACTTAGCTGATAGATTTATGCAACCAGTTATTGTTTTACTAGATGAAACAATTGGTCATATGCATGGTAAAGCTGATCTTCCAACGCAAGAAGAAGTTACTGCAGGTATCGTACCTCGTAAATCTTTTGATGGTCCTGCTGAAGAGTATTTTCCATATGAGTGTGGTCCAACTGAGCCAGCGGTTCTTAACCCAATGTTCGAAGGCTACAGATACCACTATACAGGTCTTCACCATGATAAAAATGGTTTCCCAACTGAGGAAATTGAAACATGTAGAAAACTTATTCAACGTTTAGAAGACAAAGTTGCTATGCATGAAGATGAACTTGAATCTTATGAAGAGTTTATGATGGACGATGCTGAAATCATGATCATTGCTTATGGTTCAGTTTCACTAGCAGCTAAAGAGTCAATTCGTCACTTAAGAGCTGAAGGTATTAAAGCTGGTCTATTTAGACCAATTACTATCTGGCCAAGTCCTGCTAAGAAAATCAAGGAATACACAGACAAAATTGAAAAAGTATTAGTTGCTGAACTAAATATTGGTCAGTACCATAGCGAAATTCAACGTGCAGCTGCAAGACTTGATATTGATGGTCTATTTAAAGTTAATGGTAGAGCACTTTCTCCTCATGAGATCGTAAGCAAAGTAAAGGAGTTATAAGATGGCATTTGATTATGATAAATATTTAAGACTTGAAAAAATGCCAACACTATGGTGTTGGGGATGTGGTGATGGTGTTATTTTAAAAGCATTTATTAGAGCAATTGATAAAATGGGTGTTAAACAAGATGACGTTTGTGTTGTTTCTGGAATTGGTTGTTCAGGTAGATTTTCATCTTATGTGGACTTCAATACTATTCATACAACTCACGGTAGAACAGTAGCTTATGCAACTGGTGTTAAACTTGCTAATCCAGACAAACTTGTTATTTGTGTTGCTGGTGATGGTGATGCACTTGCAATTGGTGGTAACCACACAATTCATGGTTGTAGAAGAAATATTGATATGACTTTAATTGTT
This sequence comes from Helicobacteraceae bacterium, assembly GCA_013138865.1. GTDB lineage: Bacteria > Campylobacterota > Campylobacteria > Campylobacterales > Sulfurimonadaceae > GLR69. The sequence goes on along the minus strand of WTBY01000058.1, from coordinate 47,427 downwards.
ATTAATAACTTTATTTATGGTTTAACTAATTCACAAACAAGTCCAACAACTCCTCAAGGTATGTGGACAGTAACTCAAAAGGTTGGTAATATTGATCCTACTTTTGATACTTGTGATTTAGCTATAGCTTCTGGAGCTTCTTTTGTTGCTCGCGAGACTATGCTTGACCCTAAAAAATTAGAGAAAATGCTTATTAAAGCTATGCAACATAAAGGTTTCTCTATGGCTGAAGTTCTTTCGAACTGTCATATTAACCTTGGTCGTAAAAATGGTATGAAAAATGCGATGGAAAACCTTGAATGGATTGATAGTATTACTGTTTCTAAAAAGAAATATGATGCTATGACACCAGAAGAGCAACTTAACTTACTTCCTACTGGTATTCTAAAAGAAGATACAGATGCAGATGAGTATTGTGATTTATATGCAGAAGTGCAAAAAGTACATCAAGGTGAGCGTAAGCGAATCACTCAAGATGACTTTGTGAAAAAGATATAAGGAGACACTATGAGTAAAATATTAATGAGATTTACAGGTGTTGGTGGACAAGGTGTTCTTCTTGCTGGAGAAATTTTTGCAGCTGCAAAAATTAAAGCTGGTGGTCATGGATTAAAAACTGCAACGTATACATCACAAGTTCGTGGTGGAGCAACTGTTGTTGATATTCAACTAGATGATAAAGAGATCTATTACCCTTATGCAAATGATGGTGAAATTGACTTTATGCTTTCAGTTGCACAAAAAAGTTATGACCTATTTAAAGATGGTGTTTCTAAAGGTGGAACAATTGTTGTTGATCCTAACCTTGTACATCCAACTGATGAAGATAGAAAAACTTGGAATATTCATGAGATTCCAATTATTACTATTGCTAAAGAAGAAGTAGGAAATGTAATTACTCAGTCAGTAGTTGCGCTTGCTATTGCAAATACAATGATGAAAGCACTTGATAAAGATCAATTGATCGAAGTTATGCTTTCAAAAGTACCTGCTAAAGTTCACGATGTTAATAAAAAAGCTTACGAGCTTGGTGAAAAATATGCAAAAGCGGATATGGCTTAGCTCTTAACTAATACATTTCTACCTTAAGTGGCTTTTTGCCACTTATTCTTTCCTTTTAAAATATCTCTTTAAACTTTTTTATATATACTTTCATAGGTACAGCTGGTAATTGCTTGAATTATTCAAGAGGAAAGTCCGGGCTGCTGTAAGAGAGAGTTTCATCTAACTGATGACCGGCGTAAGCTGAGGGAAAGTGCAACAGAAATATTACTTCCACAACTGTGGTAAAGGTGAAAAGGTGGAGTAAGAGCCCACCAGTCTTTGTAGCAATACTTAGAGCTTGTAAACCCAACTTGGCAGCAAGAAACAGATGGTTAGCATCTTACATGATATTTATATCAATGCTATTGTTTCGCTAGAGATACTTTGTAAAAAGTATTATAGATTAATAATTACCCAAGACAGAATCCGGCTTATGCTGTACCTAAAACCTTCTAAACCCCTGTTTTCAAGGGAACTAATCTCATTTTCTTATCTATTGTAGCTGTAAAGATTAAAGATAGAAGATATATTTATCACTTTTAAATCAATCTAATTTTACTAAAAGTTAATGGTATAATAGTCACATAATTTACTATTAAAAAGAGCAATATATGAACAACCAAGGTTTAGCACTAGATGAAAGTATAGAAGCTACGAGAAAGCATTTAGAGAAGCTAGTAATGGCAAGTTTAAGTTGAAGTAAAATGAAAATACCTTTTAATAGTATAATTAAATCAAAAAAAAAAGATGAACAAGAAATATTATTTATTGATAAACACTGGATTGAAATAAGTAGACGAGAAGGTGTCGCAAGCTATGACGGTATAGCTAATAGAAGAACCGTCCTACATATTGGAATAACAATTTTAAATTCTATAATAATAAATAGTGATGTAATAGAATTTACAAGAAATAATAAAAAAGAAATAATAAAAATTACTGATATATGTAATTATGGTGGAAGTACTATATACTTTGCTGGTTGTCAATTTAATGGAATAACAAAAATAACTGGAGAACTTAAATACAATTATATATTTAATCATTGTAACTTTGATGAAATATCTTTTAAGGATGTCATTGCAAGTAATGAAATAACTCAAAATAAATATGACATAAAATTTATTGGCGGAACTTTTAGAAACAAATTCAATATTAATAAATGTGAATTTACTGGAAAGTTCTATATCAATGAACAAAAATCAAATAAATCAAAAGTCAAGATTAATTATTTAGAAATACAAGAAAATACTTTTAATGAAAATTTTAAACTTCATAATACTGATATAAATTTATTTAAATTAAGTGATGTAGATTTCAATAAAAATGCAGATTTCTATAAATCAAAAGTTAATCAAGGAGATAAAAAAGACATAATAATTGAGGGAACTAACTTCAAAAAAATTACAATATTTGAAGAATGTGAATTTTTAAATAAACTAACTTTTCAATATATAACATTTGAAGATTTAGTACAATTTAGAGGGGCTACATTTCATAATGGACTAGACTTAGATAGAACAAATACAGAAAAAGCAATGAACTTTTATAATATAAAAGAACTAGAAAGTGAACAAAGTAAGATATTAACTTCTCAAGAAACATATAGAATAATAAAATATAATTTAGAAAAAATAGGGAATATTATTGATGCAAATAAGTATCATGCATTAGAGCTTGAAAAACAAAAAGATAATTTAAAATTTATGGAAAAACCTCTTGAAACAATAGTATTTAATATAAATTGGATGACTTCAAAATTTGCAACTAATTGGCTATATCCAATAATTTGGATTATAATTATTGGTAATATAACAAGTACAATAGTTAATTACAATTGTTTAAAAACACCATTAGAATTACTATACGATGGATTTAAATATATGTCAATATTGAAGTTTAATCATTTTGAAAATCATCCAATAATTTTTTTATTTAACAAAGTATCACTAGGTTACTTGTATTATCAATTTATAACAGCAGTTAGAAAAGATACAAGGAAGTAGGGCAAATAATGATTGAGTTTAGTATGAGTTATGGAGTTTATGCACTTGTTTCATTATTAATGATGTTTATAGTATTTTTATACACTTACAAAGAAGTTGGAAAACTGTTAAAAGTAAATAGAGGTACATGGTTTAAAGAGTTGGAACAGAAAAATAGAAGCAAAGAAACTATACATGGTAGAAAAGACAAAGGTATTGATGTAATCATTATGAAAGATAAAGAAATTTCATTAATACAGTGTAAGAACTGGAAACAAGATAGTAAATACAAAATAACTCATAAGCTTTTAAAAGAGTTTGTAGGAAATACAACAGCATTTTTAGAGAACAATAATAAAGAAGCAGAGGGGTATAAAATTAAAAGGTTATATATAACACCTCATAATATTTTAGACAATTCAGCAAAATATTTTCTTAGAGATAATAGAGTAGTTGAATATATTAATATACCGATGAGTTAAAATTATGTTACAATTGCATTAGTGGATTGAGAGCGAAAAGCTCCCAAGTTTTAATATAAAGGTACGGCTAATACCATTAAAACCACTAACACAAAGAATAAATTCATAGTGTGTTTCCTTTCTGGAGACACCCAACTAACTCCATTCCCTAAATACACCCAAGCCTATCCAAGAAACACACTACTTGTAACAATGAAAGTATATCTAAAATTAAATATAATTTATGATAGAATTCGATTAAGAAAAGTGTAACAGAACTGTAACTGTAAACACAACAAATCATAGTAAATCTGTTACAGTTTAGCCCGAAAGCACTTGTTATAGGTATGTTTTACAACTCAATTTATGCTGTACCTACTATAAAATAATTATTTAAAATAAACAGGAAAAGTACAAATGGAATCAAGACAAAAAGTTATTACATCATTAATTATCATTTTTTCTATATTTTTTATTGCAATGGTTGTAAGTACTGTTGTAAACTTTAGAGAATACGGAATAAAAACAGCTGAAAGCAAAGCAAGCTTAACTGCTGAAATTGTTAAAATTGGGTTAACCTCTCATATGGTTAATGGAGTAATGGATCAAAGAGATTATTTTCTAGATAAAATTGGAACAGCAGAAAAAATTAGTGAGCTTTGGATTGCCAGATCACCTACCGTTATAAAGCAATATGGTGAGGGTCATAATAATGAAACCCCAAGAGATAAAATAGATACTCAAGTATTAAAAACGGGGAAAATAGCATCTTTAACTACTGAAACTGCAAATAAAAGCGTAATGCGCGTTAGTATTCCATTTACAGCTACTGAATATGGAACTCCAAACTGTATGACATGTCATGAAGCAAAAGAGGGAGAAGTGTTAGGTGTTGTTAGTATGGTTATTGATATTACAGATATACGAAGTAGTAGTTTTAAGACCGTCCTTTACAACATAGCAATTACAATTCTTACTATTATATTTGTATTTATAGTTATTAATAGGTTTATACAACCCTTTGTGAACATTTTTTACTCTATTAGAGATGTTATGCAAAAAGCATATCATGGAGACTATTCTGCAAGAATAACAGGACATCAAAACAAAGAGAGTAGTGCTGTAGCAAATATGTTAAATACTATGCTTGAAAAACTTCAACACACATTTGAAGAGTTAGATAAAAAAGTATATATATTTATTAAAAATAAAAACTATATTAAAGAGCAAGATCCTCTCATAAATATAAACTCAACTATAGAAAGACTCTCAGATATTTATAAGTTTAAGCAAACTATAGAGAATGATAAAGAGATAGAAGATATATATAATAGAATAGCATCCGTGCTAGGAGATCATTTTAAACTAGATGATTTTACAATGATAGAAATAGATACTATGAACAAAATTAAGAAAATTGTATACTCAGAAAAAGGTTGTCACTGTGAGATTATAGATGGCGAGTGTAGAGCAGATCGAATTCATGCTAGTGTTGATTCAAGCATATTTAAAAATTCTTGTCCGTTATATACTTTTGAGGGAACAGATCATATATGTCTACCATATTCTATTTCAAATGAGTTAACATTGGTTCTTACTATTGTGACAAAAAGTGATGAACAAACTGAATATGTCAGATCTGTCACAAGTGATATTGAAGATTATATTACTACTGCAAGACCAGCTATAGTAAGTAAAAAGTTAATGCAAACTCTTAATCAAATGGCTAGAGTAGATCAACTAACTAATATGTATAATCGTAAGTTTCTAGATGAGTTTGTTGATGTTTCTATTCCTCAAGCAACTAGGACAGGTACAACGTATGGTGTACTTATGATAGATGTAGATTATTTTAAAATGATTAATGACAACTATGGTCATGACGTTGGTGATGAAGCTATTCGTATTGTCTCGGGTGTAATAAAAAATAAAATTCGTAAAGCTGATATAGCAATTAGATATGGTGGAGAAGAGTTTTTAGTACTTCTTTACAATTGTGAAGAAGAGAATATAATTAAAATAGCTGAGGCTATAAGAACTGAATTTTCTAAACAAAATATACATGCTGATGAAGAATCTTTTTCTAAGACATTAAGTGTTGGTTGTTCAAACTTTCCAAAAGATAGTGACTCTATTTGGAAATGTATTAAATTTGCAGATATCTCTCTATATCAAGCAAAAAATAGTGGAAGAAACAAAGTAGTTAGTTTTAATGAAGAGATGCTAGAAGATAAAGAGGTTGGAGAGAGTTATTAAATAAAGGCTATAAAGCAGAGCATTTATTTTGAATTTCTCGCACCGTGTCAATATTATCTAAAAATAGATCAACTAAATTAGGATCAAAGTGTTTTCCTCTCTCTTCTTTGAAAAGTGAAATTATTTTCTCTTCAGGCCATGCTTTTTTGTACACTCTCTCATGCCCTAAAGCATCAAAAACATCTGCAATAGCTGTAATACGTCCATATATATGGATATCTTCACCTTTTAAACCACTTGGGTAGCCTGAACCATCCCATTTTTCATGATGTTGTTGTGACACAATTGCAGCAGTTCTAAGCATTGGACGCTCAGAAGTTTTCAAAATTTCATATCCAATTTCAGGATGTGTTTTAATAATGTCAAACTCTTCTGAGGTTAATTTACCTGCTTTCAATAATACATGATCAGGAATAGCTATCTTACCTATATCATGCATAGGAGATGAATTTTTTAATAGTTGTGCTTCACTTTCGCTAAGACCACATAAAGTTGCCATCATATAAGAGTATTCTGCAACTCTTTTTACATGAGCTCCTGTCTCTTTTGATCGGCTCTCTATTGCCTCTCCAAAGCGTGAAATTATCTCTTTTTGTGTCGATTGGATCTCTTCTTTAAGCTCATATGCTTCTGTAATATCTGTTCTAATACTCATATATTCTTGCGTATTATTATCTTTATCTAAAATTGGCATAATAGAAGAGTTTACAACATATGTATCACCATTTTTTTTACGGTTTTTAATTATCCCTCTCCAGCATTTTTGATTAGATATTTTTTGCCACATATCTTTATATATAGATTCTTGAGCTGCATCATGTCGTACTATATTGTGAGGTTCACCTAAAAGTTCTTCTTTAGCGTATCCGCTAATTGCTATAAACTTATCATTTACATAAGTAATTTTTCCACTTAAGTCAGTCTTAGATACTATGGAGCCTTCATCTACCATTTTTTTATACTGTTTTAGAAGTGTTAAATTATCATCTAACTGCTCTTTAATCTGTTTTTTTGCATTAAATAACTCACATTGTGTTTTAACACGAAGTTTTAATTCTACTGGATTAAAAGGTTTACTTATATAGTCTGATGCACCAGATTCAAACCCTTTAACTATACTATCTTGATCTGCGTTGGCTGTTAAAAAAATGATTGGTATCTCTTCTGTATTCTCATCGTTTTTAATTATTGTGGCTGTTTCATATCCATCTATTCCAGGCATCATTATATCTAATAATATAGTATCAAAATCATGTCCATTTAATCTCTCAATTGCCTGCTCACCTGATGTAGCAAAAACAATTTTATAGCCCTCTTGTTTTAGAATGGTTGATGCAAGCTGTATGTTTTTTAGTGTGTCATCTACTATCAATATATTATACATTTTTTATAACCTTCTATATTGTTTAAAGTTATACTACAACAAAAAACTTAAATTAATATATTATATTAATAGATTATGTTAATATTAAATGTTGATCTAAAGGAGATTAAATGATAATATTCAATACTTATAATAATTTACCTAAAACAATGCATGGTGATTTAGATGAACACTATAAATCAGCAGATCAGACAATGCTCTTTCTTATGTTTATACATTGGTTCTTGGCTTCATTTGTTTTTTCAATAGCGTATAATACATATTTTTTAGGCATTACAGTCTCTACTCTTATTCTTATAATAAATATTTATACCTTTAAAAATTTTCGTGGTAAAAGCATTTACAGAACAGTTGCTGCAATTTCTCTTTTAAGCTTTTCCATACTTTTTATACAGCAGCAATTTGGGAGAATAGAACTACATTTTCATATTTTTATTGCCCTCTCCTTTTTAATGATATATAAAGATCTAAAGCCTGTTATTGTTGCTGCACTTTTTATAATAGTGCATCATGTTCTATTTTTTATTTTGCAAAATAATGATTTATCTATTTTTAATGAACAGATAATAATCTTTAACTATGGATGTGGATGGAATATTGTACTTATGCATGCTTTTTTTGTACTCTTTGAGTTAAGTGTATTAGTATATATTTTAAATAAACAAATTATTCAATTTTTAGCGTTTATAAAAACAAAATATGAGATAAATGAAATAAATGCAAACCTTGAAAGTACTATTTTAAAACGTACAGAAGAACTTGTAGATGCAAAAGATAAAGCAGAAGAGTCTGCAAGAATAAAAGAAGAATTTTTAGCAAACATGAGTCATGAGATAAGAACACCAATGAATGCAGTGCTTGGTTTTACAGACTTACTATATGAAGATATTACCGATTCTAAACATAGAGGATTTCTCAAATCAATTAGAAGTAGTGGTAGACAACTGTTGCAAATAATCAATGATATTTTGGAAATATCAAAAGTTCAAGCTGGTAAAATGGATATACATTTAACACCAGTTAATCCATACGCACTATTAAAAGATTTACATAGTATTTTTAAAGTTAAAATTGATGAAAAAAATATAAAATTTATTTTTGATATTGATAATGAGCTTCCAAAATCTTTACTACTAGATGAAGTTAGAGTTAGACAAGTGCTGTTTAACATACTTGGTAACGCAGTAAAATTTACTGAAACAGGGTTTATAAAAGTTACTGCTACAAAAATTTATCGTGATGAAGATAAAAGTATCTTAGATTTCATAATAAAAGTAAAAGATACCGGTATAGGGGTGAATCTAAAAGAGCAAGATGGAATTTTTGATCCATTCATACAACAAAAAGAACAATCAACAAATAAATTTGGTGGCACAGGGTTAGGGTTATCAATTAGTAAAAAGTTAACAACTTTAATGGGTGGTGATATAACTTTAGAAAGTATTGTTGGGGAAGGTTCTATTTTTACTATACAAATAGACAATATTTCCGTTAGTTCAGCTGTAGCAGAAGAGACAGATATTTTTGAATATGAAAAATTAAAATCATATAAATTTGAACATGCCAAAATTCTTCTAGTTGATGATATAGAAACTAATCGTGTACTTATTAAAAATTATTTAGCTTATTATGATTTTGAAATTACTGAAGCTGACAATGGTGCTGACGCGGTAAGACTATCAACTAAAGGTTTTGATCTGATTTTAATGGATATTAAAATGCCTATTATGGATGGATATGAAGCTACTAATATAATTAAATCTAACATTGAAACGAAAAATATTCCAATATTTGCTTTAACTGCCTCTGTGTTAGTAAACGAAACGGCAAAAGTGAAAAATGAAATATTTGATAGTTTCCTCTGTAAACCTATAGATAAAAAAAGTCTGATAGAAGAGATCGCAACTGTGCTTCCTTGTAAGATGAATGAAGAGAAATTAACCATTTCGAATGAACTTAGTGAAAATAGTGATGAAGAAATTAAAATAGAACTCACTCCTGAAGCTATAGAGTTTATAAATAATGAGCTAATACCTAAATTAAATGATTGTAAAGATAGTGGGGATATGGATAAAATAAGCGACTTTTCTACACTACTTCAAGAGTTTTTAGAAGAGCATTCTATATCAAGCTTAGATCAGAAAGTAGAAAAATTGAACGCCTATATAGAAGCATTCGATATTGAACATATATTTCTTATTTTAGAAGATATTAATCTTAAGTTAAAATCTCTATAAACTTTTTTATCTACCTACTCTAATTTTAGGTAGGTTTTATAACTCTAAACTATCTCTTTCTAAATTCAACATAACGTCTTGCGATCTCTTCCATTCTACTAGCTGAAAGTACTGCTACAACAAAAGTAAATACAGCAGCATACGAAAAACTAAAACCTAGTAGACTTGCTACAAATATAGCACCCATGAATGGTACTGCTACAAAATAGATACCTAATATTATTTTTAACTTATATTTTAGATCTTTTTCAAAGTTAGACTTACTTCCAGTTGTAACAATTAAAGGGTCAAACTCAAAATTTTCATATTCTACTTCTAAATCAACTTCCAAATGTCTTCGTTTATACCCTCTTTCAACTTTTTCAAAAGTATCTCTTACTCTTTTATATAAAAACTCATCTGTTGTATCAAAAAATAGTTTTATCATTACTTTACTCACTTTTATATTTTAAATTTTATATTTATTATAACATAAAACTTACTTTCTTAAATATTTTATTTTATTTAATTTCGTTATAATAACTCAATATTTCAAGTAAGGTAAACTAATGAAAACACTTATTTTCACAATTCTGCTACTTGTAGCTTCAACTCTAAACGCAGAACGTATTTTTAAAGACAAAGCTACATCTCTAATTTGGCAAGATCATCAAGATAATGTAAACCTATCTATTACCTATCCTAAGAGTCAAACTTATTGTGACGAGTTAGTTATAGGCAAGTATAGTAACTTTCGTCTTCCTACTATGAATGAGCTACAAAGCATAGTTGACTATAAACAGTATGACCCTGCTATTTTAAAAGGTTTTGACTATGTCAGCAACGAATACTACTGGACAACTACGCCTTTTGCTGATGATCCACAAAAAGTAGTATGGCTTATTCACTTTAAAAAAGGTGAAAGAACAGTAAAAGACAAACACTACGATCGACATGTAAGATGTGTTCAAAGCTCAAAATAACACAACTTTTTTTACTATTTCTTTTAGTAGAAAATATTTATGCACTACGAGCAACTTCGGTTGCTGGTTCATTCTACACAAACGACAAAACTAAGTTATCTACACAAGTTAAAAATCTTTTAAAAAATTCACCAAAACAAAAAAAAGAGTCTATAAATGCACTTATAGTTCCTCATGCTGGTTATATTTTCTCAGCAGATGTGGCTGCGATCGCTTATAAAAGTTTAAATAATAAGTATAAAAATATTTTTCTAATTGGATCTAGTCACTACGTTAACTTTAATGGTGCATCTATTTACAACCAAGGTAATTACCAAACTCCACTAGGAGTAGTTAAAGTAAACACTACTCTAGCTACTAAGCTAATTAAAAGTTCAAAAGAGTTCATTTACGAGCCTAACGCACATAAAAAAGAGCATTCACTAGAGGTACAACTCCCTTTTTTACAAACTATATATGGTGAAGACTTAAACATTGTCCCGATCATAATAGCCACCTCAGAGTATAAAACTATCTCTAAAATAGCTAAAACACTCTCACCCTACTTTAATGAGCAGAACCTATTTGTTATAAGTAGTGATCTCTCTCACTACCCATCATTTCAAGACGCAAATATTCAAGATAGAAAAATATTAAACGCGATCGCAACAAACTCTCCAGAAAACTTTGTTAAAGCACTTGCAACTGCTCAAAATTCGAATGTAAAAGCACTTAAAACTTCTGCTTGTGGTTGGAGTTCCGTACTAACACTTTTATACCTAACAAAAGATAGACCATATACCTATGAAGTTTTAGAGTATAAAAACTCTGCTCAGAGTAAGTATGGAGATATAAAAAGAGTAGTAGGATACGGAGCCATGAGAATTTTTAAACAAAAAGATGAGTTTTCACTAAATAAGAGTGAAAAAAAAGAGTTACTTAAAATTGCTAAAGAAGCTTTAGATGAAGCGATCGTAAATAACAAAAGGTTAGTTATAGATGAAAATAGTGTCTCCCCTAAGTTGAAGGAGAGTGTTGGTGCTTTTGTTACACTAAATAAAGATCATAAACTTAGAGGATGTATAGGAACTTTTGAACCAACTATGCCCCTTTACAAAGTTGTAATAGAGATGGCAATTTCAGCAGCTCTTTTTGATACAAGATTTAACAAGGTTACAGCTGATGAGCTAAAAAATATTGATATAGAAATTTCAGTTTTAACACCAAGAAAACGAATATTTTCACTAGATGAAATAACTATAGGAAAACATGGTATCTACATTAAAAAAGGCACTAAAACTGGGACTTATTTACCACATGTTGCAACGCAAATGAATTGGAATGTAAAAGAGTTTGTTGAAAGTGCCTCGCAAGAGAAAGCTAAGTTAGGAAAAGATGGATACAAAGATGCTGAACTTTATATATATGAGGCTATAGTCTTTGAGTAAAAAAGAAGATATAATAACCAGAATATTAAGGACTTGAAATGGACGTACTACTATTTTTATTATTGACAATTACTTTTGTCTTAATTTATATCGGAAAAAGAAAACCCGCTATCGTTACTTTTGGAGTAACAATGCTAATTTATATATACTGGTTTAGTTATCATGCAGATGACAAACTAAACATAAACTTATAAGGAGTTATGGATGTTATCTATTGACACTGTCAGAAAAATAAACCTTATAAGTCTTTTTTTACTTTTAACTCCACTAGTTGGTGCTTTTGGTATTCAAATTATAGATAGTGAAATACCCTGTCCACTCTGTCTGCTTCAACGAGTTGGTATGTTTGGTGTAGCAGTTGGAATTTTAATGAACTTAAAGTTTGGTATTCATCCTCTTCACTATGGGATCTCAATTGTCTCAGCACTTATAGGAGCAGCCGTCTCAACAAGACAAGTATTACTTCATGTAGCACCAAAAGTTGATGGCTCAACTGGTTTTGGTGACCCTGTTCTAGGACTACACCTATATACTTGGGCATTAGTAGTATTTTTAGTCTCAATTTTTGCTATTGCACTATTAATGATCTTTATGAAATGGGCTAAAAACTTAGCAGAAGAGAAGCAAGTTCTAAACAAAATAGAAAAAGCAGTCTTCTTTATTTTTATAATAGTTGCCCTAGCAAATACAATAGGTGCATTTTTAGAGTGCGGATTCAGTCCTTGTCCAGACAACCCGACACACTACAAATATTTAATTAACTAGAAAAGAGTATAAATGCCAGCACAAACCACTACTTGTAATGTTTTAGATGAGAATGATATAGATGAAGTTCAAATAACACCCAAAGAGTATAATGATATTTTAGATTATCAACAAGAAATTTTACGTATGATCGCTTCACATGAGAAGAGTCAAAAAATTTTAAATGCACTTTGTACTTTAGCAGAAAAACTTCTTCCCAATTCAGTAGCTTCTTTAATGTTAGTAGATGATAGTACAAGCCTTATGAGTGTTGTTGCAGCTCCTAGTATACCTAAAGTTGGACATGATGCTCTTGCAAACTTACAACCTGGTCCATATGGTGGTTCTTGTGGAAATGCAGTTTTTCATAATGATGCTCAGTTTGTTACAGACACATTTACTGATCTAAGGTGGAAAGATATACGTCATATCGCTCAGGACTTTAACCTTTGTGCATGTTGGTCTATGCCAGTAAGAGATGAAGCTAAAAATGCTATTGGCTCTTTTGCTCTCTCATCATTTGAGCACCGCACCCCTGCTCCATTTCACAAAAAGCTTCTTCAAACTGCTGCTGCTATTGTAAATGTTGTATTAAAAAATAGAGCTAATGAAAAAAGACTAGAGCTATTTTATAACGCTATGGAAAACGCTTCTCAAGGTATAATTCTTACCAACTCTAAAAATAAAATCATTGAAGTTAATAAAGCATTTGAAGATATCTATGGTCTTAGTGAGTCAGATGTTTTAGGTAAAGATCCTAATGTAATATCTTCAAAAAAGTATGCTAAATCTTTTTATAAAAAAATGTGGTCAGATCTAAAAGAAAAATCATCATGGAATGGTGAAATAACAAACATGGCTAAAGATGGCTCTTTAGTGCACCAATGGACAAATATAACAGCACTATACGATGAAGACAGTAATGATCATAACTACTTAGGTATATTTACAGATATGAGCGAGCTTAAAAAAACTCAACAAAAACTAGAAGAGATGGCTTATATAGATCAACTTTGTGGCTTATATAATAAAACTAAACTAGAAAAACTTTTAAAAGTGGACTCTCATAAAACCCTAATACTGTTAAATATAAACAACTTTAGTTATATAAATACAGCCTATGGTTTTGAACTTGGTGATAAACTATTAGTAAAAGTAGCACAACTACTAAAAACTAACTTTGAAGCTGAATATACATTTAGAATAAACTCTGATGAGTTTGCTCTACTTTTTGACTCTAAAATAGAGATAAATGAAACGATCGATACAATCAATAACTTCTTTTATGATAATGTAATAGAGTTAGACAATATTAATATTCACATATCGTTCTCTTATGGTGTAGCATATGGAGATAAAAATATTTTAAGAAATTCTGCTTTAGCTTTAAAACAAGCAAAAGAGAGTGGTAAGAATAGCGTTCATATATTTAACAAAGATAGTGATAGTATTGATCACTCAAGTAGAGAAAAATTCATATCTTCTAACAATCTTTTACACTTAGCTATCAAAGAGGATCGTGTAGTTCCATATTTTCAAGGAATTAAAAATAATAAAACAGATGAAATAACAAAGTTTGAAGCATTAGTTAGAATTAAAGAAGGTTCAAAAATAGTATCGCCATTTGAATTTTTAGAGACAGCAAAACTCTCAGGAATGCTTCCCGAAATAACTAAAATAATGATCGATAAAAGTTTTAAAATAATGTCTAAAAATAGCTATACATTCTCTATAAACATCACTCAAGATGACTTATCTAAAAACTACCTTATTGCTTATTTAGATACGAAAGCTAAAGAGTACAAGGTTGATCCTTCTCGTGTTATTTTAGAAATTTTGGAGGGTGTGAGCACTAGTGCCAAAACAAATCATTTAGAGCAGTTGAATTCTTTTAAAAAGAGTGGTTATAGTATAGCCATTGATGACTTTGGATCTGAATACTCTAACTTTGAGCGTATTTTAGATCTAGATATAGACTTCTTAAAAATAGATGCACAGTACATTAAAGATATAGATACAAATAAGAAAAGTTATGAAATAACTCGTGCTATAGCCTTTTTTGCACAAAATGCAAATATTCCATGTATAGCAGAGTTTGTACATAATGAGGCGGTTCAAAATATTATAGAAGAGTTAGATATTACATTTTCTCAAGGCTATCTATTTTCAGAACCTAGCCCATACCCTATAGCTAAATAGACTCTTCTTTAGTACTCACAGGCTTTGAGATAATCTCAACATAACACTCACTCCACTCCTCTGAGTGAGCCTTGTCTAAAGCAGTTATAATTTCAGGAGCAAGTAGCTCTTCTACCTCAGTATCACTCTTTCCAAAACGACACTCAAATTCCCAGTACGTTGCATCTGCTGGTAACTTCTTTTTACGCTCACGTTTTAAATACTTTCTAATGTCGCTTTTGATAGCTTCTAATGTACGATCACGATGTTTATTACTCTCAACTAATTGAAATACTTTTTTCATATTTTTCCTTTATATGTTTATAAATCTAAAAATTTTACCCTTAACTTTTATGCGATCGCCTCTAAAACTTATTTTACTCGATGCATCGCGATCGATCGCAACATAACTTACCTTGTCTAAAACCGTTATTTTACCTAAGTTCTCACTTTTTATTTTAAACTCTGCGATCAAAGCTCCAACCAAGTCCCCTGCTCTAAGTTTATTTTTTTTACCACCAAGAATTTTAATAGTTACATTTGGTGCATTTTTATTAAATTTTTTATTATTTTGAACACTATTTTGGTTTTGTAGTTCAAAGCTACGATCGCTATACTCTTCGATCGCGTCACAAAATTTCTGTTCACGATCGCTAAACATGGTGTAAGCAACACCCTCAGCACCAGCGCGAGCTGTTCTTCCTATACGGTGAATATGAACCTCAGCCTTATGAGATATATCGTAGTTTATAACACAAGGTAACTCTTTTATGTCAAGTCCACGTGCAGCTACGTCTGTTGCTACTAGGATATTTATAGTTCCATTACTAAAGAGTGTTAAAGCCTCATTGCGATCACGCTGTTCTAAATCACCATGAAGTGCCATAGAGTCAAAACCTCGATCGTAAAGAGACTTAGCAACTTCGTCACAAGTTATTTTCATATTACAAAAGATCAGACATGCACTTATTTTATTTGATGTTAAAAGAGCTTCTACTAGATCTATTTTTTCGTTTTCTCTTACTTTGAAAAAGTGCTGTTCTACATTTACTTCGTCATCATCCGAGCTCACTTTTACAAACTTTGCATCACGCTGAAACTGCTTTGAAAGTTTTTCTATCTCATCTTCAAAAGTAGCAGAAAAAAGAAGTGTTTGTCTTTGAGCTGGCATATACTCTATAATCGCTTTTATGTCATCTAAAAAACCCATGTCTAACATACGATCAGCTTCGTCTAAAACAAGCATTTTCATACTATCAAACTTCAGGTTTCCTTTAGTGATGTGATCCATTATTCGCCCAGGTGTTCCAACAGCTATATGAACTCCACTCTCTAGTGCTTTTTGCTGTCCATATACAGGTTCACCACCAACAAGTGAGAGTATTTTAATGTTCTCTTTAAACTTTCCAAGTGAACGTAATTCATCTGCAACTTGGTGGGAAAGCTCACGAGTCGGACACATGATCACAGCTTGAAGTTTGAACTCTTCTGTTTTTAGAGTATGTAAGATAGGTATACCAAAAGCAGCAGTCTTTCCACTTCCTGTTTTTGCTTGAGCTATTAAGTCATTTCCTTCAAGTGCGATCGGAAGTGCCTCTTCTTGAACTGGTGTCATAGTTGTGTAACCTATTTTAGTAAGGTTTGCGATCATTGGCTCGCTTAAAGATAGGTTTGAAAAGTTGTTGCTCATAATAGCTCCATATATTTGTGCAAGTTTAGCGAAATATGTTTAAGAGCTTCTCGTAACTCAGTTATTAGTAAGTAAAGTTGCTCTAAGATCACTAAAAAGGATAGGTATGAAGAAGTTATTTGTAGTTTTTTTACTCTTTAGTACAGTAAGTTTATTATGGGCATGTACAACTATGATCATCACAAAAGGTGCTTCAAAAGATGGTTCAGTTTTTGTGGCACATTCAGATGATAGTGAGATGTTTGATAATAGGTTAGTCTACGTTCCTGCCGCAGATCATAAAGCAGGCTCAAAAAGGGCAGTCTATTACGATCCATCTTCTTTAGGCAATAGAAAAAAGTTTAATTCTAATGTACTTCATCGTTATGTAGGTAAAGACAGAAGTCCAGTTTATAGTGACAACAACTTACCTCAAAGCATACCTTTAGGACATATTCCACAAGTTGCTCACACTTATGCTTATTTTGATGGTAACTATGGGATCATGAATGAGCATCAACTTATGTTTGGTGAAGCTACAAATGGTGCAAAAATAACAGCGGAGCCAGAACCTAACAAACTCATTTTTTATAGTGCTGAGTTAACTCGTGTTGCATTAGAGAGATGTAAAACGGCGCAAGAAGCGATCAAGCTCATAGGTCATTTAATCGAAACTTATGGTTACTATGGAACAGGTGAGACTATTCCTGTAGCTGATAAGAATGAGGGTTGGGTTATAGAAATAGCACCATCACCTGAGAAAAAAGGCGGTCTTTGGGTTGCAAAAAGAGTTCCCGATGGAGAAGTTTTTGTAGCAGCAAATGAGTTTAGAATTCGTGAAGTAGACCCAGATGATAAAAATATGATCTACTCAAAAGATCTTCATAAAATTGCACAAAAGCATGGTTGGTGGGATCCAAAAAGTGGAAAGCTAGACTGGTTACGAACTGTAAGTGAAGGAGAGTATTCTCACCCTTACTACTCTTTACGCAGAGTCTGGAGAGTTCAGTCCAAACTAGCACCGTCTAAGAACCTTTCACCTTGGGTAAAAGATGGTTTTACTACGTATTATCCATTCTCTATCAAACCAGACAAAAAGTTAGATGCTAGAGATGTTGCTAAACTTTACCGTGACTACTACCAAGAGACTCAGTTTGATCTAAGTAAAGGCATGAGTGCAGGTCCTTTTGGTAACCCCTACAGATACCCTGGAGTCATGGACGCAGGAAATGATACTGGTAACCCAGATGCAAAACTGAGCGGTGCATGGGAGAGACCTCTGTCTATTTACAGAAGTGGTTATAGTTTTGTACTACAAGCTAGAAGCTGGTTGCCAGATCCAATAGGAGGTATAGTTTGGTTTGCACCAGATGAGCCTATGAGTAGTGTTCTTACTCCTTTTTATGTTGGAGTAAACTCTATACCAAAAGCTTACTATACGGGGTTTAGTGATAAGTTCGATCAGCAAAGTGCATGGTGGGCTTTTAACTTTGTTGCTAACTGGGCGGCTATTAAGTATAGTTACATTATTAAAGATATTCAACTAAAGCAGAATGAACTAGAGTTAGCTTCTATGAAAAATGTTAAAATAATGGATCATAAAGCTTTAAAAGTATATGAAAAACGTCCGCTCGTAGCCAAAGAGATGTTAACACACTTCTCTAATAGCGAAGCGAGTAAAGTTGTAAACACATGGTGGGCACTTGCATGGAGACTTGTTGCAAAGTATAGTGATGGTTATGTAAATGAACCAAATAAGATGGCTCAAGAGGTTGGTTACCCAAAAGAGTGGTATAAATACTCAAACTACTCAGATGGTCCAACGTCATACAAAAATCATAAGGAAAAATAGAGATGAAAATGTTTTATATAGTGCTATTAACTTTACTAAGCAGTACTTTAATAAGTGCTAATGAAAGTTTTATAAGTGCACTTAAAAACACTAAAGTAGAGTCTCAACTAAGATATTTCAGCATGAGAGTTAATATAGACGAACTTAATGAAGAGCCTGCTGGAGTTTATGAAAATCATCTAAAATCTACAAAAGCTTCTAACGCTGTAGGTGGGTACATAGGTTTTGTGACTCCAACTTTTAATGGCTTGAATATTGGTGTAAGGGGTTATACATCACAACCAATATTTAACAATCCTAAAAGTGAAGGTGGCTTAGACCTTTTACGAGACAACCAAGATGGTTATAGCGTTTTAGGAGAGGCTTTTGTAAAATACAGATACAAAAATAGTTTTATAAAAGCTGGTCGCCAACTGCTTAGTGAGTATGGTTTTTTGTCCGATAAAGACATTCGTATGACACCTTACACATATGAGGGTGTTGTAATTGAAAATAGAGACTTCAAGAACATAACACTAAGAGTTGGTGATATTTTCAAAGTAAAACCTCTTAACGCTGTTGGTTTTACTGACTTCATAAATGCTTCTGGAAATACTCTAAAACATAATAGTAGTGATCGTCATAATTTTGTAGGAAGTTACGATCCTAATAACTTTAATGCTAGTGGACAATACATAGGTCCAAACCAAAACTTATATTTAGCATCATTTGTGTTTACCGATGAGAGCACTAATTTTGAAGCTTGGAACTACTACTGTGAAAACTTTGTAAACTCTTTTTACACTACGCTCACTCACAGTAAAACTATGGGAGATTTTAAAAATAGTATTGGAGTTCAAGGTGTTAAACAAGATAGTGTTGGTGATCATGTTATAGGTCAAATTGATACTTACGCTCTTGGTCTTAAACTCAAAAGTAAATATAAAAACTTTTCACTAAAATATGCACTGAACAAAACTAGGTACAATGAAAACTCATATAATGGTGGAGAGCTTATTATAAACTGGGGAAACAACCGCCTATTTAACTCTTTGTACTACAACGATTCTCAAGAAGCAGGTGCTTTTAGTAACTCTATTACAGCAACTTATGACTCTTTAAAATATAACACATCGCTGCACTTAGTTGCATCAAAGTTCGACTTTCCAAATGATTTAAACGATCGTTACACAACACAAGACAACAATGAGTATGACATTGTTCTAAACTACAAGGCTCATTTTGATGAAAGCTTAAATATTGCACTAAAACTTATATATGTTGACTTCAAAACAAACTATGATTTTGCAGAGTATGAAAGAGTACATGGGTACGATATAGCACATATTAATAACACGATCAGTGAAGTACGCTTTATTATGAATTACACTTTTTAAACGATTATGAATATACTTGAGCTTTTTTTACTATTTCTACTCTTTTTTACTACCTACTATGTTTACTATATTCTTAAAGAAAAATACGAAACAAAAAAGAGCATAGAGGAGTTAAAACACAAAGAGTTTCCTACAGATTATTTAAAAATTATTGAGCATATTCCTCACTATAAACTTCTTAATGATGAAGATAAAAAACATCTGCACTACCTCATTTTACGTTTTTTACATTTTAAAAAGTTCTCTGGTGTAGAAGTAAGCGTTACAGATGAAATGAGAGTTAGCATAGCTTTTTACGCCTGTTTTATGACACTTCACATGAAAGATGAGTATTACGATCGCTTAAATGAAGTTGTGATCTACCCACACCATTTAGTAGTGGACAACATTAGACACTTTAACCAACACTCTAACTTAATTTTAGAAGGTATTAATACAGGTTCTACCATAGTGATCGCTTGGAATGATGCGAAGAGACAGATCTACCACCTAAGCCATAGCAACGTTATAGTACATGAGTTTGCACATGAACTAGACTTTGCAGATGGTTTGTTCGATGGTATGCCACTACTTGAAAATGCTAAATACCACTCATTTGCAGCAGTAATGTTTAGACGCTTTGAACTTTTAAACAGCACTTATCAACAAGGGCGTTACATAGGAAAGTATAAACTTATAGGTGAGTATGCAAGTCTGAATGAAGCTGAATTTTTTGCGGTAGTAAGTGAACTATATTTTGAGCGAGCAAAACATTTACAAAACAAATTTCCCGACATATATAACGCTCTAAACTCATTTTATAAACTTGATATGGCAGAATACAACTAAGTTGGTATTTTTTTGCTACAATCCACACAAACAAAATTATAAAGACAGATAATGAACAACTTAAAAATAACTACTTTTTCACTAGAGCATTCAACAGAGGTTAACTCGATCGTAGATGAGATCTTACAAGTTGAGTTAAAAAATACTTTAGTACATATTAGTTCATATATGTTAAATACCGTTTTAGTTCAAACACTAAAAAGTACCCTACAAGAGAAACTACCAAATAGTAAAATTAGCTGTGTACACTCCGAGGATCGATCCAAAACTGTTGTTACACTTTATGGAGTTGACGCGCTTGAAGATGGTCAAGATATTAGCGATATAGTTTTAGCACAACTACATAACAACTATGATGAACAAGCACTAAGTTTAAAAAAGAGCAAAAACAATTTACTTGAAAGTTATTTCCGAGATGACTTAACACACCTTCCAAATATTTATCGACTAAGAAAAGATCTACTTGAAAATGCAGAAGCAGGTTTAATTATTCTAAACATAGATAACTTTAAAACTATTAACAACTTTTATGGCTTCAACATTGGTGACTTTGTGATCGAGCAGGTAAGTGAGCTTTTAAAAGTAAAACTTGAGGGGTATAAAATTTATAGACTCTCCATTAATGAGTTTGCACTTTGCTTAGAAAACTCTTTAGGGTTTTATGAGCTAAAAGAGCTTTTAACTACTCTATATACAAAACTTGAAAATACGTCTATTAACTACCAACAGAGTAAAATATTTATAAATTTCACTCTAGCATCATGCTCCAACTCTACAAATAGTGAGATCTTTTCAAAAGTTGCAATGGCTCTAAAGTATGCAAAAGAGAACAACCTTACTTTTTGGATCTACGAAGATCGAATGCACTTTGAAAATGAGTATGCAAATAACCTAGAAATGTCAAACATGGTGCGATCAGCCGTTGAAAGTTCAAATATAATCCCTTATTTTCAGCCTATTTTAGATAACAACAGCGGTAAAATAGCTAAATACGAATCACTAGCTCGTCTTCTTGATGAGAGTGGAAATATTATAAGTCCTGTACTATTCATTCCGATCGCAAAACAGATCAAGGTTTACAACTTAGTTACTAAAATAATCATAGACAAAAGCTTTGAGGCATTTAAAGACAATGAGTATGAGTTCAACATAAATCTCTCGATCGAAGACATAATGAGCAGTGAAATATTTGCATTTATAATAGAAAAATTAAAAACTTGTAAAGCATCTTCAAGAGTAACTTTTGAACTTTTAGAATCAGAGGCGATCGAAGACTTTAAAAAGGTAAATAGGTTTATAAACGAAGTAAAACGTTATGGCGCTAAAATAGCAATCGATGACTTTGGAAGTGGTTACTCAAACTTCTCATACTTAACCAAAATGAGTGTTGACTTTATTAAAATAGATGGTTCACTTATAAAAGACATAGACACAGACAAGAGTGCTGCTTTAGTAGTAGAGACGATCGTAGACTTTGCAAAAAAACTAAATATTAAAACCGTTGCAGAGTTTGTTCACTCAAGTACTGTTATGGACAAAATAAAAGAGTTAGGAATAGACTACTCACAAGGTTTTTATATAGATAAACCTCTACTAACTATTGACTAAAAGTGAATACCCTTTAAAAATTTATTTTATTTTTTATTAATATCTTCAATTATTTGATTAATCGCTATAAGTAAATCAACTATCTCATCATTACAGATCTCAAAAATAACAACTGCATCTAAATCAAAATAATGGTGCGATAAAATATCTCTAATTCCTTTAATCTCTTTCCATTTTATATGTGGATATTGTACAAGTAATTTTTTATCTGTTAGTTTGTCTATATTTTTCAAACTCTCACCAACAGCGATAAGTTTCATACAAATACTATCAAGCTTTTCTTGCCCCTCTTCTGTATCACAAAAATCATCAGCACTTTTTGCATAAGAACATCTTTTCTCAACTACAACTAAAGCATCTCTAATTTGCTCTAGTATATCAAGAACCAATTCCTTGTCATACTGCATAGATACCATCTCGTAAAATTCGTTTTTTTAAGTAAGGGTTCATTTTATCTCTTAGTCTAACAATATCTACTTTTAGATGAAGGTCTTCTTCTATTAGTTGCTTAATAGCTATCATATCTAAAAGTTTTGGGTGCATTTGTACAAATATATCTATATCGCTATCTTTTGTTTCTTCATCTCTTGCATAGCTTCCAAATAAACCAATCTTTTCTACATTATATTTATTACGGAATTCTTGATAGTGTTCGTTAAGATAGTTTAATATATCAGATTTTGTCATAATAAACCTCTCTTCAACTTAATTACTGTCATTATAGCATTTTCAATTAAAATTATAGTTTCTCTAAAAATTTTAGGACTATAACACAATTATAATAGGAAAGCTGGAATTGTTGATTCAATTAGGTCAATCATTCTTACTTCACCTTTTTGTAACACTTAACTCCCTCTTTTTATCTAAAAAGAGAGTTTAACAAACTAATTTGTTTTTTTAAGGTTTAAGATTTTTGTATGAAGTTTTTTAAACTCTCTACCTGCTTATTTTAACTGATCGCTTGACATTACAGTAACAGTTGATGTTTTTGATGGAGTTTACTATGGAATTATTGTAGTGAAGAGTAAGAATTGAATGAAGAGTGTGCTGGATAATTAGGGATTCATACTTTGAGAAAAACAACTTAAAATCATTTCAGAAATTGTAAAATAGTTAAAAGACACCAAAGAGAATTTAAACTATATTTTTGATATAATGACCTAATACAAATTAGGAGTAATGATATGAGTAAACCACCTTTTTCACATAAAGAAGCTGTTAAAACTGCTACGATTTCTAATCAAATAGAGGGCTATCAACCTACAAAAGATAAAGATGTTTTAAAAAAAGTAAAAGAGTATTTGACTCTGCTAAAATAAATGAAGTATTATCCTCTTTCAAACCATATCTACTATGAAAATAGTGATGTTGCTATCAATAAACTAAATATTAAAGATATACAAATCATAACTGAGATTGAAAAAGAGTTAATTATAAAATCCTATGAAGCTCTCCACAATGATTTAGAAGAATTAGTAACATTTGATGAAGAATATCTTTGTAAAACTCACCATAGTATTTTTTCATCACTTTATGAATGGGGTGGAAAATATAGAAGTGTAAATATTTCTAAGGGTGATAGTATATTTTGTCCATATATGAATTTGGATAGTTTCTAAAATGATATATTTACAAAACTCAAAAGTGATAATTATCTTAAAGGTTATGAAGATATATCATTAAGAGATGAATTTATTGAAAAATTGTCATATTATATGTGTGAGTTAATTGTTTTGCACCCATTTAGTGAGGGTAATGGAAGAAGTATCAGATTATTCTTTGATATGATAGTTACTTTTAATGGTTACAAGTATGTTGACTACAAATCAACTTTAAATACTGATGAATATATCTCAGCTTCAATTGATTGTATGGAAACCAATTGTGATAAGATGAAAAATATCATAGAAAATGGGTTAAAAAAAGTTATCCAATAAAATTTAAACTTCTTCTCTCCTAGCTCACTATATAAATTTGTTAATTAACTTAACAATTCAGTAGAACACTTATATTTCTATTACCTATGACCTTTTAAGGGATGTGGTTTACAAATATTTTTAAAGATTTTCAGGAAAATTTGATTTTAAATAATCTAAAAAATTTATATTTTGATATGTACAACTTTGTTTTATACTTAGTATAGTTAAATACCCTTGTAGACTATCTTCTGTGTAAAATCCATTTGTCCTATGTCTATATTTTAGGAGTGTATAGTAAAAAATTATTTGGATTAAAAAGTATGTCCGTGGACATATAATTATTGAAAATATTACAAAATACATAGAAATATATAGATTTAAAAGTGTAATAACTGTTACTTTACTGTTACAATTAAGTTTTTGATTGTTTAAAAGGTGTTATAAAGCCCTATATTAAGGGATTGAAGTGGTGGACACTCAGAGATTCGAACTCTGAGTAGGAAATGTAAAAAGATTTTTTAACTTGTGTAAGAAATCTTCTCCTAAAATAAAAATACTGCTAATAAATATAACATCAAAAGCGATCAGAGTGTATAAAATATCTTTATCAGAAAAATAATCAGTAAAACCAAATAAAATTATACTCTCTACTAAAACAGT
Source organism: Helicobacteraceae bacterium (assembly GCA_013138865.1). Lineage (GTDB taxonomy): Bacteria > Campylobacterota > Campylobacteria > Campylobacterales > Sulfurimonadaceae > GLR69. The sequence goes on along the minus strand of WTBY01000058.1, from coordinate 22,837 downwards.
TGGAGTAAATATAGAGATCACAAACAGAGTCATCCCTATACTAAACCTCACTCTACTTATTGGTTTTGAAGTTTTAGAAAACGAGAAAATTGACATAACTTTCTCTTTAACTGAATTAATAAACTCCTTACCTAAAAAAGCCAATGAAGCCAAAAACATTACTTCAGAGGAAACAACTAGTGCAGATGCGATCGAAAGTGACTCTGCTGTACTAACCTGCAAATATGGTAAAACAGCAAATAAAACAATATATGGGATAGCTGATCCGAATAACAATACCATACCTAGGTAGTACTTCCAACTCTTTTTAGTTTCCATAAATTCACCTGTTTTTTTTTGCTATAATTGTACACTAAATTTTAAAAATCGAGGAATTCATATTTCATGGAACAACTAAAACAAGTTCAATCACTAACCGAGGCTATTACATCTTATGTACCTGAAGAAGTTGCAAATATTTTAAACTTTCATATTTTTGCAAACTCTCTTTTTATGTGGATAGTAGCACTAACACTTTTTATTTTTCTACTCTCAATACGCTCTTTAGTAGTAGGTATTATTTTAAAACCGTTAAAGATTTACGTTGCTAAAACTACAAATATGCTTGATGACAAGCTAGTAAAAGTTCTTGAGCATACACTAAAGTTAGTTGCTGTACTTATGTCTTACTACTTTGTTGCAATGCTACTTTCAAGCAATGCATCATTTGAGACTTTTTACACAGGCATCTTAAAAACACTTATAACTATTTTAATTTATTGGACAATAATTAGTGTCCTAAATACATATGGCGAAGACCTAAAGACAAAAGCAGAAAAGCATAGAGCTGGACTTGGTGGGGCTATTGCTGGACTAGCTTTAAAAATAGTAAAAACTTTGATAGTTATAATTGCTCTTATTACCATCGCTAACGACTGGGGTTTTGATGCGATGGCAATTGTTGCCTCTTTTGGTATTTTAGGTGTTGGTATTTCTCTATCTTCACAAGATACTATTAGACATTTTTGGGGTTCAATAGTTCTTTTCGGTGATCGTCCTTTTGTTGTTGGTGACTGGATCACAGTAGGTAGTGTCGATGGAACAGTAGAAGAGATAGGTATTAGATCAACAAAAATTAGAACATTTGAGAAGTCGATCATTAGTGTTCCAAATGGTACTTTAGCAAATGCAAATATTTTAAATTGGTCAGTTCGTCCTAAAAGAAGAATTAAGATGATGCTAGGTGTAAGTTATAGTACATCTGGTGCTCAGATGAAAAATATTTTAACAGATATAAGAACATACCTAAAAAATAATCCTAAAATTCATCAAGAGCAGATCTTAGTGTACTTTAGTGAACTTGCAGATAGCTCGTTAAATATTATGGTTTACTGTTTTACGAAAGATCCAAACTGGGAGCCGTGGCTTCAAGCTAGAGAAGAAGTATACTTAGAGCTTATGAGTATTGTTGAAAATAACAACTCAACTATAGCATTCCCTTCTCAGTCTATATACATAGAAAATATAGAAGACGTTAAAAACTCTCCACTAGCTAATTAATATAGAGCTCCTAAGGAGTCTCTATAACTACCTATTTAAAAGTTTCTAAGTAAAACTTCTCTATCTTAGCTCTCGCCCAATCAGTCTTACGTAAAAATTTAAGTGTCGAATTTATAGAAGGCTTTGAGCTAAAACAGTTCATCTTAAAACGTTTGTCTAACTCTTCAAAGCCATATTTCTCTACAAGTGAAGTTACAATATCTTTAAGTTTTAAACCATGAAGTGGGTTATTAGGGTTATTTTCCATTTAAAATATATGAGCCAAGTGGCTCACATACAAGCTACTAGAGCTTGTAGTCTTTAATAAGGTTGAAGTTAAGGTATTTATAGATCTCATCTTCTTTACCAGCAATTTTCTTAGGTGCAATATCTAAGTACTCTTGAGCAGTTGGAATACGACCTAACATCGCACATACAGCAGCTAGTTCTGCAGATCCTAAGTAAACTTGAGTGTTGTTACCTAAACGGTTGTCAAAGTTTCTTGTAGACGTTGAGAATACAATAGAACCATCACTAACACGAGCTTGATTACCCATACATAAAGAACAACCAGGAATTTCTGTTCTAGCTCCAGCTGTTCCAAATACTGAGTAGTAACCATCTTCTATAAGTTGTTTCTCATCCATTTTAGTTGGAGGACAAACCCATAGTTTAGTTGGAACTGCACCCTCGCCTCTTAGTACTTCACCTAACGCACGGTAGTGACCGATGTTAGTCATACAAGAACCAACAAATACTTCATCAATTTTACTTGGACGATCACTTGCTAAAATTTCAGTTAATGTAGCAACATCATCTGGATCATTAGGACAAGCTAAAATAGGCTCTTTAATTGTATTAAGGTCAATGTTAATAACAGCAGCATATTCAGCATCACTATCAGCTTCCATAAGAACTGGATTAGCTAACCACTCTTTCATTTTTGTAATTCTACGCTCTATTGTAGTTTTATTTTCATAACCCTCAATTACCATCTGCTCTAAAAGAGTTACATTAGATTTAATGTACTCGATCACTGGTTCTTTGTTTAACTTAACTGTACACGCAGCAGCTGAACGCTCAGCACTTGCATCAGAAAGCTCAAAAGCTTGCTCACATTTAAGATCTGGAAGACCTTCAATCTCTAAAACACGTCCAGCAAAAATATTTACCTTACCTTTTTTAGGAACTGTTAAGTGACCCTCTTTGATCGCTTGGTGTGGGATCGCATTTACAAGGTCACGAAGAGTAATACCTGGTTGTAACTCACCAGAGAATTTAACTAAAACAGACTCAGGCATACTTAAAGGCATACTTCCTGTAACACCTGCAAATGCAACTATTCCAGATCCACCAGGAAAAGAGATCCCGATTGGGAAACGTGTATGGCTATCAGCACCAGTTCCAACAGTATCTGGAAGAACCATTCTATTTAACCAAGAGTGAATAACTCCATCACCAGGACGAAGAGCAACACCACTTCTGTTTGAAATAAAGTCAGGAAGTGTATGGTGCATAGTTACATCTGATGGCTTAGGGTAAGCCGCTGTATGACAAAAAGACTGCATAACTAAGTCAGCATTAAAACCAAGTGCTGCAAGCTCTTTGATCTCATCTCTAGTCATAGGTCCTGTTGTATCTTGTGAACCTACTGTTGAAGTTTCAGGCTCAACGTACATTCCAGGCTTAACACCTTTCATACCACAAGCTTTACCAACCATTTTTTGAGCAAGAGTAAAACCTTTACCATTGTCAGCAGGTTGTTCTGCACGTAAAAAGATCTCATCGTCACCCATAGCTAAAACGCCACGAGCTTTTTTAGTTAAACCACGACCAATAATCAGTGGAATACGTCCACCTGCACGTACTTCGTCTGTAATAGTATTAGGACGTAAGTTAAAAGTAGCGATACATGCGCCATCTTTATGAGCTTCGCCTTTGTACGGATAAAGATCGATAACATCGCCTGTTTCCATTTGACTTACATCAAGCTCTAATGGAAGTGCACCTGAATCTTCAGCAGTTGCAAAGAAGATCGGAGCGATAATTCCACCAAGAACAACACCACCAGTACGCTTGTTGGGAACACCATTGATGTCCTCACCCATGTGCCATTGAACAGAGTTAATACCTGATTTTCTTGAACTACCAGTACCAACAACATCACCAACATAAGCAACAGTGTTACCTTTTTTCTTAAGTTCAGCGATCGTACCCATTGGGTCGTCCATTTTAGCAACTAGCATTGAGTTAGCGTGAAGTGGAATGTCTGAACGAGTAAACGCTTCAGAAGCAGGAGAAAGATCATCTGTATTAGTCTCACCAGCTACTTTAAATACTGTTATAGTAATTTTTTCAGCTAGCTCATCTTTAGAAGTAAACCACTCAGCATTTGCCCAAGAAGTCATAACTTTAGTAGCAGCAGCATTACCAGCTTTATGTAAATCTTCAACATCATTGAAAGCATCATAAACAAGAAGTGTTTTGCTTAATGCGTCAACAGATGCATCTACAACAGTAGTGTTTGAACTTGTTAAACCATCGATCATAGGCTTAACGTTGTAACCACCTAGCATTTTACCAAGAACTTCTATAGCTTTTTCAGGAGCTATTGAAGCTACAGTAGTATTACCATTAGCTACGTCATTTAAAAATGCAGCTTTAACATAAGCAGCATCATCAACACCTGGTGCAACACGGTTAAAAAGTAATTCTAAATTTTCTTCAGTGTTACCTTTATCTTTTTTTATAATTTCTATAAGTTCAGCCGTTTGTTCAGCTGAAAGTGGAAGTGGTGGAACACCTAGTGTTTCACGCTCACTCACGTGTTTTTTGTAATCTTCAATAAATGCCATGTTGGCTCCAATACATTAATTTTTGTTGGAAGATTATATCATAAAAAAGAGAGTAAAAAACAGTGGCGTTACGAATAGTAACAAAGTGTGAATATTAGTTATTTTAGCGTCACTAAAAGTAACACTATTTAAAAATCAATACCTTAAATTGGTTATTGCATCGAAAGCTACTTTAAACATTTTTTCTATTTCACTTTTACTCATTGTGTAAGGTGGCATGAAGTAGACTACATTTCCAAGTGGGCGTAGTAAAACTTCATTTTTTAAAGCATATTGGTAAATTTCTAAATTAACTCTTTTGTTTAGTGGAAACTCGTCTAACTCTATTGCTGCGATCATCCCTCGCTGTCTTGTCTCTTTTACATGTTTAAGTGAGTTAAACTCTTTTAGTAACTCACTCATTAGCTCTATAGTTTCTCTATTCTTCTCTATAACATTATCTTTTTCAAAGATATCTAAAGTAGCGTTTGCAGCCGCACACGCCAAAGCATTACCAGTGTAACTATGAGAGTCTAAGAACGATTTGCCTTCGTTGTAATCACAATAAAAAGCACTATAGACCTCATCGCTAAACATTGTTACTGAAAGTGGTAAGTAACCACCTGTGATCCCTTTTGAGAGGCATAAAAAGTCTGGTGTGATCTTAGCTTGTTCACATGCAAAAAGAGAGCCAGTTCTACCAAAACCAACCGCGATCTCATCTGCGATCAGATGAACGTTAAACTCTTCACATAGTTTTTTAAGAGCCGTAATATAGGTCGCGTCGTACATAGCCATAGAACCTGCACACTGAACTAAAGGCTCTATGATCACAGAAGAGACTCTACCTCTATTCTCACTCAAAACTCTTCTCATATCTGCTAAAGCTTCTTCTTCTGAGTGAAGAGAGGGCGACTTAGCTTGAATAGTTTTTATTAAGATCTCATCGTAGATCTCTTTGTATAGCTTAACATCGCCAACAGCTAAGGCACCCATAGTCTCACCATGGTAACTATTTTCAAGTGAGACAAATATAGGTCTACTTTCACCTCTGTTTTTAAAGTACTGAAAACTCATCTTAAGTGCGATCTCTACTGCACTTGAGCCATTGTCTGCAAAGAAAACTTTGTCTAGCCCTTTTGGTGTTAACTTAACCAAACGCTTTGCAACATTCAAAGCACTCTCATGTGTAAAACCAGCAAAAATAATATGCTCTAAAGTCTCTAACTGATCTTTTACTTTCTCATTTATGTAAGAGTTAGAGTGACCAAAAAGGTTTACCCACCAACTACTAACAGCGTCAAGATAACGGTTACCATCAAAGTCATAAAGGTAGACTCCCTTAGCTTTTTTGATCGGAATTAGCGGTAGTTGTGACTCATGATCTTTCATTTGAGTACATGGGTGAAAAATGTACTTTAGATCTTGTTCTACTATTTGAGCATTAGTCATTAAGGTTATCTTTTAAAGATATAAGTACATTTTCTAGTGACTCTACTGGTGCTTTTTGTATAGACTCATAAACTAAAGTAAGTTCAACACTATTTTCACTATCTACTTTAAACTCATTCAGACTACTTTTAATAAGCTCAAAAATCTCTTTTGCCTCTTTTTTATTTCTATTTGTTAAAAGAAGTGCAAACCTATTCTCTTCTAAATAAGCACTTAAGTCATTATGTTGTTCATGTAATGAAATCGTAAATGCTACTTTTTTAAATACCTTGTTTAAGATCGTGTCAGGGTATTGATCTCTTAGGTTTTTTATACCATCTATTTTAAAAATAGCAATTATTTGTGACTGCGTTGAGAGGCTATATTTTTTCTCATTAAAAGTACTTAACATTCCATCTTTATTATAAAGTGCAGTGACACGATCAAGCATATCAGGAGTTTTAAGAGAATCTTGTTTTTGGTTTATTCTTTTAGTGATCGTATTTACTTCATCTGTTTTTATAAGGTAAGTATTACTATCTTTAACAGCAAAAAGGTGTGCTATATCTTCATAGACTAAACCTAAACGCTTAGTATAAAAGATCATTAAAATGATCACATATAAAAATGTTAAATAACTCAATATCTCAATATATGAAAACTGATCACTCATACTATTTATAACTTTAGTATTAATAGTGTTTAGCTGGTTGTTAAAAGCTACAGCAGAGTGTTCTACATCATTTACAAAAAGCTCTTTTAATGCTCTTAGTTCACTAATAGAACTCTCAATATTAACACTATTTGCAAGTTTATCGATCTCAAAAGTTAGTTCATTTGACTTACCATCAAGCTGAATTACAGACAACTCCTTGTGTGAGTAGTCTATAGAGTTTATAGCTAATACAAGAGCTTTTTGTTTTTGAACACTCTGCAAAGCACTGTATGAGTTGCCTTGTGTTATTATTAAGTAAGTAAGTGCGGAGAGTAAAACTACTATAACCATTAATGCGATACTAATGTTGTTAAAAACTTTTTTTATTGATATATTCACAATATTTTCCTTTTATATGAGCTATAATCATACCCATGAATACTGAAAACTATTTTATATCTACTTTTAAAAACTCATATATTGGTGATGATGGAGCTGTAATAGATGGCTTCGTATACTCCAAAGATGCTTTTTTTGAAAATGTACACTTTAAAAGATCTTGGCTTAGTTTAGAGCAGATCGCATATAAAGCGATGATTGTAAATATTTCAGATGCGATCGCTATGAATGCAACTCCAAAGTACGCTCTTTTAAGTGTTGCAATGCCACGCCTAAATGCGACACAAATGAGAGAGCTAAATAGTGGTTTCACTAAAGCTGCAAATGAGTTTAATGTACAGATCGTAGGAGGCGATACGATCTCTAATACTAAACTAGACATAACAGTAACAATCATCTCCAAAACTGAAAAACCACTACTTAGAAAAGGTCTAAAAGTAAACCACTTTATGGCTTATACAGGTGAACTTGGAAAAAGTGCAAAAGAGCTACGCTACCTGCTAAGTGGTAAAAAGATCCACAAAAACTCAAAGTTTATAAATATAAAACTACGATCGCAGTTCATAAAAGAGGCGACTAAACACCTAAGCTGTGGTATGGATATTTCTGATGGAGTCTACTCAGATCTACAAAAACTCTCAAAAGCAAACAGAGTAGGTTTTAAGTTTTTAAAAAAGATGCCTAAAAGTGTAGGTTGTAGCGGTGAAGAGTATGAGATGTTAATAGGCTTTAGCAAAAGTGCTAAAAATAGACTCTTAGCGATCGCAAAAAAACATAGAGTTAAACTAAACATTTTTGCAATAACTTCAAGAAGTAGCTATACAAATAGGTGTAAAGCACACCATTTTTAATCTATTTTATGAGTGCGAAAAACTTTGCAAAGTCTTGTACATACTATAAACTAAAGAGCCAACAAATGCTATAATTCCAATTGCATATAATAAATCCATCTAAATATCCTCTAACTCTTTTATTTTTTCAAGTCCAATTTTATTCAAAATAACAATAAATACCGCTATTAATAAAACAGATATGATATCTAAGAATAACATTAATTCATTTGCTGATTCATAATTATTTACAAACCAACTTATAAGTCCCATAATAGAAGCAACACTAACACCTATCCAAAACTTAATCCAACCAATTTCTTCTTTTTCTTTATCTAATTTACCCATGCTGTAATTATATCACAAGTATAATTTGTAACTAAGCACTTTCTTATGGTGGCATAATGGTAAAACTATAATATTTTAGTTCAGTGACGCTATGCGTTCACTACTAAACTTTTTAAACCTCTTGTATACCAATTTCCTTGAGATAGTTAAATGTTTCATCATAATACTCTGGTAAACGTGTCTTATCATCTATTGATCCATTAGGTATAAAAATAATCATTCCTTGTCTAGCTCTCGTAAGTAAAACTCTATAGGCATTTAGTAAATAGTTTCTTATAATATCTTTATTAATATTTTGCCATTTTGTACCCTTGAATTTTCTATATATCCATTGATTATTATATAAATAAAAATCTCCATCCCAACATACACAGGTCCAGTCGAGCTCTAGGCCTTGAATATCAAACTCTGTTGCGACTTCTTCATTAAAGTATGAAGATCTAATATCATCTCGATTATTTAAAAACCAAACAGGAGCGTCTACCTGGTTTTTTACATTTATTCCAAATGGCCGTAATCTATATGCTCCAGATGAAGCTATGACACCACTTCTTTCACTTCCGATTGATTTTTCTTTTAACCATTTTTTGGCTTTTTCAAAATCTCTTGTTAAAATTATAGGATAATCATTTTTTAAAAAGTCATTATATAGGTTCTTTGATTTGATGATATCAATATCTAAAATTGACTGAATGAAGTCTGATAATTTTTCTGATCTAAATGATCTAACCGAAACTGATAAGTGTAAGTTTGTATCTATATTTGCATTATATGTTAACCATTCTTTTAAAGTATCATCTTTCAAGTAATTTTTATCTTCAATGATTGAACTTGATAAATATATATTCCAATCTTTAAAATAAGCTTGCAATGAGTCAATCCATTCTTCTAATCCAGCCTCACCAGTATTTATTTCTTGCCCACCACCTATTAAACAAATTATAGTGCACCAATCATCATGACGATTCATAACATCAATTAAGAACTTTGGTTCAGATGAAGCAAAGTCATCTTGACCTTTTTTTCTTTTCATAAAAGAACTTGTTTGTTCTTTATTCCAAGCCCGTTGAGCTTCATCAAACACTACTACTTTTTCAATAGGTGCTTTATCACTAATTAAAGAATCATCACGAAAATGATGAATATTCTGAATAAATGCATGCGTTTTTATAGCAGCTTCTTTTTTTGTTAGTCTTTTTCCTTGCTCTTTTGCATTATTCACTTCATCTCTTGTTAACGCTTCTCTTAAAACATCTACTAGAGGTCCATTTCCTGATAAAAAAACTGCATGTTCATTTTTATCTATATTCATTCTTTCATTTGCAATATTTAAGCCTGCCAATGTTTTTCCTGCACCAGGAACACCAGTTATAAAACAAATTGATTTTTTATGTGTTTTTTTTGAACTATTAATTATTTGATTTATTTTATCTGTTGTTATAGATAAGTTAATCGCACCAGAATCTGATCTAGAAATTTCTTCTACATTGTGCCCCTTGTAAAGAGCTTGTGCTGCTTCTATTATAGTTGGAGTTGGTTTATATATTGAGCTTTGCCAAGTTAGTGGACAGACTTCATGTTCTTTAACAATATTTAAACATTCCTCAATTACATTTAAAATAGAATTCTTATTAGCAAGAAGAGGTTTATATAGCTTATCTTGTAGTGGCTCAATTGTATTTTTTATACTTTCGGCCTCAGTTGAGATTAGTATAGGAAATAGCTTTTGTACATGACTTCCTTCATGAAAGTTTTTCAAATCCTGTGAATAGTCTATAACTTGTTCTATTGCAATATTATCATATGTAGATGAGCCAACTTTAAATTCAACAATAAAAATCGAGTCCTTTATAATGATTATATTATCGACACGCTTTCCCATTCTTGGAATTGAAAATTCAAAAAATATATGTCCATCTGCATAATTATAAAATACTTGCTTTAATAATTCAATTTGTTTTATCCAAGCATTTTTTTGTAAATCTTCTAAAGCATGATTATGATGTCTCGCCAGTTCACCAAGAATTTTATTTGTATCTTCTTGAATAAAGTTACTAAGGTTATTTGAATAATAAGATCTTTGCAATTTAATATATTCCTCTGTGTTGGTTTAACTATATTATTAGTCAAGTTGCATTTATATGTAAACTCTCTATTTAACTCTATAAACCACTTTATAAAGAAGTGGTACGTAAACCATGTTTAAAAAGGTTGCCCATAAAATACCAAAGCCTAATGAGATAGCCATGGGTTGTAGGATCTGAGCTTGTCCACTTGCGAAGAAGATCAGAGTTGAGAGACCTAAAACTGTTGTAAGTGAAGTTAAAAGAATTGGTCGGAGTCTAGTTTTTGCTAGTTTTATTAGGTGTTCTACATCTTGGGCTTTTTTTATGAAGCTTACCATCAATAGACCATCATTTACAACAACACCCATAAGTCCTACTATACCTATAAGCCCTGGCATAGTCATGTTTATTCCCATTATAAAGTGTCCTGCAAAAACACCTAAAAGTGTAAGTGGAATGGTACTAATAACGATCAAAGACTGTGCTATGGAGTTGAACATCCATACTAGTGTTATAAAGATCAAAAATAGTGCTACAACTGCTGACTTTGTCATCTCTGACTTATTTTTGTCATTCTCCTCTTGCTCGCCCTTTATGTAGACTCGTAAGCCATCTTCTTTTAGCTCTTTTAGTGTAGTTTTTAACTCACTCATCATCTGTGAAGAGGTAATAAGTTCTTTGTCTAATGAAGCAAAAACTGATCTTTGACGTAAGCCATTCTCTTTTTTAATAGAGACAAATGAGCTAATCATTATAAAGTTACAAACATCTTTTAAAGCCACATAGTTTTGCGATCGTGGGATCTGAACTTGGTACTCATAAATAGAGTTAAGTTGATCTTTGCGATCACCCTCAAGACGAATACGCAAAAGTCCCTCATCTGTAAACATTTTCCCACGCTCACCTTTAAGATAGTAAGACGAAAGTTCTCTGTTTATGACTTGCTCGTTAAAACCTAAGCGTTGTCCATAGCTATTTACTTTTAGTTTTAGCTCTTTTTCTCCAAGTGAGGCATCATCTTCAACGTTATAAACGCCTTCTATGTTCTCTAATGCAGTTGATAGTTTAGTAAGACCTGCAACAATTTCTTTGTCATTTTTACCACTAAGTGCGATCTCAACATCATGAGCAACAACACCAGCTTTTGGCATAATGATATTTAGCTCTTCATAAACATTTGCACCCTCAACTTTAAGAGTTTTAAACTTTTGCAAATAGAGCATGATGTCCTTAGTAATAAGCTGAGCTTTACGTTCTCGTTTTAAAAGTTCAGCATCGTACTCAATAGAAAGAATAGGATTTATATATTTGTTAAAAAAGTTGTCTGGTGCTTTTTCATGTAGATCAATAAAGATCTGAAACAGATTCTCACCCATCTCGGCTCTGTTTTTAGCGTCAAGTCTCATACCTACAACTGAGGTAACCGAGGTGTACTCTTCTGTACTAAGCTTTTCAAGTAGCACTTCTTCTAATGCACTTACTAACTTTTCAGTGTCTTCAAGGTTGTTATTTATGTTTACTTTTCCATTTACAAAAAGTTGTGTAGCATCAAAGTCAGGGAAGAGTTGAAACTTAGAGTTTTTGATCATAATACCCGTACTTATAAGTATAGACATAACGATCACAACTAAAGAGATCACACTCTTTTTAAAGACAAAATGAATTACGCGATCGTAAATAGAGTAGATCTTGTCCCAAATTTTGTGACTCATATGTTCATCTTTACGAACTTTTAAAAAGTCATTTGCATGAAGTGGTAAGAAGTAAAAAGCCTCAAAAAGTGAACTAAGAAGCAAAACGGTTATGATAATCGGTAATACTTTAATAAAAGAGCCCATATCACCAGTAAGCATGAGTAGTGGTATAAAAGCAAAAACAGTCGTGAGTGTTGCAGTTAAAACAGCTGGAAACATCTCAGCAGCACCTTCAATAACAGCTTCACGCCTACTTTTTCCCTCTTCTAAATGCCTATATATATTCTCAGCAACAACAATCGCCTCATCAACTAGCATTCCAAGTGCTATGAGTGCACCTAAAAGTGTTAGCATATTCAAAGAGTAACCGAAACTATCCGCGGCTATTAGTCCGATCATAAAACTAAGAGGAATACCTAAAGCAACAACAAAAGCGATCCCGCGATTTACAAAAATAAGCATAGCTATAAACACTAACATAAGACCAAAAGTGATATTTGCAAAAACAGTATTTAGACGATTTTTGATCCAAATAGAGGTATCGGTATATATATTCAACTGAAAGCGTGGGTTCTCTAGCTCCTCTTTCTCAAGAAGAGTACGAATCTGCTTTGTAAGTGCGATCGCATTACCATCATTACTCTTCGTAACATTAACGGAGACGTTTCTTAGACCATTATAGTGGCTGATCTCCGATCGATCACTTAGTCCAAAAGCTACATCTGCAATCTCACCTACTTTAATATAACGATCGCCAACACTTAAAATAATGTTTTCAACTTCACTTTTCTCTTTTGCACCATTATAAGTTGATATGTAAAGATGTTCTCCATTTTGCTCAATAGTTCCGATCGGAAAGATAGAGCTCATGGCACCTAATGATGAAAGAACTAAGTTATAGTCTAAGTTATAAGCTCTAATTTTTTGTTTATTTAATGTAACTACCAACTCACTATCGGCATCACCTCGTATAGTTATCTCACTTAAATTTTCAAAGTTAGAGAGTTTAGTTTTAAGATCTTCAGCGCGGTCTAATAGCTCTTTATTTGTTACATCTTCACCTGAAATTGCTACTAGTAAAAGAGGAACAGTATGTGTAAAAATTTTAGCACTAGGATCACTCATATCAGCAGGGAGATCACGTTTTAGTGAGTCTAAAACATCTTTAACATCACTCAATACTTGTATATTCTCAGAGCCTGTTTTTATGTCTGCTTGTATAGAAAAAAATCCATTTTTAATGATCGTCTTAACAAGCTCGATCTCTTGTATATTTTTTAGACTATCTTCGATCGTAGTAACTGCCATTTTGTCTAAAATATCTGCACTACTACCAGGGTAACCACCACTTATGGAGATCTGATCTTTAGCAATAGAGGGGAAGATCTCTTTTGGTATATTTGTGTAAGAGTAGATCGAAAGAACGACTATAAATATTAAAAACATATGGTTCAAAAGTGGACGATCAATTGCAAACTCTAAGAAACGTCGTAACATAAATAGTTTTCCTTTAAAAAATAGTATCTAAAACTTGATTTTTAAACTTAATTTTTTCAACTTTTGCTTTTAAAATTTTTTGCTCTTCTTGCAGTGAGTTGTGTTCTCTTTTCATAACAGCGATGTCTCTACTACTGTAATAAATTTGAGACTGCAGATAAATTTTAGGAAATAGAAGTCCTAAAAAGATCGCTATTACAAAAAGTGTAGTCATCAAAAAATGAACATCAAGAGAAAACATAGGTTTACTAAGGGAGTCAAACTCATCTAATAATTCATTTTTTGCACTCATAATTTACTCTTTAGTATAGTTTAAAAAGTCTAAGCTTTGCACTTCTACTACGAGGGTTAGCTTTTATCTCTTCATTAGTAGCTACAATCGGCTTTTTTGTTAAAATCTTTCCTATATCGTTGTCACGATCACAAGTGCATCTCATTGCTATATCATCACACTTACACTTTTTAGCCCACTCTACATAACGCTGTTTAACTATACGATCTTCTAAAGAGTGAAAAGAGATAATTCCTACTACTGTATCTTCAAGCTCTGAGTTCTCGATCGTACTTAAAAGAGAGTTTAATTCGCCTAGTTCGTCATTTACCTCTATTCTAATTGCTTGAAACAGAAGAGTTGAAGGGTGAATTTTTTTACCTTTAAATAGTAAGTGATCTATTTTTGAACTTAGCTCTTTTGCTGAGTTAAAAGGACGGTTTGCAACTATAAAAGATGCTAGTTTTTTAGCATTATTAAGTTCACCATACTCTTTGAGTATTTTCTCTAATTTTAAACTGTCGTACTCATTTACAACATTTAGGGCACTAAAGTCTGAAGTTGGATTCATTCGCATGTCAAGAGTATCACTCTCAAAACTAAAACCACGTTCACGGTTATCAAGTTGAAGTGAAGAGACACCTATATCTGCTAAAATGCCTTTTATTTCTAATGCGTTAAACTCTTCTAAGATCTCTTTTATAACATCTGAAAAGCGACCTTTTTTAATAATTACACGATCACCATATTTTGCTAAACGCTTTGTAGAAAAATCGATTGCAGTCTGATCTTGGTCTATTCCTATAAGTCTAAGTTTAGGGTTTGCATCAAGAAGCATAGAACTATGTCCACTATAGCCCATGGTACAGTCAATTATGATACCTTCGTCTATTTTAGCATAGGCTTCTAAAACCTCTTTATATAGAACTGGTATGTGGGGTACTTCACTCAAAATAACTCTTTTTGTTTTATTTTACAATAAAATTGTTTATAACTTTATGATATACTTCAAACATGTTTGAAAAATTATATTTAAAAGAACAAGATAACGTTGAAAAAACTATTTATAACAGGCTATATGAAGAGCATAAATCACTTTTAAAAAAATACGATAAACTCAATAGAAGAACTCATCTAATATTAAGACAGGGTGATAGAGAGTTTTTAAAACGATTAAAAACTAGTGCTAAACATAAACGCTCGAATAAAAGAATGTCTATGATCATAAAACATAGCGATAATCAAGGCACTAAAACTTTAAGTGAAAAAACATCTTTAGAGCTGAAACTAGAAGAAGAGCTTATAAAAGAGAAAGAGCTTATAAAAGAGATAGAGAATACTCAAAAAGAAGTTGTTTATACTATGGGTGCTATTGGTGAAAGTCGATCCAAAGAGACTGGTAACCATGTTAAAAGAGTTGCAGAGTACTCTAAACTTTTTGCTATTTATTATGGTCTTTGTGAGGAAGAGGCAGAACTGCTAAAACAAGCAAGTCCCATGCATGACATAGGAAAAGTAGGTATAGCAGACTCTATTTTAAATAAACCAGCGAAACTTACATATGAAGAGTTTGAAAAAATGAAAGAACACTCTGCTATTGGTTATGATATGTTAAAACACTCAAACAGACCTCTTATGAAAACAGCTTCGATCGTGGCACATGAGCATCATGAGAAGTTTGATGGTTCTGGTTACCCAAATGGGTTAAAGGGTTATGATATACACATATATGCAAGAATAACAGCTGTAGCTGATGTTTTCGATGCACTTGGTAGTTCAAGAGTTTATAAAGAAGCGTGGTGTGATGAAGATATTTTTAAACTTTTTAAAGATGAGAGAGATAAACATTTTGATCCAAAACTAATAGATATATTTTTTGAAAACTTAGAACAATTTTTAAATATTAGAGAAAGGTTTAAAGATATTAATTAAAACTTAATACTTAACTTATATAATTATGGATATACTTAAAGCATGAATTTATTTTTAAAATTATTAACTATTGTAACTATATTAATTTCAAACATTTACGCCCAAGAAGAGCTAACAAAAGTAAAGCTACAACTTCAATGGAAGTACCAGTTTGAGTTTGCAGGTTTTATAGTTGCAAAAGAGAAAGGCTTCTACAAAGATCTAGGACTAGATGTTGATATTGTAGAGCTAAAAAATGGTGTAGATTTAGTAGATGAGTTACTCTCAAAACGTGTAGACTTTGCGTTAATGAATTCTCCTTTAATATATAGAGATAAAAAGCTTCAAGATGTTGTTCTATTAGCTACGTACTTGCAAAAAAGTCCGCTTATTTTTGTAACTCAAAAAGAGATTACAGAACCTTCTCAATTTGTTGATAAAAAAATTATGGGTACTGTTGAGAACTTAGGAAACAGCTCACTTTCACTTCTAATGGATCACTTTTTTATAAACTCTAAAAATAGTACTTTTGTACCACATACATTTAATATTGAAAAATTTAAAAACAGAGAAGTTGATGTTATGGCTGCATTTAGATCAAATGAACTCTACTTTTTAGAAAAAGAGAACATAGAGTTTAATGTTATTGATCCAGCTGATTATGGGTTTGTCACGAATGCCATTAACCTTTTTAGCACTTATGAAAAAGCTACTACTGACTCTTTGGAGATTAAAAATTTTTTAGCAGCTACTAAAAAAGGTTGGTTATACGCAATTGAGAATACTCAAGAAGTTGTAGAAATAATTCACACAAAGTATACCTCGCAGAAGTCTATTGATGAGCTTTTACATGAGGCATCTATTGTAAAAAGTCTAATGCTTATAGACCTACATGAGGTAGGTGAAACAAATTGTGAATACACTACTAGACTATATAAACAGCTTGTAAAAAGTGACAAAGTATTAAAAAACCAAAAACTAGATAAATTAACTTTCAACGATATTTTAAGAGAGATAAAGGCACAAACAATAACTTTAACAAAAAAAGAGCGTGCATATATTAAGAAAAAAGAGCCTATTAAACTATGTGTTGATCCTGATTGGATGCCATTTGAGAGTATACAAAATAGTGAGCATATAGGTATAGCTGCGGATCTGTTTAAAATTCTAAAAGACAAAAGTAACATTAAGATGGAGGTTGTCCAAACTACCAATTGGGCTGAGAGTATAAAAGCTGCTAAAAATAGAGAGTGTGATGTCTATACATTAGCAGCGTCAACTCCTAAAAGGCTAAAGTACATGGACTTTACAACATCTTATGTTGACTTGCCTATTGTACTTGCTACCAAGATAGACAAGCCCTTTATAGAAAATTTTTCTTCCATCAGGTCTAAAAGAATTGGTATTGTAAAAGGTTATGCTATTGCTGAAAGTTTGAGAGCCATGTACAGTGATATTAATATAGTTGATGTTGAGACTGTTACGCAAGGTTTAGAGATGGTAGAGAGTGGTCAACTTTATGGCTACATTGACAACTTAATGGTTATTGCTTCATATATTCAAAAAAATTTTACAGGAAGTTTAAAAATCAGTTCAAGGCTAAATGAAAATGTAGAACTAGCCATAGGAACTAGAAACGATCAACCTATACTTCACGATATTTTTCAAAAACTAGTTAACAGTATAACTGAAGTAGAAAAACAGCATGTCTATAACGACTGGGTATCTATAGAAGTAAGTTCAAAAATAGACTACACTCCGATCATTAAAATTTTTGCTATTGTTGCTCTTTTACTAATGGCATTTATGTATCACTATAAAACATTAAGAGATAAAAATGAGAAACTTCGTATTCTCTCTCATACTGATAAACTAACAGGTATTAACAATAGGCTTCATCTTGATGAAATTTTAGACGAACAGTATGAACTGTCTAAAAGATATGAACACTTATGTGCAGTAATAATTTTAGATATTGACTACTTTAAAAATGTAAATGACTCTTATGGTCACCTAGTTGGAGATAAAGTTTTAAAAGAGTTTACATCAATTATAAAGACTCATATTCGCTCAACTGACATAGTTGGTCGTTGGGGTGGAGAAGAGTTTTTAATTATTCTTCCACATACAGATATAAATAACAGTCTATCTTTAGCACAGACTCTAAGAAAGATCATTAGCGAGTATAACTTTAATGATGGAAATTTACATATTAGTGCAAGTTTTGGTATAAGTAGCTTTAATGGTAACAAGAGTGTAGAGCAAGTGGTTTTAGAAGCAGATAAGGCTTTGTATCAAGCCAAAGAGAGTGGTCGAAACTGTGCTGCTATTTATGAGTAACTATTCTTACACTATTCATTAAATACTTATTTAGTAAATTCTAAAACTTTAAACATTAAATCAGAAAGTTTTTTTCGCTCATCAGCATTTATATGAGCAAAGATTTCTTCTTCAAGATCTATTACATCAGATAAAGACCTTTCTAAAATATCTTTTCCGCTTGAAGTTAACTGAACAAGTTTACTTCTTTTATCAACTTCATTATCGAGTCTATTAATAAACTTTTTTTGCTCTAATTTTTTTAAAACTTTAGTCATTCCACCTGAAGAGAAAAATAGTCTCTCATATAACTTTGTAGGTGTAAGTGTATGTTTTTCATCATGAGCTGAGTGTAGTGAAGCAAGTACATCAAGTTCACTGTTTGACATATTATATTGCGTATCTAAAAGATCTCCTATATTTGTCAAAAGCTTTTGAGAAAGCATTAGCAAAGGAAGAGTTACGTACCCTATATCACTTTTACTACATATATGATTTTTATCTTTATTATCAAGATGTAATTTTAATTCGTTTGCATTCATAAACGTATTATAGTCTAATTAGTAGTATAAGTAAATATCTTTCTAGAAAGACATATTTAAGAAAAAGTATGTTATCTTTCCAGCAAGATAAATAAGGAAGTATAAAATTATGAAATATATACTATTAGCAGCAACACTATTTTTAAGTGTACAAGCAAATGAGACTAAGGGTTCACAACCACCACCATCTCTGGTTAAAACTGTAAAAGTTAAAGAAGGTTACGCCAACTCTCTTCAAAACTATGTAGGAACTCTTTACTACGATAGAAACTCAGATCTTGCTTCTGATAGTTCGGGTGTAGTTAGTAAACTGTTTGTTACAGAAGGACAAAAAGTAAAAAAAGGAGATACTCTTTTAAAACTAGAGAGTTCCATTTTAGAAGCTAAAGTAAAAGCAAAACAAGCTATTTTAAACTCTTTTTTAGCACAGCAGACTAAACAACAAAAAGATCTCAAACGTGCAGAAGCACTTATAGAAAGAAAGAGTATTGCACAGAGCAGTTATGACAATACTTTTTACACATTAGAAGCATTAAACGCTGAAATAGAGTCACATAAAGCAGAACTTCTTTCTATGAAAATAGAACTACAAAAAAAGAGTATCAAAGCACCTTTTAATGGAGTAATTGTAAAAAGAGATGTAGATATTGGTGAATGGGTAGCAGTTGGCAGTAGTGTGTTTAATATTGTAGATCTAAAAAGTATAGAAGCTAGAGTAAATGTACCAAGTAAGCTATTAGATACTCTCTCAAAAGGAGAGAAACTACAAGCTATGATCGGAAAGAGGAATGTAGAAGTAAGTGTTAAAAGTATAGTTCCTTTAGCAGATAAAGCTAGTCGTACTTTTCCTGTTAAACTTTCATTTAAGTCTCAAAATAATCTTATTGAAGGAATGAGAATAGATGTTAAAGTGCCTACACTTAAAAAAGAAAAAGTTCTTCTTGTACCTCGTGACGCAGTAATTAAACGTTTTGGGAACTTTGTAGTGTTTAGTGTTGCTGATTCAAAAGCTATGATGATGCCTGTTAATGTACTTAACTATACTAAAAGTGAAGCAGCAATATCAGCTCAAGGACTAAAAGTAGGAATGCGTGTAGTTACAAAAGGGAATGAGAGAATATTTCCAGATATGCCAGTAATTGAGAAGGTAGATTAATGAACTTAATTGATATATCTATCAAAAAACCGGTTAGCGTTTTTGTTGGTATAGTTCTTATTCTAATGTTTGGTATGGTAGCTCTGACTCAGTTACCATATAAACTTACTCCAAATGTGATCGAGCCTGAAATAGGTGTAGTTACACTTTGGCCAGGAGCAACTCCAAGTGAAGTAGAGCGTGACATAGTTGAAAAACAAGAAGAGCAATTAAAGTCTACTCCTGGACTTGTAAATTATAAAGCAACTGCGTCGGATAACCTTTCAGAAATTACTCTGACTTTTGAAGTCGGTACTGATATGAATAAAGCTCTTCTTGAAGTATCAAATAAACTAAACCAAGTTGAGAGTTATCCTGAAAATGTTCAAAAGCCTATTATTCAGTCAGCGGGTTCAAATGCTTCTCCTACTATTTGGATGGGATTTGTTGTAAATGAGGGTAACAATAGAGATATTGATACATATCTTACATACTTAGACAACGAAGTAAAAGAGAAGTTCGAACGAGTAAATGGAGTTGCTAGTATATTTGTGCCAGGTGGTACAAAAGATCAGCTTCATATAAAACTTTATCCTCAAAGACTTGCAGCTCAGGGACTTACAATTGACTCTGTAGCATCTGCAATACAAAATGAAAATGTAGACACTGCCGCAGGAACGGTAGATATTGATAGACGTACTTACCGCGTCAGAACATCTGCTAGATTTACATCTATAGATCAGTTAGAGCAGATGGTTCTATTTAATGATGGAGAACAAAGTATCCGTCTTGGTGATGTAGCCGAGATATCTAAAGGGTATGAAAAGGTTGTAGCAAATATTTTACAGTCTAGTGGTGATTCACTTAATAAAGCACTTATATATGGTGTAAGAATGGAACCCTCAGCTAATGTTGTAGATACTACAAACAGAGTTGAAAAAGTAATGAATCTTCTAAATGAGAAAATTCTTCCTTCTCACAATATCCACCTAGAGTGGTACTACGATCAAAGAGGATATATTCAGGGTGCTATTAACTTAGTTCAACAAAATATTGCAGTTGGTGCAGTTTTAGCAATTATTATTTTGTTACTTTTTTTACGATCATTCTTACCAACAGCTGTTGTATCTGCTGCAATTCCTATTAGTATTGTTGCAACATTTATTGTTTTAAACATTATGGATAGAAGTTTAAATACTATCTCACTTGCAGGTATCTCATTTGCTGTTGGTATGCTACTTGATAGTGCGATCGTTGTTTTAGAAAATATTGATAGACACCTTAAAATGGGTAAAAAGCCATTCGATGCGGCGCACGATGGAACAGTTGAAGTTTGGGGTGCATTAGTTGCATCTGCACTAACTACTATAGCAGTTTTCTTACCTGTAATATTTTTAGAATCAGAAGCAGGACAACTTTTTAAAGATATCGCTATTGCAGTAACGGCGTCTATTACATTTTCTCTGTTCGTATCGGTATCAGTTATACCAATGTTTTGGACACAGCTAATAAAAATTAGCTCTACCGATCATGAAAAAGAGCATATAATTACAAAAAAACCAGACTCATTTTTAGTTCGTTTTGCTACAAAAGTTGCCGCACTATTTATGTCAGGTGTTACATGGAGCCTAAAAAGAAGAGCAAATCAATTCATAACTATACTTGTTATGGGTAGTATTTCTATTGCTACAATAGTTATGCTTTTTCCAAAGATGGAGTATCTTCCACAAGGAAATCAAAACCTTATTATGAATATTTTAATTCCACCCCCAGGTCTATCTGAAAATGAGAAAAAAGATATTGGGCATAAAATATATGAACATATGAAACCTCACTATAAAGAGGAAGTAAATGGGATTCCACCTATTAAGAATAGTTTTTATGTCTCATTTGGTGATCTTATTATTCAAGGAATGATTTCAAAAGAAGAGAGCCGTGCTTCTGAGTATATCCCATTTATGATGCCTGTGGTTAATAGCTTTCCAGGTATATTTGGTATTTCACTCCAAAGTGGTGTGTTTGAGCAGGGAATTGGTGAAGGACGTAATATTGACATAGATATAAGTGGTCAAGATATGTCTAAACTTACTCAAATAGGCGGTATGCTTTTTGGTGCAATTTCTGGAGGAATTCAAGGTGCGCAAGTTCGTCCGGTTCCTTCTATTGAGTTACTATTTCCTGAAGCTTTAATAATTCCTGATCGTAACTCATTAGCAAATGTTGGAATGAATAGTAGAAGTTTTGGATTTGCTGCAGATGTGCTACTAGATGGTAGAAAAATAAGTGAGTATACTCAAGATGGTCAGAAGTCTATAGATATGATGGTATAATCAACTCACCTGAAGCACTCTATTTGACTCAGGTTACAACACCAAAAGCTGGTCTTGTTCCTATGTCTGAACTTTCACAACTGAAACATACTACTAGCATTACAAAAATACGTCATGTTGATGGTAAGAGAACTATTACACTTCAAGTAACTCCACCAAGTACAATGACACTAGAAGAGAGTGTTGAGAAGCTGGAGGCAATAGTAAAAGAGAGTGTGCCTCCAACTATGCTACAAGATGGGACAGCTGTAAAATTAGCAGGTAAAGCAGATAAACTTGCTCAAACCATAGAGTCTATGAAGTGGAACTTACTTTTTGCACTAGCAATAATATATTTACTTATGAGTGCTCTATTTGGTAATTTTATATACCCGTTAGTAATATTATTTACAGTACCAATGGCAACAGCAGGTGGTTTTGTAGGTCTTAAACTTACTAATATGTTTGTAGCTCCTCAACCATTAGACGTACTAACTATGTTAGGCTTCATTATACTTATAGGTATCGTTGTAAACAACGCTATTTTAATAGTACACCAATCTTTAAATAACATACGACACCATGCTATGAAATCTAAAGAAGCAATTATTGAAGCTACTCGTACAAGACTTAGACCAATTTTTATGAGTTCTTTAACTTCTGTATTTGGAATGCTACCTTTAGTGCTGATCCCGGGCCCTGGTTCTGAGTTTTATAGAGGTTTAGGTTCTGTTATTACAGGTGGACTTGCACTCTCAATGCTATTTACAATTTTAGTAACACCAGCACTTATGTACTTAATGCTAACACTTAGCGGTAAAAAAGAGAAGGAAATATAATGCGAATAATTTTAGTTTTTGTATCATCATATATGGCACTATTTGGGTTAACTTTATCAGAATCAATGGAGCTAGCTCTAAGCAATTCTCCTAAAGTTTCAATATCAAAAAGTATACCACCCCAAATTGTCAAGACAACTTTTTCAAAAATCTAATTCCCTAAACACCTGTTACCATATGCTACATTTTCACTAGAATTAGTATAATTTTCCTCATTAATTTTTAAACTATCATAATAA
>WTBY01000070.1 GCA_013138865.1 Helicobacteraceae bacterium | reverse complement strand
CCATAAAAACACCTTCTTTATTATTGATTGTTGTGATGAAATTATACTGAAAAGTGGCTATTTATGGGCTTTAATATTCAATTTTAGTTCGTGGATTTATTGAAATCTATGTGCGAAAGTTGAGAATTTTAAACTATGAACACCTTGATATTAAAATAAGAGCCTACTTTGCAATAGGTTTTTTTACTGGTATGAGAACTGGCGAGATAACTGGTTTAAAGTGGAGTGATATAGATTTAGAAGCTAAAACTATCAAAGTTCAACGAACTAGAAATAAAGCTATTGAATCAACTCCTAAAACTCATTCAAGTATTAGAGAAGTTGAGATAATGGATGTATTATTTCCATACATAGAAAAACATTACAGACTCTTCTCTCATCAAGAGTATGTTTTTCAAACTAAAAATGCACTACCTTTTAATGGCTCATCTCAAGTAGCTCGAACTTATTGGGTACCAACTTTAAAAGATTTAACTCTAGAGCATAGAAACCTTTATCAGATGAGACATACATTTGCAAGTATGATGATAGCTAGTGGAGAAGATATATTATGGGTTAGTAATATGCTAGGTCATAAGAACTCTAGTATTACTCTTCAAGTATATGCAAAGTATATTAAAAATGATAAAAAACAAAGAGGTACTTTTCTTTTAAACTAGACCATTACTGGGTCAGTTTTGGAACAATTTAAAATTAGGTGGTTACTTAAAGGCTTATTTATGGGCTTGGTTATACTTGGGTAACTTAATAGTAAAAACGGGTGCTTAACATACCTTTAAAACTATGGTATAGTAGGAGTAAACAAAGGTTTATTTACAAATGGATGTAAAAAAGCTCTAAAATATGTATAAATTGCTCATCTAATAATATTATTTCTAAAGGTTCTAGAAGAGGTATAAAACGATATTTTTGTAAAGACTGTAGAACTTCTTTTAGCTCTAAAAGA
Source organism: Helicobacteraceae bacterium (assembly GCA_013138865.1). Lineage (GTDB taxonomy): Bacteria > Campylobacterota > Campylobacteria > Campylobacterales > Sulfurimonadaceae > GLR69. The sequence continues at coordinate 25,704 of WTBY01000070.1, read as the reverse complement.
AGACCTGAACAACTACAAGAAATTATCTTCAAAGAGTATTTTTTACAAAGACGACTTACAAAAGAATTAAATAAAATAGAAACAATTCATAGTGGACTTCCTAATACAGAGAATCAAGTTGAATATGAAGAAGCTATTTTAATTGAAGACTAAATGATTAATTATCAAGTAATAAATTTATAATTTAGCTATAATCATATCTATGACAAAAGAATATATTTTAAATTATCTTTCAAATGTTAAAGCTAAATACCAAGAAGAGGGTTTTTATATAAAAGCACTTTTTGGCTCTTACTCTCGTGATGAAGCTAACGATGATAGTGATATAGATATTCTAGTAGAGGCTACACCTAAGTTTGCTAATAAATATGGTTTTAATGCTATTAAACGTATCAAAGAGATTCAAAATGAAATGAGTCTTGCTATTGGTTTACCAGTTGATTTAGCTGATAGCACAGGTATGAGCAAAACAGGTAAAAAGTTCATTATAGATAGAGCTATATATGTCTAAAGAGTCTATCAGTAAAGTATATTTAATTTTAGAAAAGATTGAATACATTGAAGAGATAGTTGAAAATAGTGGAAATATTGTTAAAGCACTAGAAGACTTTGTAACTCAAAGACCAGCTATTTTAATGCACCTAACAGCCATAGCAGAACAGTTCAATAAATTAAAACAAGAACACGCAGACGATATTTTAGATACTTTTGATGAAGAAGATGTCAAGGGTATGTATGATGTTAGAACTTATATAGCTCACGACTATGAAGGTGTTAACCTCGCAATAGTTGAATGGATTATAAGAAATGGATTACCAAAATTTAAAGAACAATGCCAAGATCTAATTAATAGGTATGAATAAAATTGTTCCAAAACTGTACCAAAAATAACTATATTTAACTACTTTTTAAAATCTAGTGTATGTTAGAAAGCCCTTTTATATGGGTATTAGTAGTTTTTTATATGTTCTAAATTAAAATCTCTCTCTATCCGCCACTTACTTTTAAACCCCATAAATAGCGACTTTCAAAACAAATTTTTTACTTACTGTGCCAAAAGTGTGCCCAAAAATGAGTAACCATTTTAAATGATCTTGTGAGAATTATATAATATTTAAAGTTTTAAATGTTTTTATGAAGAATTAGTGAAAGGTAAATTTGAGAATCCAAGTGTTCGACAAAACGGGTCAAGCTATTGCTTGTTTAACGGATTCTCAACTTATGCTAAAAGTGTACGAAAAAAAAGTGTAAAAAAAGTGTTATAGGTTAAAAACTATGCTTTTATGTCTAAAAGTGTTCCAAACATCTCATCTTCTGTACGTACAGCAGCTAAATTAGCTTCAGCAATATTTTCTATATTCATTTGGTCTGGTATCTCTTTTGTTAGGTCTGTTTGTGATCTCTCACTTCCAGTGTCATCAGCTTTTCTAAATGTAGCTTGAACACTATTCTCACCATTTTCATGAATTCTAGTGTCAGTTGGTATAAATTTGTCTGTATTTACATTTGCGACATTATTTGCATTAGCATTCATAAAGCTTTGGTTGGCTTGTAGTGAAGATATGTTTGATGAAATATTCATAATTTACTCCTAATGTTATAAATATTGTATCACATTTAAGATATAATCACGCCATGAATTTAGAACAAAAAGTAGCTTCAGGTATTCGTCTGAATCAAGATGAAGCTCTACAACTTTACGAACTTGATCTCTTTATACTTGGAAAGCTTGCGGATACGATCCGACTTAAACAACACGATAAAAAAACATATTTTAATATTAATCGTCATATTAACCCAACGAATATATGTAAAGATATATGTAAGTTTTGTGCGTACTCTGCAACACGAAAAAATCCTAATCCTTACGCTATGAGCCATGAGCAGATACTTGACATTGTTAAAGAATCAAATGAGAGAGGTATTACTGAAGTTCATATCGTTTCAGCTCATAATCCAGATACAGGTTTAGAGTGGTACTTAGAGGTTTTTAAAAAAATTAAAATTGCTTATCCTAATATGCACGTTAAAGCACTCACCGCAGCTGAAGTTCACTTCTTAGCAGAAGAATATAACAAAAGTTATGATGACATTTTAGACCTTATGGTTGAGTATGGAGTTGACTCTATGCCAGGTGGCGGAGCGGAGATCTTTGATGAAGAGGTTCGTGAATATATCTGTAAAGGAAAACTAACTTCCGAGCAGTGGCTTGAAATTCACAAAAAGTGGCATGAACGTGGTAAGAAATCAAATGTGACTATGCTGTTTGGTCATGTTGAGAATAGGGCAAATAGAATTGACCATATGCTTCGTATACGCTCACTTCAAGACGTTAGTGGAGGTTTTAATGCTTTTATACCTCTTGTTTATCAAACTGAAAATAACTATCTTCAAGTTAAGAAAAGTTTGGATGCGATCGAAATTTTAAAAACATATGCAATCTCACGTATTTTACTAGACAACGTACCAAACTTAAAAGCATACTGGGTAACTTCTACGATCTCTTTAGCTTTGATCGCGCAAGAGTTTGGTGCAAATGATCTTGATGGAACGATCGAGAAAGAGTCTATAAACTCAGCCGCTGGAGCTGATAGTGCAAATGGTATGCAAGTTCAAGAGTTTATAGACTTAATTAAAAATAGTGGTTTTGAGCCAGTTGAGAGAGATAGTCTTTATAATGAACTAAAGGCGTGGTAAGCGTAGTAATACCAACCTATAACAGAGCCTCATTTTTACAAAGAGCTATAAAATCTGTTTTAAAACAGAGTAAAACAGTAAATGAGATCATTATTATTGACGATGGCTCAACTGATAACACAAAAGAGTTACTCTCTAAATTTCCTCAAGTCAAATATATTTATCAAAAAAATAGCGGCGTTTCAAGTTCTCGAAATAGAGGAATAAAAGAGGCTTCAAGTGAATGGATAGCTTTTTTAGACTCAGATGATGAGTGGCATAAAAATAAGATAGAAAAACAGCTAGAATACCACTCTCAAAATAGTGAGCTTTTTATCTCCTATACGGATGAAAAGTGGATAAAAGACAATAAACATATAAACATACCTAAAAAATTTAAAAAAATTGGTGGTTCTATATTTAATGAGATTTTACCATTTTGTAATATTGCTCCATCTTCTGTAATAGTTAAAAAAGAACTTTTTGAAAGTGTTGGTTATTTTGATGAAGAGCTAGAGGTATGTGAGGATTATGATCTATGGTTGCGTATAGCACGCAGTTATGAGTTTGGCTTAGTCAATGAACCACTTATAACTAAATATGCGGGACATGATGATCAGCTTAGTTTTAAGCACTGGGGCATGGATAGGTTCCGTATAGAAGCTTTAAAAAAACATACAAATATTAAAGAGGCAAAGCAGATGTTAATTAAGAAATTAGAACTACTTTTAATAGGTGCTAAAAAGTACAATAAAACTGATGATATTAGACAATATGAAGAAGCACTCTCTACTTACCAAAGAGCCTCTTTCTAGCTCTTAAAACTTTATTAGCATACTTTTTTCCAGTTTTAGAATTTCCTTTACCTGTGTTATACATACTTAATGCACACACTATCTGACCTTTACATTTAGTGACATTCCATCTATAAATTCTTGCTGCTGCATCTATGTTGATTTCATCATCGAGTAAGTCTTCATTATCTAAGTTAAAACGATCAAAATGAATTTTATTTATTTGACAAATTCCTACGTCATAGTTTAAGCCTAAAGGGTCTAACACCATATCCATGTACAAGTTAGCTGTAAACCAATTATCAAAATAGTGTGGACCTCTTTGTATATCAAAAATTGATTTATTTACATTTACTACATTGCTCTTATGGTTACTCTCAACTGAAGCAATTGCTGTAAGTGTTTTATAGTTTACATTATGTTTCTTTGCACTTATTTTGAAATAATTTTTGTGTGAACATCCGCTAAATAACAGTAATAATGAGAGTGCTACTATAAATCTAACTATATTCATTTTATACTTTGGTTAATAACCAAACTCTTTTTTGATATATGTACCAATAAATAAGACCTTTTATTAGAGTTTCCAAATTCATTATAGCAAAAATAGCTATAATTCCAAAGCCTAACTTATAAGCAATAAAAGATGGAAGAACTCTGAAAAACCAAAGAGATAATACATTTACTTTAAGTGTTGTTTTAGTAGCTCCAGCACCTCTAAGTGCCGCTGAGTAGACAAAAACTATAGCTAAAGGGATCTGCGCTAAACCTACTAAAATAAGATAAAAAGAAGCTACTTTTATAGTTGCATAATCAGTTGTAAACAGACCAACTAAAAACTCAGGAAATAGAATAAGTACAACTCCAACACTACCCATAAATAAGTAAGCAATTCGTCCACTTATAATACCCATTTTGTAAGCTTTGTCTAGATCTCCAGCTCCAATATTTTGACCGATCAATGCCATTGCTGCGATCGCAAAACCAAAACCAGGCATAAAAGCTATACCCTCTATTCTAAGACCTACTTGATAACCTGCTAATTCTGCTGTTCCATAGGCTGTAATTATAGAGACAAAAACTAAAAAACTAAGACTAGATATACCTCGATCAAGTGCAGCACTATAACCAACCTTAAGAGCACGTTTTAGAGTTGAAAAAAGAAAAATAGGAATAATATTTAGTTTTGAAGAACTCTTTCTCATAACAATTATGTATGCAACTATATTAAAAGCATAAGCTATTATAGTTGCGATCGCAGCACCTTCGATCCCTAAAGCTTCAAAGCCAAAATGACCAAATATTAGAACATAGTTAAGAGAAGCGTTTATAACTGCTGAGACTAACTTTATATATAAAGATGTTTTAGTGTCACCTGCTGCTGAGAGAGCGTTATATAAAAGGCTATCTATAAAGATAACAACAATTCCAAGAGAGAGGATTTTAAAATATAGTGAGCCTTGCTCTACTACTTCTTGTTCTGCACCCATTAAAGAGTAGAAAGATTCACTTCCATTGTAGCCTATAACGGATGTTATAGCTGAGAGAGCGATTGCAAATAGCATAAGGGTAAAGAGTAGTGCTGAAGCGCGTCTTTTTCTACCTTGACCTATAAAACGAGATATAAGTGCATTTCCACCTATTATGTAGAGTGTCATAAAGACATTTATCATCATCATAAACTGCATACTCATACCAACAGCGGCTAGTGCATAAACACTAATCATTCCGACCATTAACATATCTATAAGTATTTGTAAAATATCTACAAGGTGTTTTAGCGCTGCTGGGATAGCAAGGCTAAAAACCTTTTTAGTATCACTTGAGAGGGTAGGTTTAAAAATTTTAGTTCACTATAGGTTTACAATAGCGCGTAGAAGCTCATCAGGACGGTTTGAGTACTGAAGTGCTGAGTCTTTAGAAATAACTTTCTTTTTAAGCAAGTCTACTAACTCTTGAAGTTGAGTAGTCATACCTGTACCTTGTTGGTTAAGTTGCATTTGAGAGTAAATTTGGTGAACTTTATCTTCACGTATTAAGTTGGCAACAGCAGGGTTTGTGATCAATATTTCTTGAACAGCAACACGTCCACCCTCGACCTTAGGAGATAAAATTTGAGAAATAACACATATAAGTGAAGTTGAAAGTTGAGCACGTACTTGAGGTTGTTCATCTCCACTAAAAACATCTATTATTCTGTTTATAGTTTGTGGAGCTGAGTTAGTGTGAAGCGTACCAAAAACTAAGTGACCAGTCTCTGCAGCTGTTAGTGCTGCTTCTATAGTCTCTCTATCACGCATTTCCCCGATCAAAATAACATCTGGATCTTCACGTAGTGCATATTTTAATGCTGCTGAGAAACTTTTTGTATCTGTTCCAACATTTCTATGTGAAAATAGTGATTTTTTATTGCCATGTACAAACTCAACTGGATCTTCAACTGTAATAATATGACGACGTTCAGTTAAGTTAATCTCATTTAGCATTGCAGCAAGTGTTGTTGACTTACCGCTACCAGTAGGACCAGTAACTAAAATAAGACCTTTTTCACGCTTTATAAGCTCTTTAAAGATCTGCTTTGCATTAAGTTCATCAAGTGAAGGAACTTCAATAGGAATAATACGAAAAGCACAAGCTATGTCGTCCATAGTTTTGTAGTAGTTTGCACGAAAACGTCCAATCTCTGGAAGCATGATTGAGAAGTCTAACTCATTTTCCTCTTCAAACTCTTTTTTTTGTTTGTCACTTAGAAGTGAGTATGCCATCTCTTCGATCATCTTGCCATCTAAAACAGGAAGATCAAGTGCTGCTAGTTTACCATCTATTCTGATCTGTGGTTCAGATCTACTTACAAGGTGTAAGTCTGAGGCTTTTGTAGCCAAAACAGTCTTTAGTAGTTTCTTAATGTCTAGTGATTCACTCATGATAAAAATTCCTTTTCATATGTTTTAATATCAAACCCAACAGTTACTGCTCCATTAAGCTCAGCAACAGGGCGTTTAATAAGCAAGTTCTCTTTACAAAGCCACTCTTCTTTTTGGGTGTCAGACAAGTTCATATCTTTAAGTTTTAAGTTTCTATATGTTGTAGATCTAGCGTTAAAAAGTGTAGTTATCTCGACTTTATTCAACCAAGCTTTAATAGTTGCACACTCTAATGGACTGTTTTTATAGTCTATAAAAGTGTACTCTATAGTGTTTTCTTTAAAAAACTTAATAGCCTTTTTAACACTATCACAACTTTTTATGCCATAAAGTGTAACCATAACTTACTCTATAATTTTTGGAACTATAAAGTAGTTGTCGCCACTTTTTGGAGAGTTAGAGATTATGTTCTCATTTACTTGAGTGTTACACGATGGAGTATCTTCTCTAGTTAGTGTACCATTGTCTGTCATTGAGAAAGTATCACTAACACCAGTTGTATCTAATTCACTTAAGTTGTCTACAAAAGATACTATCTCACTTAGTTGAGCTATGATCTCTTCTCTTTTGTCATCTGCAACGTGTAGGTGCGATAAATTTTCTAGTTTACTTAAAAGTGCGTCATCTATTTGCATTAAAAATCCTTATTATATTTATTATTTCATTCTTGCTGTTAATTTTGTTAGAGTAGCTACAAGAGCTTTCTCTTGAACAGGTTTAACAAGGTATCCATTTGCTCTTTTCATCATCTGTAAAACACTATTTTTAGAGCCTTCAGTTGTAGCCATAATAATTTTTAGCTTGTTATACTCAGGGTTAGCTCTTACATTTAATAGAACTTCTTCACCACCCATAATTGGCATGTTTACATCAAGAAACATTATGTCAATAGAAAAAATATTTAGCATTTCTAACGCTTTTACACCATCTTCAGCTTCATAAATTTTAATGATCTTATTTCGTTCAGAGAAATATTTGTTTACTGAATTAACTATAATTTGTCTTGCAATTTTACTATCATCAACAACTAAAATAAACAATTTAGCTACCTTTTTTAACTTATTTTCATAATTGTAGCTAAAAAAGTATATAATAGCTTTATGAATAGAAGAGATTTTCTTTTTAGTAGCGTACTTTTGTTAAGTACAAATTTTTTTACATTAGAAGCTTCTGTATACACTCAAAAAATTGCTATACTAAAAGAGCCTTATCAAACTTTTTTAACTCTTCAAGATGATCTATTTCCTCCAACTTCACATCTCTCACAAATAAATAAAATAGGTTTTTTAAAAGCTGTTATGAGTGATAGTTATATACCTAAAAGTGAAAAACAATTTATTATTAATGGCTTGAAGTGGCTAAATGATAGTTCAAAAGAGGAATACTCAAAGAACTATATAAATCTCTCTAAATATCAAAGGGAACATATTTTACGCGAAATCTCTCAATATAGGTGGGGTGAAAACTTTATATACACCATACTTAACTATATTTTAGAAGCTACTTTTAGTGATCCTATATATAACGCTAATATAAATGAGAGTGGTTGGAAATGGGTAGCTCACGTAAGTGGACTACCGCGACCAACTAGGGTGATGATATGAGAGAGTTCGATGTTTGTATAGTAGGAAGTGGAGCAGGGGGTTCCCCTATTGCTTATGAGCTATCACGTGCTGGTTTTAGTGTAGTTGTTTTAGAAAAAGGTAATTACTTAAATGAAAATGACTTTAATAAAGATGAACTAAGTGTCTCAAGACGATCAATATATTTACCTTCGCAGAATGATGAATACCATATGGTTAATGATGGTGAAAGTATTCAAAAAACAAGTGCAGATGGTTGGAATTTTTGGAATGGAAACATTGTTGGAGGTAGCTCTAACTTAATGAGTGGTTACTTTCATAAAATGAGAGAGAGTGACTTTAAGCTAAAAAGTAAATATGGCTCTATTGAGGGTGCAAATATAGTTGACTGGCCAATATCTTTAAAAGAGTTAGAACCGTACTATAAAAAAGTTGTTGATGTTGTTGGTGTTTCTGGTGAAGGTATGGAGTTAAACGCACTAGCTGAGAATGGTTCTACTGCTTGGTTTGATCGTGCTTGTAAAAAGTTGAATTATACATCTGTTATAACACCTAGAGCTATTCTTTCGAGTGCCCGTGAGGGAAGGAGTAGCTGTTATTACTCCAACTTTTGTGGAAGCTATGGTTGTTCTAGTGGAGCTAAAGGTAGCTCACGCGCATCACTTTTAAATGTAGCTTTAAAAACAAACAAATTAACTATTTTAGCAAACTCATTTGTATATAAGTTAGACTCTAATAGCAGTGGAAAAGTAACTTTGGCACACTATTATGACAAAGCTAATAAGTCACAAACTATAAAAGCTAAGATCTTTGTTGTTAGTGCACAAGCACATGAGAGTGTACGACTTCTTTTAAACTCTAAAGGAAAGTATGCACCAAATGGCTTAGGCAATGAAAACAATCAAGTTGGACGAAATTTAATATTTTCAGCAGGTGGATCAGGCGAAGGTCGTTTTGAGTTAGACAACTTAAGTAAAAGTGAACAAATAGCTCTTATGCAAAGAGGAGCTTTCTTTAACCGATCACTTACGCAGTGGCATGAGTATAAAGATAATGGCACTCTATACAAAGGTGGTGTGATCGACTTCTTGTTTGAACATGCAAACCCGATCGCAAAATCTATGAGAAGTTTGTATGACGATCGAGGAAACATTAGTTGGGGAGTAGCTCTTCAAAAGCGAATACATGACTCATTTACAAAGAGTAAAATTTTAACTTATGAAGTTTTTAATGACTGGTTACCAACTGATAAGTGTTATGTTGATGTAGATCAGTCTAATAAAGATAAGTGGGGTGTTAATGTAGGGCGTATAAATCTTAACGCACATGAACATGATCTACGCGTTGGAAACTTTTTAGCGCAAAAATCAGAAAATGTTTTAAAAGAGATGGGCGCAGTAGATATTAGTCGTTCTATCAGCTCTTCACCACCAGCAAACTTGATCGCAGGTGGTTGTAGGTTTGGTAATGAGGCAAAAAATAGTGTGCTTGATCGAAACTGCAAAGTACATGATATGCAGAACTTATATGTTGTAGATGCTTCTTTTATGCCAACAGGAGGAAGTGTTCCATTTACATGGACTATTTACGCTAACTCTTTTAGAGTGGCAGATGAAATTTTGAGGAATTTGAGAAGTTAAAGTTGTTACTATATGTACTTTTTAATAAATATGATAAGCATAAAATGTTCCATTTACTAAAGCTCTTACATTACTTTTAGTTTTTTATACTAAAATACTTTCATGAGAATAGATAAATTTTTAAATTCAGTAAATATTACGAAGCGTAGATCAATTGCGCAAGATATGTTAGTTAATGGTGTTATTTTTATAAATGATAAACAAGCAAAAGCTTCTAAGCACGTAGAGGTGGGCGATGTTATTAAAATAGCCTATTTACAGAGCCAAAAGCTTTATGAAATTTTAGCCCTTCCAACAACTAAGTCAACACCAAAGTCTCAACAAGCAGAGTATATTAAGGAGCTAAACTAATGAACTATAGTGAAGCAAAAATAGAGTTTGAGAGACTTTTTAATCATGAGCTGAGTGATCAGCAGATGAGAGAGTTTTTACTCTCGTTAAAACTTGATAGCTCAACTTCAGTAGAGTCTATCGCAGCAGCGGCTTCTGTTATGCGATCGCATTCAATTGCTCTTAATGTTGCGAAGGAACTAAAACCTAAACTTATAGATGTTGTAGGAACTGGTGGAGACAAAAGCGGAAGTTTTAACATAAGTTCAACTACTTCTATTTTACTGGCTTCGTGTGGCTGTTATGTTGCAAAACATGGCAATAGATCGATCACTTCAAAGTCGGGAAGTGCTGATGTTTTAGAGAAAATTGGTGTTAGACTTGACCTCTCACTTGAGAGTAGTGCAAAACTATTAGAAGAGACAGGTTTTACTTTTATGTTTGCACAAAACCACCATCCTGCCATGAAATTTATAATGCCTATTAGAAAAAGTATAGATGAAAAAACTGTTTTTAATGTTTTAGGACCTTTAACTAATCCTGCTGGAGTTGAAAAGTTTTTACTTGGTGTTTTTGATAAAGTATTTGTGCCTAAAATTGCAGAGGCTTTAGTTTTAAATGGCGTTAAAGACTCGATCGTAGTTAGTAGTAGAGATGGAATGGATGAAATTAGCATAAATGACATAACGTACAGCTCATCTATTAAAGATGGAGTTATTACTCATTCTGAAATAGAGCCACTTAACTTTGGTATAAAACGCGCTCCTTTTGAAGCTATCTTAGGTGGAGACGCTTTAGTTAATGCTAAAATTTTAACAAATGTACTAGAAGCAAAGGGTGAAGATGCACAAAGAGACGTTGTTCTTATAAATGCAGCTACTGCTTTAGTTGTTGATGGAATGGCTAGAGATATTCAAGATGGTTTAGAGATCGCACGTGAGGCTATTTTAAGTTCAAAAGCAAAAGCAAAATTAGCTCAGATAATAAAGGTTAGCGCATCTTTATCTTAATGGAGAGTGAACTAAGTGTTGTTTGCGAAGAGATTGCTAGAAGAGTTAAAAATGGAGGTGTGGTTATTTTAAGAGGTGATCTAGCTTCTGGAAAAACTACACTTACTCGTGCTTTTGCAACTTATCTGAATCTTGATGATGAAGTTACTTCGCCAACATTTTCACTGCAACAGTGCTATGGAGAGAAACTTTTTCATTATGACATTTACAACAAAGGTGTTGAACATTTTTTAGAGCTTGGTATGTTAGAAGAGTTAGATCGTGATGGTTACCACTTAGTAGAGTGGGGCGATGAGAAGTTAATAGAGATATTAAAAAAAGTACAAATACCAACAATCATAGTAGATATAACAAAACAAGACACCAAGCGGGAGTATAAAATAACTAATGCATAAACTAGAAGCAAAAAACTTAGTTAAAAGAATTAAGACACTAGAGATAGTAAAAGATATGTCACTAACTGTAAGTAGTGGCGAAGTAGTAGGACTTTTAGGACCAAATGGAGCTGGAAAAACAACATCATTTTACATGATTTGTGGACTTGTTGATGCAACTGATGGAGAAGTGTTTATAGATGGTGAAAATATCTCTAAACTTGCTCTTCATGAACGTGCAAGACTAGGAATTGGTTACCTACCACAAGAGGCTTCTATATTTAAAGACCTAAGTGTGGAAGAGAACTTAATGATTGCAGCACAAGCAAATATTAAAGATAAAAAACTTCAGTATGAACGTATTGAAGAGTTACTTGATATGTTTAATATCGAGCCTATTCGTTTTCGTAAAGGAATAAGCTTAAGTGGTGGAGAGCGTCGTCGCGCTGAGATTGCACGTGCTCTTATAAATCAGCCAAAGTTTTTACTTCTTGATGAACCTTTCGCGGGAGTTGATCCGATCGCAGTTTTAGATATTCAAAAAGTTATTAAACAGCTTTCAGAACATGGAATAGGTGTTTTAATAACTGATCATAATGTTCGTGAAACACTAGCTGTCTGTGATAGAGCTTATGTTATTAAAAGTGGTTCTCTTTTAGCTTCTGGAACAGCAGATGAGATAGCAAAAAATTCAGATGTTCGTACCCATTATCTGGGTGAAAATTTTAAGTTTTAGGAGAGTTGTAGGTGGCTTTAAAGGTAAGACAAGGCGCAGAGCTAAAAAATAAGCTCTCAAATACTCTTAGAAACTGGCTTCCAGTTCTACAGTCATCGTTAGGTGACTTAGGCGAAGCTATGGCTCCTTTTATTGAAGGTAATCCTTTGATCGAAGTTAAGTCTGGTTTTGAAGAGAACTTCGAGAAAAAAATACCTAAAAAAGCACTTTATCAAAATATTTCTAACTCAAGAACAGAGCAGATCGAAGCTTTAACAATTCAAAATAAAAGCCTTTTTGATGTTTTAGATGAGCAGATAGGAGCGCCACTTTTTCCTACTCCAATATCTTCTGCGATCGCACTATTTGTAGTTGAAAACCTTGATGAAAATGGTTACTATGAGGGAAATACTCTAGCGTTTTGTGATAATAACAATATAGACGAAGAGTATTTTGAGAAGATCCGTTCTCGTTTTGCTCATGTTGAACCGATCGGAATTGGATCAAAAGATTTAAGAGAGTCATTTGTTTATCAACTAGATAGCTCTGCTATAGGTGATGAAGCTTATGTTTTAGCTTTAGAGATGATCGAAGCACTTAATACTCTTCACACTTTTGCTAAAGAGCAACACTTTACTGAAGCTATGAGAACTATCTCTACTTTTAGAAACCCTCCTTCTATAGAGTACTTAGAGAAGTCTCAAGAGGTTATACCAGATCTTATGATTTTTTTTAACAGTGAAAATGAGATCACGGTCGAGCTTAATGATTCTCACTACCCAACAATAACTATAGATACGGAGTATGCGATTGAACACTCTTACGTCTCTGAGAAGATCAAAGAGGCTAAAAACTTGGTTGATGCACTTGACATGAGAAAAGCAACACTTAATAAAGTTGGGCTTATGATCGTAGAGTATCAGTACGATTTCTTTATAGGTGGTCAGATTAAACCATTAACACTTAAGACCTTAGCAGATGAGTTTGGACATAATCCCTCAACGATCTCACGTGCAATCGCAAATAAATACATAGCTTGTGATCGCGGTGTTTTTGCTATGAAAGAGTTCTTTACAACTGCGATCGATGAAGACACATCTAACGCTGCTATTAAAGAGTTTCTTGTGGGACTTATAAAAGCTGAACCTCGTGACAAACCTCTAAGTGATATGAAACTTTTAGGTTCTATAGAAGAGAAGTTCAAAGTTAAAATGGTAAGACGTACAATTGCAAAGTATAGAAAACAGTTAAATATAGCAGGAAGTTCTGAACGTAAAAAACTCTATAAGCTAGATGTATGATAGGACTAAAAAAGAGATTAGATCAAGAAGTTTCAAAAAGAAATAGCTCAGAAGAGTTAAGTGAAGATAGACTCGATCCTATAATGGTGGCTCGTGAGTATAAAGATGAATATATTTCACTTATTTGTGCTCTTTTTGCTTATGGTAATGCCAAACAGATTGTAAAGTTTTTACGATCACTTGATTTTTCACTTTTGGATGCTTCTGATGAAGTTATAAAAAAAGAGTTAGCCTCTCATTATTACCGTTTTCAAACACCTTCTGATGTTATAGAGTTGTTTTTAGTTTTAAAAAAGTTTAAACAAGAACACTCGATCGAAGAACTTTTTTACAGTGAGTATAAAAAAGAGAATAACGTGATTGAGGGAGTTAATAAAGTTATAAACACAATTAACACCTATTCAAGCTTAAGTACACATGGTTTTAACTTCCTTGTTGGTAGTGAGGTTAAAAAGTACAAAGGTAGCTCTGCACTTAAGAGATGGATGATGTATTTACGTTGGATGGTTCGTAAAGATGAGATAGACTTTGGTCTATGGAGTAAAGTTGATAAAAAAGATCTTATTTTGCCACTTGATACACATACCTTTAAAGTTTCGCAAAAGTTAGGACTACTTGATCGCAAATCGTATGATATGTACTCAGCTATGCTAATTACTGAAAAATTACGTGAATTTGACATAGCGGATCCTATTAAATACGATTTTGCTTTATATCGTTTAGGACAAGAAAAAATAATATAAATATACTTTAACCATTAATAAGTTCTTTTTTTAGTATAATTTATCTATTGGTAAATAGATAGAAGGAAGAGAGCGGTATGCCTAAATATTTTTCATTACATACACTAAAGTCAACACTCCTTATTTGGTTTGTTTTACTATCTATAGTGCCATTAAGTATTAGCTCATATGTAGGCTATAGTATGTCTAAAGAGGAGTTAAAAACTTCTGCTATTCATGAGCTTACTACTACATCAGTGAATACTGCAGACTTTATAAAAAACTGGTTTCATTATAGAAAAACTGATATATCAAGTTGGACAAAAAATAGAACAACAGTAGAATTTTTAACTACCTTAGAAACTAAAATGCAAAAAGAGAATTCTTTTTTAAATGAGTATATAAATAGTGACTTTTATGTTGAAATAACAGAAAAATATACAGAAGACCTTATAAATTTAACTAACGAGTATGACTATGTATACGATCTATTTTTAATATCTAAAAATGGAGATATTTTATATACTCTTGCAAAAGAGAAAGATTTAGGAACCAACTTAATAAATGGAAATTACTCCAAAACTAACCTATCTAAAAGTTTTAAGAAAACACTTTTCGATGAAAAGGTACATTTTTCTGATCTAGAACTATATGAACCATCAAAGAATCTTCCTGCTGGTTTTATGACTGCTCCTATACTATTAAATGGTGAATTAATTGGAGTTTTTGCAGTACAGCTCAAGCTTAACAAGATCTTTGATCAATTTGATAAAAAAGATGCTATTGAAGGTGGCTTTATAAACTATCTAGTTGGAGAAGATAGTATTTTAAAAGCTGGTCTTAAAAATAGTAACAAAGTTCTAGTTGATAGTATTGACTTAGGCTTATTTAAAAATAGTAGTCTTGAAACTATAAATAATGTTAAAGTTTTTCACTATGAAGATCCATTAGGTTACGATGTAATTGCATTAAAAAAAGAGATAAATATTTTAGGTGTAAAATGGACTCTTGTAAGTGAAGCTAAAACAAGTATTGTTTATTCTCAAGTAGACGAGTTGAAAATTAATGCTATCTTTTTTGTATTTTTACTATTTTTGGTAGTAATAACAGTCTCTTTTGTTATTGCAAGACGAGTAACGAAACCATTAGTTGATCTTACATATGCAAGTATTGGTCTTGCTGATGGAAGACGAGAAAGTATTAAAATAGATAGTCGGACTAAAGAAATTATTTTATTAAGTGAAAACTTCAATAAAATGATCTCTAATATTCATGAAAATGAAAAAGAGCTTCTGATAGCAAAAGAGTTAGCAGAGCAAAACGAAAAATCAAAAGCAGAGTTCTTAGCAAGTATGAGTCATGAAATTAGAACACCTATGAATGGGGTTGTAGGCATGGTTAACCTTTTAAAAGCTACAAAACTTGACTCTACTCAACTTCACTATACAGAGTTAGCACAGGGTAGTGCAGAGGCACTTTTAAGTATTATAAATGATATTTTAGACTTCTCAAAAATAGAAGCAGGTAAGTTAGAGTTAGAAGACGTGGAGTTTAACTTAAGAGACGAGTTAGGAAACTTTGCAGAAGCAAATGCTCTAAAAGCACAAGAAAAAGGTGTTGAGCTTATTTTAGATGTTGTTGATGTTAAACAGAGCCTTATAATCTCTGATATAACAAGAGTTAGACAGATGATGACTAACTTAGTCTCTAATGCTATAAAGTTCACATCAGAAGGACATATTTTAATTCATGTTAGACTTGATGAGTTTAAAAGTGATAGCGCTAAACTTTTTGTAGATGTACATGATAGCGGTATAGGAATACCAGCTAATAAAATTGGACTTTTATTTGAAAGTTTTTCTCAGGTTGATGGCTCCACTACTAGAAAATATGGCGGAACAGGCTTAGGTCTATCGATCACTAAAACGTTAAGTGAAATGATGGGTGGTGAAGTTAGTGTTACAAGTAAAGTAGGTGAGGGTTCAATATTTAGTTTTAATATAGCGGTTAAAGTAGCTAAAAGCTCAGTAAATGTAACGCCTTCGATCTCAGTAGAAGATAAACAGGTACTGATAGTAGATAGCTCAACAATTACTACTGGTATTTTAAAAGCACAGTTTGAGTTATGGGGTATGAACGTTACTAGTGCCATATCTTCAGAGATTGCACTTCAAAAGTGTAATAGTGATATAGACCTAGTCTTAATAGATTTAAATATGACAGAGCCTACATATGAAGAATTAGTTAAAGAGTTAAAGTCGAAATTTGAAAATATTAAGTTTGTGATTATGGGAAAACTTGACTCTGCTATAAATATAACTCACTATAACAGTATTGGTTTTGATCACTTTTTTCCTAAACCAATTACAACAAAAGATCTCTTCTCAACTCTTAAAATTTTAAGTGACAACTCTAGTATAGAGAAAGAACAAGAATCTAAAGAAGATATTATAGTATGGAATGAACACTCTAAAATACTTCTTGTAGACGATAACATGACTAATAAGTTAGTAGCTGATGGTATTTTAGAGAATTTTGGTTTAGAAGATGTTGATATGGCAGCTGACGGATTTGAAGCACTAGATGCTCTTAAAAATTCAAAGAATGAGTATGCGATCGTACTTATGGACTGTCAAATGCCAAATATGGATGGATACGAAGCAACTCAATGTATACGAAAGGGTGATGCTGGTGATCGATATAAAGATATTCCTGTAATTGCAATGACAGCAAATGCTATGGAAGGTGACAAGCAAAAGTGTTTTATCAGTGGTATGGATGACTATATATCTAAACCAATTAATTTAGATCAGTTTAAAAGTGTACTAATTAAGTGGATTAATAGATAAAATTCAATACCCTACGATATTAATAAACTAAAGGAAATATAGTGGCAAGCGAAAATACATCAAGTGTAAATACAAAAGGTAACGGAAAAATGTTATATATGGCGTCACAAGTAAAGAATGGTGCTCCAGGTGGTCAAGGTGCTTTTCATGAACCTTTACCTAATGAGAAGAGAAAAGTTTTAACTGATAGTGCAAAAGCTAAAGCTAAGAAAAAAGCCAAAAAAGTAAAAGCATCTCGTAAAAAAAATAACTAAAAAAAATAAATTAAGGCTAAAACATGGAAAATATTTTACTTGTAGAAGATAATAAGTCTCTCTCTAAAATGATCGCTAAACTACTTGAGCAAGAACTTGACGTAACTGTAGATGTTGCGCACTCTATGAAAGAGGCTAAAATATTTTCTAGTGGGAGAAAATATTTTTTAGCTATTTTAGATCTTAACTTACCAGATGCACCTAACGGTGAAGTTGTTGATTTTATTTCAGAAAAAATACCTTCTATTGTTCTTAGTGGAAATATTGAAAAAGATGTGCGTAAAAAGATTATGGCGAAAGATGTGATCGATTATGTTTCTAAAGGTGGTATTGCAGATATTAACTATCTTATAGGCGAAATTAAACGCCTTATAAATAATAGAAAACATAAAATTTTAGTTGTAGATGACTCACATGTTATTCGTTTACAAATATCTTTAATGCTTAAAAATATGTTCTTTAATGTGATCTCAACTGCACATGGTGAAGAAGCACTTGGTATGCTTAAAGAGAACCCTGATATTAAAATAGTTTTAACTGACTACCATATGCCAGTAATGAATGGACTTGAACTTACAAAAGCGATCAGAGAAGAGAACACAAAAGATGAGTTAGCAATTATTGCAATTTCTGGTAGTGAAGATGACGATATAGTCGCACAATTTCTAAAAAGTGGTGCAAATGATTTTGTTCATAAACCATTCTCAAAAGAGGAGCTTACTTGTCGTGTAAATAACACCATAGAAGCTTTAGAAAATATAAATAAACTATCAAATATTTCAGCTAGAGATCCAAGAACAGGACTCTATAATAGACGCTATTTTACACAAGAGTGTAAAGATTACTATGCAACTATAGATAATGAAGTAGACTTTTTAGCGATCGCTCAACTTGAAATTGATGATATTGCAAATTGCTCTGGTGAGGATTCTAATAGATATATTCTAAACTTATCTCGAATAATAAGTAGTAGTGTTAGTGAATATGATGTATGTGCTCGTTTTAGTGATGGTGAGTTTGCTATACTATTTAAAGAGAGCTCTAGTGCAAATGTAATGGAGTGTTTAGAGTCTATTAGATCAAAATGTAGAGAGTTCAGTGTATGTATTGGTTATACAATGCAAAAAGCAGATGCTATTGAAGATATTCTTTCAGCTGCTGATATGGCGCTTTATAATGCTTCACATAGTGGTAAAAATATACTTTTAGCTTCAGAGTAGACAGTGCGTAGTGAAGTTATAGAAAATATTTTAGGTGATAAGTCTAAACTTTTAACAGAGATCTATTTCGATCTTCAAACACACTTCGAGTCAAAATATGGAAAAGATACGGTCGTCTTTATGGAGATCGGAACTTTTTTCGAAGTTTATGAAGTTAATAATGAGACGCTTCAAGTTGGTAAAGCCAAAGAGATGGCAGAACTTTTAAACATTCAACTCACTAAGAAAAATAAAAATAAAATAGAAAACTCTCCAAGTAACCCATTCTTAGCAGGAGTTCCTGCTGTAAGTTTTGAGCGTTATTTAAGTCGTCTTATACAAGAGCAAAAATATACAGTTATAGTTGTTAAACAACGAGGAACTCCTCCAAAAATAAGCCGTTATGTTGCACAAATAGTCTCACCTGGGACTAACTTTGATCATGTAATTGATAGTGAAGATAACTATATAGTCTCACTTTTAGTTGATCAACATAATGGAATTTACTCTGTAGGTTACTCTGCGATCGACGTTACAACAGGAAAAACTTGGCTATATGAGTCACACGGTGTGAGCGAAGATCCACTATATGCTTTAGACGAAGTATTTAACTTACTTAATATTTATAAAACAAGTGAAATAGTTTTAACTTTTTTAGATGGTGTAATTTCTCAACGAGAGGTTATGCATTACTTAGAAATAAGCGATCACTACCACTACAGTGTAAATAATACACGTCCACGTATAGAGTACCAAAATGAACTTTTAAAAAGTGTCTACACTATAAAGTCACTTCTCTCACCGATCGAGCACCTTGACCTTGAGCGATCACCTATGATCTCAGAGTCACTCTCAACTCTAGTTCATTTTATCATTGAACATGATTTCCATATTATTCAAAAACTATCTCGTCCTAGAAGTATAGACAATACTAAGTTTATGTACCTTGGAAACAATGCGTTAGAACAGTTAAATATTATCTCAAAAGATCGTGATGAGAAGACTATTTTAAAACTTATTGATAAAACATCTACTTCAATTGGAAGACGACTTTTAAAAGAGCGTATAGTAAATCCAATTATGCATGAAGAGGAATTAGAGAGACGTTTTGACTTAATAGAGAAAGTAAACCAACATGTAAATATTTTAAGTGAGAGTCTGAGAAGTATTTATGACCTTGAACGTCTCTCTCGTCGAGTAAATCTTAGTAAACTACACCCTTTTGAAATTAACTATGTTTATGAATCGCTTTTAAGTGTAAAAGAGCTAATGGTATATGTTAGAGCTAAAAAAATTCAAAAATGTCCATTTAGTGAGAGTGAAATTGATGAGTTTGTACGAGATATAGAAAATAGTTTTGAGCTTGATACTTCACGTCGTTTTACAAATAATACAGTCGATGAGAACTTTTTAAAACGTGGAACAGACGTTGTAATTGACACTCTAATCGATGAGAATGATATGATGCTAAGTGTTTATGAAAATATAATATTGCAAGTCAATACTCTTTTAAATTCTTCTCAAAAGTTTGCTACGATCGGACTTACTGAGAAAGAGGGTTATTATATATCTATAAGTAAAAATAAATTTTCACAAATAAGCTCAGAGTTTAAAAATTTAACTTTTATTTATAAAGGTGAAGATGTAAGTTTTGAGAGTTTTAATATGAAAAAACTTACAAATAGCGTAAAAATAACCTCAGAACTAACAGATGAACTTAGTGACAAAATTATGCGTAATAGATCTAAAATAGTACTTCTTGCAAAAGAGAAGTTTATTCATCTTCAAGCCTCTTATGAGCGTCGCTACACTCTTCTTTTTGATCGTATAATAAGTTATGTCTCTGATCTTGATGTTGCGATCAGCTCTTCAAAAGTTGCAACTATGTACAACTACGCACGACCTCAGATCGTAAAAGAGAGTAAAGAAGATGAGAACTTTTTACAGATAATGCAACTTCGCCACCCACTTATAGAGATACAAGAGGCAAGAGGTATCTACGTACCAAATGACATAGTTATGGGTAACAGAGACTTAATGGATCTACCGTACCCTAAAACTGTTATGCTAGACCTAGAAGTTCACGATGGACATGATATTCATGGTGTACTGTTATATGGAATAAATTCAAGTGGTAAGTCATCTTTAATGAAGAGTATAGGAGTTGCTACACTTTTAGCTCAGAGTGGTTTTTATGTTCCTGCAACTTCTATGAAGTTTTCACTATTTAAGTCTATTTTTACAAGAATTGTCTCAAAAGATAATCTTTCAAAAGGTCTTTCAACATTTGCTGTTGAGATGTTAGAGCTTAAAAATATTTTTAATCGTTCAAACTCTAAAAGCCTTATTTTAGGAGATGAGATCTCCCATGGAACAGAGACACTTTCAGGTGTTTCGATTGTGGCAAGTGCGATCATGAAACTAGCAAAACTGAGATCACTCTTTGTTTTTGCAACGCATCTTCATCAACTAGCAACTATGGCGGAGATTAAAAAGCTCTCAAATGTAGTTGATCTTCACCTATCTGTTGAGTATGATGAGTCAAAAGATCAACTACTTTTTAATAGAGTGCTTCAAGCGGGAAGTGGAAGTAGTGTTTATGGTTTAGAGTTTGCAAAGTCCCTTCATATGGATAGTGAGTTTTTAACTAATGCCTCTAATATACGAAAAAAATTAGCTAATGATTTTGATGAGTTAGAGCTATTAGTAAAGAAAAAAACAAGCAAATACAATAAAGACCTATATGTTACAAAATGTACGATCTGTGGTGCAATTGCAAATGATGTTCACCATATTTCACACCAAGCTAGCGCTAATAGTAATGGCTATATAGGACACTTTCACCAAGATCATAAACAAAACCTAATTCCACTATGTAAAGAGCACCACAAAGCTATACATGAGGGTAAAATAAAAGTGAATGGGTTCGTAATGACTTCACAAGGTTTACAGCTAGACTTTGAAGAGCAGTTATAGTTATTGTAACTATTTTTAGATATACTAATTAGATATTCATAAGTGGAGAAACAGTGAAGAAACAGATTGATAAAACCCCTGCTAGATTAGACTTTTTACAGAGTAGTACAGGGCTGATTTTAGCCATTTTTATTATGGGACATATTCTTTTTGAGTCTTCGATCCTTATTTCAAATGAGATGATGTACCGTGTAAGTATTATGTTTGAGGGTTACTACTTTTTTGGAGAGACATACCCTGGTATTATCTCATTTTTAGCAGGTTCTATTTTAGTTATTTTCATAGTTCATGCTGGTATTGCTATGAGAAAATTTCCGTCAAAATATAGAGAGTATAAGGTTATAACAGAGCATGTCGCTCAGTTCAAACATGAAGATAGCTCTTTATGGTTAGTACAAGTAGTAAGTGGTTTTATAATGTTCTTTTTAGGTTCTGCACACCTTATTCTTATGATGACACAACCTGAAAATATTGGTCCATATGCTTCATCTCATAGAATAGTAGAAGAATTTATGGCTCCACTTTATCTAATTTTACTTTTCTCAGTTATCTCTCACGCTTTCATAGGTCTGTATAGACTAGCTTTAAAATGGGGCTTTTTTGAGGGAAAAAGTACAAAAGTGTCTCGTGCTAGGTTTAAGCTTTTTATGAAAGTAATGATAGTTATATATCTTCTTTTAGGAACTCTATCTTTAGCTAGATATGTCTCTATAGGTTTAGAACATGACTTTAGTGATGGCGTTAAATATAAGTCTAAAACAATAATTATGAAGGATCACTAAATGAAAATAATATATACAGATGTTCTCATTATTGGTGGTGGTCTTGCTGGTCTTAGAGTTGCAACGGGAGTAAAAGAGAGAGGGCATGATACAGTAGTTTTAACTCTTGTTCCTCCAAAGCGATCGCACTCTTCAGCAGCACAAGGTGGTATGCAAGCAAGTTTAGCAAACTCAAAAATGGGTGAAGGTGACAATGAAGACGTACACTTTAGTGATACGATCAAAGGTAGTGACTGGGGAGCTGATCAAGAGGTTGCTCGAATGTTTACTCATTGTGCACCAAAAGCTATACGTGAGTTAGCTCACTGGGGTGTTCCTTGGAGTAGAGTTCAAAAAGGTGATCGCTCAGCTATTATAAATGCCAAAAAAGTTACTATTAATGAGAATGATGAAGCTCATGGACTTATAACAGCACGTGACTTTGGTGGAACTAAAAAGTGGAGAACTTGTTATACATCAGATGGAACAGGTCATAGTATGCTCTACGCTATGGATAACAAGGCACATGAAGACAAAGTGGAGATCCATGAACGTCAAGAAGCTATTTCACTTATAACTGATGATGGTCGCTGTTATGGTGCAATCGCTAGAAACCTTATGAGTGGAGAGTTAGTAGCTTATGTATCCAAAGCTACTACTGTTGCAACTGGTGGTTATGGACGTATTTATAGTGTCTCTACTAATGCAATTATATGTCAAGGAATAGGACAAGCCTTAGCACTTGAGACAGGTATTGCAACGTTAGGAAACATGGAAGCTATACAGTTCCATCCAACAGCGATCGTACCCGTTGGTATTTTAACAACAGAGGGTTGTCGTGGAGATGGTGGACTACTTCTTGATAAAGATGGTTACAGGTTTATGCCAGATTATGAGCCTGAGAAAAAAGAGTTAGCATCACGTGACGTTGTAAGTCGTAGAATGACTGAACACATGAGAAAAGGTAAAGGTGTTAAGTCTCGCTATGGTGATCACTTATGGCTTGATATAACTATACTTGGACGTGAACATATAGAGAAAAATTTACGTGAAGTAAAAGAGATTTGTGAGAACTTTTTAGGTATTGATCCTGCGGTTGACTGGATACCTGTTAGACCAACTCAGCACTACTCTATGGGTGGTATTAGAACTGACTATAAAGGAGAGTCCCAAACTCTTAAAGGTCTCTACTCTTGTGGTGAAGCTGCTTGTTGGGATCTACATGGGTTTAATAGACTTGGAGGTAACTCAGTTAGTGAAACTGTAGTCTCAGGAATGTTACTAGCTGAATATATCTCTGATTTTTGTGACTCACATGAGAGCTCTATGCATATACACTCTTCAAAAATTGAAGAATCATTAAAGATAGAAAAAGAGAAACTTGAAGCACTTTTAAATAATGAGAATGGAGAAGATACTTACGTTCTTCGTCGTCGTATGGAAGAGATTATGATGGACAAAGTTGGTATTTTTAGAAATGAAAAAGACTTACAAGAGGCTGTTGATGAGCTAGAAGAGTTACTTAAAAGATCTAAAAATATAGAAGTTTTTAGATCTAAAAGTAGAGCAGCTAATCCAGCTTTAGTAAATGCTTATAGAACTCAAAAAATGTTAAAAGTAGCACTTAGTGTTGCTCTAGGAGCACTCCTTAGACGAGAGAGTAGGGGTGCCCACTCACGTGAGGATTACCCAGAGCGTAATGATGAAAAATTCTTAAACAGAACGATCACAAAGTGGCAGAGTGAAGATGATACTCTGCCAACTGTAAGCTATGAAGAGATTAACATTTCAACTATGGAACTTCCACCAGGTTTTCGTGGTTACGGAAAAGATCTTACACTTCATAACAAGAGTACTGAAGTGCGAGAGAGTGTTGTTAAGAGCATTCAAGAGAATTTAACAAATAGTGGAAAAGATAGGTTTGAAATTCAAAATGCACTTATGCCATTTATAGACAAACTACCTAAAAAATATCAAGGTAAAAATGAGAGACTAGGAGAGAGTTTATGAATAGCGAAAAAAAGCCAAGAATTCTAAAAATAAATATTCTAAGATTTGATCCACACGATGAGAATGATTTTCCACATATGGAAACTTTTGAGATCGAAGAAGCTCATGGTATGACTCTTTATATAGTTCTAAATGAGATCAGAGAGCACCATGATAACGCTTTAAAGTTTGACTTTGTGTGTCGTGCTGGGATCTGTGGAAGTTGTTCTATGCTTGTAAATGGAAAACCAACGTTAGCTTGTAGAACTTTAACTGCAAAACTTGATGAAAATATTTCACTTGCACCATTACCACTTTTTGAGCTTATAGGTGATCTATCTATATACAATGGTAAGTGGATGAGAGGACTTAATGAACGTCTTGAAACTTGGATCCATGACACAGAGAAAGAACTTGAAGTAGATAAGCTAGAAGAGAGAATGGAACCAGCTTTAGCTGATGAAATTTATGAACTTGATCGTTGTGTTGAGTGTGGTTGTTGTGTTGCTGGGTGTGGAAGTATACAGATGAGACCTAACTTTACTGGTGCAGTAGGACTTAACAAAATAGCAAGGTACCACCTAGATCCAAGAGATAAACGAAGTGATGAAGAGTACTATGAGCTAATAGGCGATGAAGACGGTGTATTTGGTTGTATGACACTGTTAGGCTGTGAAGATGTATGTCCAAAAGACCTACCACTTCAGAGCAAAATAGCCTACCTAAGAAGAATGATGATAAAGACAGCGTTGAAATAATAGACTATTATCTCTGACTTAATTAAAAATTCTTACTCATAGAGTGTGAATAACTATAAAAGAGGATTAAGATATAGCTAAAATTAATATTATAAACTTAAGTGAATTTCACTTAAGTTTTGATACACTGAAAGAGAAACAAATTATTGGAGTAAATTATGTGTATCAATCCAAACTACATAGTAGATAATGAAAATCAGAAAATTGCCGTGCAATTGGATATTGAAACTTATGAACAAATTACTGAAACTCTTGAAAACTTTGCATTATACAAACTAATGGAAGAAGATAAAGATAATGAAACATTATCTTTAAAAGATGCAAGAGAGTATTACAAATCATTAAAACAAGATAAAGCTTCATAATATTTCATGCAAGTTGAAATTAAGAAAAAGTTCTTAAAAGAACTTTCTAAACTATCAATAGAGTATGCTGATACAATAGAAGAGTTTGTATTTGACAAATTACCAAATTATAATAATTTAAGTGAAATTGGAAAAGTTGAAAAAATGACAGGTTATAAGAACTACTTTAAAATTAGATTTGGTGATTATAGAGTCGGTATCAAAAAAGAGAACGATACTATAATTATAGAGACTGTAAAACATAGAAGAGACATATATAAATATTTTCCATAAGATTTTTATAATAAAATAAAATTGTTAATAGGTGTTGATTATAAAAACAAAAAAGCTGGTCGACCTAAAAAAGATGAAATATGAGGAGAGCGTAAAATAAACTGTGTAAACCCACCTTATATATCTAAACTACCTAGTATATTTTGACATAATTTCACTAAAAAATATACTAAGTTGAGGAAATATCTCATACCAATTTCTAATACTGTTA
>WTBY01000082.1 GCA_013138865.1 Helicobacteraceae bacterium | reverse complement strand
TTGTGTAATTATACACAAAATTAACTACTTTGTCTATTTTTGCCTTAGAAGCATTCATTTTACGTCTCACTTTTCTTAATCCCTTACACGTAACACTAATACCTATAACGCTATAATACCTCATGCCAAATAATCAATTAGAGACTACAACAGATCTATCAGATGAGCTTCAATTTCTCATCGCTTGCTGCCAAACTGAAGCATCAAAAGAAGACATATCCCAAATCATCCAGCATATTCAACATTCAACATTCAACATTCAACATTCCATCTCCCTGGCCTCTAGCCATGGAATATTACCCCTGGTCTATAAAACTATTAGTAAGCTCTCTCATGATGATTCTTCAATTCAAAATTCAAAATTCAACATTCAACATTTTCTTTCTGAACTCAAGCCATACTATATGGCTATCGTTCAAAAGAATATGCTCATGTCCGCCGAACTCATCCGCATTATGAAACTCTTCGAAGACAACAACATTGAAGCGCTTGCATTTAAAGGCCCTGCTCTTTCTCAAATGGCGTATGGGGATATTACGCTGAGACAGTATAGTGATCTAGATATCTATGTACACAGGAAAGATATGGTTCAAATATCTGAAATATTATCACATGATCGTTATGATTCACGTGTTGAGCTTAAGTATTTTTCCAATGATGCTTTTTTAAATGTCAACAGTGATGTCCAGTTCTATCATAAAAATCAAAGTGTCCTCATTGAGATCCACTGGACTGTATTTCGCAGTGCCTTTTCGAATACTATGAAAAAGATTGATCTGTGGGAAAATCCGGGTAAGGTTCTTATGCAAAACTATGAATTATCTACCTTTAAAACAGAAACATTGCTTTTATATCTATGTATGCATGGATCGAAGCATATATGGGAACGTATAGAGTGGATAGTCGATATAGATAAATTGATTAGAATCTCAAGTAAAATTGACTGGAAAGAAGTATATCGGCTTTCAGATATTGCAAATGGTAAAACCATGCTTGAACTTGGGCTAAATCTCTCTTCAGTGCTTTTTCAAACACCACTACCTGATGAAATAAAAAAGAATAATACTAAAAATAAAATGATTTCACAGTTATCATCTGATGTACTAACTACACTAGATAAAAAAGAATATTTTTCAGATACGGAACTACAAAAGAATTATAGACATTTCCGTTTCCACCTTTCTCTTAGAGATACAGTTGGAGATAAAATAAGTTATATTGGAAAAACACTATTTCCATTAAAATCAAGTGATATCGAAATAATTAATTTCCCAAAGGGATTGCTTTTTCTATATTATTTTTTACGACCTTTTCGCCTACTGGGGAAATACTTCCAAAAAGTTTTTACTAAAAATCATTAGTCTTACAATTTTTTCATTTTCAGTAAAAGTAAAAACTTTACAAGTACAAGCTGCCGTCCAAAACGTGTAGGTTCTTTTAGTAATCTATACAGCCATTCTAGATGCCAATCAAGAAAAAACTTTGGCGCCCTTTTTTTTATTCCCGCGTAGATATCGAAACTTCCACCCAAGCCCATATAAAGTGCTGGATGGATTTTTATGAGTTCATCCATTAAATACTCTTGTCTAGGTGTGCCTTGTGCAACAAAGATAATATTTGGCTTATGTTTCAATAAAGTCATTTTTAGTTCCTCTTTCTCTGCATCATCTAAAAATCCATTCTGATGACCAACAATATTAATGCCAGGGTATTCTTCTTTTAATCTCAAAACTGTACTATCTATCACCTCTTGCGATGATCCAAGAAGATAAAAACTTCGCTCTTCGTAAAATCTGCTAATAATATCTAACCAAAATTCAGAACCAGGAATTTTAACAGCATCAAGACCTTTTTGTTTCAATGCCATCACAGCACCTACTCCATCAGGATAACCTATATTCTCATTTATGATATTATAAAGCCTTGACTCATCTTTAAGTATTTTCTCAGCGTTTACTGCAACCAATATCTTTTGTTGATCTTTTATATAATCTAAAAAAGATTTTCTATCTGTAAAAGCATAAGTCTCTACATTTCTAAGTCTTGTTTTATCAATCATTACTCAATTTACCATATTGTATTGTAGTTATGTTCTTTTTGATAATCTTAGCAGGGTTACCAACCACAATACACCCACTTGGTACATCTTTAGTCACAACAGTACCAGCACCTACAATGACACTATCTCCAATTGTTACCCCAGGCATTATTATTGAATTTGCTCCTATAAAAGATTTTTTACCTATGTAGGTATCGGTATGCAAACTTCTTGCATAGTCATGTGAAAAAACTAGAGCACCTGAAGCAATATAACTTTCATTACCTATATGTATACCTCTAGGGTATGTTTTATCTAGTTTTGCACCAAGCGATATTATTGCACTTTTAGCAATATCCATTTTATAAAACTTTGTTAATAATGTATAATATGGGCGTAAAAGTAGCCATCTCAATTTGTTTCTTAGTGTAACAATCATATTAGTTCTTTTCTACCAATTCTAAATATATCGATTCTACATCTTTCAATATTTTATCTAAAGTAAAATTATCTAAATATTGTATTCGGGCATTTTCACCAAGACTATCACAATAATTATCATCACTTAAAATCCTTATGATACTTTGTGCAAGTGCATTTGTATCACCAGCCTCTATCAATAATCCTGAATTACCATTTATTACCTCTTCAGGAATGCCACCAACCTTAGTGCTAACAATGGCAAGACCTGCACTCATTGCCTCTAAAATTGAAAGTGGAAATCCCTCATTATAGGAAGGTAAAGTGAACACTTTACAGGTATTTAAGAGTTTTTTCTTTTGATCATCACCAATCCAACCTAAAAACTCTACAGATTCGGTAAGACGTAAACCATCTACTAAGTCTTTACACTCTTCAATTTCTCCATCCCCTCCAAGAAGTAACTTTGCATCAGTATGTGAATGCTTAATTGTTTCAAAAGCTTTTATTAAATCATATATACCTTTTCTATGACCCAATCTACCTAAAAATAGAATTTTATTTTCTCGTTCAGAAACTTGATCATCAGAACCTAAAAAATCATCCATTCCATTATATATAACTGTTGGTATTCGTTCTTCAATATTTTCAACATACCATTCTTTCCAACTATTTGAAAGCACAATTACTCTATCAGCCATTTTAAATATATTTCTTATAGCATTTTGTTTTTTACTTGAAGAGTTTTTAAAAAACAAATGAAATTCCGATGAATGCAAGTGAATAATAATGGGAATATTAAATATTTTGAGTAATTTTACGAATATTGCTTTTCTCCAAAAACTATTTTGATGTGCGGTATTTATGTGTGCAATTTTTTGATTGTTACTTACAATAAATGGTATTATATGCAATAGTGAACTTACAAACCGCATTAACTTATCAATTAAATTATTCTCTTTTAAAGTGATAATTCTTGTAACATTGAACCTATTGGATAATCTATTTGTCAATATATCAGCATAGTTTGCAATACCACCACCACCATGTCTTCCAGTGCCAGGGGCAATCATTAATATATTTATTATTTTATTTTTCATCTTTTTTACCTCTATATTTTATTATTTTTGCCGGATTCCCTGCAACTATCGCAAACTTAGGTATATCTTTCGTTACAACAGAACCTGCTGCAATAACAACATGACTTGAAATATTAACTCCTGGAAGAATAATTGTATTAGTTCCAATCCATACATCATCACCTATTAACGTTTCTTTTATTGTATGCCCTTGCTGCCACATTGGAATTTCTATAGAATCAAAATTATGATTAGTTGATAATATTTGGACATTTGGTGCCATCATTACATCATTACCTATCTTAACATCTCGTCGTATTCGACAGTTTTCCCCTATTGAAGAATTATCACCTATTTCTATTAGAGGAGAAAATAGAGCACCAGATTCAACAAGCACATTTTTTCCAGTATGATTAATAATATTTTTCAATAAATAATATCTAACTTGTTTTGATCCAAAAGAATAAGGCATATATGATCTTGGCAAATATTTACCAAATAATTGATATATCAAATAAAATATTTTCTTTTTTAACGACATGTATTACTCCTTACAATATTTTTAGTCTTATTCATTAGAGCTAAATAGGTTGATATATATACCATCATATAAAAATAAACTCCCCCTTGTAAAAACATCATAGTTAGATATGCTAAAAGCATGGCTATGTTAATAGTGTAAAACATATTTTGTTTTTTAGTAAGAATAAATTTAATTAGAAAATACAAAAAAGATAAATACAAAAAAACTCCTATTAGTCCCTCTGCTTGTAAAATCTGTATATATCCATTATGCGCAAAAATTCTCATCCCTACATCTTGATACATCAATTCTCTAGCATAATCTAATCCAAGTCCAATTACAATAGACTCATAACCTTCAGAATACCAATTTTGTATTGCATAATATGCGTAGACAAATCTTCCAGATCCAATATTTCCAGCATCATTGTAAATAGTTTGATCTGACATACGCATCTGAAAAATCTCATTTGTGTTATAGAGATAAATAAATAATAGAGCAAAAATAAATATAAGTATAAATATCTTCAAATATTTAAGCTTATCTTTTTGTGTTAAATAAAGATATAAAAAACCAATCAGAAAAATTAGAATTCCTGTTCTAACATATGTAAAAATCATCTCATATAAACCAAGTAATAGTAAAAGGTAGTAGAAATATTTTATTTTTATATTTTTTTCATAAATAGAATAAAAATAAATTATAATCATAGAAAATGCTATTGATATCGAAGCAGCATGTGGTCGTTGAAAGATTCCGATAAGACCAAACTGGTCAACTGCTCCGAAACGATATAACCCATACCCCTCAGATAAGGGTTGCAAAAAACCTAATATAAATGGTAAAAATGACAATATAATCAGTATAGAGAAATGTTTTCCAAATAATATCAAGGTCTTAATATTTAAATAATATGAGAAATATAAATATAAACCAATAAAAAATAAACTTTTTATAAATAATTCAAAAGTAATAGACATATTGTCTAATGAACTGACGGAAAAAAAGATTTTAAACGAAAATAAGATATAAAATAATATAAAATAATTTATTGATTTATTTTTGCCAACTTTTAAAAAACTCATCACAAGGAAAAAGCCTATTAATAATGACTTCCACATAATACTTATTTTAATTCCAAATAAGTGAATTTGTTCAAAATACAATAATGTAAAACCAAAGGAATAAAATAAAACTATATGAATGGTTAACATCCTTACAGATAAATTGTCTTCTAAATCTTTTATATGTAAGATTTTATTCATATTTGTTTACCTCGCATACTTATTAATTTGACAAGCATATCTTTCAGTAATCTAATATAAGTACATATAGAACAAAGTGTTTTATCATGCATAATAAATTGTAATATTTCCTTCAATCTTTTGAAGTCAGATCTCTTCAATGAGAATATTAGAAAATTCAGATAACGTCTATATTTCCATTCACCTAACCATTCATCTACTTCTGCATTAGTGTAGCCATTTTGTAAATAAAAATTTGCAATATTCTCTTCAGCAAAACAGAGCTTTTCTATTTTTACATTTTTATAGAATTTATATGTTTCGTTAACCCCATGATCTCTCCAGCAACCAACATAACTATTGATAAAAGCTAGTTTTTTATTACAAATCAATCTAAATATTGATTCCATATCCGTCCATGCGATATCATGAAAATAAAACTTTATAGACAATGCCTCTTCTCGTCTATATAACGTACTCATATGTGCGAATACAGCTTTACCCCTACTATATAAATAAAGATATTCTTTTGCTGTTAATACTTCAGGTAAATGGTATGAATTGACTTTTGCTATTTTATAATTATCATTTTCTTGTTGATATATTTTAACACGAGCCATAACACACATAATATCTTTGTCCGCTTCTAAAAACTTTACGGCTTGACTAATAAAAGTAGTTTCAGTTAACCAATCATCACCATCTAAATTTAGTACATATTTTCCTGTAGCATGTTCATATAATGTGTTCCTATAATTTTCTACTCTTCCAAGGTTTTCTTTGTTTTGTATATATTTAATCCGTGAATCAAATGAGTATTGTTTCACAATTTCACAGGTATTATCTGTCGAACAATCATCCGCTATTATTACTTCTAAATTAGGATAATCCTGAGCCAATGCGCTATCAATAGTTTCTTTAATAAAAAATGCTTGGTTATATGTTGGTATCATTATAGTAACTTTATTCACTAAATTAATTATCATATTAATTCTTTTTCCAATTCTAAAAATCTCATTCCAAGATTTTTATTAATAAGTAATGTATTTTTATCTAAATGA
This sequence comes from Helicobacteraceae bacterium, assembly GCA_013138865.1. Lineage (GTDB taxonomy): Bacteria > Campylobacterota > Campylobacteria > Campylobacterales > Sulfurimonadaceae > GLR69. Next base: position 11,289 of record WTBY01000082.1, on the reverse strand, counting down.
TATGGTTCTATTTTATCTTTCAAATAAGATTTAAATTTCATTTTTTTTGTAACATCAAAGGTATAACAATACCCAATATCTTCGAATATATCTGAATTAAAATCTTGATCATATAATTGTATAGCAATTTTTTTTGCCAAACTTACTTCAATTAAGGCTGTAGATGTAAATGATAGGAAATAATCATATTTTTCAATTGCTTCAGAAAGATTACCATGAAATATTTTGATATCATCTGGAAAATATTCTATTTCAGTTTCACCTGGATGTGATTTATACACAATGTGATCAGTAGCTAATTGAAGAACAATATCATTAAATATTTTTTTCTTTTTTATACCTAATGTTTTACTATATTTTTCCCATGGTTGTCCAAGTAAACAAACTTTATTTGAATTATATGTATCTTTATCAAAAACCTTCATCTTTAATGGATACCCATACACAACTAATTTTAATTTATCGTAGCCATGCCGTATAAACATATTTTTTTGTTTTTCACTCCATACATAAAAAAAATCTGTATATTTACCATGAAACAGTATAGGATTTGACGTTGATTGAAAAATTCCATCTTGAATGCAAATAGATTTTATGCCTGCTTTCCTTGCACAAAAAATCAAAAAACGTTCCAAAAACAATGAGTCATTTGAAAGTATTAGAGCTTTAGGGTTTATTTTTTTTAAAAAAGAAACCGTAAAATCTACTAAGTCATTACTTATCTTTTCTTTCAGCATTGGATCAGTAATAAATACTTTATGTAATGTATATATAAAATAATGATGTGGAAAAAAGAATGCATATTTATCAACTTTTTTTCGATGTCCTAAGCCAGTTAATACTAGTATTTTTGGAGATGATAAACTTTTGATTAAATCAATGTATTTAGTATCTAAAAATATATAATCTGCTTGTTTATATAAGATTTTATGAGGAAAATATTTAAACCAATAAGATTTCCTTGCAGCCTTTTCAAAAGACTGTAAATAGTGTGTCAAAAAATCAGGGTCAATCTTAGCACGATCAAATGGATAAGCAAATATTTCATGGACTTCTTTTTTCATAATGTTCTCAACCTTTGATTTAATATTTTCATGCATTATTAGACTTTAAAGTCCATGGCATATCATAAACCTTTGTACTCCACAACCATACAGTTATAAATAATATAAAAAATGAAATTACTGTTGCTTCTGCTGCACCAATAGCACCATGAAAAGTTATCAACAAATAACTAAGAATAGCATGAAATAGTCCTGAAGTAAAAGTAATTAATGATAAAACCACTGTTTTTTTCATATAAAAAATATAGTTTACGACCATAAGATACATTCCCTGAAAAGCATAGCCAAAAGAAATCAAAGGAATAAACTCACCTGCTGAATGATACTTCTCATTTAAAAAATTTTCTATTAGCCAAGGCATAGTTAAACTTATAAGTGTTGCAAACATTAAATAAGCAAAAAAACACATATAAGTGAATTTTACAAGTTTTCTTTTTCCATTCATATCAATACTAGTTAATTTTTTATATAAGTATGGAGCATATGCTTGATTGAATGCCGTAGCTATTATACCCACAATTAAACCAAACTGATATCCAACTGCATATAACCCTGTGGCCGATGTACCTATAAGTGTAGTCAATAACACTCTATCAATACCAGTTCTAAACCAACCAGATAAAACATGTGGGATTAATGGTGCGCCAAATTTAAGAGCATCTTCAATATAATCTTTTTTGATTTTAAAAAGTAGATACCCGCGTTTGTAAATAAAACCAAAACTTCCAATTGAAAATAAAATTTTTGCAATAGCCAAACCAATCAGTTGACCTTCCCATTTCATTCCAAGCCAAACAACTAAAATAAGAACGATAGAAACATTTGTCAACATTCCCAAAACTTGGTATACCCCATAAGGCTTCGGTTTCTGTTCAAATTGCCAAAGATTGAGGTTCACAGCTGTCACAAATTGTGAAAAAGCCAAGATTACACCTACAACTAACCATATCTTTGGAATCGCAAGTTGCTCACTCAATATATCTTGAAATATCAACACAAAAATAAATGCAATTGATGTTGCTATTGATACTACAATTAAAGCATTAAAAATATAGATTTTTAATTGTTCTTTTGACAAGTTGAAAAAATTAACATTAATAGCTCCATTCATCCCAAGATGAATAAAAACAGCTAAAATAGCGGAAAATGCTCCAAACGTCGCAACTATTCCATAATCACTTGGGGATAAATACATAGTTAAAATTGGTAAGAGTAAAAAAGGAATTGCTTTATTTATTATCTCAGTTAACGTATAAATAAATGTATTTTTAAATAATACCGACGATTTAAGTCTTTTAATCAAATCAATAGCTCCATAAAAAAGAATTCATTTATTTAAACATCTCCATTTTAGAAGAGATACCTTTCTCCAGATCAACCACAGCTTTTTTACCCATAACATCCTTCAAATACTTTGGATGCAACCCATACCCTGGTCTTACAGAACGTACATTCTTTTCAGTTATTAGATCACCTTCTTTTATATCTTCTGCTACATAAAGACTACGAGAAAACTGTCGACTTTTTTTCTTTTTCTCTGTCATACTGTAATCTATTTTTCCAAGTAGTTTTTCAGTATCTCTTACTGCTTGTATCATCTCTGCAAACTCGTGTTTGTCTAAAGAGAACTCTGCGTCTGCTCCACCTATGGATTTGTCTAGGATAAAATGCTTTTCAATGACTTTTGCTCCTAATGTTGTTGCCACCACTGGCGCAGTAGTTCCAAGTGTATGGTCAGAGAAACCACTAATAACACCAAATGTTTCTGCAAGATTTGCAATGGTCATTAGGTTTGCATCTTCTAATGCAGCTGGATAAGCTGATGTACATTTGAGTAAAACTATGTCATTGTTACCTTCACTTCGACAGATATCCACAGCATCTTGGATCTCATCGATACTCGCAATACCAGTTGAAATGATGATAGGTCTTCCTTTTGAAGCTGTATATCTTATAAGTTCATAGTCTGTGATCTCAAATGAAGCTATTTTATAGGCAGATGGATTAAATTGTTCCAAAAAATCTACAGCCGTTTTATCAAACGGAGAAGAGAAGATATCAATACCGATCTCTCTTGCATAATCAAATAACTCTTGGTGCCATTCCCAAGGAAGATAAGCTTCTTTATACAGGTCATAGAGTTTTCTATCATCCCAAAGAGTACCTCCTTTAATAATAAAATCATCCTTATCACAATTTAGTGTAAGTGTATCAGCTGTATAAGTTTGCAGTTTTATTGCATCTGCACCTATTTCTTTTGCCGCCTTTATCGTCTCTTTAGCTATTTCAATCTTGCCACCATGGTTTGCACTTAGTTCTGCGATGATGAAAGTACCATCAGTGTTTAAATCAAAACTACCTATTTTCATTTTCGAGCTCCATATATATTACGTTTGTATTATTAACTTGTTTAATTTCTACATCTTTAAAATTATATCTTTTATAAAGATTAATAGCAGGTATGTTATTTTCAAAAACTTCAGAGATTAAGGTCTTAACCTTTAAGCTGTTAAAGGCATAATCAATGATTGATTCCATCAAGATATCTCCTACCCCTTTTAATATTGGATTTGTGTAAACACCAAATTCAGTTTTTTTATTTTTATGATCTATATTAGTAAAGTCAATTACACCAATAGCCTGAGAAGATTTTTTAACTAAAAAATAAGATCTGTCTTCTCTGTCTTCTAAAGATTCAATATAGCTTAGATGATCATCCAAGCTTATTGTTTCTTGATTAAACATCCATTTACAGATATTTTGATGATTTCTCCACCCTAATACCATCTTTTTTTCATCTAAATCTAAATCAATAAAATTAACAAGCTCTATTTTTTCATTATCTAAGAGTTTCTCAATTTTACTTTTCAAATCAACCACATTAAAGTTTTCAAGAACTAAATAATCCTTTTGAGATAAATACTTATACATCTCATCTTGATTGTTTGCTGTTTTAATAGCAATAAATGGGACATCCATATAAACTATTTCATTAACCGTAACACTTGGTGTCACAATTGCAAAGTCTGATTCATTCATTATTTTAGCTATTTGGCTAGTATTGATATGCAAAGTGATCTTATCTTTATCTACAACATACTTTTGTAACTCATTTAAATATTGATTAGCCGTAGTTGTTACAACATTTGCATGTATATTTGGGAAGTTTTCTAAGACTTTTAATATTTCGATATTTAAATTAGAATGATCTGCCCCACCCATAACTATAAATACATTTAGATTTTTCTTATCATTTTTGTTTTGTCTACCTTTTTGTTTTTCAATGATAAACTCATCTCTTAAAAGCATGTAATTAGCACCACATCTAAGTTCACAATTATCTGGTACGAGATCTTTGTACTGAATACTATCTGCATATAGATTTATATTTAACAAAATATCACAATGATGTTTTTCATAAGTATCATCAAGAACAAATATAGTTACATCAGTGATCTCTTTCAAAGCTTTTTCAAAATCGTAATCAATACCATAATGGTCTATAACAATCATATCGATTGAATGTCGCTTAATGATATCGATGAGTTCTTCAATATCATTAGAATTTAAAATCTCAATTGCATAATTTTTCTCTTCTATTTTATGATTGATATTGCCAGGTAAGTCTTGTGTTGCAAAGATAATATTAGCATCATCGAACTGCTCTACCAAGACAAGGTCACGCATAATATGCCCCGTTCCAATAGTCGATGATGAGTCTGCTCGAAAAAGAGTGTTCTGCATTAGATTTTCTCTTTCTCTTTCTCTTTGATGACTTTGTACATTATCTCTGCTCTTTCCCAATCTTCTAAAGTGTCGATATCTTGTACTAGATGTCTGGGTAAAATAATAGGGATACTATCTTTACCAAACATAATCTCATTAGATGTTTGATCAGTTTTAGTCCAGTAAAACTGCCCTGCATCTTGATATGCTTCTTCAAGCTCTTGAGAACGTGTCATATAGTATTCGGGGGTGAACATTTCACATCGTCCCTCATCATTGACTTTAAATGTTCTTTGGATGGGAAACGGCATAGAAGTCGCCGAGAATGCATTAATAGCGGATGATTCTTTTAATGCATTATAACCCTGAACAAGATACTTGGCTTGTAAAAGAGGTGCAGTAGCATAGATCGTACAAGCATAGTCAAATGTTTCACCATCTGTTTTTAACCATTCAAGAGCGTGTTTTACAACATCCCCTGTACCAGTAAAGTCACCTGATAGCTCTTTGGGTCTTATAAAAGGGATATCTGCTCCATACTTTTTTGCAATACTAGCGATCTCTTCATCATCTGTTGAGACAATGATCTTCTCAAAGAGTTTTGACTCTAAAGCAGCCTGTATGGAGTAAGCAATAAGTGGTTTCCTGTAGAACTCTTTGATGTTCTTTCTTGGAATCCGTTTACTACCGCCACGAGCAGGAATAATTGCTATACATTTAGGCATTTAAAACCTCAAAAAGTGATTCAATGACATAAGACTGTTCTTCATCACTCATTTTTGGATACATTGGAAGCGAAAAACACTCTTCATAATACTTATCCATCACCGGTGTCTTCTCATCTCCATACCCTAAACTTCTATAGTAAGGTTGTTTGTTAATAGGAATATAGTGTAATTGAATACCAATACTTTTTTCTCTAAGCCTGTTAAAAAGGTCCACTTTAGTAAGTGAAAGTTTACTAAAATCTACTTGTACTACATAGAGGTGGTATGATGATTTACCATTATAAGTATAGAGTGGTTTTACAAGGGTCTCTTTAAAAGTGTCATCATACTTCTTAACAAGTTCAATACGTCTTTCTATAAAGCTATCAAGCTTTTTAAGTTGGGAGATACCGAGTGCACACTGTATGTCAGTAATGCGATAGTTAAAACCTAGTTCACGCATCTCGTATTCCCAAGGTTTCATTTCAGGCGTTTTGACCATACCATGACCTCTTAAAGTCAAGAGTTTTTCATAGATCTCTTTTGAGTTGGTAGTAATAGCACCACCTTCACCCGTCGTCATATGTTTAACTGGATGAAAAGATAAGATAGAGATATCACTGTTAGTGCAAGATGCTGCTTTTACATCGCCATCTTTAGCCCCAATGGCATGAGCACAATCTTCTAAGATTGTAACAGTGTATGTCTCTCTGAGGTGTTTTAGTTTATCTTGATCGATCATATGACCGCTAAATGCTACAGGATAGATAGCTTTGATGCTAGGATCTTCTTGAAGTGCTTTTTCACATAGGTCTAAGTCAATGTTACCATCTTCTGCAATATCAATGAATACAGGTTTAGCACCAGCGTAAAGGATAGCGTTTGAAGTTGCTAAAAAAGAGTTAGGTGTGGTTAGTACTTTGTCGTCTTTGTTGAGTAAAACAAGCGAAGCAAGATGTAGCGCTGCCGTACCGTTAGCAACCGCCAAACAGTACTTTACTTCACAGTATTCCGCTAGAGCATCTTCAAAGGCTTTGACTTTAGGACCTGTTGTAAGGTAGTCAGAGTTTAATGTCTCGACAACAGCATCAATATCATCTTGTCTAAGAAATTGTTTTCCGTAAGGGATCATATTTAAACTTTGAAACTAGGATCAACATGATCGACGATCAACTGACGTAGACCTTCGACAGTTTCCCATTCAGTGTTAGTTCCTGAGTTGTACTTAAACCCAAATGGAACTTTTATAGCTTTATGATGCTTTATATAATCATCTTCTTTATAAGTATATGAAACAGATGGAAGAATCGCATAATATGGCCCTAAGTCAATGGTATTTAAGGAGTCTGTATCTGTAATCATCTCTTCATGTAGTTTTTCACCAGGCCTAATACCAACATCTCTTGTTGTACATTCTGGAGCAACTGCTTCTGCGATATCTAAGATCTTATAAGAAGGAATTTTAGGAATAAATATTTCGCCACCCAAGTGATTGTCTAATGCAAACATAACTAGATTGACGCCATCTTGCAATGAAATATTGAAACGCGTCATATCTTTATGTGTAATTGGGAGAACACCATCTTTACGTCTGTCCATAAAGAAAGGAATGACACTACCACGAGATCCCATGACATTACCGTAACGAACAACACTAAAACGAATGTCTTTTGAACCACGAATATTATTGGCAGCAGCAAAAAGCTTGTCTGATGCAAGTTTAGTTGCACCATAAAGGTTAATAGGTGCACATGCTTTATCTGTTGATAATGCTACGACATCTTTTACACCACAATTTAGTGCTGCGTGAATGACATTTTCAGCACCATCAATGTTTGTACGGATACATTCGGTAGGGTTGTACTCAGCTGTATCAACTTGTTTAATAGCTGCTGCATGAATAATAACATCAACGCCTTCACATGCCTGTGTTAAACGAGGCTGATCTCTAATATCACCAATAAAAAATCGTAATTGAGGAAAATCAAAACTAGGGTACTTTTGTTTGATGATTGATTGTTTAAGTTCATCTCGGGAGTAAATAATTATCTTTTTAACTTCAGGATATCGATTTAAAATAGTTTCTATAAACTTTTTTCCAAATGACCCTGTTCCTCCTGTGATTAAAACCGTTTTATTGTTAAGCATTTTTTTCCTTTTTATTTTGAACTCCACAGAAATCTAGTTCAGTGTTAATTTCCAACTCTTTAAACTCTTTATGAGCCACAAGGAAAGTCACTACATCAGCGGACTCAATTATTTGATTTACATCAACCAATTGAAATGTTGAATTTTGAATGTTGAGTTTTGAATGTTGAAAGTCTAAAGGGATGTTAGGCTCACAAGCCATGACATTGTCTAACTCTTGAGCTAATCTTTGAGTAATATATAATGCCGGCGATTCTCTAAGATCATCTATATCTGGCTTAAAAGCCAGTCCCATACAAGCAACTTTTGCTTTTCGTCCATTTTCATTTTCAAATTTAAGTGCAGCATTTTTTATCTTTTCTATGGCCCACTCTGTTTTATAGGTATTAACCTCTCTGGCAGTACGGATCATCTTCGCATCTTCACCACCTGCATGTACTATAAACCAGGGATCAACAGCAATACAGTGACCACCTACACCAGCTCCCGGCTGTAAGATGTTAACACGTGGGTGACGGTTGGCAAGGGCAATGAGTTCCCATACATCGATGTCAAACTTGTCACAAAGAATAGAAAGTTCATTGGCAAAAGCAATGTTTGTATCTCTAAAAGAGTTTTCAGTCAACTTTGCCATCTCTGCTGTTCTGGCATCGGTCGAGAGAACTTCACCAGATACAAAAGTATTATAGAACTCTACTGCTTTTTCGGTAGCTTCTTTAGTCGTCCCACCAACAATACGGTCATTTTCAACAAGTTCACGCATGATCTGTCCAGGAAGTACACGCTCTGGACAATGAGCTACAAAAATCTTCGATTTTTGAATGTTGAATGATGAATTTTTAATTTTTAATTTTGCGTTGTTTGAATTATTTTCGAACTCAAAGAGTTCAGGTCTTAAATTTACTAAAACCTCTTCAACTTTATCTGTAGTACCTACCGGAGAAGTAGATTCTAAAATCACGATATCTCCTTCTTTAACATAAGAAGCAATTGCCTCTGTCGCAGAGACAACATAGTCAATGTTTGGTACAAACCCTTCATGGAAAGGGGTAGGTACAGCGATGATGAAGACATCTGCTTCCATTGGCTTTAAATCAGCCTTCAATTTTCCAGAGTGTACCGCTGCCTGCACAAAAGTGTCAAGTTCAGGTTCTACAATGTGGATCTCACCACGGTTGATAATGTCCACGGTACTCTGTACAACATCAACACCATGTACTTGATAACCTCTATTTGCCAGAAGTGCCGCTGTTGGTAAGCCAATGTAGCCTAAACCTATTACACACACACTTTTTAATGTTGAATTTTTAATGTTGAATTTTGAATTAGATTGGAAAGGTGTCATTTATTGTTCTCTTGTGTTGATTTTATAATGCTGGTTAACATCTTGATTAACTCTATGTTTTGTTCCCTTAATGAGATTACTTTTTGGCTATTTTTTGGCAGGTACTCTGTTTCGATTAAAAGATCTATCCAATATTTAGATTCTCTTGCTTCTTTCGATGAAATTGACATTTTAGCAATAAAATCATTTTTACTCTGGGCGGCTTGAGCTTCATTGACATTGGCTCCAATGGAAGTGCCACTACGAATGAGCTGTTTAGATAAAATATATTCTTTTTTATCACTTTGAAGATACTTGCATAAATTGACAATGCGTACAGAAAAATCAAATGATTTCACTAAAATATGATTATCTTCTTTCATCCCTGCCCTTTCATTAAAAATTTAAAATTCATCATTTAAAATTGCTTGTGAGAAATTCTACGATTTTCTCACAAGCATGACCATTACCATAAGGATTACTGGCTTGACTCATCTTCACATACACTTCTTGATTATCTATTAGTTCTTGTGCTTCTTTTATGATCAAATCAGTGTTTGTTCCTACAAGTTTAACCGTACCTGCATCTAACGCTTCTGGACGTTCCGTAGTGTCACGCATGACAAGTACTGGTTTACCCAAAGAAGGTGCTTCTTCCTGTACACCGCCACTGTCAGTGATGATGAAGTAGGATTTGTCCATCATGTAGATGAATTGCTCATATTGTAATGGCTCTATGAGGTAGATATTTGCTACATCTGAAAGCAACTCTTTAACCGGCTTTTGAACATTAGGGTTTAAATGCACAGGGTAAACAATGTGGATATCTTGGTTGTTTTCTGCAAGTGTTTTTAAGGCTTTGCAAATATTTATAAAACCTTGACCGTGATTTTCACGTCGATGTCCCGTCACCAAGATAAATTTTGAATTTTGAATGTTAAATCTTGAATGATTGATTGCATCTTCGATGCTTTTCATAATAGTTTGTTCAAGATTAGAATTCTTATTGATCTTGTCTAACGCTAAAAAGAGTGCATCGATGACAGTGTTACCTGTGACTACAATGCTTTTATCATTCACATTTTCTCTGAGTAGGTTCTCTTTTGAAGTTGTTGTAGGTGCGAAATGATAGGCAGTGATTTGCGTAGTGAGTTGTCTGTTCGCTTCTTCTGGCCAAGGAGAGTAAATATCTCCCGTTCTAAGACCTGCTTCGATGTGTGCCACTTTAATTTGCTGATAAAAAGCTGCTAGTGATGCGGCAAATGTTGTGGATGTGTCACCATGAACAAAAACAACATCCGGTTTAAAGTCTGTCAGTACAGATTTCATTCCTAACAATACATTGGATGTTACATCATAAAGGTCTTGCCCTGGTTTCATAATGTCGAGGTCGTAGTCTGGCGTAATGTCAAAAAGGTCTAAAACCTGGTCAAGCATTTCACGGTGTTGTGCTGTGACACATACTTTTGTTTCAAAAGCATCTATATGCTTCTGAAACTCTTTAACAAGTGGTGCCATTTTAATAGCTTCTGGTCTTGTCCCAAAAACAATAAGAATCTTTTGCATCAATTTATAATCTTCCCTCTTCCCTATAATGAATGAAATTATAGCTAAATGCCCTTATATAGGGGCTAAAGTTTAGCTTATTTAGGAAGATATTAAGTAAATATAGTCGTTATGATTTTAACAGTGAAACCAACCCATCTAATTCTGGGTACTTCGAAGCAGTTTCAAGTACATATTTGAGGGTAAGAGGTATGTCATTTAAGTAGTTATCTTTCCCGTCACGTATGCTAAGTCTTGCGAAGATACCGAGTATCTTTATATGACGTTGTAACGCGGTAAAATCAAACCAGCGCATGAATGTTGCATCGTCTACGTCAATGCCTTTTAACTTTTTAAACAAGGCTATGAGTCTTTGTACCTCTTCATCCTCTAGTTCTACGTAGACATCTTTGAGTAAAGAGATTAAGTCGTAGGTTAAGGCACCTTCTCTTGCGTCTTGGAAGTCTATGACTACGATGTCTTCGTTGTTGTCTATCATCAGGTTACGTGAGTGGTAGTCTCGGTGTACGAAGATGCCTTGTGGCTGGGAGAGTACTTCTTTGGAAATAGTCATAAAACTTCCTAAAAGCATACGCCCTTCCAAGCACTCTACTTTTTTGCCTAAGTGTTCTTTGAGGTACCACTCCGTCATGAGGTTCATCTCTGAAAGTAAAAAGTCTGCATCGTATGGCTCCAGGCCTTCGGAGGATGTCTCTTGCACTTGTGCCAGTGTTTTGATAGCTTTTTCGTAGTAGGCACTTGCATTACCCGCTTC
>WTBY01000068.1 GCA_013138865.1 Helicobacteraceae bacterium | reverse complement strand
TTGTGTAATTATACACAAAATTAACTACTTTGTCTATTTTTGCCTTAGAAGCATTCATTTTACGTCTCACTTTTCTTAATCCCTTACACGTAACACTAATACCTATAACGCTATAATACCTCATGCCCAATAATCAATCAGAGACTATAACAGATCTATCAGATGAGCTTTTATTTCTCATCGCTTGCTGCCAAACCGAAGCAACAAAAGAAGACGAAAACTTCATCTACACCTACCTCAATGATGAATCATTAGATTTAAACACTTTGATTAGACTAGCTAACCAACACGGCATCTTCCCCCTAGTCTATAAAAGCATCATGAACCTCTCTAAAAGCCACGCTTCACTCGAGCAATTCCTCCCAGATCTCAAATCTGTGTACTCACAAATTGCTCGCCGTAACATGCTCATGTCCGCAGAACTCATTCGCATCATGAAACTCCTTAAAGATAATGACATTGAAGCGCTTGCATTTAAAGGTCCTGCTCTTGCTAAAATGGCGTATGGAGACATTACGTTAAGACAGTATGGTGATTTAGATATTTTGGTGGATGAAAAAGATCTTTATCAAGCTGCTGCACTGATTGTAGATCAAAATTATGAACCCATGGACTCCATAGAATTTTTAAAGAATTCTGCAAAAATTCATGTAGAAAAAAACTATGAATTTTATGGTCGAAAGAATGGTATCAAAGTCGAGATACACTGGCGACTGATCAATTCATCTTTTTTGAAAAAGTTCAAAAACTATAATGTCTTTTCTACACAAGATACTGTACATATAAACAATACCCCTCTTCCTACACTTGATACAAAAATACTTCTCTTGTACCTATGTAATCATGGTGCCTCCCATATGTGGGAACGTTTGGAGTGGATCGTAGATATAGACAAACTTGTAAGAGTAGAAGGGACTTCGCTAAATTGGGATACAATTATGATATTGGCTGCATCTTTGCAAAGTAAAATAACATTGCTTCTTGGACTTGGATTGTCTAAAGCACTTTTCCATACAAAACTGCCACCTGAAATTGAATCTCAGCTAAATAGTGCACAAATTTCGAACCTTGTCTCTTTTGTGCTACAAACTTTCGATAGTGACCTTATCACAAAGGATCATACTTCCCATGAAAAGAATTTTAAGGTTTTTCAATTTAACCTCGCTTTACAGGATTCACTTTTAACCAAAGCCAGGTTTATCTTACATACTCTGTTCGACTATTCAGACAGAGATGTAATGAGCATCAACCTTCCAAAACCTCTTTTCTTTCTCTACTACCCCATACGCATTTTGCGTATCATCAACAAATACACATTAATACCACTAAAAAGACTATTTATAAAATAAACTTTTAAAATAGTCTCGCATATTCCTCTGCAATATCTTTCCACACATACCGCCTTCTTGCTATTTCATACATTCTCTCAGCATTATCTTTTAAGCTCTCCTCACTACTCTCACTCACTCGTTTTGCCAGATCTTCCGTAGAATGAAAATACGAGGCTTGATGTTCCGTTGTCTCTCTATTGTATGCCACATCATAAGCCAATATTGGTAATTCAAGATACATCGCTTCCACTAAAGAAGGATTAGTCCCCCCTGCACTATGTCCATGAAGGTAAACAGTACAATTGGAACGTATCTGGTTGAGCATATTTTGATCATAAATAGGATCCAAGAGATGGATGTGTTCTATGTCAGTATACTTTACACGTAGTGCTCTACCATACTCACTGTTTTCCCAGTTCCCAATCATTACTAGCGGTAGTGCATTTTGCTGTGCCATCGCTTCTAGTATGATGTGCAAGTTATTTTCAGGTTCTATGCGACAAACAGTGAAAGCATAGGGGTCACTAAGGTATGAGTATTTACTCAGTATCTCTGAACTTAATGCTACATGTTCTACATGGTCTGCACCATATGCAATGAGTTCACTCTTTTTCCCATATGCATTTTGAACATGCTCCTGGATAACTCTATTATCGGCTATCACCACATCAGCATACTTCACTGCCATTTTTTCAGAAAACTTCAAAAACCATTTGGCATATTTGTTCCACTTCTGTCGTTTCCACTCCAGTCCATCGATGTTAACGACAATGCGTTTAGGGCTAAACAGACGGACCACAGGAAGCATACTACAACCAGAAACTCCCAATATCAACAACGTATCCGCATATCGAAGTGCTTTAAAGATCGAAATAATATCATAAGGTATGCTCTGCACTCCATTCGCATTCAAACCAATGTATTTCAGTGTTGCACCGTTATAGCTTTCAACGTGTTCATCATAACTCTTTGCAGAGCAATATACAGTTATATCATAATCGTTAGTAAGGTACTTAGTCAGGTACTCTGTAAGTGTTTCAAATCCACCGTACTTTGCAGGTAGTCCAACTGTCCCTATAATTGCTATCTTTTTACTCACAGATCACCTCAATGATTTTCTTTTCAAAAACATCTTCCCTAAAACCTTCTACACGTTTTCTTGCTGCTTTGGACAAGCCCATGCATTTCTCTTCATCTTTTGAAAGTTCTACTATGACCTTAGCGATCTTTTCTGTTTCATATGAAGATATCAAGTATCCTTCCTTCCCATCATGAACGATCTCAACTGGTCCACCTACTGGCGGAACGATGACAGGTATGCCAAATGCCATGGCTTCGATGATGGTCAGTCCAAAGGTTTCTACCCATTCATCGACTCTTGAAAGGTTAAGAAGAAGGCTTGCTTTTTGGTAATAGGGTACAAGGTCATTTTGTCGTGCTACCAGTATCATATTTGAAGGCAGTGTTCTTCCTTTGTAATAGCTATCTATTTCAGTCTGTTCTGCATTGAGTACAAGGGTAAAAGTGATGTTTTTTTGTGTTTCACAGAGTTCTGTAATGCTCACAAACTCTTCTATGCCTTTATAGGCTTTGAGTGAGCAGATCATTAGGACGTTAAACTTTTCATCTCTTAGTGGCATATAGGTACTTTTAAGCGCTATATTTGCAAAGTCATTAGGCAAAGCATTATAAATCACTTCCTGGGGAATGTTAACAAAGGCTTCTGCCTCTTCAACAGACTTTGAAACGAAGATCACTTTTGAAGCTGTCTTTTGTACGATGGTTCGTAAAAAGCGCTTGAAACTGGCAGGAGTTAATGAGGTTTCATGCACATGATAATACACAGGCTTTCCCATAAACTTCCCTGCCAACCCAGCACCAAAAGGGAGCATGGTATTGACGTAGATGATGACATCTTCATTGCGGTATTTCAAAAGTTTAAAAAACAGGCTCACTTGTGAGAGCATAAATGTAACAAGTGTTAAGTATTTATTCTCAAAGCGTTTGTAAAAGTAATGATGATGTCTGTCTGTAAGTCCAGACAAAAATCCATCGTCACTTTTCCCGGTATAAAGTTCTACTTCACTGCCATTTTTCTGGACTGCTTTAATGACTTGAGAAAGGACTTTTGGGCTTCCGCTGTAGTCGTTTAAGAGGTGGGTAAAGATGATTTTTTTTTGTTTCATTTCTCTTTATGCTCCATCACAATATATTCTAACAGATCACAATATTTTACAGAAGTTTCTTTTTCATCTCTATCCATCCAAAAGATAGCTCTTTCTAGCAAGTGGCAATACAGCAATACTTTAAAGTCAAGGGCTATTTCAAGCTTTTTCAAATAGCGTTTATACTCTTTCATATTCTCACTATCAAGTATGATTTCTGCTACTTCAGAAGGAGATACATATCTTACAATAGGGTCGATATGGTAATTTAACAGATCTTCCAAAGGAGGCCCGTCGGTTACCGCTTCTTCAAAATCATAGATGAGAAGTCCAGACTCTACATTTATATTCCAATGTTTGAAATCACGGTGAACCAGCCCAAGAGGGATCAACTCATTTTCATGAGTCACTTCCAGCTCCTTCAATACTTTTTCAATAGTGTCACAGGCTATACCACTGTTTAGGTATCTTCTCTTCAAATCTTCAAGATAAGAAGAAAATAGATGTTTCTCCTGTCTTGTAATTCTAAACATTTCAACAAGTGCCGAAGTGAGGTTTATGTCAGATTTCAACTCCTTCTTTTGACTGCCAAGCTTGAAACTGCAAAACTCATTTTCACGATCATTAAGATCATAAAATTTTGAAACTTTAAAGTTTTGTAAGGGTCTGTTTAGTAGTTCATATATGCTTGCTTCGTTTTTAACGTTTTTATAACTGTTGCCAAAAGCAAACTTATAAAAATACTCTCCATGATGATGCACGATGATTTTATCACGAGTGGGAGATATTAGGATGGAACTATTTTCATCCAATTCAAAATCCATAGGCAGGTCTGTTAATTTTTCAAGATATTGCTCTATCTCATTTTTATCTTTCAGGCTACAGTAAAGAGAAGTTTCACAAAGTAAAGCTAAGGCATTCAGATACAATTTTAAAGCATTTTTCATCACTTTCTGTTTCACTGTACGTGCTTTATAAAACTTTAATGAATCAGATACTGCATTGCTATTTTTTGCATTAAAAATATATGTTGCGCCGTTATTACCTTCTAAGATAAAAAATATTTTTTTCATTACTTAAAAAACTTCCGATACTTTTTATCTTGCTGTTCTAAAATATTATCCAATATAGCATTGACAGCTATTTGAGGTTGAGCATCATTGTTTATGGGTGTATAGTTTTTATCCTGTTCACAGATATGATTTAATTTTTCATATATCTCATCTATCTGCTCCCTTGTCAACTCCTGCTTCCGTTGTAAGATCAGCTCTGGATCAACAAAAATGATAAAGTTATAATCCATGTTTGGTACTAATTTTCTAAGCATAAAAATCATTTTATAATTAAGATAAATTCGTGAACGTTTACTGTCACTGATAATATCAGTATAGTAACGATCAAAGATAATAATCCCTCGTCTAAACAAAACTGGTTTCACTACTTTATAATACCCAATGATGTAATCAGTAATGTAATATAAAAGTCTAAACCATGAACTTGCTTTACTTGTCTTTCCTCCACGGTGAGGCTTGTCATAATTTTCATCCACCTCTTTTTTAAGGCCAGACTTTTTGAAGAGTTCAGCAATTCTTGGTATAACTGTCGGTCGGAAATGATGTAATTTAGTTCGACCATATACACTATGAAGTTCTTTTTGAATTTGATTTAAAATTGTAGTCTTACCTGAACCATCTGGTCCTGTTAATCCCATAGAAAAACCTTTTGGAAAGAAAAAAGCTTTAAAATAAAAAAACATAAATTTAAAAGGTAAGACTATCTGCTTTATTGGCATTTTCTTAAGATTTGATAGAAATGCATATAAAAGATACTTCTTCCCTAGTATAGTATTAAAACTTTCTATATCAATTTTATCATTACCAAAAATATTTTGCATGGTTGACAAAAGTTTTTCATAGTTCTCTGCTAAAACTTTTTCTCTAATGATTTTGTATTTTTCAGGGTATGGATGATTTAATAAAGTATTGTACAAATATTTTTCTATAAATTCATCTACAATGTGAACATGATACACTTTTCCATTAAACTTTCTCTTTACAAGAACATCATCTGCATCTTGTAAATAAACTCCAAATAAACTCAACTTTAAAAAAAAGTCTAAAAACAGATATTCTAATTCATTATCTACAATTCTACAAATAACTATTGTTGCCATTTTTTCTGTTTTATTTACAAATAATACTTTATATTCATATTCTTGAATCAATAAAAATACATCTTTTTTTAAAGATTTTAATTCCTTTTCTTTAATTAATAAATCAATGTCATGGCTATTGACATCGTTAGGTAAATCAGCAAAATTACGTAAAACTGCATATTGATATTTTTCATTTAAAAGAGTGAAAAAATCACTTAAAAATTCTTTTTTCATTTATTAGTCCTTATAAAATTACTTTTTATTTTATCTACAATATATGATGGATTAAGAAGTACAGATATCATCATAAAATATGCAAAAGACAGATATGATTTTTCAACATACGAAAAGCCTGCTTTTCTATAATAAAATGCGGAAGTATCTTTAAAATAATTTTTTACTTTTTGTGACCTTGTAAGCGAGTCCATATAATCTATAAACGATAGATCATTTTTACCTACCCGTCTTCGCTTTAGATTCAATTTTATGTATCTTATTTTATTTTGCATAGCGATCAAACTATCTTTTGATGCAGATAAAGAAGAGGTGTTTTTTCTATAATAAAAAAGTACCTCCGGAATAGTCAGCATTACCTTCCCTGAAGTATAAAAATCTGACATTCTAGACCACAAGTCCAAGTCTTCCGAGAGATCTTGATAACGAGGTTTTCCACTAACAAACCCTTTTAATCGATAACCACCTACTTGAATAGCGAATTCTGTTCTAAATAATGTTACATTTGGTATTAATATCAATTTCCCATTTTCTGCTTTGTATCTAAACTCATCTTCAGATGTTGGACCAATATAATGTCCCCCAGCAATCTTCTTGGAATTTGTATCTATATATTTTGAATAACAACTAACTGCTATATTGTCATCATTCTCATTTATTTTAGAATAAAGTTTCTCTATAAGATCTGGTTTTGCAATATCATCTGCATCAAAAAATAACATGAAAGGTGTTTTCACATGATGTAATGCAAAATTCCGCGCATATGCGGTTCCTCTATTTTCTTCAAAATGGATAATTTCTGTTGATTGAAATGGACTTGTTTTAAAAAACTCTTTCACTTTATTTACAGAATTGTCTGGAGAACAATCATCGATAATCAACAGATCAAAATCTTTTAAAGTTTGATTTTCTAAGCTTTCAAGTGTCTCAACTATATAGTTCTCTGCATTATATAAACAGATTACAACAGTTATTTTATCATCCATTATTTGCCTTTAATTTATTTGTTAAATAGTTTGAATATTTTATTTTCATGAAATTATATATTGGTTTTTCTAGCACATAATATATAAATATTCCACCAAATACTGATAATAACACAGAGAAAAGTATCATTAAATCGGGTTCAACACTACCAAATAGTTTCTCATATAACCTAATTGCTCCTTTATAAAAGAATGCATGTGTAATATAAATTGAATAAGAAGCATTTCCTAAGATTATCAAGTATTTATTACAATACTTACATTCCGATTGATATTCTAATGATAATAATGCATAAATTAAAATAGCTGATGGAATACCATTATATATCACTCTATAAACTACATCAAAATGCATGAAAATATTGTTTATTATGAGTAATAAACTTATACTTAGCCAAATTTTTGGACTTTTTAATATGACTTTTCTTCTATATAACAATCCAATATATACACCAAATAAAAATTCCAATAAGATAGGTTTCCCAATCATTAAAAAATATGGAAAGTCTACATTTAAAATATTAAATAGTAATAATCCAAAAATAAAAATAAAGCTTATAGAAGCTAAGAAGTATTTTTTTGGTAATAATAATGTAAATGCGAATACTATATAAAAATACATTTCAAAATTTAAAGTCCAACCAACACCAAGTACAGGAACAACCTCACCAATTGAGTTGTACCAAGGAAAGAAAAAAAGCGAAGCAATTAACTGTTCAAAATCAAATGTTTTACCTTTAGTAAAAAGCTCCGGAAAGATAAGTAATAAAGAAGCTGCAAAAATTGTAAATATCCAATATAATGGAACAATCCTAATAATTCTTTTAATAAGAAAAATACTGGTTGCTTTTGGTTTTAAAAAATCATTACCATGAATTAAAATCATAATAAAACCGCTAATTATAAAAAATAGATCAACACCGATATAACCAAAGTATGGTAAATTATAAAAATTAATGAACCATGACTCAGTTGCAACATTGGCAGTATCATGACAAGCATGTACAAATACAACTAAAGATGCTGCGATTCCTCTTAATACCTGTATAGAAAGGATTTTGTTCATTAACAGATACCCTTATAAACTTTATCCATCTGCTTAACTAGCTTTTCCCATTTAAAAGTAATTTCAACCATTCTCCTACCTTCTAAAGCATACTTATCTCGTAAATCTACAGCATCTATAAGTTTTTCTGTGATAGCAATGAGGTTTTCTATTATCGCATCATAGTTTTTACCACCAACAGCAAGTCCACACTTGTCATGAATCACTTCACTGATGATGTCACCTTCCATTGAAATGATAGGAAGATACGCATACATAGATTGCAGAATCAGTGTTGCAAGACCATGATGGTAAGCGGGGTATAGTAAAAGGTCTGCTTCGTAGAGTTCTTGTATCAAAACATCTTTTGAAACATAGCCTTTAAAAGTTACTTTGTCTTTTACTTCGTACTTTACAAAGATTTTCTCCATCTGTTTCTTCTCCGAGCCTTCACCAAGAACAATCAGTTCTACATCATTACGCATTTTGGCAATACGTGCAAACACTTCAGATGCTATAACAACACCTTTCCATGCTATCAACTCACTGGAGATAATCAATCTTACAGGAGCACCTTTCTCTTTTACTTTCATAGATGTAATTTGTTGATACTCTGGTTCACTTGTATTTAATCCGGTTTGTATATAGTCTTGAGCTTTATGCTGTAGAAACTTTGGATATTTATAATTAGCATACTTTGAACTATGATTTAAAATGAGATCTGCATTGAGTATTGTCAACCATCGAATAGGTTCTATATAATAAAAAAAAGTTTTTACCATACTACGAAGGAATTCTTTAAAACGTATTTTTGAAGGTAGAGTTTTTATAATCGGTTTATAAATATCTTCACTACCAACAGGTCCCCAAATAGTTTTTGGTTTTGTCATCATCAAGAGTGAGGGCATCCAGTTCGCGCCAAAGGTTAAATGATGAACAATGTCAAATTTCCTAGTATTTATAAAGTTTTTAAACTTGAAATAAATAAAAATTTGCCATAGATAATAATAGAGTTGATACCCTCTTCTCCCTTTTTTCCAAAACCTTAAGGCTTTTGGCAGATCATAATAATGAAAAACTAAATTTGGATTTTGATGATCTTCTAATGAAGCTTCAATACTTTCACGATTGTTAGCACGTGTAAGAACATGTACTTCATTATAGTTAGACATTTCATTTACAAAATTCCATCCTATCCCAGGTTCAGATCCTTTATAAGGTTCACAGGCATATGCCGAAACAAAGACTTTCATTATAAACCTTGACCCATATTTAAATCCTCTTTATATTTTTTCCAAAAATATTTATTTGTAAACAATAAAATAATAGTTAACCAAACTATTTGACTATTTATACCAAATAAAAAAACAAGCATAAACCAAAATACAATACTTAAATAATCCCCTTTTCTAAAAGAATTAGAAAAACTAAAAATTATGAAAAGCAGAAAAGATATAAAGCCATAATCAATCAAAAATGCCAATAAACCTCCTCCTGAAAAGCCTTCTGAAACTCCAGGTACCAAATAACTTAAAATACTGCTTACATAATCAATTCCATGACCAAACCAACCATCCATAGTAGTAAAATCTACCATTTTTGCTAAAATCATTATAGGAACAATCCGCATAGCTGCACTATGGTCGACTTCAAGAATTGTATCTACATTAAGCGTTAAAGTTGCCAAAGATACTTTGAATGTCCTATCGATAGCAGTAATTCCCATGATATTTACAAAAAACAAAATCACACCAAAGATAATAAAAAGTGGTATCAAATTCTTAAATCTAATGAACTTTAGCAGAACAATAGGAATAAATAGAAATGCTGTACCACTACCCATAGTTATCATAGTCCACATAAAAGAAACCCATACCCATTTATCATCTTTAAGATCTAAACGGAAATTATATTTTCTTTTTACAAGTAGTTCTTTTATGGTTATGTAACAATACATTAGGAATGCTACAATTCGACCACTTTGAGATGGTTCAGTCGAAAGTGAATTTAATTTCAATGGTTCCCTAATATCATAATTACTTACGTTAAAAATGGGTAACCCAGTCAAAACACAAAACTGTTGAATTAATAATACTATGCTATATGCGTAGATCAAATACTTCAGTAGTTTCTGATAATTTTCAACTGTAAAAGATTTTTTATATAATAATTGAACGTAAGCAATAAAGGTAAGTCCAAACATTATAGAATACATTACTGTTGACCATCGCATACTTGTAGGCTGGTGTATAAGTGGGATTAATACAATACTTGCCATAAATAACAGCAGCCAGACATTTGATCGTTTAAATCTTTTAGAAGTCAGTATTATAATGGGAGAAATACCCATCAGGCCGATTAACAATAAGTTTCGATTGCCTGCACCTAATGCAATAGCAGGTGCAATAGCCATTGAAATAATAATAATTACTAGGTATAGTTTTGATGTTTTAAGGTATTTTATCAATTAACTATTTTCTAATTCATTTTGCTCAATTAGAGCTTCTTTTATTGCATTCAAATATCCAAATTGAAATTTTTCATCCGGTTCCAAATAGCCACCTTCTGCCCACTCATTCCAGGCAAATACAAAAATTTTATCTGTCTTATATTCATGTTTAGCCTTTAATAATAGTTGCTTAAAATAATGCTTAAACTTGGTAGGTGTTGCCCCCAAATAGACACTTCCTGCTTCCTGTTTTCTTGGTGTATTATCCCAATCTACAAAAGCTGATGGTATGGCATTTTTTGCCGATGGTTTATTATTTAATATTTTTTTCCAAGTTTTATCATAGTCTGAAATGGACACTTGTTTTTGTGATATTTGTAAACGACGTTTAATCCCTAAAGCTTTTTTTACCTTATGTGTATATTTCATAAGATTAAAGGATGCAAACCACTTCTTTTTATTATTTACATAGCCGGGCTGAAATTCGATACCATAATCAAACATGGAACGATCCCAACCACCCGAATGATATGACATAGCACTTTGAAACGCATATTTTAGTCCTTCAAAGCCTGCATCTACTGCCATTTTATTCCATAAAGCTAACATTTTATTAAGTTTACCTATGATATTTGGAATATAGATTATCAGTAACGGTTTATTGTCTTCAAGCATATATCGTGGGTCTTTAAAAAAAGGCAACAGATAGTTAAAATGCTTTATCCAATCCTCTTCATCATCAAAATCATGCCCTATTAATATTTTTTCTCTACCCGGTGAAGCTTTCCAGCTATCTTCCCAGTTATGATTAGCCCATGATACACAGTAGTTAATATCAATATCAGGGTTTTTTAAAAGTAATTCCATTGGTTTTTCGAGTAACAATTTACTATTAAACCAATAATGATAAAAACAAAACCCATAAATACCATGTTCTTTTGCTATTTTAGCTTGCCACCTTAAAGTTTCAACATCTGTTAGATCATAATAATTCTTATCCAGAGGTATGCGTGGTTGATAATGACCCTCAAAAAGTGGTTTAGCCTTTTTCACATTTGTCCACTCTGTGAATCCTTCACCCCACCATTCATCATTCTCAGGAATTTGATGGAATTGTGGTAAATACATTGGTATTACTTTCATTTATTAACCTTTTTTATTATTTTTGCGGGAATTCCACCTACAACTGTATAGGAGGGAACATCTTTTGTCACTACTGCATTAGCTCCAATTATTGCACTTTTCCCAATATGCACACCAGGCATGATACTTGCTTTTTCACCTATCCACACATTGTCTTCAATGACAACAGGACCTTTTGAATAGAGAGGTCGACTCATTGGAGCAATATCAAGAACATCTAGTTTTGAAGAACCATGTGCGTTGTCTGTAATCAAAACTTTCTTTCCCATTAAAACGTTGTTTCCAATAACAATTTTATTAATACATGTAATATGTGCATCTTCCCCGATGGAGACCCCATCACCTATTGTAATTGATGGTGTGTAATATTCTATTTGATCAGGTGTCTGTATACTGTCATAGCATGTTAATGTCATTCTGTTTCCAAAACTTGAATTTATTCCAATCGAAATGTATTTTGCTTTCAATATAATAGAATCAATCCCCAATAATGATCCTTTTCCAAAAGAGTGAAATTCTCCTTTACGAAGTTGCGTAATGAATTCTTTTTTAAGAATAAACACAAGATATCCAACTTTGTTATTCCAAAACAACTTACATAAATTAGCCAAAGCACGCATTATAGCTTTCAATACAATTACAATTGATTTCATTTATTAGCAACCATTTCATTATAAATCATAATTAAATCTCTTTTTATGCTATCCGGATTATGCCTTTTCTTTGCAACAGATATTTCATTTTCACTTATTTCATTAAGAAGTGATTCATTATTATATGTAGAAACAATAATATCAGCAATCTTTATCGGATCATTTGCGGGGACAAGAAAACCGGTTTTATTATCTTCTACCAAAGAGGATACCCCTCCCACGTTTGTGCAAATAACCGGTATACCTAATATTTGGGCTTCACAAACACTATTTGGACTGTTGTCAATATATGAAGGGTGTACATAGAAATTTGCCTCTAATAATCCATTAAGCAGAACTTCTTGATTAACCATTCCCATAGCCTTTACATTTACGTCAAGAGATGGTATTGAAAAATGCTTTTCGTAGAAGCTGC
>WTBY01000030.1 GCA_013138865.1 Helicobacteraceae bacterium | reverse complement strand
CTAAAGAGCCCTACCGTATGTTTACTTCTCGCGCTGAGTATAGACTTCTTTTACGTGAAGAGAGTGCAGATACACGTTTAAGTGAGTATGGTTACCAACTTGGACTTATAAATAGTGAAGCGTATATGAAAATGATCATGAAAAAAACTCAAATAAATGATGGTTTTGAGCTTCTTAAAAATATAGAGTACACGCCAAATAAAGAGTTTATAGCTACACTAGAAGCTATGGGTGAAGAAAAAATATCGGACAAATTAACAGCTCAACAGTTAGTTTCACGTAAAAGTTTTACAATTGAAAAAATGATCAAACTTGTTCCATCTTTAGCTAATTTTAGTGAATATATTCAAGAAGAGATTTTAGTTGAAGCTAAATATATGCACTATATAAAAAAGCAGATGTATGAAATAGAGAGAATGAAAAAAAATCTTAAAATAAAAATTCCAGTCGGGTTTGATTTTTCAGGTATTTCAGGACTATCGAAAGAGATCGTAGAGAAACTAGAAAAGTTTAACCCACCAACACTTCAAGCAGCTTCACAAATAAGTGGTATAACTCCAGCTGCTGTTGAAATACTTCATGTGCAAATAAAAATTAATAAAAGAAAGTAGAAATTATGTTTAAAAATTATTACTATGTTCACACAGGTCACCGTATAGGACTTGATAGATTTCGTCGTGCAAGTGCGATCGTAAAAGCTCTTGATAATATAGAGATAACTGTTCTTACAAGTGACTTTCGAATAGGTTGTGAGGCAAAAGAGTATGGAATTACAAAAGCTGTAGGTGTTGATGTTGTAAGAAATATTCCACAAATTGCAGAGTATGGTGATGCTATTATTTTTGACTCTAATGAGTTTAATGAACCCCTTTTAAATGATATGTGTGACTTTTTTTCTCCTTTTATACGAATAAGTGAAAATAAAGATGATAAAGCACTAAAAAATGAGCTTTTGTTAAATGCATTTGAGCAAAAAAGTGCAATCTTAGATCCTATTTACTTTGAACAAAAGGAGAAAACTATAAAAAGAGCTTTTTTCTTTGGTGATGATGATTACGAAAAAGACCTACAAAAAAATTCTGCACTATTTAATGGTTTAGAATTTGATCTTCTTGATGGTTTTTACTACTTTATGGGTTACGCTAATGAGATGAGTGACACATTTGGAAAAATTTATGATAATGAAGATTATGATGAAGTTATAACTCAAAGTGAAGTTTTAGTAACTTGTTCACCTCAAGCAGTTTTACAAAATTTAGCTAGTGGTGGGAAACCTGTGTATATCCAAAGAGAAGATTATGAGAGTGAATATTTAGATCTTTTTAGTGACTTAAACATTCCAATCTTAAAAGAATTTGATAAAGAACAGTTAATTTTAACCTTAAGTAATATTGATAGAAATGTGTATCAAAAAGTAAATAATCGCCTTAATGACGTTGTAAACATACTTAATAAAGCTATTGTTAAACAAAAATAATATATGCTATGGCAATTTTTAAATCTAAAAATGGGAGAAAAAATGACAGATGAAAGTAGAAGAGGCTTTATTGGTAAAGCTTTCGGAGCATTCGCTGCAGTTGGTGGTATAGCTTCACTAATAGCAATGAAAAAAACTTGGGATCCACTTCCAAGCGTTATGTCAGCAGGTTTTACTACAGTAGATGTATCTGGTTTAGAAGAGAATAAACTAGAGATCGTTGTATGGCGTGGGAAGCCTATATTTATTTTAAAATATAGTGCTGATATGACACCTACAGAGGGTCGTAATATAAAAATTGGAGATCACTACTACTCAGTAATGATTGGTTTATGTACTCACTTAGGTTGTATTCCAGCTTATCGTACAGTTAAGAAAGACTTCAAGTGTGCTTGTCACGGTGGTGAGTTTAGTGCTGATGGTAAAGAAACATTTGGTCCTCCACCACGTCCACTAGACATTCCTCCATTCAATCTTGATGGTGAAACACTAGTTCTTGGTGAAGAAGGCGAGGCTTATAGAGCTCTCGTAGCAAAAGCGTAAGGTGATATAGATGGCAGAATTTAAAAAAGCTGACTCAATGTTAGAGTGGTTTGATCAACGTTTAGGTGTTATCAACTTTTCAAAAGTAATGATGACTGAATACTGGATTCCTAAGAATATTAACTTCTTATGGGCTATGGGTGCCCTCCTTATGATGATGTTCGGAGTTTTATTAATCTCTGGAATTTTCCTTTTAATGTACTACAAGCCAGATGTAGCTTTAGCTTTTGATAGTGTTAACTACACGATCATGCATGACGTTGCTTATGGATGGTTATTTAGACATATTCACGCTGTTGGAGCATCTGTTATATTCTTAGTAATATACATTCACATGTTCACAGGTATTTACTACGGTTCATACAAAAAAGGTCGTGAAATGATCTGGTTAAGTGGTATGTTACTATTTGTACTATTCTCAGCAGAGGGTTTTAGTGGATATATGCTTCCATGGGGTCAAATGAGTTACTGGGCTGCTTACGTTATTACTGAAATTTTTGGTGGTATACCTGTAATCGGCGGTGATTTAGTTGTATGGATTCGTGGTAACTTTTATGTTTCTGATTCTACACTTACTCGTTTCTTTATGCTACATGTTTTACTAATTCCGGTAGTTATGCTTGGTGCTATTGCTTTTCACTTCTACTCTTTACGTTTTCCTCATGTTAATAACGAAGCAGGCGAATTTTTTGATTATGATGTAGAAGCAGAAAAATATTTAGCTGGCGATAAAAAAGGTTCTAAAGTTATTCCTTTCTGGCCTGTATTTTTAGCAAAAGATTTCTTTGTAATGGGTGTTTTCTTAATATTCTTCTTTTACTTAGTGTTCTATTACTATGGTTTTGCAATGGACCCTGTAAACTTTGACAAAGCAGATGGGCTTAAAACTCCTACACATATCTACCCTGAATGGTATTTTTTATGGTCGTACGAAGTTTTACGTGGCTTCTTCTTTGAAATGTTCGGTATTAGTGGTAAAGATCTAGGTCTTATGGCATTTGCATTTGCTAATGGTATATTCTTAGTTATGCCTTGGTTAGATCGTTCACCAACTGTTGCTCCGGCAAATCAAAGACCATACTTTAAAATTTGGTTCTGGTTATTAATGATTGACCTAATTGTTCTTACTATATTTGGTAAACTTCCTCCTACTGGAGCAAATGCATGGGTTGGTTTTGCATCATCTTTATCATTTATAGTACTATTTCTTGCTCTACCAGTTATTACAACGTTAGAAGCTAAAAAATTAGGAGCTAAATAATGAAAGAGTTAAAAATATTAGCAGTAGTTGCTTCTCTTGTTCTTGTAACTTTTTATGGAATTGAGCCATATGCTCATCATGTAATGCACCCTGAGGGTAAACCTGCTGACTTTAAATTCAGTGACCTTAAAAATGTAGACACATCACTTAAGGGTGATGTTACTGCTGGTAAAGAGTCTTTTGTAAACAACTGTACTGCTTGTCACTCACTGACTGCAGATGGTTTTGACCCAATGATGAGTGACGCTGATTCAGCTGCTGCTTATGGTGTAACTCCACCAGACTTATCTTTAGCGGGTCGTATTTATGAGAAAAACTTTTTAGCTAACTTTATCTTTGACCCAGTTACTGCTACAAAAGTTGAACATAAATATCCTGCTAATGGTTCTAAAGTTTACCCAATGCCTGCATATAGCTGGATGGGTGCTCAAGAGATTATGAATATCGTTGCTTACTTAGAGAGTGTTTCTCCTAAAGCTATTGATGAAGCTGGACTTGCTTCATTAGCTGCTAAAGAAGAGAGAACTCTGTTTGATGTTTCTCGTGAGCAAAATGCTGAAGTATTTAAATCAGCTTGTGGTAGATGTCACGACATGAAGTATGGTGGCTTAAGCGCAACTACTCCTAAGGTTACTATACAAGGTTACATGGGTTCAACTCCACCTGATCTTTCTCAGTATATTATTAGTCGTGGTTCACACTATTTAGATGGTTTTATAAATAACCCTCAAGAGTACTTACATGGAACAGGTATGCCTCGTGTTGGTTTAAGTGAACAAGCACAAGCAGAAGTTATAGAGTACATGACTCAAGT
Source organism: Helicobacteraceae bacterium (assembly GCA_013138865.1). Classification (GTDB taxonomy): domain Bacteria; phylum Campylobacterota; class Campylobacteria; order Campylobacterales; family Sulfurimonadaceae; genus GLR69. The sequence goes on along the minus strand of WTBY01000030.1, from coordinate 29,031 downwards.
TGGTGATCCTAAGAAAACTGAACGTGAAGAGCTAGGACCAAAAGTTCTACTTTACCTACTAATCTTCGCTATTTTAGCTTACTTATGGAAAAGAAAAATATGGAGTGAAGTACATTAACGTGTGCTTCCTCTTAATTAAGGAATAAATATGAAATTATTAAAACTACTATTAGCTTCATTAACTGTAACAGTTGCACTTAGTGCAAACGAAACTCTTACAAAAAATATGATTGAGATGGAAACTGCTTTGAATACTATTCAAAAAGGTTTTCTTTACAATAGTCCAGATATGGTAAAAGCTGGTATAAAACAAATTGAAACTACTAATGATATTTTCAATAATCAAAAAGCTACTGCAAAGTACCTTCCTAAAAATAAGAAACATATGGCCAATATAGCTTTTAATGCTTCTAAAAGAATGGATAGTGCAGCAAATGAAATGAAAGCTTATTTAAATAATAAAGAGTACTCAAAAGCATTTGCTTCTTACTCTGAAATTCTTAACTCTTGTAACGCTTGCCACTCTGTAGTTAGAGGTTGGTAACACCAAACTAAGAAGAGTAATCTTCTTAGTTCTTCTTTTAAAAAAACAACACATTTTTATTTAACTTCGATATAATCATTTAATGAATGACAACTATGCTAAAATTTTAAAAAATTCATCAATACTAATAGCTGAAGATAGTAAACTTCTCTTAAAACAATACAAAGAAATATTTGCATCTTTTTGCGATAATATTACTTTAGTAGAGGATGGAATAGAAGCATTAAAGAGTTATAAGCAGTGTAAACCTACTATAATATTTACTGATATAAATATGCCAAATAAAAATGGTTTAGAGCTTATAGAAGATATAAGAGAGATAGATTCCAAAACTCCTATAGTAATAATATCAGCACTAGATGATAAAATAACTCTTATAAAAGCAGTAAAATTACGACTTGTAAGTTACATAACGAAACCAGTGAAATATATAGATATTGAGAATGCTCTTGAAGAGTGCATAATGGCTATAGATAGAGATGGAACACTTGAGGTAAAGTTTAGTAAAAATGAGAGATATTTATACTCAAAAAAATCTTTTTTAATAGATAACGAGTTAGTTGAACTAACACTAAAAGAGAGCCTTTTTATAGAGTTACTTTTAAACTCAAGAGGATCTGTAGTTTCAAAAAATGATATAGAGTTTAATGTATGTTCTGGGGCAGAAATGAGTGCAGCATCATTGAAAAACTTTATTTCAAGATTAAGAAAAAAAGCTCCACAAGATTTAATTAAAACAATCTCATCAATAGGATTTAAAATTGAGTAATTATGATAATTAGTGTAATGAATCTAAAAGGTGGTGTTGGGAAAAGCTCTATAAGTTTCCAGTTAGCTCAGTTTTTTAAACTTAAAATGATCACAAATGATGCTAATACAGGTATTATGAACATTAAAATACTAAAAGGTAATAGTTCTATTGAGGTCAATGAAGACAGGCTCTATGATTTCGGTGGATTTGATGATATACGCATTCATGAAGTATTAGCATCTTCAAATGTTGTAGTAGTTCCAACTCTTTACTCAAGAGCAGACTTACAAAACACAGTAAGAACTGTAAGAAAAGTAAAAAAACTTAATCCTGAAGCCAATATAATAGTAACTATAAATAGAGTAAGAAGTGGTGATTCAAAACAGTTAAACAGTGCAAAAGCTTCATTAGAAAAATATATAGACTTTGGTGTACAGTATTGTCAAATACGCGATTCTAAAGTCATGTTGCACTCACTAGACAGTGGCAAATCTATTTTTGATATACACAAGTCTTCAAAGCTTAATCGTCACGTATATACTGGTATAATTAATGATTTTTATGCTCTTATAGGGCATATTGAAGAGTTTATAGATGATGGTAAGAACTAAATGTTAATAGATAGTTTTGAACGTCGTGTCAACTATTTAAGAGTCTCTGTAACCGAGAGATGTAACTTTAGATGTCAATACTGTATGCCAGAGAAACCATTTTCATGGGTTCCTCAAGAGGATGTTTTAACTTTTGAAGAGATGTTTACTTTTATAAAATTATCGATCGATCATGGAGTAGATAAAATTCGCCTAACAGGCGGTGAGCCACTACTTCGTGCTGATTTAGACAAATTTATAAAAATGATTTGTGATTATGCTCCAAATATAGATCTTGCAATGACAACTAACGCCTACCTTTTAAAGGGTCATGCACAAAAATTAAAAGATGCAGGATTGAAAAGGATTAACGTTTCCATAGACTCTCTTATACCTGAAGTAGCGCATAAAATAGCTTCTAAAAATGTTTTAAAAAATGTTTTAGAGGGTGTAAATGAAGCTTTAAGTGTTGGTTTAAAAGTAAAAGTTAATATGGTTCCTATGAAAGGAATTAATGACAATGAGATCATACCTATTTTAGAGTATTGTCGCGATCGTAAAATGAGTATTCGCTTTATTGAGTACATGGAGAATGCGCACGCTGTTATAGATATAAAAGGTATGAAAAGTAGTGAGCTTTTAGAAGTTATAAAAAGTAAATACAGTTTTAAAGATCTAGGCTTAGAAGATAGCTCACCTTCACACTATTATGAGCTTGATGATGGTTATAAATTTGGTATTATAGAGCCTTATGAAGATGACTTTTGTAAAAGTTGTAACCGCATTCGTATGACTGCTGAGGGTGATCTTATACCTTGCTTGTATTTTGATGAAGCTATGAGTATAAAAGATAGTATTAAAAGAGATGACATAAATGGCGCACTTAGCGTTTTAAAAGAGGTTGTAAAACAAAAACCTGAGAAGAACCGCTGGAGTGAAGATGATGGTGAGAGTTCTAAAAGAGCTTTTTATGAGACAGGTGGCTGATGTTATATTTAGTTGAATCATTTTTCTCTATTCAAGGCGAAGGAAAATATGTAGGAACACCATCAGTTTTTTTTCGCTTTGGTGGTTGTAATCTACGCTGTGAAGGTTTTGGTTGTGAAGAGAGATTAGATGATGGTTCTATACTTGTAGGTTGTGACACACTCTACGCAGTTGATCGTGAAGCCTTTAGCTCTTCATGGGAACAGATCCAAAACATAGATGAGCTTTTAAGTATATTGGATAAGTTTAATGCACCAGAAGGTGTAGATGTTGTTTTAACAGGTGGTGAGCCACTTATATATGCAAACGATCAAATATTTATAGCCTTTTTAAAAGAGTTGCATAGGAATAACCATCGTGTAACATTTGAGACGAATGCAACTATAAAAGTTAATTTTGAAAAAAATCCTATTTTTAAAGAGGCTATTTATGCGTTATCTATAAAGCTCTCTAACTCTGACGAGCCGTATGAAAAGCGTGTAAAAAGAGAAGTTTTTGAAAATATTATAAAAAACTCTAAAGAGAGTTTTTTTAAGTTTAGTGTTGATAAAAAAACTATAAAAGAGACAACAAATGAGATAGACGAAATTATAAACAGTTCACTATCAACAACAACCTACTGTATGCCACTTGGCGGTTCAGAAGAGGAAATTAACCAAAATACTGAAGCAGTTATAGACCTATGTAAAAAGAGAAATTTTATATATAGTGATAGATTACATATTCGTATTTGGGATCAAAATAGAGGTGTATAGATGATTATTCGTAAACTTTTTAAATTTGAAAATGCTCATATAGTTAGAGGATGTAGCTCTGTAAAGTGTAGAGAGTCAATTCATGGACACTCATACAAAGTTGAGCTTCTTTTTGAAAGTAACTTTTTGGATCATGGTGCTATGGTTTATGACTTTGGTCTTATGAAACAGAATATCAAAGATCTAATAGAGAGTTTTGATCACGCGATCACAATTTGGAGTGGTGATAACAGTGAATATATAGAGTCTATGAAAAAGCACTCTTCTCGTTACGTTGTTTTACCAGTTTCACCCTCAGCTGAACAGTTTAGTCGAGTTATTTTTATTTTAGTAGATTCACTTTTAAAACTAACAACAACTATAAATGGTGAAAAAGATGTAAAACTTCATAGTGTGATCGTACATGAAACCCAGAGCGGTTATGCACAAGGTTTTCGTGAAGATGCATATTCCAAAAATATGGGTGAAATAGAACTAGAGAACATAGAGTTCTCACAAGAGGTTATAAACTCTTGGAGTAACAAAGAACTATTTGAAAATATAAAAGAGAAAAAGAGTTTTATAAATCCAAAAAGTGTTTAGAGTGTAACTAAAGAGTTTTGCTCACTTGATCTTAGCTCAAAGTGAGTAGACATTACTTTAATAGTAGAACCCTTTTTTAGCTCTGCTACTTCCTCACTAATCATTATAAAAGAGTTAGTTTTATTTAGCGGTGAGACCATTCCAGGTGCGTACTTATCACATGCTTGAAAACTATCTCCATTAAAAAAACCAGGAACTAATGTTCTTCTTCCTTGTTTAATTTTAATAGCTTCTTTTAGTGTAGTTGTTATAGAAGAGAGATACTTCTCATTTGCTCCACTAATGGCAGAGATCATGCTTGTAGCAAATAGCTCAAAGTTGTACGCTGCTGCTAGTGGATTTCCTGGTAAGTTTAAAACATATGTACTGTCTATAAAGCCAAAAGTTGTAGGTTTTCCAGGTTTGATATCTATTTTATCGAATAAAATTTCACAACCTACAGATCTAAAAGCATCTTTAGTAAAGTCAGCTTCACCAACACTAACTCCACCTGATGTAATGATAAGATCACTATCAAGAAGCTCTTTAATAGTCTCACTCATACTCTCTAGGTTGTCCTCAACTGTATGAATAACATTTACTTCACAGCCTAATTCACGAGCACGAGAAGCAAGCATAGGAGTGTTAGTATTATAAATTTGGTAAGACTCTACGTTCTCATAGTGCATCTTCAGCTCATTCCCAGAGCTAAAAACTGTAACCAATGGTTTTTTATAGACTGTAATATGTGAAATACCTTGTGAAGCTAAAAGAGTGATCGTATAAGCAGTTACTTTTTCACCATCTTTTAAAAGGTTATCTCCTTTTTTAATATCTTCACCTAAAAAGCGTATATGTTGATTTTGTTTAATATCTCTATTTAGTATGATTTGTTCACCATCAACACTAACATCTTCGATGGGTACAACAGCTTCTGCTCCATTAGGAACTTTTGCTCCAGTCATTATTTTAACAGCACAACCTGCCTCAACTTTACCACTAAAGTCATCACCTGCAAAAATAGCTCCTGTGACTTTAAGTGAGTTATCTTTACTTTCACACTGAATGGCAAAACCGTCCATAGCAGAGTTGTTAAATGGCGGTAAAGAGTGAGTTGCTTGAATATCTTCGGCTAAAATATAACCCAAAGCATTCTCAATATTTATAAGCTTTTTTGACTTTACTTTTATAGTTTTATATATTACTTCTAACGCCTCTTCTACACTTACTGACATAATTAACCTTTAGTAAATAATTAACGTATTATATTCAAAAATTATTTTTTATGTAAACTTATTGTAAAATAACTACATGAATTATATGTATGACATGAATATAGACATCCACCTACTTGGCACTTTTGCTCTAATCGCTTATTTTATTTACAACTATGTAATGTTGAAAAATTCGATTGAGCCTTATGCTTATATCTCTAAAATACGCAAAGCACTACCTATTGGTTACTCTTTACTATTTTTAATGCTCTATACAGGTGCTACTATGATGGCAGCTAAACACCTTCAGTTTTCTGTTGAGAATATTATTATGATTATTATTGGTCTTGTACTTATTCTTTTAGAAATTAACCGTTTTTACTCATTTAAAAGTATTAATCCTAAAAAAGATGGAATTTTTGAAGAGTATAGAAAACGAGCTTATCAAATTATGTTTATAGAGTTTGCACTAACTCTCTCTATTACTTTGTGGATGGTTATTTGACATATATTTTAAATGAGAGTGCAGGCTCTCAAAGTCTAACTCTAAAAAATGAAACTTTTAAGTACCTAATAAAGGTACGTCGTCATAAAGTTGATGATCTTATAAGCTTTAGAAACCCTAATGAAAATAGAATTGAATATAAATATATTTTAAAAAGCATAGATGGACGCTCATGCTCATTAGAGCTATTAAGCTCTAATAAAAATATTGTTGAAGCAGTAAAAAAACTTCATATTGGCTGGTGCGTAATTGATATTAAATCTATTGAGAAAGTTTTACCTTCATTAAATGAAATAGGTGTGAATAAAATAACATTTATAGAGTGTTCTCGATCGCAAAAAAGTTTTAAATTAGACTTTGATCGTTTTAACAGAATGCTAACTACTTCATCTCAACAGTGTGGACGAAGTTCTACTATAGAGTTTGCACAATCTTCTTCGATCAAAAAATTTATATTAAATGAGCCAAAAACTACAGTTTTTGATTTTTCTAATCAAGTGTTAAGTAGTGAGCAAGTATCTAAAATAGAGACTATTTTAGTAGGTTGTGAAGGTGGTTTTAGTGAAGAAGAGAGAGAACTTCTAAAAGCTAATGATGTCATAAAGTTAAACACTCCAATGATATTACGATCAGAGAGTGCCGTAATGGTGATAGCTTCTAAAATATTATGCTAAATAAAGCATGTGCCGAGTGTGGTGTAATAGTCGAAATAAAAAATTTGAATACTAAATACACTTACAAGTGCCCAAGATGCAACTACACAATAGTTAGCTCTGGTGAGAGGTTTAGTTATATTTTAAGTATGAGTGCTACAGCTCTGTTATTTTTTATTAGTGCTTGTTTTTTACCTCTAATGACTTTTGAAATTGGTGGTTCTAGTATTAGTGTGACTGTTATTGATGCTATTACTAAGATGGGTTACGAGGGCTATTGGATTATTAGTATTCTATCTTTATATGTTGGTGTAGTTTTACCCTTGGTAGTTATATCACTTATTATACTTATTTTAGTACCACGTAGTTTTAACTATTCAACAGACTCTGAACGTGCTTACTTGAAAGTATATACAATGCTTCGTCCTTGGGCTATGGCTGAGGTTTACATGCTTGCGATCGTAGTCTCTGCTATAAAATTAAAAGCAGTGGCAATTTTTACTCTTCATAGTGGAGTACTGTTTTTTATACTTTTTTTAGTTGCATTTTATGCGTCTATTATTTGGTTTAACCCTGAAGATATATGGCAGAAATATGAAATACAGAAGTGATATAGATGAAAAAATGACACTTTGCTTGTCATGTCACACTCTTCAGTTCGAGCAGAATAGTAACTGTTATGTTTGCGATAATGAGATCCACCAAAGAAAACCTAACTCTTTAAAAATATCTTTTATTTTTTTAATAAGTGCATTTTTATTTTTAATACCAGCTAATATTTTAATTATGATGAGTTCAGTTGAAGCAGGTACTCTAACTTCTAAAACTATTTTTGGTGGAATACTCTTCTTTTTTAAAGCAGAAGACTACTTTGTAGGGACACTTATATTTTTAGCAAGTATAGTTATCCCATTTTTTAAAATAATTTCACTCTCCTTTTTACTTTATGTAGCAAAATATAAAAAACAAAGATACTCTCACGTTGGAATAAAACTGTATAGAATTATAGATTTTATAGGAAAATGGTCAATGTTAGATATATTTGTGGTTGCTATAATGGTTGGAATAGTACAATTTAACAATTTAGCACTTATGATAGCAGGACCTGCTTCTTTTGCATTTGCAACAGCTGTAGTGCTGACTATTTTAGCAGTAGAACATTTTGACCCTAGACTACTTTGGAGTAATGATGAACAATGAGACAAATATACAAAAAGCTATAAAAATTAAAAAACGTACAACTTTTATAGTCTGGTTAATACCTCTTATAGCGCTATTAATAGCGTCTTTTTTAGTTGTAGAAAACTTACATTTTTCAGGTGGAAAAATAGTTATAACTTTTGATAATGCAGCAGGTATTATAAAAGAACGTACTAAACTTCTTTACAAGGGTGTTACACTAGGTCACGTTGAATCGATAGAGATAAACGAGAATGATCTAAAAAAAGTAGATGTAACTGTACAGGTTTATGGAAAAGCTATAGATGCAGTTGCAAAAGAGGGTGTTGAGTTTTGGTTAGTTCAACCTAAAGTCTCTTTAACAGAGATTACTGGCTTAGGTACACTCGTTAGCGGTAACTACATAGAACCTATAGCACATAATACAACGTTAGAAGAGTTAGAATTGAGAGAAGATAAGTTTAAATTTAATGCCATTGAGAACGTATCATTTAGTGCTACAGCTTCAGGTATAGGTATTAACCTAAACTCTAAGGAAAACTCTATAACATCACAAACACCTATCCTTTACAAAAAGTTTATTATAGGATCAGTCTATAAAAAAACTTTAACTAAAAAAAATATTGTATATAAAGCAAAAATTTATGAAAAATATAGATACCTATTAAAAGAGAATAGTAAGTTTTATATTAATGACAATGTTGGTATTAGTGCAAATATTTCAGGTTTAAAAATTAAGGTTCCACCATTTTCACAAATCATAACAGGTGGTATCACCATGAGTAGTGATGAAAATGCTAAACAGCTAAACACTGAAAATAGTGACTTTAAACTTTTTGACTCTGTTGAAGAATCAAACTTAGTAAGTAAAAAGATCTATTTAAACTCTGAAAATACACATGGCTTAAGCAAAAAAAACTCTAAAGTCTATTACAAGGGTGTTGAAGCGGGTGTTGTTACAGGTGTCAAGTATGAAATGAGTAGTGATTCAAACCTAGTAGAGATCGAGCTCTACAAGGAGTTTGAACATCTAAACAATGAAAGTACCTACTATTGGGTGACATTTGCGAAACTTTCTTTAAAAGGTATAAGTGGTCTTAACGCACTAACCCGTGGCTCTTTTATCTCATTTGAAACTTCTAATACTAATGCAAAACCTAAATATGAGTTTAAACTTCATGAGTCTAAAAAGTTAAAAAATGGAGTTAAACTATCATTAAATACCACTAAAAACTTATCATTAATAGAGGGTGCTGAGATCTATTTTAATAATATATCTGTTGGAGAAGTTTATAATATTAGCTTCACAAAAGATTTACAAAACTCAAAAATAGAGGTAGTTATATATGAAAAATATAAAAATATGATCAATGATACAACACTATTTTTTATGAATAATCCTTTAGAAGTTGAAGCAAGCCTAGCCAAAACAACAGTTAAAATAGCTCCGCTTAATAGTCTCTTTAGTGGAGCCATATCTTTTGTTACTTTAAGTAAAGAAGCTACTAAAAAGCTCCGAGGATTTCACCTATTTAGTTGCTTTTCGGATCTAGAAAATGAAAAATATAGACTAGAGAGTAAAAAAATATTTTTAGAACTAGCAGATGATTGTGATCTAAAAAAAGGTGCATCAATTCTTTATAAAAATATAGAAGTTGGAAAAGTTGATACAATAGAGTTGAAAAATAGTGAAAAAGTAGCAACAGCCTATGTGAAAAGAAGTTTTGAACACCTTCTAAAAGAGGATTCTGTTTTATATACTCAAAGTTTAAGTGTTGGTGTTGATGGTATAAAAAATTTAAATACTATTATAGGTGGTACAAACATAGCAATTATAGAGGGAATATCTAAAAAAAGAAGCTCTAACTTTGCATTAAAAAAGGAAGCACCGCCTCTTACATTTAACAAAAAAGGTCTTCGTCTTATACTCAAAGGTGATCGTAAAAGCTCTTTAGATGTTGGAACTTATGTTTACTATAGACAGTTTAAAATAGGTCAGGTTGAAGAGGTAAAGTTAGCAGATGACTCTAAAAGTGTTGACTTTTTAATATACGTAGAACCATGTTTTGCATACCTTGTAAAAGATAGTTCACTATTTTATAATGCAGGTGCTCTAGGAATGGAAGTCTCACTTACAGGCATAAAAGTACAAACGCAGACAGTAGAAACGATGGTTGAGGGTGGGATCTATTTAGTAACACCAAATAAATATAAGAAAAAAGCTGATGAGTTAGACTCATTTATTTTATATAATGAACCAGCAGGTATTTGGTTAGATTACTCTCCAGAACTTATAAATGATGACCCTATGTGTTCATAGGGTCATGGTTATACTTTTGACTGCACTTTAACATCTCGAACTTCAAAAAGTTCTATAGCTTTTTTGATCATTGGTTGATCCATTATAACACTAGGATCAAACTCTTTTGGAGCTGATTCATCTGGTGTACAACCAGTTACACAGCTTCCTCCAAAGGTTTCAATATCTTCAGTCATAGATGCTGGTTGAGGCTCAATTTGAGGTATGACTTCTTCTTTTTTTTCAACTATCTCTTTAGTGCAAGCTTGTGACTTTATTTTAGTTTCAAAACCATAAAGTTCGCGAACAAACTGTTTAATAACACTATACCCATGGCGTAGTTTTGCCTTGTTCTCTTCGTTTGCACAACTCTCCCAAGTAAGAGTATTCTCAATTAATGAGACAAACTCTATACTAACCTTGAAGCACTCACCTAGATCTGCACTGCGATCGCTGATCATATCTATAAGAGCGTTGAACTTTATAAGATCTTCGTTTGGTTTAGTTTGAATAGGTTCTGGTACTGATATTGGTTCTTTGTAAGGAGTTGAAACTTGTTCAGAGCTAACGTCATTAGTTTGAGCTAGACTCTGTTTTTTGATCATCTCTTGTGTAGCATCTTGAACTATCTGAGCAGGGGATGGCATCTCATGTTTTATAACTGTTTTAGTTATTTGAGACTCTAAAGACTCGATCATCTGATCGATCTCTTTTATTTTAAGAGCTTCCATCATTTTAAAAAATACTAAATTAAGGACAAAAGATCCATCAGCATTGATTGCAAAGAGTGCTTTTGACTCACTTAAAATTCTAAAGAAACGTTCAAGTATTAGGATCGAGAAAGTAGGGTTGCTCTCATAAAGTTTCTCTTGTAAAAATGCTATAAACTCATCAATAACCATCTCTGCTTCATAATCTTCTAGCTCTTTTACATAAGCTATAAGCCTTGTTGTATCTCTTTGAAAAATAGAACTAAAAATATTTGTTATAAATTCAGGATCTATAAGTCCTAACATATCTGTAACAGTTTTTACATCTATATGATTTCTAGAGTAAATGATCGCTTGGTCAAGAAGTGTTAAAGTGTCACGAAGACTACCACCACCACTACGAGAAAGTATCTCTAAAGCAGGTCTGTCAAATTCCACTTCTTCTAGGTTTAAAATATGAATTAAGTGGTTCGTTATGTTTACATTTGAAACTCTTTTAAAACGAAAGTGTTGAGTACGACTTAAAATAGTAGCAGGAAGTTTAAGAGGATCAGTCGTCGCTAAAATAAACTTTACATACTCTGGTGGCTCTTCAAGTGTTTTTAAAAGAGCATTAAAAGCCTCTTTAGTAAGCATGTGGACTTCATCTATTATAAATATTTTAAACTTTGCGATAGAGGGTTTATACTTTGTAGCTTCGATTAAATCACGAATATCATCTATTTTTCTACTAGAAGCAGCGTCCATCTCTATAATGTCTATATGCCGTGATTCGTTTGCCGTAACACAGTTCTCACAAACCTCACAAGGCTTAGAAGTAGGAGAATTATCACACACTAAAGCTTTTGCAAATATACGAGCAGTAGAGGTTTTTCCACTACCTCTTAAACCTGAAAAAAGATAAGCGTGAGATAGGCGGTTTGAATCCAAGGCTAGTGAAAGAGTCTGTGTGATCGTATCTTGACCTATAAGATCTTCAAAGCGTTTAGGTCTATATTTTCGTGCTAATACCTGAGAACTCTCTTTCACATTTAAGCCTTTTATAAAATTAGATTTATTTTAACATATAGAAGCTATAATGAAGCCCATGAGCGAAATATTAAAAGAGTGTGTTTTAGATTCTAAATGTTCTTACCTAGAAAATTTTAAACAAAAAACTCACTACAAAATTATTGAGAATTGTACAACTGAAGAGTGTGACAATATGATCGAGCGTGGTTGGAGACGTTTTGGGCAGATGTTCTTTCGTCCTATCTGTCAAGAGTGCAGTAGTTGTGAAAGTTTTAAAATTGATGTAGATAATTTCACATTTACAAAGTCTCAAAGACGTGTAATTAAAAAAAATGAGGATCTTCAATTAATTATTCGCCAACCCTCACTAACTCAAAACCATCTAGATATATTTAAAAAGTACCACGAGTTCAAACAAAATATGCGAGGTTGGGACAAGCAAAATGTTACACCAAACAACTACTATTCTTCGTTTGTTCAAGGTTTTGAAGATTTTGGACATGAAATTTTGTACTTTGAAGATGAGAAACTTATAGCAGTTGATTTAATAGATATTTTGCCAAATGGGATCTCTTCTATCTACTTCTATCACGATCCAGACTCTAAAAAAAGATCACTTGGTCACTACTCTTTATATAGACAGATACTTCTAGCCAAACAAAAAGGTCTTAAGTGGATCTATTTAGGTTATTATGTAGAAGGTTGTCAAAGTTTAGAGTATAAAAAAGATTATAAACCATACCTAACTCTTCAAGGTCGTCCACATGAAGAAGATAGTGATGTATGGCTATAAAGATATTTATTTTTTCTTTTGTAGATCTACACCTTCAGCTTTATGCTTGTCATAACTCTCTTTAATAGTTTCCATTAAAGGCATCTCTGAAATATCAGTATCTTTTAGTCTACACTTATCTTTAAAGTCAGTTGTTTCACAAACTGTATGTGCAAAACCACAAAATTCATCATGTAAACACTCATCACTCTTACTATCTTTTTCTGACATATTTAACCTCAATCCTATTAATTTAAGCCATTATAGTTGTACTTTTCTTACAATTCGTTGATGTAATTAAATTAAGTAACTATGTTAATTACATGAATAATTAATCATAAATATATTTATGAAATGAGTAAGTAAAGAATATCATGTAGATTTTATTTATTTATTAATTAAGATAAATCTTAAAATAAGATTGTTTTCGATAGAGTAATAGGAACTTTATAAAATTTTAAAGGTATGTCTAATGTATACTCAAAAAAAGATTCTTTTCAACGTGGCACTAATGTTACTGCTACTAATGATAGCTACTATAGTTAATGTTGGTTTTAACTTCCGTGAATATTCACATAAATCAGCAGAAGAAAAAGCTGTTCAAATGGCTGAAAATGTTAGAGATGGTTTAACTATTCATATGGCTCAAGGTATTATGGATCAAAGAAAATCATTTCTTTCAAATGTTGCAGGTCGCGCTGATGTAAATGAACTATGGTTAGTTAGATCACAACTAGTAACTGAACAATATGGACTTGGTTTCCCAGACGAATCACCAAGGGACGCTATTGATAAACATGTACTTCAAACAGGTAAAATAGAGAAAGTATTTACAGAAACAGCAAAAGAGACTGAATTAAGAATTACTATTCCTTATATAGCATCAGCATACTCTACACCTGATTGTTTAACATGTCATAATGTTAATCAAGGTGATGTATTAGGTGCTATTACTATTAAAATGGATGTTAGTAACGCAAGAACTATTGGTATTATAAGTATTTTAAAAATATTTGGGATGAATATACTTTTTATGTTGTTTGCACTATATTTAATTAATAGATTTTCAAAACCATACTTTCAACTTTTTAGTGAACTTAATACCTCTCTAGAAAAAGCTTCTGCAGGTGATTTTTCACATACTGTAAATACGAAACTTTCTAATGAAGCAGGAGAAGTTACTAAGAATTTAAATCAACTTTTAACTACTATGGATGGAACATTTGGAGGAATTAAAAATAAACTATCTGTTTTCATTTCACCTACGCATGATAATATTCATGATCCACTTCAAGAGGCACAGATAGTTATAGATGAGCTTTCAGATATATATAAATTTAAAAAGACTATAGAACTTGATAACGATAAAGAGGCTATATACGACCGAATTATCTATCTTTTACATAATGAGTTTAACATAGAGGCTGTATCACTTTTTGAAATAGATATAACAACTAAAGAGAGAGTGCTAATCTATATTGATGATGGTAGAGAGAGTTGGTGTAGTGAAGAGACACTTGAAGACTCTAAAAAATGTAGAGCTTGTCGAATAAGTCATGATGTAGTATCTACTGATTTTCATAAAGTTTGTAATGGTTGTATAGATGAGACAATAGAGTACTTATGTCTGCCTTTTCAAATTAATGAGCAAAAAGGTCTTCTATTTTCATTTAGTAGTGAGTCAAAAGAGGAGATAGAGCGTATACAAACTATCTTACCTGCTATAAAAAATATTCTACAAGCAGCTAAACCTGTTTTAGAGAGCAAGCTACTTATGCAAATTCTTCTTGATAGCTCAAGAAAGGATCCTTTAACAGGTCTTTATAACCGTCGTTACATGGAAGAGTATATAGATCACTCTGTAAAACAAGCATTACGTATGAACGTTGGTTATGGCGTTCTTATGGTTGATATTGATCACTTTAAAATGGTTAATGATACTTATGGTCATGATGTAGGTGATTCTGTAATTAGGAAACTCTCTATTATTTTAAAAGAGTCTGTTCGTGACGCTGATTTAGCTATTCGTTATGGTGGGGAAGAGTTTATTATTCTTCTTTATAACCCAACTGAAGAAGGCGCTATGGAAGTTGCTGAAAAAATTAGAGAGACATTCTTTAGTCTAGAGTTTACTGGTAATAATGAAAAATTCCGTAAAAGTTTAAGTATAGGTGTCTCAATGTTCCCAACTGATGCAGATGCGATCTGGCAAGCAATTAAATATGCGGACTTGGCACTTTACAAAGCTAAAAACACTGGTAGAGATAGAACTATTCGCTTTACACAAGACATGGTAGAGAGTGAAAACTACTAACCTTAAGTAAGTGATTTCGTGCTAAGACTAAGTGTTAGCACGAAGAAAAAGATAAAATCTTTTTACTTTAAATCGTTAGGAGTTGAAGTGGACTTACTCTCATATTCCTATGAAATGCCACTCTCTTAAAGCTACTTCTTTATCATTAAAAGTACATTAACTATAAGCATTGCAATAAAACCAATTTTATATACTAAAAGAGGATTTCTATGAAGAAGTGGAGTCTCTTTTAAAAAGTATGGTTTAACCTTCTGGCTATGTTCTAAATCATATAACATCTCACTATAGTTTCCATAGCGATCATCGCATTTAGCACTAGTTGATTTTAAGACTATACTCTCTAGCCATAGAGGTATATTGTTATTTAGTTTTTTAACACTTTTAGCCTCTTTAAAATAAGGGTTTTGAAAAGGCTCTATCTCACCATAAGGGTACTTAAGAGTTAGTGCTTCATAAAGTGTAACACCTATAGAAAAAATTTCACTCTGCTCATTTATGGAGCTTCCTTTAAAACGTTCAGGTGCCAAGTATGATGGAGTGCCTGCTTTTGAGTTTATAGAAAATAGCTCTACGATCGAGCCATAGTCAATCATTTTAAAAACTAGTTTTTTATCACGCGAGTTAACTATAATATTTTCAGGTTTTATATCTCCATGAACTAGATCAAACTTTAATAAAAATTGATTCATTTTTAGAAGAAACTTTGCTAGTAAAATAGAGTCATCAATATGAATAGGCTTTTTCTTTATATACTCTTTTAGTGTCACACCTTGTGCATAGTCCATTACATAGTAGCGACTACTGCGATCGTGAGGGATCCATGCTTTTGCAAAAAAACCAGCTTTAAGGCGTGAAGCATTCCATGCTTCTTTTACAAATATATCTAAAAATATTTCATCCTCTATAGCTTCAAGAGGTGGAAATTTAAGTACAAACTCATCATTATCTTTTGAAACTAACCAAGTACGATCGTTTTGTATAAGTGATTTTTGAAGAGTGTAACCATCTATAAGATCACCTTTTTTTAAAGTTTTAGGTATAGGAAGTGGCTGTGATTTTAGTGAGATGATTCCACTTATCTCATCTATAAAAAGTGTTATTGCTGATGTGTCATCATGCAAGTCATCGTTCATTCTATTAGTAGCTTTTTTAACTAAAGTAGTCGCATTTGATGCTATACCTTTTTGCAACTCTTCATCTGAGAGAGTATTATAAAGACCATCACTACATAAAAGAAGTTTATCACCTACAAGTAAATTATTTTCAAAGTAGTAAGCAGTAGTATCAAGGCAGAGTCCCATAGCACGAGTAAGTACATGATCCATTCCCTCTTCTTTAAGAATGTGATCTTGTGTTAATTGAGTAAGTTTTTCATCACGAAGTAGGTAAATTCTTGAATCACCAACGTTGGCACCGTAAAGTCTACCATCCTCAATAACAGCTATACATAAAGTTGAAACATACTCAATAGCTTCATACTTCTCTTGTGATTCATTGTAAAGGATTTGGTTGATATTTTCTATAAAAGTTAAGAGAGATTTTTCTATAGACCAGCTCATTGGTCTATTTTTAAAGTTTGTGAGAAGTGAAGTTACTATGTGTTGCGCCGCTTCTCTTCCATGCTCAGCACTTCCAACACCATCACAAAGAACAGCCACAGTTGTATTATTAAAACTTTTGACTTCATAAGCATCATCACTTAAAAGCTCATTTGCTTTGGCTAAACCAAAGCAAGAACTAATTATAGAGTTATATTTTTCCACCAGCTTGTACTCCCCATGTTGTTCTCCATCTTGTCTTAACCATACCTAGTCCTATTAGTGCTATAACAACAACAGCTGCGAATATTAAAAATCCTGCAGTATAGCCATCAAATGCACCTTTACTCCATCCTAGAGTTTTAATTAATGCAGTTCCACCAAGACCACCAGCACAACCAACAAGTCCAGTCATAATACCTATGTCTTTACCAAAACGTTGAGGAACAAGTTGAAAAACTGCACCATTAGCCATACCAAGGTTTGCCATAATTAAAAATAGAACAAATATAGCTACAAAAAATGGTAACTCAACTGTCGCCGTAATTGTTACAAATAAAGCAACCATACCGTAAAAAAAGTATAGTGACTTAATACCACCTATCTTATCTGCGGTGCTTCCACCAACTGGTCTAAGAACTGCTCCTGCAAATATACATAGAGCACCAAAGTAACCAGCAACAACTTTAACGTTACTCTCATCTAAAACATCTACACCAAAAGCACCCATATCAACACTATATGTATTCATAAGGTAAACTTTCATGTATCCTGCAAAACCAACAAAACCACCAAAGCTAATAGCGTAAAATAGTGAGAACCACCATGTATCTTTATCTTTTAATAGTTTTGCATAATCTCTAAGTTTTTTAGGGTTAGCTTTGTAAACTGATTCAGGAGCATCTTTTGCTATAAATGCGTAAGCTATTAAAACAACTATTGCCATTGCAGCACCTACACCAAATACAGCTGACCAACCCCAGATCTCAGCAATTTTTGGAGCAAAAAGAAAGTCAATTACAACACCTATGTTACCAGCTCCGGCAATACCAAGAACGACACCTTGAAGGCGAGGTGGATACCACTGACCAGCTTGTGGTAGTGCAACAGCAAAAGAAGCCCCTGCAAAACCAAGACCAAGTGCCACTAAAAGAAGAGCGTTATAAGTTATACTATCACCCATAATATAGGCAGTTAAAAGAGCAGCAATAACAACCATCTGTGACATCATTGCTGTTATTTTAGCACCAAGCTTATCAACACCAAAACCTAACACAATTCTTAAAATTGCACCTGATAAAATAGGAAGTGAAAGAAGCGTAGCTTTCTCACCTGCACTCATTATGTGACCAGCAAGAGCTAATGCCTCAGAAATCTCTGTACTTAATGGACCTAACATTGTCCAAACCATAAAACTCATATCGAAATATAAAAAAGCCATAAACAGCGTTGGTGTGTGTCCTTGACCTTTTAAATCTTTAATTCCTGCCATAATATTCTCCTGAAATTATAATTGTTATGAGAATTATATATATTAAAATAGAGAATAATTACTAATTGTTGATTAAAAAATAATCAATAGAACAATTTAAATAATGATTATTTTTTAATCATTATACTTATTAATAGTGATAATTAAGTAGATATACTTTAACTATATAAATAAAAGGTTTTTTATGAAAACTCCACTAGAGAGCTTTATAGATTTTAAGGCTGAGACTGATAAGCAGTGTGGTAACTACTCAATTGAGCTTCCAGTTTTGCAAGATAATGAACAGTACCGCTTTCACTTTGATGCAATAGCTTGTATAGGTTGTCGCTGTTGTGAAGTAGCTTGTAATGAACAAAATAATAACCCAGCAGATATAAAGTGGCGTCGTGTTGGAGAGATGGAGGGTGGAGAGTTTCCTTACACTACTCAACTCTTTAACTCAATGAGTTGTAACCACTGTATAGATCCAGAGTGTCTTAAAGGTTGTCCAACAAACAGTTACATAAAGCTTGATAATGGGATCGTTTTTCATAACGATGATGTCTGTATAGGGTGTCAATACTGTACATGGAACTGTCCTTATGAAGTTCCAACTTTTCATGAAGAGAGAAATATAGTTACTAAGTGTCATATGTGTCATGAACGTCTTGAAGTTGGGCAGAGTCCAGCATGTGTTCAAGCTTGTCCAAGTGGTGCAATTGAGATCGAGGCTGTAAATGTTGAAGAGTGGTTAGATGGTGACATAGACACTCAAGGTAATATGCCAAACCTTACAGACGCACGTGTTTCAAACTCTACAACACGCTACACACTACCTCAGGAGTTACCTGAAGAGTTAAACTCAGCAGATGAACACCACTTAAAACCTTTTCACAAAGAGTTGCCATTAGTTTTTATGACTGTTTTAACTCAAATATCTTTAGGAGCTTTTTTAGCACTATTTCTAGGAACACTTCTGTCAAATATAGGTTTTGAAGAGCCTAACTTTTTAATGGCGATTGCTGTTGTTGTACCTGCTGCTTTAGGATTACCACTATCTGCATTACACTTAGGTCGTCCATTTATGGCACTTAGTGCTATGAAAAACTATAAAACAAGTTGGCTTTCACGTGAGGCTATTTTACTAGGAGTTTTTACCATACTAATGAGTGCTAATACAGTTTTATACTTTTTAGAAGTGCCAATATTTACACGAACACTATTTGAGTTTATAACCTTAGTGATCGGTGTTGCAGGGATCTATTCTCAGTCTAAGATCTATATGTTAGCTGCTCGTCCATCTTGGAATAGACGTACTACTATGTTAAAGTTTTTCTCAACAGGTTATATAGGACTATTTTTAATAGCACTTATTTCACTTATGACACAAAATCATACAGCCTCTATTTCACTTTTAGCACTCTCTATGATGATCGCAGTTGTTCATGGTTTCTTTAGTTATGAAGATAGAAGAGATTTGTATAACCATAAAATTAATAAAGAGCCTATAGCTAAAACACTAAGACTGTATAACGAATATTTTCCTATATATACTAAAGTTAGGGTTACTACTTTTATTTTAGGTGCTTTAGCGTTACCACTTTTTGTAACGATTTTAGTTGGAGCAGGGGAGTATTCAAATGCCATTATAATTTTGGCTATATCATTAATTATTATGAGTGTAAGTGAGTTTATCGATCGAATGCTATTTTATGCAACATCTACCTGTTTAGGTATGGCAGGTAGCTTTTTTGTAGGGAGACAAAGATGATAAGTAAATTAAAAGATTTTTTAGGTTTTGATATTAAAGCAGAGAAGTACAAACTAAGTTCTGATCCGCAGTTTGGAATGATAAGTGATTATAAAAAGCCCGATAAATGGGTATTTTCTACTTGTGGTTATTGTGGTGTTGGTTGTGGTCTTTACATTGGTGTAAAAGATGGCAAAGCTGTTTATACTAAAGGTAATCCTACACACTCTGTAAATAAAGGGACACTATGTCCTAAGGGTTTAAGTGAACACCAACTTATAAACTCACCTGATCGTATAAGTGAACCTAAAATAGATGGAAAAGATGTAACTTGGAATGAAGCTTTTAAAAAAACAAGTGACACTTTTAAAAGAGTTGCACAAGAGAAAGGAAGTAAATCAGTAGCGATCATATCAACAGGGCAACTGTTAACTGAAGAGTTTTATGCTCTTGGTAAGTTTGCTCAACTAGGACTTAAAACAAATAACTTTGATGGAAATACAACATTATGTATGGCAAGTGCTGTTGCAGGATACAAGCAATCTTTTGGAAGTGATGGACCTCCTAGTTCTTACGAAGATTTTGAATATGCAGATATGATCATACTTGTAGGTGCGAATATAGCAGACAACCACCCAATTTTAAAACTTCATATAAATAAAAATAAGAAAAAACCTTTTATAGTTGTGATTGATCCTAGAGTCTCTAAAACAGCACAGATGGCTGATCTTTTTATTCCTATAAATCCACGAACAGATTTAGCACTTTTTAACACATTAGCGTACATTATTTTAGAACAGGGTTGGGAAAATACTGAGTATATAACAGCTTCAACTAATGGTTTATCAGATCTTAAAAAACATCTTCAAGACTACCCGCCACAAGAAGTTTCAAACATAACAGGCATAGAAGTTGAGACTCTTTATGAGTTAGCTCGTCAGTTTGTAAAAGCTCCAGCAGCACTTAGTGCTTGGACTATGGGAGTAAATCAGTCAGCATTAGGAACTGACACGGTAAGTGCAATTGTAAACTTACACCTTTTAACAGGACAGATCGGTAGAGTAGGAACTGGACCATTCTCAATTACAGGACAGTGTAATGCTATGGGATCTCGTGAGAGTAGTTTTACATCTTCACTACCAGGTTATCGTCCTTTTGGAGATGAAGAAGTAGCTCGTGAGTATGCAGAGTTAGTTAATGTTCCAGTTGAACTAGTTCCAACTGAGCGTGGTTATAAATATGCTGAGATTATTGATGCTATTGATCGTGGTGAGATTAAAGCACTCTGGATCATAGCTACTAACCCACTTGTTAGTTTTGTAAACCAAAAGAAGCTACGTTCAGCCCTTAAAAAGCTAGACATTTTAGTTGTACAAGACGCTTTTATGAGTGACACAGCACTTGAAGCAGATGTTATTTTTCCTGCTGCAACATGGGGTGAAAAAGAGGGAACTTACACAAACTCAGAGAGGCGTTGTAACAAAGCAAACAGAGCGGTTGAACCTTTTGGTAACTCTAAAAGCGATTTTGCTATTTTCTTAGAGTTTTCAGGTTATTTTGGTTTTAAAGATCTTATTTATCCAAGTTGGAGTGAGCCTAAAGATGCTTTTGAAGAGTTCAAAAGAGTAACCAAAAATCAGCTTTGTGACTACTCAGCAATGAGTTATAAACTGATCGAAGAGTTAAAAGGTATTCAGTGGCCTTGTAATGAAGCTTCACCTAAAGGAACAGCTAGACTATATAGTGAAAATATGCCTTTTAGTACACCAAATAAAAAAGCAAATCTGCTTTGTGTTGAGTGGTTACCTCTTGCAAGTGATGTTTGTAAAGCCTTTCCGCTTATGTTAAATACAGGTCGTACAGTTGAGCAGTGGCACACAAGAACTAAAACAAAAAGTATAGCTATTTTAGATGACTTAGCACCAGAAGCATGGGTTGAGTTAAACCCTAAAGATGCACAAATATTAGAGGTGAAAAGTGGCGATCGTATAGCTCTAAGTTCTATTAATGGAAGAGTAGAAAATGTAATTGTAAAAGTAACTCAAAAAGTTAAAGATGGAAGTGTCTTTGTACCATTTCATTTTAATACAGAATTAGTAAATACTTTAACTAACTCAGAATTTTGTCCAAAGTCTGGTGAGCCAAACTTTAAACAAAGCGCAATACAACTGCACTCCATAAAAGTTCCAGAAGGAATTAAAATAAGTGAAGCTGAGGTAAGTGTACAGTTAGTACATCAAAAAGTTGAAGAGCTAAATATAGTGATCAAAGATAAAGAGGCAACTTTATAGAAAACTTGATTGAATTTTAATCAATTCAAAAATTAATTACCACAAAATAAGTAATATAATTCACATACATATGTTAGGACAATAAAACTCACAAGGCTTAGTTTATGAAAACATTACCAATAGTTTTAAATAATAAAAAAATATTACTTATAGGAAATGGAGTAGTTGCAGAGCACAAAGCATCTGTTTTAAAACGAAATGAGATCGAATTCAAAACAGTAGTTACTAAATTTAAAATTACTGATCTTGAAGATTATGAGATTGTGGTTGATGCAACTGGTTCTAAAGAGGTAAGTGATCTTTTAATAGCGTACAAAAAAAAGTTTAATCTTTTACTAAATGTAGTTGATAAACCAGAACTTTGTGACTTCTATTTTGCTTCACTTTTAGAGTATGGAAACTTTAAAGTAGCAGTTAGCTCCGCTGGAAGCTCACCCACTGCAACGCAGATAATTCGTGATCGTATAAAGAAGATCATGCCTAAAAATATAGAAGAGTTTTGTGACAAAGCTATGAGTGATCGTAAAGCAGGAGTTATAGACCTGCCTGAAACCAAAAAAGCACTTGCACAAGTCTACTTAGTGGGTTGTGGTTTGGGTGATGTTGAACTTTTAACAATAAAAGCGTATAACATTATTCAAAGAGCTGATGTTGTTTTTATAGATCATCTTATATCTCAAGAGATTATAGAGATAATTCCTAGCGAGTGTGAGAGAGTAATGGTAGGTAAACAAAAAGGCTTTCACTCCATTAAACAAGATGAAATAAACAAACTACTTGTAGAGTACGCTTTAAAAGGTAAAGTTATAGCAAGGTTAAAGAGTGGTGACCCTTATATATTTGGAAGAGGAAGTGAAGAGGCGATCGCACTTGTTAATGAGGGTATAAAGGTTGAAGTTATACCAGGTATAAGCTCTGCGATCGCAGGTTGCGCGACTGCAGGAATAGCACCAACTGCAAGAGGTTACGCAACTAATATGAGCATAGTATCTGCACACTTTAAAGGTAACAGTGTCAACTTAGAGTGGGTAGATTTACTGAAGATGCCAAACCATACAACAGTTGTTTTGATGGGTGTAAGCCGTGCTAAAGAGATCCTTTCACGAGCAACAGAGTTAGAAGTACAAATGAGTACTAAAGTTGCAATTATTTCTAATGCTTCAAGAGAAAATCAAAGTACAAGAGTTGGAACTTTAAAAGAACTTGTTGAGCTTTGTAGTGGGGTTGATAGACCAGCAATTTTAGTTTTTGGAGAAGTAGTAGAGCTTCAAAAAATATTACCAAATATGGAGAATAATTATGAGTAAAATGGAAGAAGCATTTAATGAGAGAAATAAAAAACTAAATAAAATTGAGAAGCTAAAAAATGATGGTGATGCAAAAAGTTCATTTGATAAGTTAGATTATTATGCACAAAATGGATTTGATAGCATACCAGATGAAGACAAAAGCTACTTCTTAAAATGTTTTGGAATTTACTACCGTCCAGCAACACCTGAACAATTTATGATCAAGATCAGAATACCCGGTGGTCAGTTAAATGCTGAACAGGCTAGTGTTATTGGCTATATGGCACAAAAATATGGTAATGATTATATTGATCTAACTACACGATCGCAAAGTGAGTTAAGGTTTGTCTCTATTGAGAATATCCCTACTATTTTAAAAGCTTTAAATGCTGTTGGTATGAGTACATTTCAAACAGGTGTTGATAATGTAAGAAATATTTTAAATGATCCACTTGATGAGTTAGGATTTGACAATATTTTACCATCTCAAAACCTACTTTTAAATCTACAAGATGATTTTTTAAACAACTGGGAGTGGATCTCAACTCTTCCTAGAAAGTTTAACGCTTCGATCACAGGTTCTACCACAAACCGTTGTAACGTTTTTGGAAATGATTGCTGTTTTGTTTTAGCTCAAAAAGATGGTATTTATGGCTATAACTTATATCTTGGTGGAAAAGTTGGTGTGATCGCAAAAAATGCTGATCTATTTTTAAAAGATGAGGCTGAGGTTAAAAGCTGTTTTCAAGCTCTTTTAGAGATCTTTAAAGAGTATGGTTTTCGTGACAATAGAAATAAAAATAGGCTTCATTTCCTTATAGAGAGTGTAGGAATGACTGAGTTTACTAAAACTGTAAGAGAGCGAGCTAAAATAGAGTTTGCAACTTGTGGTATAACTCTTACTCAGTTGGATAACGCTGATAACGATCAAGGAAAAATTGCTCTTAAAGATGGTAGTTACGCTGTTCATATGGTAGTTCCATCTGGAGTTTTTAGTGGTGGTGCTATGATAAAAGTAAGTGAAGTGGCTAAAAAATATGGTAACTCACTTATTCGTTTAGATACAACTCAAAGTCTCTATATTTTAGGTGTACAAGAGAACTCACTAGAGCTTTTGTTAAAAGAAGAGATATTTGAAGAGTTTAAGAGTGTTAATACTCCGTACTTTAATAATCTGATCGCTTGTGCTGGTGTTGAACACTGCCCATTTGGTGTAATTCCTAACAAGAGTGATGCTATTGAGATGGCTGAGTACTTAAGCGTAAATGTAGAACTTCCTGAAAACTCAAGAGTAAGAATGTATTGGTCAGCTTGTGTTAAAGGTTGTGGTGTTCATGGTTTAGCAGACATTGGTTTTGAGGGCTGTAAAGCTAAAGTAGATGGTGTGAGTGAGTATGGTGTAAATATACTGCTTGGTGGTAAAGTAAGTAGTGAGTCTAAAGAGGGACATAGTGTACTAAAGTCCGTGCCATTAAGATTTGCTCGTTTTTATGTAGAGTCAATAGTAAGTGAATATAGAAGATTAAAAAACTTGAATGAAACATTTGAGAGCTTTTACGATCGTATACTCTCAAACTATTCACATGCAAGTATAGGCTTTCTGATGGTTCTATTGGCGTATGCTAAAAAAGAAAATATTGAGTTAGGCTTTGGCTTTAAAGATAAAATAAGTGCAACTGAAGAGGTTGAAATAGAAGAGATAGGTACGACACTAAAGTATAATTGTTCTGAGCTAGAAGATGAAAAAATAAAAGACTTAATAGTTAAAATGAATAAAGATAATAAAAATAGAGCAGTTGTATTTTCGGAATTAGTTCAAATAAAGTTTTAAGAAGAAAGCTTTTAGAGTAATATACATCTAAAAGCTTAAGAATTTGGTGTTTAGTTTTGAGGACGTCTTTCTGAATTACGATCTCTACCACCGCCACCACTTGGACGATCAGAACTTCCTGATTTACCACGGTAACCACCGCCACCATTTCCACCGCTGTTGTTGCGATCGCTGTTACCACGGTAACCACCGCCGCCACTATTACGATCACTACCGCCACCACCGCTATTGCGATCGTTATTACCACGGTAACCACCACCGCCACCTGAACGACTTCTATTACCACGGTAACCACCACCGCCACCACCATGACGTCTACCGCCACCGCCGCCGCCACTTCTACCATTACGGTCTAAGTTCTCTAAAATTTTAGTTAAGCGTGCTTGATCTAAACCAATATGATTTGGACCTTGAATATTTTGGTTATCAAGTAACATAGAGATAAGTTTATAAGCAATATTGTCGTGATCATACTCTTCTTTTAAAGCATCAAGAACTTTGTGCGCTTCATCATAAACTTTTTGGTTCTCTATAGAAGCTATAAGCTTGTTAAGAGTTTTCTCTTTAACATCATGCTTCGAAGGTATAAAAGCGTGAACCATAGTAGTTCCAACTTTTGATTTAATTCTTTGAAGTTCACGAAATTCATGTGGAGTAACAAGTGTGATCGCAAGACCTTTAGTTCCTGCACGGCCAGTTCTACCAATACGGTGAACATAAGCTTCTGCTTCAAAAGGAATATGGTAGTTGTATACATGACTAATATCATCAATGTGAAGACCACGAGCAGCAACATCAGTTGCGATCAGAACATCAATAGCTCCATCTTTAAGACCTTTTATAACACTCTCGCGTGATCGTTGCTCCATATCTCCATGAAGTCCTTTTGCAGTATAACCAGCAGCTGAAAGAACAATACTTAGACGATCAACTTCTTTTTTAGTACGACAAAATACGATACTTTTCTTAGAATCATTTGATGCGTCCATAAGTCTGATGATTGCATCATCACGCTCACGCTCATCAATCACATAGTACTCTTGAGAAATATCTTTGTTAGTAGTCTCTTTATTTGTAACCGTAATAAACTCAGGGTTATCTAAAATACGCTCTGCAAGTTTCTTGATTGGCATTGGCATAGTTGCTGAGAAAAGAAGTGTTTGACGAACTTTAGGTACATAAGTAAATATTTCATTAATATCATCTAAGAAACCCATATCAAGCATCTCATCAGCTTCATCTAATACAATTGTAGTTGGGTTAAAGTTTTTAACTAACCCTTTTTTTAAGATGTCTAAAAGACGACCTGGAGTTGCGATAACAACTTGTGCACCACGACTGATCATATCTAGTTGACGGTTGTATGAACTACCACCGTAAACTGTAACAGTGCGAATACCTAAGTTACGACCATATTTAAATAGTTCATCTGCAACTTGGTTAGCTAACTCACGAGTTGGAGTAATAACTAAAGTTTCAACTCCACCATCTAGTGTCATCTTGTTAAGTATTGGTAGACCAAATGCTGCAGTTTTACCTGTACCTGTATGTGCTTGTGCAACGATATCTCTACCATCTGATACAAAAGGCATAGCTTTTTCTTGAATAGGGCTTGGTACTTTAAAACCAGCGTCCTCAATACTTTTCATTAGTTGTGGCTTAAAACCAAAGTCATTAAATGTTACTAAAGGCTCTGTTGCCTCAACTGCTTCTACTTCAACGTTTTGTTGTTCATTTTCCATTATGTTATCCATTCATGTTAGGACAGCTATAAAAAAGTACTTACAAATTGTGTTGTATAAGGAGTTTTCCGCAGTTGTCCAGAGTATATTTGTGCGGATTATAGCTAACTTAACTTCAAGTTATCCTATGTTGAGATATAATACATAAATTTAATAAGGATTTAATATGGAAAGTATCACAATTGTAGTCATATTAGCACTAAGTTTAATAATTTTGAGCTTTTCTATATATAAGGTAGTAAATTTAAAAGAGCAGTTAAGCTTACTAAATGTGGATCGTGCAACACTTAGTGAGAGAGTAAATAATTTACTCTCATCACAAGATGAGTTAAAAGAGTTAAATACAGAATATAGTGACCTTAAAGATACCCTTGCAGATGCAAATATAACTATATCATCACTTCAAACTAAGCTAGAAGAGCAACAAAGCTCTACACAAGAGAAACTACAACTCTTACAAGAGAATGAAGAGCAACTAAAAAAAGAGTTTAAAAACCTTGCAACTGAGATCTTAGATAGTAACTCAAAAAAGTTCAGTTCTCAACATCAAGAGAGTTTAGGACTTATTTTAAACCCTATGAAGCAACAACTTAATGAGTTTAAGAAAAAAGTTGAAGATGTTTATGAGAAAGAGGCAAAAGATCGTTCAGCCTTGCAAAATGAGTTAAAGTCTTTAAAAGAGTTAAACTTAAAAATAAGTACAGACGCTACTAACTTAACTAATGCACTTAAAGGTCAGTCGAAACAGCAAGGTATTTGGGGTGAGATGGTTTTAGAAAAAGTTTTAGAGTCAAGTGGTCTACGAGAAGGTCATGAGTTTAGACGAGAAGTTAGCCTAAAAGATGAAGATAACAACACTTTCAGACCAGATGTGATCGTAAACTTGCCTGATGAACGCCATATTATTATAGATGCTAAAAACTCTTTGAATGCTTATACTAAATATATAGCTTGTGAAGATGAAGATGAAAAAAAAGTATATTTAAAAGCTCATGTAAGTGCTATTTATGATCATGTTAAAAAACTATCTGCTAAAAAATATGAAAATTTAAAAGATGTAAATTCATTAGACTTTATTTTTATGTTTGTGCCTATTGAGAGTGCATTAATGTTAGCACTTGATAGTGATGTAAACTTATATGATGAAGCTTTTAAACAAAAAATAATTTTAGTTAGTCCCACAACCCTGCTTGTTGCACTTCGTGCGGTAGAGAATACATGGAGGTATGAAAAACAGGCTCAAAACATTGCTAATGTTTATGACCGTGCTGAGAAGCTTTATACTAAATTTGTAAATTTTGTAGCTGATCTTGAAAAAGTAGGAAAAAGCTTAGAAGTCTCTACAAAAAGTTATAACGATGCTTTCTCAAAGCTTAGCACTGGTAGTGGAAACCTAGTTACACAAGCAACTGAACTTAAAAAAGTTTCTAATATTAAGCCTAAAAAAGAGTTACCTAAGGAGTTGATAGAAAACTCTTAAATGTTGGTACAGTTATTTTATTAACTGATAATCATTTCATTGTTATATCTGAACTTATAAGCAGTTTCTACTTGTAATGATTTGTAAACATTACTATCTCAATCGTATTCTCATCAACATAAATAAAAATAGCTCTATATTTTTTGTCTAATCTGCATTATAAATAGAACTCTTTTTTAAGCCATTTTCCAAGTCTTTTAGAAAGTCATCTGAATAATATTCTTTTGAAAATCACTCATAACATCTTCAATTTTATCTTTTTTAAATGTTTTAAAATAAAGCTCTTTTTCTACTATTTTATTTTTAACTTGTTCAATTTCATTTAATGACATTTGAGATATTAAGGTTAAAATGTTTGGTAATGATATATTTACTGCTAATTGCATAATTTTCTCCATTAATCAGTTAGTATTAGATTATTATAACAAAACTTAAGTGAAGTTCACTTAAGTTTTAGTGTATAGTTTTATTCTTTCATTTATGGAGTAATCTGAAAGTGCATCCATATCAGAATCTGAATAATATGGGTCATTAACCATTTCATCAAAAAGCTGCTCTGCTTCCAAAGAGTTAGCACCATTCTTTATCCATTTATTAATTTGCTCTTCTTTCAAGTCCTAAATATAATGGCAACTTAGATACAACGGCAGTCGTGAGCCATAATTTTCCCGCTAGGGTAAATTATTGGTCTCCTCGAATTTGTTATACTTTTGTTAAGCCCATTTTAACTCAGGTTTTACATGTTTATGGGCACACTCAGTTAAATATGAATTCATTAAGTTTTGGTAAGAGAT
>WTBY01000039.1 GCA_013138865.1 Helicobacteraceae bacterium | reverse complement strand
GAGCAAGACTTATTTAAGTTTGAGAGCAAAAAATTAGGAAAAGGAGTAAAGTAACTTAGGTGGTTTAAGGTTACAAAAGCATCTTTTTTTTACTTTTTTCTGCTTATTTTAACTGATCGCTTGACACCTTGGAAACCTATGCTATTTTTAACACTTAATCCCCAATAATTCCATACCAAATTAGACAACGACATGGAATGTGAAAAACACAACACCTGATGAGTTAAAAATATGTAAAAAGTGACTTTATAGCCTAATTAGGTACTTTCAAATTCAAAAAAAGAAATGAGTTTTATGAATTTGGAGGTATTGGAAGAGTTATAGAATTATTTGGGATTAATTGTAAAATTGACAAAAGAAGTTAGTTTATATATAATGCTTCTAATATATATATAAGGAGTTACTTATGCTTAGTATAGGAATAGGTGAAATACAAAAAAATAGCTCAATCTTTTCAAATTTAAATGAAGTAATTCAGATAGTAGACAAAAGAAAAAAACAAATTTTAGCGATGGTATATCCAGTTAATAGACATAGTATGGTCTCTTCACTTGCAGGAAAATATAAAAATAGAGTTTCAAAAAATGAACTTAATATAGATGAAATTAAAGAGTTCTCTATGAGTAAAGCTATGGAAGAGAAATATGGTTTATCTTCTTGATACTAATATCATTATAAGGTTTTTAGTAGGTGATCATGAAGAGCATCTAGCTCAAAGTATAGAGTACTTTAGCGATATAGAAAATTCAAAACTACAAGTTGAGATATTAGAAGGTGTTCTAATGGAAGCACTCTTTGTTCTTGTAAAATTTTATAAACTTCCTCAAAGTGAAGTGATACTTGACCTTAAAACTATTCTTGTATTTGATGGAGTAGTAAACAGTAATAAAACAATTCTACATGAAGCTTTAACTATAGTAGAGACAAAAAATATAGATTTTGTTGATGCGTTAATATGTGCTAAAAGTAATCTTCAAGGATACGGAAAATTGAGTTTTGATAAAGATTTGAAAAAATGTTAGAAGTATTAAAATTAGATCAAGTTAATAAGGCTGATAAATTTTTGAAGATGGAAGCGTTATTTATAAATACTTTTACGCTGCAATGGCATTTAAATATTTTAAATAAACGAGAAAATAGTGATCAAAACTTTTCAGAGATATATGATGTAAAAAAGAGACTAAGAAACATCACTAATGAAAATTCTATTATATCAAACAAGCAAAAAATAATAGTTACTTCAAATATCGAATAATTAAGGAAATAAAATAAAGTGAGATTAGATAAATACCTCCAAGAGCATGACTTTGTAGACAGTCGTAACAAAGCACAAACACTTATAAAAGATGAAAAAGTACTTGTTAACTCTAAAGTGATCACTAAAGTTTCATTTGATGTAAATGGAAGTGAAAGTATTGAAGTTCATAGTGAAGAGCTTTATGTTAGTAGATCTGCTTTGAAGTTAAAAAGCTTTTTAGCTTCACTACCTTTTAAAGTCAAGGGTTTAGAAGCCTTAGATATAGGTGCTTCAACTGGTGGTTTTAGTGAAGTACTTTTAGAAGAGAGTGTTAAAAGTGTTGTTTGTGTGGATGTTGGCAGTGGGCAACTTCATACAAAAATAAAAGAAGATCCTCGTGTTGAAAACTTTGAGAGTACAGATATAAGAAATTTTACTTACAATAGTGCTTTTAATTTAGTTGTGAGTGATGTATCTTTTATTTCGCTTTTAAAAATATTAGATGATGTCGATAGAGTTGCAACTAAATGGATCATACTTCTTTTTAAACCACAGTTTGAAGTAGGGCGTGAAGTTAAACGTGATAAAAATGGTGTTATAAAAGATAAAAAAGCTATAGCTTCAGCTATGTTGGCTTTTGAAGATGTAACACTACTAAAAAAGTGGACTCTTATTTTAAAAGAAGAAGCTTCAATAAAAGGAAAAGAGGGAAATGTTGAGTACTGCTACTGCTTTAAAAAAGATTGATTCTATTGCTATAGGTGGTTTTGATGGAATGCACTATGGACATCAGCATCTATTTGAAGAGTTAGGTGAAAATGGGGCTATACTAGTTATAGAAACAGGTTACGCTAACTTAACACCTTCACGTGAGCGTGAACGTTTTACCCACTATCCTATTGAATACTATCCACTTGATAGTATTCGTCATCTTAAGGGTGAGGAGTTCATAAAAAAAATTAAAGATCAATTTCCACTTCTTAAGAAAATAGTTGTAGGGTACGACTTTCACTTTGGTAAAGATCGTAAATACTCATTTAATGACCTTCGTACACTTTTTGGTGGTGAAGTAGTTGTTGTTGATGAGGTATCTTTACATAATGACTCAGTACATTCACATAAAATACGGGCTAAGTTAGAGATAGGTGATATTAAAGGTGCTAATCAATTTCTATCACATAACTATACTATACATGGAAAAGTTGTTAAGGGTCAAGGCATTGGCAAAAAAGAGCTTTTTGCAACTATTAATATTTTAACAGATGGTTTTTTAATTCCTAAAGAGGGAGTTTACGCTTCTTTAACTAGAATTGATGACTCTGAACACTATTACCCATCAGTCTCATTTTTAGGTCATAGAGTTACAACAGATGGTAGTTTTGCGATCGAGAGTCATATTTTAACTGATGAAAACATAGAGTGTAAAGAGAGTGCTAGTATAAGTTTTATAGCCTTTATACGTGAGAACCAACGTTTTGAAAATTTAATAGAGTTAAAAACAGCTATTCAAAAAGATATTAATTTAGCAAAAAAAGAGTTAACTTTTATAGCACTCTAATTAACTTTTAATTTTTTTTGAGATATAATCACACAAATTTTATATCAAGGGACATTTACTTATGGGTGAACTCTTTACATTTTCTGGCTTAATTAACAATGGACATACATTTATTTTTATGTTTCACATGCTTTTAAGTGCAGTACTAGTTTTAGTTATTGCTAAAATGGCTACATCTTCTTTACGTTTAGTTCCTGGCAAAATGCAAAATTTCATGGAAGCATACCTTGATGGTGTGATTACTATGGGTGCAGATGTTATGGGAAAAGAAGAAGCACGTCGTTACTTACCACTAGTAGCTACAATCGGACTTTTTGTTGCTATAGCTAACGTTATAGGTGTTATTCCTGGTTTTGAAGCTCCAACAGCTTCACTTAACTTTACACTTGCTTTAGCTTTAGTTGTTTTCTTTTACTACAACTACGAAGGTATCCGTCGTAATGGTGTTATGAAGTACTTCGGTCACTTTTTTGGTCCAGTTTGGTGGTTAGCATGGTTAATGTTCCCAATTGAGATTGTTTCACATTTCTCACGTATAGTTTCTCTTTCATTCCGTCTTTTTGGTAATGTAAAGGGTGATGATATGTTCTTAATGGTTATCTTAATGCTAGCACCTTGGTTGCTACCACTTATACCATTTGCATTACTTTCATTTATGGCACTTTTGCAAGCATTTATTTTTATGATGCTTACTTATGTTTACCTTGGTGGCGCAGTTCAGATCTCTGACGATCACTAACAAATACTTCGAGAAAAAATGAAAAAAAGTAGATTTGATGCTATTTTAAGTTTTTTACTCGGAGCTTCTTGGGCCTATGTTATTTTAGGCTCACTTATATTATATAAATTCTTCTTTTTCTTTGGTGCTATTTACGCACTCTTTATATCTGTATCTTTTGTATTTATATCATTTTTTATGATGCTAGTTTTAGAAGCACTCTCAAACACTCGTGATCGCCATGAAGAGATTAAAAAACAGACTAAACTTCTTGAAGAGATCCGTGACCAATTAAAGTGATAAGTTATCTTATAACTGATCCTCTCTTTTATGGCTCAACACCAGAGTCCTTAAAAAATAAACTTACAGAAATTTTACATAAATATAGAGTTGATTATGTCTGCTTTAGAGATAAAAGTACAACTATATATGAAAAAATAGCAGAAGCTTTTATAGCAACATCAAAAGAGGCAAAAATAGAAAATATATTTTTACACTCTAATGTTGAGTTAGCTTCAAAATTAAAAGCTGATGGTATTCATTTAACTTCAACTCAATTTGACCAAATAGCTAAAGCTAAAAAATTAAAGTTAAAAGTAATTATAAGTACTCACTCTAAAGAAGAAATTGAAAAAGCTATTAACTTAGGTGCTGATGCTGTTACATATAGCCCTATATTTGCATCAAAAAATAAAGGTGAGCCTAAAGGTATAGAAGATTTACAGACAACTGTTAACTCTTCTGAAATAGATATTTTTGCACTAGGTAGCATTATTACTGCTACACAAATTAAACAAGTAGAGAGTAGTGGTGCTTATGGATTTGCTTCTATTCGTTATTTTTTATAAATGTTAAATTTGTATTTTTATATGATATGCTATTGCATTAACTAGGAACTAACATGGGTAAAAAAGTACATTTTATAAATAAATTAATGATTATAGTAATGTTGTTATGGACTCTTCTATTGGGTTTAATTGCAGCATATTTTATTTTTGAAAATTATAACTATGCAGATAAATTAGCTAAAAATGAAGCAGTTGTAAGTGTAAAAAAAGATCTTGCTCTTCGTACTTGGGGTGCTTCACATGGTGGAGTATATGTACCTGTGACAGAGCGAACACAACCTAATTCTTATCTTTCCCATATACCTAATCGTGATATAAATACACATGAGTTAGGTAAATTTACTCTTATGAATCCTGCTTATATTCTCTCTCAAATGATGCACGATTACTCTGAGCTTTATGGAACTAAAGGGCATATTACATCAAAAATTCTTATGAACCCTAAAAATAAACCAGATGCTTGGGAGACAAAAGCTTTAGACAGTATAGAAGCTACAAGAAAACCTATTTTTAAAAAATCTTTTATAGATGGTAAAGAGTATTATCGTTACCTAAAGCCATTGGTAACTGAGCAAGCATGCCTAAAATGTCATGCTTTTCAAGGTTACAAGGTTGGTGATATTCGTGGGGCCGTCTCTGTATCAATTCCTATGCAAAAGTTTTATGACAATGCATTTTCGCACTCATTATCCGAAGTAATGGCTATTTTCTTTATTTATATGATAGGCATAGGCTTTATTATTTATGGTGGTAGAAAAGCTAAAGATATTGTAGAAACCAAGATTAAAGATTATGAACAACATATATTTTCTTTAGTAGATATTATAGAAAAAAGAGACTCTTACACAGCAGGTCATACTAAGCGTGTTGCAAAATACTCTGTATTAATAGCAAAAGAAATGGGTTTTAATCAAGATAAATTAGATGATATCTATCGTGCTAGTATGTTGCATGATATTGGTAAAATTTCAACACCTGACTCTATTCTTTTAAAACCAGGAAAACTTACTAGACTTGAATATGATATTATTAAAGAGCATGTAATTGTTAGTTATGAACTTTTAAATAAAGTTGACATCTATAAGAATATAGCTGAAGTTGTGAGACATCATCATGAACACTATGATGGTTCTGGTTATCCACAAGGCTTGAGTGGTGATCAAATTCCAATTCTTTCACAAATTATGACTGTTGCTGATGCGTTTGATGCTATGACCACAAATAGAGTTTACAAGGCTAGAAAAAGTGTTGACATTGCTATTTTAGAACTTAAAGAGTTCTCTGGCAAACAGTTTAATACACAGATAGTTGAAGCAGCAACCAAAGCATTGGCTCATGTTGAAGTAGAGATGAGTGTTACACAAAGAGCTCAAATAAAACTTGAAAAAGAGAGGTTTAGCTACTTTTATAAAGACCAACTCTCAGGGGCATATAATAGAGATTATTTAGAATTTATTTTAGCGTACAACCATAATGATGAGTTTAACCTAAGATGTATACAAGTTGTCTACTTGCATAATTTTACGCAATACAATAAAGAATATGGATGGAATGCTGGTGATAAAATATTAAAAAAGTTTGCATCAGCGCTTGATTCCATTGGTAAAGAGAACTATGTATTTAGACTTTATGGGGATGATTTTATAGTTTTAAATAGAGATCATTTTGATATTGAGGCATATCGTGAGAGTTTAGAAGATGCTCTTAAAGACACCGCTATAACACTCTCTTTCAAGCACTTTGACATAGATGAACTAGAAGTGGAAAATATTGATGATTTAGAGAAGTTACTTTAAAGCATTAGTTCTTAACGCCTTTATAAACAAAAAAAAGATAAAATAAAACTAATTTTATTTAAGGAATTTTTTTTATGTTTGAAATTGTTATAGGTTTAGAAGTACACGTTCAGTTAAATACAAATACAAAACTATTTTGTTCATGCCCTACAAGTTTTAACCACAAGCAAAATAGAAACACTTGTCCAACATGTTTAGCACTTCCTGGTGCTTTACCGGTTTTAAACAAAGAAGTTTTACATAAGTCTATAATGTTTGGTGAAGCTGTGGGTGCTACGGTAAATAGAACTTCGTATTTTGATCGTAAAAGTTACTTTTACCCAGACTCTCCTTTAGCGTATCAAATTACTCAACTTTATACTCCAGTTGTAGAGCATGGAGTGCTAGAGTTAGACTTTGAAGATGGAACACATAAAACTATTAGAATTAATCGTGCTCATATAGAAGCTGATGCTGGTAAAAATATTCATGAGGGTGACACTTCAAAAGTTGACCTTAATCGTGCAGGAACACCACTACTTGAGATTGTTAGTGAGCCTGATATGAGAAGTGCAGATGAGGCTATTTTATACCTTAAAAAACTTCACTCTATTGTACGCTATTTAGGTATTTCAGATGCAAATATGCAAGAAGGCTCATTCAGAGTTGATGTAAATGTATCGATCAGACCACGTGGAGATGAAAAACTTTACACTAGAGTTGAGATTAAAAATATTAACTCATTTAGATTTATTCAAAAAGCTATTGAGATCGAAGTGAAGCGTCAAAGTGAAGCTTGGGAAGATGGTGTTTATGAAGATGAGATTGTCTTAGAGACTCGTCTATTTGATCAGAACAAACAAGAGACTCGTTCTATGCGTGGTAAAGAAGAAGCTGCTGACTATCGTTACTTTCCAGAACCAGATCTATTAAAAGCGATCGTAACAGAAGAGATGTATGAAAAGTATTCTAAAATTCCAGAACTTCCAGATGCTAAACGTGATCGTTTTGTTAAAGAGTTAGGTCTAACAGAGTACGATGCAAACGTAGTAACTTCAACTTTAGAGATGGCTAACTTTTTAGAAGAGATGATTGCTGAGGGTGCGACTGCTGTTGGTGCTAACAAATGGTTAACAGGTGAGCTTCCTGCTCGTCTTAATAATGGTATGACTTTAGAGACGTCACCAATAAACTCAAAACTTTTAGCTACTCTTGTTAAAAGAATAGAAGACAAAACAATAAGTAATAAAGCTGCTAAAGATGTTCTTGACTATTTGTTTGAAAATGAAGTTAGTGTTGATGAAGCGATCGATAAACTAGGCCTTAAACAAGTTAGTGACACAGGCGCAATTGAGAAGATGGTAGATGATATTATGGTTGCTAACGCGGACAAAGTAGAGCAATACCGTGGTGGTAAAGACAAACTATTTGGCTTCTTTGTAGGTCAAACTATGAAAGCTTCAAAAGGTAGTGCTAACCCTCAAGTTGTTAATGAAATAGTTAAGGCAAAATTAGGCTAGTATGAACTATTTTGCAAAACTTATAGTAAATTTTGCATACAGACTACACAACAGTGTAGTCTATAAAAAACGTAAAAGATTTTTTTATAACATTTTAGAAAATAATGGTTATCAATATAAAAAATACTTAGATATTTTTATGATGATAATTATTCTCTCGACAATTGTAATTTTAGTACGAGAAGTTAAACATCCGATAGATGATTTTCTTACATTTTATAGCACAGTAATAGTCTCTTTTTTATTTATGGTAGAGTACCTTCTACGCTTTTGGGTATATAGTGATACATCTAAAGCGATAATAGACAAGTATGAAAGTGACCTATTTTTACAAAGAGAGTTTAAATTATCTTCTGTTCTTTTTAAAGTCACTAAAATTAAATTAAAATATGTATTTTCCATTCGTGCTATTATTGATCTTTTAGCAATTTTACCATTCTTCCATGAGCTTAGAATTCTTCGTATATTTATACTTTTTAGAATATTTAAACTCTTTAGGTACACTCAAAGTATTAAATATTTTATGACAATTTTAGGTAGCAAGAAAATAGAGTTTATTACACTTGCTATATTTGTTTCAGCGATCATTTTCCTATCTGGAGTTTTGATCTATATTATGGAAGCAAATGATCCAACTTCTCGTATAAATACTCTTTTTAGCGCATTTTACTGGTCATTAGTTACGATTTCAACTGTTGGATATGGAGATATAGTCCCAGTAACTGATGGCGGGCAAATTGTAGCTATGATTATCATTATATTTGGTATAGGTGTTATCTCTTTTTCAACATCTATAATTGTCTCAGCTTTTAATGAAAATATGAAACAGATTAAAGATGATAAATTAGTAGCAGACATAGTTCATATAAAAGAGTTTTATTTAATATGTGGATATACAGAGGTAGCATCTTTAATAGCAGCTAAACTAACTTCTTTGGTTGTTGTTTTAGATGATGATCCTCTAAGAGTAAGTAGAGCACAAGAAGATGGTTATCGTGCTATTTGTGCAGATCCAGCTTCTCTTGAAACATATAAAATGTTAGGTATAAAATTTGCAAAACATGTAAAATCTGTATTATGTTTAAGAGAGAGTGATGTTTTAAATGTTTATACAGCATTAAGTATTCGTTCAATTAGTCAAACTATTCCTATTTTAGCAACTTTAGTAGAAAAACATAACTACTCAAAACTTATATTTGCAGGTGCTACAAAGGTTGTATATACTCAAGAGTTAGTTGGACTTATGGCTAGAGAGTATAGTGGTAAACCAATTGCTTTTGATGTTATTGATGAGCTTAGAAGTGAAAAGGGAGACTCTTTTGTAGATGAGCTTTTTCTTAATAAAAAAATAATTGCAAAGTTTCCAACAGTTGGTGATCTTCTTATTCATAAGTTTAAACTTCTTTTGCTTGGTATCCATAGAGATAAAGATGAATTATTATTTAACCCAAAAGATGACATTGAGTTACAAGATGGTGATACCTTAATTCTTATAGGTTCAAAAAAACTTTTATCAGAGTTTATAGATTCACTCTCAAGAGGAATAATAAAGTGAAAGCGATACTATTTGGATATAGCTCTTACGCAAAAGAGATGGCTGCTCAGGTGAAAAAGTATTACAAAGAGGTTTTTGTCTACACTAATAACTCTAAAGAGAAACAGAGCGCTAGTGAAGATGGATTTAACTCTTTTTTATTTGATATAGATGATAACTATGACAAGTTACTAGATGAGTACAAAGAGGATATGGATCTATTTTGTGCCCTTCAAGATGACGCTCAAAATGTTTTTTTAACGATCTCTCTTAGAGAAAAGTATAACGATAAGCGTTTAGTAGCCCTTGCTTCTACAAGTGAAAATGCTGACAAACTAAAACTTGCAGGTGCTAATAAAGTTATAGCTTCTTTAGAAACGACAGCAAACCTCTTTAATGAGATACTCTCAAAGCCTATTTTAAATAGTGTTTTTCATGCTATTTTATATGAAGCCTCGCCTTTAAAAATGTCACAGATAAAAGTTGAGTCAGCTTCTACGATTATAGGAAAAAAATTAGAAAATATTAGTGAGCATACGAAGCATAGAGTGATCATCCTCTCTATAAGTGACAATATGAAAAGTTCATTTTACTTTACGCAAATAGCACATACACATAAGTTTAAAGAAGGTGATGTTTTAGTGGTTATAGGTTATGATCAAAATATTGAAAACTTCCAAGAAGAGATAAGGGGTAAATAGTGGCAAAAATAGGAGTTATAGGAGCTGGTAAATGGGGTAGCGCGATCCACTTTGCACTTTCTCAAATGGATCAAGATATACTAATTCACTCAAGAACACCAAGAGATATAAAAAACTTTGTTTCATTAGAAAAGATCTTAGAATGTGAATACCTTGTGATCGCTATTCCTGCACAAGAGATTGCTAAATGGCTAAGTGATAACTTTGTAAATAAAAACCAAAAAGTATTAGTTGCAGCAAAAGGGATCGAGGCTTCAAGTGGTCGTTTTTTACAAGAGATCTATGCACCATACGTTGAAGATGAAAATATAGCTTTTATATCTGGTCCATCTTTTGCAACTGAAGTTATGCAAAAACTTCCCACAGCACTTGTTTTAAACTCTTATAATCTTGAAACTGCAAAAGAGTTTGGGGCACTTTTTCCACCGTTTATAAAAACTTATGTATGTGAAGATGTAGTAGCAGCTGAAGTTGCAGGAGCTTACAAAAATGTAATAGCGATCGCAGCTGGTATATGTAATGGATTGCACCTTGGTAATAACGCTTCAGCTTCACTTATATCACGTGGACTAATTGAGATGAGCCGTTTTGGTAAAGTTTATGGAGCTTCAGCTGAGAGTTTTTTAGGGCTTAGTGGAGCCGGGGATTTATTTTTAACAGCGAGTTCTACAATGTCAAGAAACTTCCGTGTTGGTTTAGCTCTTTCAACAGGTAAAAAATTAGATGAGATCATAGAAGAGTTAGGTGAAGTAGCAGAGGGTGTAGGTACTGCTTACGCACTTAAAAAAATAGCAGATGAGAAAGTTATATATCTTCCGATCGCAAGTGAAGTTTATAATATTTTAGAAGGAAAAGATCCACAAGATAGTCTGCGAGATCTTATAAGCAGTTAATAAATTAAATATTTAAATTATATTTAGCTATAATATTTTCAAACAAATTTAAAAATAAGGTAGGCTTAATGTTGAAAATGTCACGACTTACCTACCTACCTACCTACCTACCTACTAAACTAAACTAAACTTAAGTACTACTAATAGCCTACACTTTAAAGACAAAGACCCTCCATAACAACTAACATTATTACGAAGTAAACAGACATTGCTTCTATGTTTGTTCCTTTTACTTTAAAAGCATATGTTTTTAATCAAAAAGCTACAAACATTAGAGTAAAAGCAATTGTTTTTACTCTAAAAGCAACATACTTTGCTCTTATGTTCATAAACATAGAGCTAAAAACAACAAACATAAAAACAAAAACAAGGAACATAACCATGAAAGCAAAAGTAAAAATAGACATAACACGTGTAAACGAGGGGCTTCTAGCAGAATTCACTACAAGCGTATGTGACAAAATGCAAAGAAATGATCACTTTAAAACACCAACACCTGCACAACTACATAGATGTAGTTAGTCGTATTTCACAATAGCGATCTTTCGCATTTTATCTCTTGGAGCCAAGAGGAGA
The DNA here is from genome assembly GCA_013138865.1 of Helicobacteraceae bacterium. GTDB lineage: Bacteria > Campylobacterota > Campylobacteria > Campylobacterales > Sulfurimonadaceae > GLR69. The sequence continues at coordinate 15,790 of WTBY01000039.1, read as the reverse complement.
AAAATTGTAAGTCGGATAAGGATATCACTGTACAAGAAAGGATTTTACATGTACAAAAAAATAGTTATAACGATCTTAATAGGATTGTTCTCAACACTTTACGCTTGTAATAGTTGTGGGTATAAAGAAGGCGTAATGACATATGTAGCAGACGATCGAGGTTATTACCCACCTTCATCAAAATGTGCTCCAGTAGTAACAAGAAAGGTATGTCACCCTCCTGTTGTTAAAGAGTATGTATAGTATGTTCCTGCTATGAGTAAGTGTGGTTGTTTAACACATACAAGAAGTGGTTATACAAAAGTAGTTCATACTTACCCAAAATAAGTTGTAATAGAGAGCAATAGACATGGTTACTACTATGCAACAAATACTCCAGTAACTTGTTACCATAGTTATTAATAGAAGAGAGGACTTAATATGTATAAAAAATTATTAAAAAACCTACTTGTCATTAGTTTAACTGTTTCTGCTCTTAACGCAGATAAGGTAACAATATCAAATGATGGTTTAGGTGATTTTCTAATAGCACCAGTTTATATAGCACAAGGTAATGTATGTAGTGAAGTGAATGTTATGAATACTAATGAAACATCATCTATACTAGCAAAAGTTGTAATAAGAGAGAGGTTGGCTTCACAAGAGGTTGATTTTCCTATATTTTTATCACCGGGTGATATTTGGTCTGGAACTCTTTGTCAGCGTGGTAATACTGTAGTATTAACAAGTACAGATGACTCAAATCATCCTGCTGTTATGGGTGAGTTAGCACGAGGGAAAGACGTTGTTTTACATAGTCGTAGAGCAGGGTATAATGGGGATTTTTCACAAGGTTATATAGAAGTGTATCCAATAGCACAATATTATGAGGGCTGTAGTGATAAAGTTGAAAAAAGTGTTTTAGTTAAGAGGTGGGACGAGTTAGTAGATGGATGTATGCTAGATCCAAAACTTGTAAGAAGTGGAGTGGATGAGTATAGTTTAAGTGGTTCGATGACATTTAAAGTTTTAGGCTCTAGAACAACTACACTTCCTATGAAAGCCTTTAAGGGTACTCACTCTATACAAGTAATAGGTGATGCGATATCTTATGGAAGTGTTGCTAATGCGGATCTACTGCTTGGCGAAGGTACTGTAGTAGAGTTATTAAAACTTATGCAAACTAGTAAAATATCGTTTGCATATGATAATAATGGAGCTAACCAGTATATTAACCTGACATTCCCATTTGGTTATGGAGAGTCTCAACAAAGAAGCTTTAAAATAACCATTAGAGATATGAGTGAGAATAAAGATATAGAAGCTATTTTTTCACCACGCCCTATGGATCCAAAAGTTAAAAATGAGATGGCTACAGTATCTATACAAAAATTGATCGCAAACCATACTCGTAATGCTTTTAAATACTCAAAAGGTATGATCCAAATTAAAGAGATTAGAAATAATACTCAAGTACAGTTTGGAACAGGTTACTTAGCTGCTGTAATACCGACAAAATTAACTTGGGGTAGAACAGTTCAAGGTGCTAAAAGTAGAAAAATAATACATAGTGTAGAGAATATAACTTATATTTCAACTACACCTGCACATTAAATAAGTAAGGTTGATTTATGTTAAATAAATTCACTTTCATAGCTATTTTTATAGCTATACTTATGTCTGGGTGCGCAAAAAAACCAGAACCTATTAAGGTTGAGCCAAAAGATTACAGAATTTTTAACTATGTAACTGACTTTAGGTAATACGCATGAAGAGGTCACTTTAAAGAGTACCTCTTCACATCTTTAATTTTGGTATTCCTCGTTCCCATAAAATAAAATAAAAAGTATGAAGAGTAAAAATTTTTCGCTATAATTACACCAGTTGGGACAAAAACGAAGAGTTGTACCTCTTCATTTAGGCTTTTAATAAACTTTTACCTCGAGTAGAAGTAAAAGAATAACAATTATTGTGATTTGATGCATTGTTACATCCTTTAGTTAAAGGCTGACCCTGTCCCACCTTTCCACCTCACAACAAATCAAAAACACCCCAATCGCCAACTAGATGAGCTAGTATAGACCAATTTAACAATTTGGTTTAAAAATATTGCAAACTGTCATATTAAAGTGCAAAATTTAGTGTAGAATACGCTCATATAACTATATGAGGAACTTTATAATGAGTAACACCGCAGTTTACAAAAAACTACTTTTAGCTTTAGTTTTGGGTTTAACATTTTTTAGTGTTACCTCTTTTTACTTTACAACTCAACAAGCACTTTTAATAGGTACGATTGCAATGCTAGTTACTTTATGGAGCAATGTTGGTTTACCTTTGGGTATAGTGTCACTACTTCCTATAATTCTGTTTCCAGCTTTTGAGATACTTAGTACTAAAGCTACCACTATGAACTATGCACATCCTATAATTTTCCTTTTTTTAGGTGGTTTTTTAATAGCGATCGCAGTTGAGAAGAGTAACTTGCATCGTTACATTGCCTCTAAAATGTTAGCGACTTTTCCATCAACTCCAAGAGGTGTGATCTTCTCGCTTACGATCTCTTCTGGACTTTTAAGCTCATTTCTTTCAAATACTGCAACTTCACTTCTACTAATTCCGATCGCTATATTTTTAAGTGATAACAAAGCTTTAAAAATGAGGTTTGTGTTAGCTGTTGCTTATGGTGCTAGTGTTGGTGGTATTTTAACTCCGATCGGAACTCCTCCAAACTTGATTCTTTTTGGTTTTTTGCAAGATAATGCAATTGCTTCAGTTGGTTTTGTTAAGTGGATGTACTTAGTCGCACCTTTAGTCTTTGCTATGATGATGGTAGTCTCTTCACTCCTTAGTCTAGGTGTGAAAGATCTTGTGATTGAGAAGTATGAATACAAAGAGAAGCTAAACCAGTCACAAAAAAATATACTCTATGTTTTAGGTGCTTTAATTGTTACACTTCTTCTTAACTCTGCGATCGAGCCATACTGGAGTGGTCTAGGTTTTAGTGAAGCACTTATAATGCTTAGTTTTGGTGTTATACTATTTATACCACCATTTCGTGAATTGGACTGGGCAGAAGACCGAGGTAAAATACCTTTTGAGATTATCTTTTTATTTGGTGCAGGTTTTTCGATCGCAAAAGCTTTTGGTGCAACAGGTTTAGCACATGATATTGCACTACTACTACTTGATCTTACAACTCTTCCACCAATTATACTTCTAGTATCAGTTGCGCTACTTGTAACATTTACAACTGAGATCACATCTAACACAGCACTTATTTCAATTATACTTCCGATCATATACTCAGTCTCACAACAGAGTTCAATTGATGCTACACTATTTTTAATGGTTGCAACAGTGTGCGCAAGTTACGCATTTATGCTTCCGATCGCAACTGCACCAAATGCGATCGCTATGAGTAGTGGTGTTGTAGATGTTAAAACAATGGCTCGTTATGGAGTCTTTTTAAACATAGTTGGAGTTGCTTTAGTTGTTACTATTGCAACGCTATTTTGGGAAGTTAGTTAAAAGTTAATTATATGATTTATCTTAAATATAAAATTGCATAGTATTTATTATTAAGTAGCTTTTTGATATGATTGATATCTAGAATAAATTAGGATTATGAAACATGAAGAACTTATTAGATTATTTTACAAGTAGTGGTAGCAGTAGTTCAAAACAGCAAGCAACTAAAGCAGAAGCACCTTCACACTGGATCAAGTGTAAGTCATGTCAAGCATTAATGTATTATAAAGAGATTGAAAAACAGAGCTATGTCTGTCCTAAATGTGGGTATCACTTACGCATAGGCGTAAAAGAGAGGATAGAACTTCTTTGTGATGAAGATAGTTTTGTGGAGTGTGATGCAACTTTAGCGCCAGTTGATCCTCTAAAGTTTGTAGATAAGAAGAGCTATGTTAAACGCGTAGAAGAGAACAAAGCTAAAACTGGACGTGAAAGTAGTGTAGTAAGTGGTGAGTGTACGATCAATGGCATAGCTACTCAACTTGTTATTTTTGATTTTGCCTTTATGGGTGGGTCACTTGGTAGTGTTGAGGGAGAAAAAATTGTTCGTGCAGTAAACCGTGCGATAGAAAAACGTGAGGGTGTAATAATTATAAGTGCTAGTGGTGGTGCTAGAATGCAAGAGAGTACATTTGCTCTTATGCAGATGAGTAAAACTTCAGCAGCTTTAGCAAAACTTGGAGAACAGAGACTTCCTTATATATCTATTTTAAGTGATCCTACTATGGGTGGTGTTAGTGCATCTTTTGCTACATTAGGTGACATTATTATAGCTGAACCAGGTGCCCTTATAGGCTTTGCTGGTGCTCGTGTTATTAAGCAGACCATAGGTTCTGATCTTCCTGATGGATTTCAACGAGCAGAGTTTCTACTTGAAAAGGGTGCAATTGACATGATTGTAAATAGAGTAGAGATGAAAGATACACTATCTGATCTTTTAAAAATGTTACAAAATAAGTAGTTAATGATACTATATGCACTCTGTGATCAAGATAGTCTTGATCGTCACAATCTTACAATTTTAGACTTTTTAAAAATAGTAAAAAATAAAAATGCAGAAATTATCCAGTACAGAAATAAAAATGGCTCTATTGCTTTTATTAGGTCTCAGCTTATAGCTCTAAGAAAACATTATGATGGCTTTTTAATAGTTAATGATAAATATGAACTTTTTGAGTATTGTGATGGTATTCATTTAGGTCAAGAGGATCTTTATGCTATCGATGCAACTCCAACAAAAGCTATAACTATTTTACGTAAAGTTATAGGTGAAGATAAACTAATAGGCATCTCGACTCACTCAAAAGAGGAGATAACAATCACAAATGCTTTAGACATTAACTATGTGGGTCTTGGAGCATACCGAACTACCAAAACAAAAGATGTTGGAGTAGTCTTAGGTGATAAAATAGAAGATATTGCATCAACTTCAACTCATCCAGTAGCTGCGATCGGTGGTGTTAAGTTGAGTGATAAACTTAAGCATATTAACTATCTTGTAATAAGTAGTGATTTATATGAAAATTGATATTGTCTCTATAGCAAAAAAAGAGAAGTCCATATATGATCCACTTTATAAAGATCTAATTAAAATGATCTCACGTTTTGCAAAAGTTGAAGATAATGAGATATTTCCTAAAGAGGTTATTAAGGCACACACAATAAGTCCAGAAGCTTCGAAAGCCTCTTACACAAAGGTTTATGAACCATATATAAATAAAGGTTATTCTATTGCTCTACATCCTGATGGGAAAATGTGCAATAGTTTTGAATTTTCAAAGCTTTTAAGTGATAAAATATCAATTCAATTTTTCATAGGTGGTGCCTATGGAATGGAAGATGCTTTTTTAAGCAAGTGTGACAAAGTTATAAGTCTTTCTGAACTAACATATTCTCATAAAATAGCAAAAGCTGTTTTATTAGAACAGGTTTATAGAGGTTTTAGTATATTAAGTAACCATCCATATCATAAATAAGGCATAAGAGTGAACGAACAAGAATTAAAGAAATTTGAAAATATTTTACAAGATAGAAAAGTTCAAATTGAACAGAACCTTAGAGGTGTTGAAAAAGAGTTAACTGCTCTAAGAAGTGTAGAGGCAAATGATGAAGGTGATGCAGCTTCACTTAGCGCAGACAATGTAATTGAAAACGCTATTGGTTCTCAGCAAAATAGAGAGCTAGAAGAGATCATATATTCTCTAGCAAAAATTAAAGATGGTGTTTATGGTGTTTGTGAGATGTGTGAAGATGATATTATAATAGCACGACTAGAAGTTAAGCCACATGCTAAATATTGTATTGATTGTCGTGAAATAGCTGAAAAGAATAGCAATATATAAAAGGAGTTCCAATGTACTTTAAACGTTACTCAATAGCAATACTGCTATTTATTTTAATTGTAAGTTTTTACATAGCTTACAATACTGCAAATCCAATAGTTAGTGTTGGTATATATGGTTTTAGTGGACCACACATGCCTCTTGCTTATTACTCAGCTGGTGTTATGTTAGTTATGTATATAGCAACAATTTTTCATTTTTCATTTTACAACTTTTTAAAAAATAGAGATATAGCTAAGTATAAAAAAGATTTCGATAAATTCGCAAGATCATTTGGTGATGCGCTTTTAGCAAAAGAGAATCGTTCTAATACTTATAAAACAGAACCATATAAAGCAGTAGGAAGTATAGTTGACAATGCAACAATATCTCTTAGTGATGACTTTCAAAGTAATAGTGAAGAGTTAAATGAAATTTTAAGTGTTATAAATAGAATTCATAATGGTGAAATAGTAGAACTTAAAAAGTACAACTTATCTCAAGATAGCGAGCTTGTTCAACTTAACAACATAAACAGTTATAAAAATGGTTCACTTGATGTTGAAGAGATCTTAAATAAACAAGATAAATACACTAAAGAACTTATAGAGTTGGCTTTTATGGGCTATATAGTGGATGCACCTCTTTACGCCATAGAAAAATACAAAGAGTTGATGAGTAAAAAATCGTTACTTAAAATTTTAACTCGAATTAATTCAGATGAAAATAGATTAGAGATACCAAATGAGACTATTGTTTCATTTTTTTCCCTTTTAGAGCTGAACGAAGAAGAGTTCTTACAAAACTCTGCTGCACTATCTAAAAGTATGATTCCTGATCAAAGAGTAAAACTTTTTGAGATGTTAAGCGAGAGTAATGAAATTGCAACAGCTGCTTACCTTTACACTCTTTTTGATCTTGAAATGATCGATAAAGCTGATGAAATATTAGAGAGTAGCTCAGAGAATGACTTTGTTCACTTTAGAGCGTATAGAACTTTAAGAGAAAATACAAATAAATTTTCTATCGATATCTTTTTAAAACACAAGTGTGACTAATTGCTCAAATTTGATAAACCTCTTTATGTGCTAGCACCTCTTGCTGGCTTTACAGACCTTCCTTTTAGACAAGTTGTTAAGAAGTTCGGTGCAGACCTTACAGTAAGCGAAATGTTAAGCTCAAATGCTCTTGTTTACAACTCAGCTAAAACTTTTAAAATGTTAGAAAAAAGCCCAAATGAAGATCCTTACTCTGTTCAAATTTCTGGTAATGATGTTGAGATCGTAAGAGGTGCAGTTGAAAAGTTAAATAATTTTGATGGTATTGATATAATAGACCTTAATTGTGGTTGCCCTGTCTCAAAAGTAGTCTCACATGGATCAGGAAGCTCACTTTTAAAAGATCTCTCTAAAATGGGAGAAATTATAAAAACCATAAAAGAGACTTCAAATAAGTCATTAACTAGTGCAAAAGTGCGCTTAGGATTTAACGAAAAAAACCATATAAACATAGCTAAAACTGTAGAAGATAGTGGTGCTGATTTTATAGCAGTTCATGGACGTACTCGTGCAGGAAAGTTTACCTCTGAAGTTGATTACGATGCGATTAAAGAGATCAAAGAAGCTGTAAACATTCCAGTGATCGCAAATGGTGACATAGACTCATATGATAAAGCAAAATGGGTACTAGAACATACTGGTGCAGATGGCGTTATGATCGGACGTGGAGCTGTAGGTAAACCATGGATCTTTCATCAACTAAAAACTGGTGACTCTAATATGGATCCACTTATAAAAAGAGACATTATATTAGAACACTATGATGCTATGATAAGCAGTTATGGAGATCGAGGTGCGATCGTATTTAGAAAAACTATACATGCATACTGTAAAGGTTATGAAGGTGCATCTGCTTTAAGGTTAAAAGTAAATACCTTAAGCGATGTAGTTGAATTTAGAGAAGTCATAAATGAGTTCTTTACAAACAGTGAGCTGGTAGTATAAACCTCTTAAGAGAGGTTTTCCATTAAGCTAACATAGCCAATATAAGCAATAATTATTGCAGCGAAAATAATTATTAAAGTTTTTGTTTTTTTCTTCGACAACGGCTTATTATAGTCGTCTATTTCATTTAATGATGGTTCCATAATTTAAATCCTTTTGTTAATTCTACTCTTCTATAACTTACTCTTGGCTGTAAAAATTATACTAAAAAATAGCGAGGAATAATTTTTGCTTGTTTATAAACAGATATATAATACAAGGAGAATATTATGACTTTAGATCAAGTTTTTAAAGACCTTGGTGTTCAAGCCGCTGTTGATTATGGACGTTATCAGAGTATAAAAGGAGATAAGGGTGACTTTGTAGATTTTTTACTCTCTTATGATGCTATGGGTGCCGAAGATGGTGACAGTAGTTGGATGAATAAGGTTAGTAGCATGAATGATGATCTTTTAATGTCACTAAGTGGACAAGCTAGCTCATTCTTAGGTGTAGAGAATAGTGTTTCAGATATGTCACAACTTCAAAATGGTGACTATTTTAATACACAAGTTTTTACATTAAAGTACCAACTTATGGAAGCTTTTAAACAGAGAATAGAAACAACAACTCCAAATGAGACAGTTAGATCCATAAAAGTTGCAGCACTTTATGATGAAATGAACTCTATAAAAACTCCAAGTAGGTTCAGCGCTAAAAATTAGCCGCCTGCTTTTAAAAATCTTACTTATTCCGATATATACAGAATATTAAACACTATTTTCAAATAGATGGTATATAATAGAACTTAATAATGAACAATACAAGGTTTTTTTAATATGAAAAAGTTTTTTTTAAGAATACTATTCTCCTCTTTTTTACTTAGCTCACTTAATGCAACAGAGTTTATTTTAGGTGGTGATACAACAGAAGGAGCATTACAAATAACATATAAAGATAAAGGTTATGTTTTTGTAGAAAAATATGTTTCAGGTGCTTGGGCAAAACAGTTTTATAAAGCAAATAAAGATGAATCAGGAATGGTTCTTGTTGTGGATGGAACATTTTATAAACTTGGTAAATATGGTTCTACTATGGGCACGATGATTAGTGATGGAGATATTACTAATGGAAAGTTTAAATCATGGACAAAAGATAATATTACTCTGCGTTATGAGATCACTTATAAGAGCCCAAAACAGTACTTTAAACATAAGTGGATTATAACAAATAATTCTGGTGCTAGTAAAGCGAAAATAGTATTTATACGTGCTATAGATACTTATTTAAGCGGTGGTGACTCAGGAGCAGGTACTTGGGATGCTGATAGTAATACCGTTGGAGTCAAAAAAATAGTATCAGCAAAAGAGCAAACTTTAACATTTCAAGGTATTACCACACCTTCAGGATATAGCAGTAAACGTTATAGTGCGGTAAATACAGATGCATTAGCTGGTAAGCTTAACAATGATCTTAATGAAGTTACAACTACTGATAATGGTTATGGTCTAGAGTGGACAACTACAAATTTAGCTAATGATACAAGTTGGAGCATAACTGCTTATGAAAGTTTTACACTAAGCTCTCTAGAAGTAAAGGCACCACCTCTTACTAAATGTGCGATCGGAACTACATGTACATTAGAATTTGATGTTAAAAACATTCATGCAACTGACGCTGATACTATAGCTCTTAGTAGCACAAATAGTGAGACTTGGGTAGCTAATTTAGATAAAACTTCTTTAGTAAACCTTGCTGCTACTGGATCTGAAAAAGTAAATATTAGTGTTACTGTCCCAGATGATGCAAATGTAGGTGACAAAAGTGAAGTTATTTTAACAGCTAAAGGATTAACAAGCGAGAAGATAGGTATAGCAATCATTGAAGCGATTGCAGCACCTGTTAAAGTTTGTAATACTTCTATATCTGACATAGCAGATACATTTACATTTGATCTAATGAAAAAAGAGAATCTTGAGTCAACTTTTGTAACTTCTGATCTTAACCTATCTAAAGTTTATGAAATTAATGATTGTGAAGTAAAAATTGAGTGGAGTTCATCTTTTGCTAATGTAGCTAATGCAGATAGTGGAAAAATTATTCTAGATAATGATGATACGCATACACTAGTTTTAACTGCTAAATTTATTCTAAATAGTACAAGTAGTAAGAAAACATTTATAATTACTACCCCAAAGAAAAGTAGTAATTTGGATGATGAGGCTGTAAATTTAGCCCACTCAGATCTAACATTTGAGACTATTAGAAAGGCTAACTTTAAAAGATCTGAAATAACAAGTGATCTTAACCTCACTACAACAGGAAAAGCTTCAACTACTATTGTCTGGAGTAGTGATAAAGATAGCGTTATTAGTAGTGGCGGTGTAGTTAAGCGATCATCAACACTACAAAATGTTGTGCTGAGTGCTAAAATCAGTAAGGGTTCTGATGAAAAAGATAAAACTTTCTCTTTAGTTGTTCCATCTAATGCAGATTCAAATGCTACTCAAACAGATGTTACGTGGCTATCTTTAGCTTCTATATTAGGAAAAAATAGTGATGCTATGAATATAACACAAAATCTTGTAACACCACTTCCAACTACAGCACCAAATGGGAGTTCTATAAGCTATGAGAGTTCACTTCCTTCTGTACTTTCAAATATAGGGATAGTAAACCGTTCTATCGGAGATAAGTTTATAAAACTTAGTGTAACCGTAGGAACTGAGATGAAAAAGTTTTTATTTAAAGTATTAGGAACAAGTAATAAAAGTAGTAGTTCTGATAAAGTAATATTTAAAAAAATAGATGAGTCAAAAGATATTCCCGGTGCTGCCAAAGTTGTTAAAATGCTTTTTGATGACAAAACAAGTGGAACTAGCGTAGATGGAGAGACATCTATGACTTTTGATAGTTCTATAAGTTCTAATGTAGATGTAAATATAGAGGGTACTGAGCTTGATGTTACTGTAGAGTTTTCAAAATCAGTTTTAAAACTTATCGCCCATCAAAATGGAACTTCACAAGCTTGTTCAACTTCACAAAATGGTATTACAACTTGTGTAAAGACAAGTGTTAAAAGTGCAAAAATAACAGTAGCTAAAGATGGAACAACTCAAATAGCTAATGGTAATTTAAAAGCAAAAGTTGACTCCAATGGTAAGTCGTCTTTTGATATTAACGCTACAAAAGTTAGCTCAAATATAGAGGGCTCCACTGTTGAAATAACTGATGGTGAAATTAAAATTAGTAATTTAGAAATAGTTAATGGTGATATGAAAGATGCGATTGCGCAGAGTTCACTTTTAGGTAAGTCGCTAACAAAGTTTGTTGTTGTGGATATAGCTTCAGGAACTGAAACATCCATAGCTTTAACTCTTAAAAAAGGTTCTGAATTTGATCAAAATAGTACCATTGAGATCTTAAAAGATAACTATGATGGTAGTGGTGTGAAAAGATATTTTAAAATTAAGTCGCCTCTAAATGGCAAACTTACTTATGAGTAAAAGGGTTATTATGAGAGTATCAGTTTTAAGTTTCGTAGCTATAGGTTTTTTTGTTTATGGTTGTGGAGGAGCAGGAACTAATGGTTATGACTCTAACTCATATTTTGGAACTTCTGAGACAGTTATAGTTCCTTGTAGTGCACCAGTTACATCTTATGTGGAACTAACAGCCGGCGATACGATCGAAAACCTAGTAGACAATACTGTGATCATAACTTACCATGACGAAGATGGTGTAAAAAGAGTTTGTGTTGAGAGTGGATCTGCTAAAGTTATTTCGACAAACTGAGAGTGTTAGAATATAACAAATATTTGAGATGATTTAAAATTCTAAAGAAGACCAAGTTGTATTTCTTAAAGAAGGTAGTAAATTAGAGTCTTGCTTTTTAATACTAGTGTAGTAACTCTCAATAGTATCACAGTACTTGTGTCCAAGTGTTTTCATTCTTTCAACAAACTCTTCATGTGCTTTATACAACTCATTTTCTACAAAATCTTTAATTTTATTACCTAATGAAGCAGCTTGATTAAATAAGTCATCACCATTAGAAACTCCTAGTTTAAGCTCATTTAAAAGATCAACATTATCTTGCGCAATATTAGTTCTATTTTTTACATACAAATCTTTGTAGTTTGCTAACATTACACCTAATGAATCTGACTCTCTATCAAGGTAGCTACCTTGTTGTTTTAGATCATTTAAGTACGAGGCTATATTTTTATTTCTAAATTCTTCAGATTCATAACCACCATTTAAACACTGTATAGCAATGTTAGTTATTGATCTTGAACGATTTAAACACTCGTGTTTTTGAATAAGTTTTGTTATATCTTTATAGTCATGTTCATAAGTTTCGTCTATTAAAGGGATCATGTTATCATTAATATGTACTAGAACTTTGTAGGCTTTTTCATATGTTGATTCCATCTATATTAACCTTCTCTTTGAGCTGATAGCTCTTGTAAAATATTTTTAGCTTCATTATCAATAGCTTTAATTTTAAGCATAGGATCTTCTTCCTCTTTTTTTTCACCTAAAATATCATCTAAATCAAATGACATACTTTTTCGCTCTCTTTTTTTAGGCAATTTACTCTCTTTTTTATACTCTTCTGCTACAACTTCAGGCTCTTCTTTTTTATCTTGAAAAGGAGTATTTTTATTTAATATTTTAGTTTTACTTAGGTACTCATACTCTGACTTAACCTCTTCAACAAAATCTTCTAATTTTAGTTCTAAACTATCATCAATAACTCTTGCTAAATCTTTATAGTTTAAATGTAAATTTTTTGATGGTTCTATAAAAGGAAACTGTAACTCTACAACTTGTGTATCTCCATCATTATAGTCCTCAAATACAAAACGTCCTTTGTCAAAACTTGTGTGTGATATGCCCATTTCATCAAGCTTAGTAGGTTGTTGTAGTGTCTGTTCTCTATCATTTTCTGAACTAGTTTTTAAAAGAACTCTTGATAGTAGATGTTTTTTAAGATCGTTTCCAACTGTTCTTGGATCTTGAGTCTGTATGTATAGTTTAATATTAGAAGCTCTTGCTCTTGTACCTATTCTAAGTATCGTATTTAAGATTTCACTTTTAGCCTCTTTTTCAGTACTATCTGAAGTACGCATTAGGTCTATCTGTGCAAACTCATCTATGATCACATATATAGGTTTGTCATTTAATTTAGCTATGTTATTTAAAGAGCTTAAATAGATCTCTCTTAAGTACATTTCGGCTTCAACTTCAAGTAGTGCATCTAAAAGTTTCGTTGCTTTTGTTCCTTTCGAAAAGACCTCTATCTTTGGTGAGTTCAAATCTCTATATTTGTTAAATTCAATACCTGTTTTTAGATCTATTAAGTAAAGCTTTCCTACGCGATCTAAGTTGTTTAATAGTGATAAAATAATACCATTCATAAAATTTGACTTACCAGAACCTGTTCCACCAATAACCATTAGGTGTGAAGTGTCATTTATGTTTGTATTATATTTCATATTTCCTGAGCCAAATCCCCAAAAAATACTCTCTTCTATCAACTCATCTGTTATTTCAATATTGAATAGTTCCTCTTTTGTTGGTACTTTACTTAATTCTTTTATAACGATCATCTGCTCATTTGAAAAAGTTTCATCGTATAAAGAGCTATTTTTATTATAGACTTCTAAGTCGTATACATTTTCTGGTTTATTGAAAAGTATTTTTAAGTTTTTAAGTTTAAGTGCATTTTGCCAATTTCTAAGAGTGATTTCTGGTAAAAATGAGTAAAAGTAGTACTTATTATTATCTATATTTTTTATATGCAATAACTTTGGAGTGTTTGAGCTACTGTCTTCAAGTCCTAAAAGTGTTGGAAGAATTTCTTCTACACTCTCCTCTAGTATTAATAGCTGTTTTTGTGTATTATAGTTTTTAATAGAGACTTGTTTTAATAAAAAAGTTTTAATCTCCTCAATAGACTCAACCCATGAAGAGTAACTATCCTTAGAAATATCACTAAAATAGTATTGAGTACGGTTAGATTCAATACTCTCTTTTAAAAATTTACCACCTAAGTTTAACTCTTTAGGTAAAATACCTATGAGTGACTCTTTTAGTATAATGAGTTTTCTACTACAGTAGCTTGGATTATAAAGGTCATGACTCTCATCATATACTTCAATATCTACTTTTGTTTTTAAAATGTCTTGAATAAAATTCTTTTGTAAATTCCACTCATTTATAGAGACACCCTCTATAGCTTCAAATAAAATATACTTAAGACCATTCTCACTTAATATGTCAAATGGTACAACTGCTTGAGAGTTAATAGTTAATTTACTAAATAACTTGGTTTCAGGTGAATTTTTATAAACTTTGAGGTGTAAAAAACCATTTTCAATAGTGTAGGTAAAATTATCAATACCTAAGAAAGTTTCAAATTGATTTTTTAAATTATATGAGGAATCTATTACTTCATTACTTTCATAACGTAAAACGATCTCTAAATTTAAAAAAGTTATCTCTAAAAGTTTAAGTGTTGTTGTTCTACTTAATGTAACTTCAGCTTGAGATATTTTTTGCATAAGTGAACTATTTTCATACCCTAAATCAACAGAATTATTTAATAGCTCTTTGATAACTTCACTATGCTGATGTTTAATGGCATGTGATAAAAGATTATTTTTTTCATCATTTACTAAACTGCTGTCAGCACCTGCTTTTATTAAATCTTTTAGTATTTCAATATGATTCCATCCAGCAGCAAAGAATAGTGCACTAGAACCATTATTGTGTACCAAGTCAAGATTAGCACCTGCTTTTATTAACTCTTTTGATATTTCAATATTATTACTTTCACCTGCTGCAAACATTATTGCTGATTTATTCTCTTCGCCTTGTAAGTTGAGTTCAGCACCTGCACTAATTAATTCTTTTACTACTCCATTGCTCTTACAGTTAGTCGCTAGTATTAATGCAGTATTGCCAATATTAGTTGTAGCATTAAGGTTAGCACCTGCTTTTATTAACTCTTTAACTATTTCAATATTATTACTTTCAGCTGATGCAACTATTAGTGCACTAGCTCCATTATTTTGTGCTAAATCAAGATCAGCACCTGCTTTTATTAACTCTTTAACTATTTCAATATTACTATTATTTTCTGATGCATAGATCAAAGAGTGTTTCCCACTATCATTTTGAAGGTTAAGATCAAAACCTGCTTTAATTAACTCTTTTACACTTAGAATACTCTCTTTATCAATAGCATGTTCTAAGATATTTTTACCCTCATTACATTTGATGTACATATTGGCACCAGCATTAAGAAGTTCGCGTAATATATCTACATTACTCCAACCTACTGCAAAACGTAGTGCACAATTACCATCCCGATTTACTAAATCAAGATTAACTTTACATTTAATTAAATACTTCACTACATCAAGAGATGGATTTCTTCCAGAAACCTTTATTAAAGGGGTGTCCGTGTTACCATCTGCTAAATTAATGTCGGCTCCTGCTCTTATTAACACTCCAACAGAGGCATATTTTTTATTATTTATTGAAAGTATTAATAAAGTAGTACCCTTATCACTTAAGTGATTAATTAAACCTGTACCAGTAACCTTTAAATAAGCTTTCAGTATTTCTACATGATAAACTGCCCATGTTAAGCCATTCCATTTCCCTATTTGACTACAATCATCATGTGAGGAGTTACTTATGTCATTAAATTTATCTAAATCACCACTCTTTATAATCTGATGAATTTCACTGCAATTGTATGTAGACTTAAATATACCGAACATATAATGTTCCTTTAACATTTTTTTAATCATAACATAAAGTCATATAAATATAACTAACTCAACTTTCGCACATAGATTTCAATAAATCCACGAACTAAAATTGAATATTAAAGCCCATAAATAGCCACTTTTCAGTATAATTTCATCACAACAATCAATAATAAAGAAGGTGTTTTTATGG
>WTBY01000008.1 GCA_013138865.1 Helicobacteraceae bacterium | reverse complement strand
AACTTAACTGCATATTTATCCCTCAAACTTGGCCTCTTAGTATATTTATTTTAGCTAATTGTTGGTTTTAAAGAGGTTAAGTTGATTTAAAATATTTAGCTTAATTGTTCAGAGGGCTCAATTATATATTGATCCATAAATTTTAACAATATGTTACAAATTGAAATGGCTGCTTAGAATTTTGAGAAAATGTGTATGAATTTAAGTTACCACTCCAATCAAACGCAACTCAGACAAATACCAACACATCTACATAGATGGAAAAGGCAGAGGTGGTAAAAAGCTTCTTGTTGGAGTTAGCAAAGAGTTACTTCTTGAGAGTTCACTTGAACCAGATGTTAAGCTTTACAAAAAAGAGGATGATCGCACAGTTGAAATAACTTTAGAGTCACTAAAAACTACTGACATTTCATATTCAAATGTGAAAAATGCACCATCAATGAACACTTACTTAAACGCTACACCAGAACAAAGAGCTATTGCAATACTTCATTATGAGGTTGTACATGGTTATGAAAAGCGTAAAAACCTCTCTATTCGATCGTATATTGATATGCTAGATGAGCGTTTTGATGAGCTTAAAGTAAATGAGACAAAGATTTATCGTTGGAAGCGTAAGGTAGATGAAGCTTTAAAAGTTGGAACTAACAAGATCGAAGCATTGTTTGATAGTCGTGGAGCTGTAAAAGGTAAGACTAAACTAACTCAAGAGATGCAAGACATGGTTGTTCGCATGGCTTTTAGACGTGACAACCCACTTACTGCTAAAGCAATTCATCTGAATATGAGCCATCGTTATGGTGAGTTAATGGTCAGTTATGACGTTTTAAATAACTTCTTAAAAGTTTACAAAAAAACCAACTATATGCTTACTAAGTTTGCAGCAGATGCAGATGGTTTCAAAAACTCACTTATGGCAGCTTTTGGCTCACTTAGTGAAAAAGCTAAATACGCTAACCACTACTGGGAGCTTGACTCAACACCAGCTGATCTTATTACAAGTGATGGTAAACGTTACGCCATTTTATGTGCGATCGATGTTTACTCAAGACGTGCAGTTTACTGGGTAGATGAGAAGAGTGACAAGTACTCGATCGCAAGACTGCTTAGAAAAGCGATCAAGCGTTTAGGTGTTCCAGAACATGTAGTTATAGACAATGGAAAAGATTATCAGTCTAACCACTTTGACTCTATCTGTTACAACTTAGGAATTGAAAAAGTGACAGTTCCACCATTTAGTGGTGACATGAAGCCTCATGTAGAGAGAGTTTTTAGAACTCTATCAAGTGAGCTTTTTGAACAGCTTGATGGCTATATAGGTCATAGCGTAGCAGAACGTGAAAAAATACAGTCAAGACGTGGTTTTCAACATAAGCTTGAGTCACAGCAAAAGTGGAGTGAAGAGTTAAAAACAAAAGCTAAAAAAGAGTTTGTAAAAGCTTTTAGACTCACACAAAGTAATACAGCTCTTGAACTGCATACATCACTCTCAGCTCGTGAGCTTGAGAAGTGGGTTGATGGTTGGAATGAAGAGATATATGAACGTCGTCGACATGGTAGCTTAGAGTGTTCACCCATGACTCAATGGCACAAATCACTCATGACACCAACTTCGATTGCAGATGAAAGAATGCTAGACATTTTACTGGGTGAAAGCTACATAAGAAAAGTTGGTAAAAAAGGAATACGTCTTGATGGAGCACTTTATCAGCATGTAAACCTTGCTTATCATGTAGGCTCATCTGTAAGAGTTATGACTACTGATGATATGGGGATCATATTTGTTTATGAGATAGATTATAAGCCTGTATGTATCGCTGAAGATTATGAGTTTAGTGGTAAGAGTAGAGAGAAGCTTGCAACTGGTAAGAAGATAAGTAAAAAGATCATGCGTGAGATGAACAAACTACTGGGTGAGTGGGAAGCTTACTCTAAAGAGTACGATCCAAGTATTACCGACATTATAGAGCACTCAAGAGTAGCTCATGAGATGGAGGTAAAACTACCAGAGCTTAGAGTTCAAAAACAGAGCGAAGTTATAGCAGCTGTTCAAAGTGCATCTGCAACATTTGCAGAGCAAGACAATGAAGCAGCAGAGAGTTCTAACATAACTCACATAAGTGGAGAGAAACTACTACCAAGTGGTCGACCACCATTTAAAGAGTTAAGAGAGCGTTTCATATGGGATCTAATGAATGATCGTGTTGATGAGCAGACTGAAAAGTTAGCTAAAGCTAAACCACAAGTTTGGGAGATAGCACAAAGAGAATATGAACGACTGAAGGTTGGATAGTTAATCAAGGGAGACCTTGATTAATGATCGAGTCTTTTCGTAGAAGACCGAACAAGGAGTATATATGCAAGAAGCATTTATTGAAACACAAAATTATAGCAGATTAGTCGAAGCTTTTGCGAACTTAGAAGCTTTACCACCAACAGCACCACGAATGGGATTAGCTTTTGGTAACTTTGGACTTGGAAAAACTGCAACGTTAGAGCGTATTGCTGCGAAAGGTGATGCGATCCTATTAAGAGCAACTCAAACATGGTCCAAAAGCTCAATACTCTCAAAGTTATGTTTAGAGTTAGGACTTGACACAAAGGGTGGAAGTTCCATACTGTACGAAAGAGTGAGAGAGTCACTTTTGAGTGAACCTCGTATAGTCATCATAGATGAAGTTGATGCCATTTTAAAAGCTGAGAAGCTTGGAGTTTTAGAACTACTAAGAGACTTGCATGATGAGACACAAATCATCATCTTCTTTGTAGGTATGGAAGAGGCAAATGCTAAGTTTAAAAAGCACCGTCACTACTACAGTCGCATAGTTGAGCTTATCTGCTTTGAAGCGATCGGAAGAGTTGACATTGAAAAGTTTTGTGAGTTAAGTGATGTAAAAATAGAAAGTGACTTACTAAACTTTTTTGTTAAGAAGTATCCTAACTTGAGACAGGTCAAAGTAATGCTTTTAAGACTTGAGAACTATTGTGAAATAAATGGTTATGAGAGTGTAAGTTTAGAGATATTTAAAAACTCTGGAGTAGAACATGGGATTACAAAAGCCTAACCGTTTTAAGAGAAAGACATCAGCCAAGCAGAAGCTCTGGAACTACATGAGAAGAAATAGAACTTTTCGTGTTGGTGATGCAGTTATGATTTTGGATTTAACTGCGAAGTATATAAAACAGATACTTTGGCAATTAGAAAATAGTAACTATGTCACACTAGAGCTTCAAGCTAAGAAGTATGTTGATCGCATATATAAGCTTTCAAAAGATACAGGTGCTAGATCACCATCACTTATAAACGGTAAAGTTTATGACTATAACACTAACAAAGATGTAGAGATAGATAAAAAAGTATCTACTGCATCAACAAGACGAACTCAACTACTGGGAGCCATGACTGCAACCATGATGAGTAAAAAAGAGTTAAAAGATGCTGCAAATATTGATATTAAAATCGGTGGCTTAAAAAAATACTTTAGCGAGTTTGTAAGAGCTGGTGCAATGGTACGAATTAAACCAGTTGAGAGAAGAGATGGCGAGATACTTTACAGAATAAATATGGAGAAAATAGATGAACTCCTCACAAATATTCAAAAAAGCGTGTGAACTTTATAGCTTAGGTGAAATAGTAAAACTTACAAAAATATCTAAAGCAACGCTAAGTCTGCTTAAGAATGAAAAATATCCGAATCCTCAAAAGAAATTAGATCAACTAGCAGAGCATTTTAGCTTTTTAAATAGTGAGAATGTTAAGTGCCCTACTCTGGGAGAAATACACACCAATGTTTGTGCAAGATATAGAGCATGGGCAAAGAGTGAAAAAGTACATCATGACAGGTTGTACAGAATGGTTAAAGGAGAGTGTAATGAATGCAATGTTTGCAAGTAGGTTGAGTCCAAATAGAGTGATCATAGGTAATGACAACATAAGACTTACCATAAGCACTACTGAAGCAAAAGAGTTACTTTATAAGCTTTTAGACTCTTTAAAAGAGGAAGGTTATGAGACTTGTGTGCAAAATGCAAAAAGAAACAATGAATTTAACTCAATGCTAAATAGAGCAATGATGGAGTCGAAAACATCATGACTTTTGAAAACATAGTTTTATTCATGGGAGTTGGGTTTGTGATCGGTTGGTTATGTTGTGAAGCCTATGTATGGTTTAAGGCATAAAAATGAACATATTTTGTAGCACAAGAGAGATGGTTGAGAGACTTAAAGACATTGTCTCAACGCATTGGCTTGATGAGAAAGTATATGACAAGGATGTTGCTGTACTTCTTAACATAGAACATAGTAACTTAGCTACCAAAATAAAAAGAGATAGACCACCTCTAAAAGAGATCTTACTGTTTTGCGATCGGTGTGGACTTGATCCATTTAAAATATTACTGAAAAAAAAGAATTGCTAAAGTTCATAGCTTAATTATGAGCTTTATGGAGTTCTCCAAACTCAATGCTCTGACGAGAGTATAAAAAGGCAAATAAATGGCATTAAAAGATGACAAAGAACATTGGCTCAATAAAAAAGGCGAAGGTGTACACCCAGACCTCATAAGAGCTGATGAAAAAATAAAAGATGAAACAGTTGAAAAGCTGCTTGAAAAAGCACTAGATGTTAGCAAAACACTTAAAGACTTTAAACTTGAAGCTTATGCTGACGCTGAAGACTACTTTTCACTTCTTCTTCAAAACTACAACCTTGATGCAAAATCAAACTCTAAAAAAGGGAATATCACTTTAGAGAACTTTAGTGGAACTCAAAAGATCCAACTTGCTAATGTTGATCGCATAAGTTTTGATGAAAAGTTGAGCATAGCAAAACTTAAAATAGATGAGTGCTTACACGAGCTAACGGAGGGTTCATCACCAGAGATTAAAACTTTGATTACTAAAGCTTTTGAAGTTGACAAAAAAGGTGACGTTAATGCTAAGAAAATCTTAGAACTAAAAGCGTATGAGATCTCACACCCTTTATGGATCGAAGCCATGAGAATAATTGATGAGTCAATTGAGATAGTCGGCTCAAAGTCATACATAAGATTTTATACACGTGAGAATGTAACAGATGCATGGAAGCAAGTTCCACTTGATATATCTGGAGTTTAGCTAGTAGTTTCATAGGTATCTCTTTGGAGGTACTTATTGAGATTATATAAAAGGAAAATAATGTTCAATTTTGAAAAAGATACAGTTCTTACTCAAGAAGATTTTGAGATCAAAGATAAGGTTACTCTTATAGATGATTTTCTATTCTCTCAGAGTGTTACACTTATATATTCACCACCGAAGCAAGGTAAGACTTGGTTAGCGTATGGAATGGCTTCAGAGTTAAATAAACATGACGAGTGTCAACAAATATTTTATCTTGATATGGATAATTCAATAAGCACACTCAAAGATCGTGCTGTTCATGAAACATTAATGCAGTATGAAAAGCTAAAGTATATTTCAAGGTCTAAAATAGGTTGTTTACCTCTTGAGTATTTAAGAAAAATATCACATGAAGCACAACCCAATGCATTTGATGGTGTAGTATTTTTTTTAGATACAACTAAAGACTTTGTTGATACAGACTCAACATCTAAAGCAAAAGAGTTCTTAAGTTATACAACTATGATGAGAGATGCTGGAGCTACTGTGATCATACTTCATCATGCAACAAAGAATGGTCGTCATATAAGTGGTGACTCATCATTCACTAATACACCAGATAATGTTTATGAGATGGCACAAAAAGCAAAAAGAAGTAATGAGTTACACTACTTTTTAAGTGTTACTCATGCAAGAGGAGTTGTTAAAGATGTAGGCTTTAGTGTGAACACTAACTCACTACAACTTGGTGAGCTTGATAAAGTACTTGCAAGTATGACTACTTATGAAGAAGAATTTGTAAACAATGCCTCGCAAGTATTAAAAGAGAATGCAGATGGACTAAACTCAAAACAGTTACTTATAACTCTAGGTTACACAAAAGATGACAAGACAGCTAGAGATCGTTTAGAGAAATATGAAGGTAAGTTTTGGAAGAAATACCAAGAGAAAAAAGGTAAACCTATCATTTACACTATCATTTAACTACAACCTCTACAACCGTTACAACCCCTTAAATAAACTCCTATGAGTCGGAGTTGTAGCGGTTGTAATGGTTGTAAACTAAGCTAAAAGGAACATTATGAAACTATCACCAAAACAACAAACCTACCACCAAAGCCTTATAAAACTTGTTCACACCTCACTCAAATATCGCAACTACTATAAAGATAACCGTGATGAGTACGAAGAGTTACTTCTAACTCACTTTAGAGTTGAGAGTTCAAAAGAGCTTAGTATTGATGAGCTTATACAGCTTGTTGATTACTTGAACCATAAGAGAGACTCACTACCAACTCAAAAGATGGTAAGTGCTGCTCAACTTATGAAAATAAAAAGCTTATGGGCTGATAGAGCTATAGACAAAAGTACGATCGCACTCTTAAAGTTCAGCTCAAAGATAACTCAAAAAGCTCTCTCAAGCATTAAGCTACTCACTCTAGGTGAAGCACAAAAGCTTATTATCTCCCTCAATAACCTAAAATAAAATTACACATTGTAATATTTATTAACCTACTTTAAAAACTCTGCTACAATAGGCTTAATTCATAAAAGGTTGAGCCTATGTCAGCACCTTCTCATATTACTAACTACGATCTATTTTTAGAACTGTACGACTGCATACGCAACTCTTCAAATATCAAAGAGGTATTAAAAGAGCATGGCGGTTCTAACTTCTATATACCCTCATATAAAACAACTGAACGAAACAATGACATTATAGAAGCTTACAAAGAAGGAATGAGCATTAAGCAGCTTAGACGAGAATACGATCTAAGTGAAACTCAGATCTACACTATTACTAAAGAGGTTCGTGAGCCGAGTCTGTTTTAGGACTACTTTTAAGGACTAAAAAAGTAAATAAATAACAAAATGGCTTAAGAAAAGTTACCTAAAAATGACCTAATTAATTATAAAACACCATATTTAAGGCTTTTAAAAGAGTTAAGTAAGTGATTATGACTTAAGCTATTTTCATTAATTTTGTATTATAATTACGACACCAAATGACTTACTTACACCAAATGGGTTATATAACCCGTCTGAGTTAAGAAAAGGAATGGCGTTTGCTAGTTCTTAGACTAAACGCTAACTAAATACGAGAGCAATAATTATGTTAAACATGAAACTTTTAAATCTTACTTTTACACTAAGCACTTCAAGTGAGTGCCTGAAATAGTGCTACATTTTTTTCAACCTCTTACCCTAAACCACTTTTACCACCCTTTATTTTTAGATAGGCGCTTTTTGCCGATGTAGTTATCTATATTTGAAGATATAAATAACTTACTTTAGGGCTTTATCATAAAGCTTTAAAATAATTTTTTTAAAAAATGGAGTTAAAATGAAAAATTTATCTGAAGAATATGATAATATTATTGCTTTTAAAGAGGAATACTTAGAGTCATTAGGTGAAGAAGTTCTAGTAATCAATACTAAACCTAAACCATTTGGAACTGTAAAAACTCAGTTACAAACAGAGTTAAAAATAGATATTTCTAGAATTTCATCTGTTTACTTAATGAGCTATGATATTGCAGAATCTATTGATTACTTAAATAAAGATCATCCTAATGACCCATTTAAATTTACTATTTTAGGAAATAAAAATACTTTAGTAAATAACAATGAGTTAAATAAAGATATAACACAAATTGGCTGTGATGAAAAGTTAACTGAGCATATGAACTTAATTGAATTTACAGATAAAATTGAATTTGAATATAATAATAAAACATATAAAAGCAAATATGTTTTATACCTAGAGCCATTCCACAAGAATAAAGAAGATTTTGGTATTGCTTATATTGACAATGATGATGATGACAGAGTAAAAGAACTTTTAAAAGCTAGAATTATTATTCCTAACAGTGAGACTATAAACTATCTACTTGAAGAAAGATTTATTGCTGCTAGCTAGTGTAGTAATAAAATTGAGATAAATAGTTGCACATAAACCTTTATATACCTCCTAGACTTAGTCCAATAAGATCAATATATCCACCAGTATATTTTCAGATAGATGAAATAAAGATTGGCTTTTACAAATTAGATTGCACTTATTGTGACAAAAGTTGTAAAATTAGAAATAATAACTATAAAGATGCTCATAAAATTATGAATAATGATTGTATCCCCAAGATCAACTTTGTAACTGGTAGTTTGACAGCACTTGATCATCCTTATACCAATGCTGGCAGTATAGAACTATATCTACCTAATCCACCTGCTTTAGAAATAAAAAGAATATCCACTGAATACTCATATGATTAAAATGTCTATATTGTAATATACTCCTCAATAATCTCATCTAACTCTTTTTCAACACCATCATATAAACTACCATTTAGCTTAATAGGCATAAAAGCTCTTGCTGGTGTTGTTTTATCTTTTGTTCCAAACTGATGTACTAGTGGGTATGCGTAACCATTTGAGGTTGCATTTATTCCTAGGGTAAGTGAGTGCTTGTAAGTCTTTGCATATAAAGTTTTTTGCATGTGACCATGATCGTAAAGTATTTTACTAGGAGTGTTATCAGTTTTTCTAAACTTGATGGGTGTCCAACTCTCCCCATCTGGTGTTACTTGGTTTTCAAAGTTATACTTCACTCCGTTATATAAGTGGTTTGCAAGTTCTTTTAGTAGTGGTTTTATATCATCTGTTTTATTTTCTAAACTTTTTAAAGTATCTTGTATCTCGTCTAAGCCTGTTGGATCTATTATCATTTCATCAACCTTTGTGCTATAATTTCACATAGAAGAGGATATGTCTTACGGAATGAGCAATGATACGCTACATCGTGTAAAGGTAAGACTTATTAGCGTTCTAATCCTCTTTTTTATAAATTAATTTTTCAATTCTTCTTTTTTCAACTTGTTCTGAACCCTTCACAAAATAAGCACTTACACCAATAGTTTTATCTTTTTCATATTCAAACACTACATTCATAGCTCTTTTTTGATCGTTGTGCTTATAATATTTAAACATCTTCTTTACTAAGCGTTTTGCTTTATCATCCCACTCTAAGTAGATCTCATCAGGTTCAGCGATCGTCTTTACGATCTCATTTATATATAGATGTCCTCAACTTTCGCACATAGATTTCAATAAATCCACGAACTAAAATTGAATATTAAAGCCCATAAATAGCCACTTTTCAGTATAATTTCATCACAACAATCAATAATAAAGAAGGTGTTTTTATGGAACTTGCAAATTATATCAATTATGCTATGAAGAGTATATTAAAGAACCCTATACTTGAGGTGTCAAGCGATCAGTTAAAATAAGCAGGTAGAGAGTTCAAAAAACTACTTCACCTGTTAGTGTATCCTTAAAAACCATCGTACCTAGCTTAGCACTTTTCTTACCATAAAATGTAGCATCACATACTAAAACTACTTCTCTTGGTTTGTGTACTTTTACATCTGGCTCATACTCGAAAATTTGTTTCCTAACCCATGGAATACTTCTCTTATATTCTTCTGCTAAATATTTTAATATCTGCCGTCTGTAAACATACTTTTGAAAGATTATTTTATGGAGGGTAATTGGTCGTACCCTCAGGGGGCATCCCATCTTTGAGACTGAAATTTCTTATTACAATCGTTACATTGACATCTTTGTATACCTCGTCTTTTTCCTATCTTTTTTGTATTATTTTTTTGACAAAGTGGACAGATTTTAGTGTTTTTTTACAACTCATTGTAACTTTATCCTTTTTAGTGACCATCATAGCGTACTTTTAAGTACTTTTCAGACCCCCGTATTTTGCATTAACTCTCTTTTTTAAAGATTTAAATAAAATATTTTTATTGCTATTAATTTCAAATAAAATTTATAGGATATAATAGCATTATGAAGTTTGAATGGGATACTAAAAAAGACAAGTCTAATATTCATAAGCATAAAGTTTCTTTTGAAGAAGCAGTTTATGTATTTAATGATAAATACTCATTAAGCAGTTATGATAGTGAACATTCTGATAATGAAGATAGATATGTATTACTTGGTAAATCAGATACTAATTTGGTTCTTCTTGTTGTACATACATTTAGAGATGAAGATAATATTGAAATAGTGAGAATTATTTCGGCAAGAAAAGCAACAAAAAATGAACAAAAAGTTTACAATGAAAGGTGTCCAATATGAAAGATGAATATGATTTCACAAATGCTGAACAAGGTAAGTTCTATAGACCATTGGAAGAACTAGATATTCCAATATATTTAGAAGACGATGTTAAAAGTTTTTTTATGAAAAAACTATCAAAAGACAATAAAGAGTTTTCATTGAATAGTATTATAAATTCTTTGCTCAAACAAGACATTGAGATTTCTAGAAAATTAGCTTAATTTCTCGGTGTCGTATCGGTGCGTTTTAATACTGTAAGGCTCCCTAAAAACAGTACCACCTAAAACAGAATAATTTTCCAAATATGAGCTATAAATATATGTATTTAGCTATCTAAAATATTTTTTAGTTTTGCTAGGAGCTGTTTATGTGGTGTTTTATAGTCATTCATACACTTTGAGCTAGAATTTTTTATTAAGCCAAAATTTCTAGTATATTTTAAGCTACTTTATCTTCGGCAATTTGTAACATACTTTCAATATTTAAATGGTAATCAAGTTCTTCCCATTCTATACCAGTACCTAGACAAATTAGTGTATAGCTCTTAAGTTGGCTTAGTGTTGCTTTTTTTAATGGTTCATACCATTCCATAGGTGTTGATATAATTCTTCCATCTTCAAGTGTAACTTGTAAGTGTGTATCATCAAAATGTACTTCTGTACCTTTAATTAAACCATTCATTCCAAACCCTTTCAAATTCTTGTTTATTTTCTTCTATTATTTTTAATGCTTGTTTTAAATCTTTCGGTTTTAAGTAGTTTTGAACTACATTTAAATTCTCTAGTTCAACTTTAGCAAACCCATCACTTCTCATAACATGAATATGTTTTGGTTCATGCTCATTAGCATAGAAGAAAAATTTAAAACCGTTTACATTTAATAAAGTTGGCAAATTTAAAAACCTTAGTTATTTTTTATTGTAATAGTATATCTAAAAGTTAAAATCTATGCATTTTGAATGATATTCCCAAATAATTCCATAATATTTCACTTACTCCTAAATTCATAAAAAAACCATCTTTTTTTAATCCTGATGCACCTTTAGAAGCTATCAAATCATTTTTTACATATTTTTGACTCCATCACTATTAA
>WTBY01000078.1 GCA_013138865.1 Helicobacteraceae bacterium | reverse complement strand
TACTCTAAAAAATGGTAAAAATATAAAAAATTAGAGAAAAATATACTTCAAAATTGAAAGTGAATTTTTAAAATGCTAGAATACCTAAATCGTGAAAAATAATTGGACTTGTTCAGAGGGTTCAATAGTTATGGTTGTTCTTGCTGTTACTCTTTTACAAGCATATGATAGAGATGCAGAAGCAAGAAAACAAGATATGGATAGAATTTTTGTTCAACAGTGTCTGGTGGATAAAAGTGCAATGGCATGTATTATGATCGCAAAAAACGCAACAACATCTGAAACAGCTGATATGTTTTATGAATATGCATGTAAAGCTGATGATGTTGACTCTTGTATAAGATCAGCTGGTTTAGCAAGAGGAATACGAAAAAAACTTGAGTTTTATGAGAAAGCATGTGAACTTAATAGTGGCAAAGCGTGCAATAAAATAGGTTTAGCATATGGAAATGGAGATGAAATTAGAGCAGATTATAACAAAGCTGTTACTTACTATAAGAAATCTTGTAAAAATAGCTATGGATATGGATGCTATAACTTAGTAATAGCTTACCAAAAAGGAAAGATGGTTAAACAGAATTATAGTCTAGCTGAGAAGTATGCCAAACAAGCAAAAAAACTTTTTGCAAAAGATTGTGATCAACGTGATTCAGATGCTTGTAAAAGGTATAAAGAATTATTAGATGCAGGATTTTAATTCAAACTAAAATAAAAAGAGGGGGCAAGGGGACTAACCCCTTGACTATGCTAAACTAATTCAGCATAGGTGCAAAAATGCACATAAGCGTTATAGCGAACAACAGCTTACTCATAAAGAACCCCCTTATTCAGATTTGGGAGGGCAAAAAAAAAGGCTAAGAGGAAAAACCTCAAAGCCTCATTTACCACTCCATCATCTGAATAAAGTTGTTGTTCGCAATGAAAGTATATCCAAAAAAATGAAAAAAATGAAAAGATTAATTTTAATTATAGAGTTACTAAAGTAAAAAAGAGGGGGAAAGGGGAAAGTCACCTTGACTATGCTAAACTAATTCAGCATAGGTGCAAAAATGCACATAAGCGTCATGATAAGGTGACTTCATAATTCTTACAGAATTAGAAGTAAGTAAACACTAGCACAAGCTTTCAGCTTTGCACTGAGTTTACTCAATTCATAAAGAACCCCCTTATGTTATTTATGTGGAGGGTAAAAAAAAAGGCTAAGAGAAAAATCCCTTAGCCTAAATTTACCACTCCATTGAAGTAATAAGTTACTAATAGCAATGACATTCTAACAAAAAAGAAGGCAAAAGATGAAAAAACTCCTACAGATAGCACTTCTAACAACCTCACTACAAGCAGAAGGTTTTTACAAAACTCTCTCATTAGGTGTTGGAACTGCTGAGCTTCAAACTAACAGCTCAACAACCTACAACCTCACTTACGAGGTCGGTACTATTTTTGAGAACGGTGTTAAAACAAGTTTAGCTTTTATAGGTGAGTACGCTAACATAGATGAGAGTAATATAAATAGTTATGGTTTTGACGCACATTTGGGTTACTCGTTTTTTGAGAGAGTTGATCTGTATGCGATCGGATCACTTTTGCAACAAAGCTCTTTTGGAGTTATAGGTTATGGAACTGGTTATGGAGCAGGTACAACTCTCAAACTAACTAAAAACTTAGCAACCGCACTAGAGTACAAAACATACACGATCACAAAACCGACTTATGAGTACGACTACGCTACAACCATACTAAAGTTAAAGTGGTTGTTTTAAACTCTACATAAAACTTCGCTATAATTATTTCAAATAGTTACATCAAAGGTACTAGAATGAAAGAGTTATGGCATACTTTAGAGAAAAAAAGCGTTTTAGAAACTTTAGAGGTTGATGAGCATGTAGGTGTCTCAAGTGAAGATCTTCAAACTAGAGTTGAGAAATATGGTAAAAATGTTCTCACTAAGAAAAAAGGCACTAGTGCCATACTCCTATTTTTACTACAGTTTAACCAACCACTTGTCTACATTTTACTAGTCGCAACTTTTGTAACGGCCTACTTAGACGAGTGGGTAGACTCAGGTGTAATTTTCGCTGTTCTACTCATAAACGCGATCATAGGTTTTATTCAAGAGTCTAAAGCACTAAAAGCGATCGAAGAGCTGTCAAGTATGAGCCGATCGATGGTTACTGTGATCAGAGATGATAAAAAAGTAGTGATCGATTCTGCTGAGGTCGTTGTTGGCGATATTGTAATTCTTTACTCAGGTGACAAAGTACCAGCAGACATGAGACTTTTACGATCGAACGAGCTTCAAATAGATGAGTCCTCACTTACAGGTGAGTCAGTTGCTACTCAAAAACTAGAGGCAACTCTTGATAAAGAGGCTCTTTTAGCAGATCGCACAAACATGCTTTACAGCTCAACACTTGTGACTTATGGAAGTGCTTTTGGGGTTGTTGTTGGTGTTGGAGATGAAACTGAGATCGGACACATTAACACTATGATCGCAGATGCAGACGTATTAGCAACACCTCTTACTAAAAAAATAGCAGAATTTTCAGGCGTTCTTTTGTGGATTATTTTAGTAATGGCTGCGATCACATTTGGAGTAGGTGTTCTGCGTGGTGGGGATAGTGCTGAGATGTTTATGGCGGCAGTTGCTCTCGCGGTTGGTGCCATACCTGAGGGTCTTCCTGCTGCTATGACTATTATTTTAGCACTTGGTGTCTCTAAAATGGCAAAGAGAAATGCGATCATACGAAAGCTCCCTGCTGTTGAGACATTAGGAAGTACAACGGTTATATGTTCAGACAAAACAGGCACACTTACTCAAAATGAAATGAGTGTTAAAAAAATATACGCAGGTGGTAAAATTTACAAAGTTAGTGGTGTCGGTTATGATCCAGTAGGAGCAATTTTAGACGAAGAAACTGAGCTTACTCAAAATAGCTCAGAAGCTCTAAAAGAGACTCTTATAGCTGGAGTTATGTGTAACTCTTCAATACTTATAAGTGAAAATGGACGCTACAAAATAAATGGCGATCCTACAGAAGGTGCCTTGATCGTCTCTGCTAAAAAAATTGGTATAGAAAAAGATGTTCTACAAGATGAATTAATACATATAGATACGCTTGTTTTTGAGTCACAACACCAGTATATGGCGTCATACTACAGTAGCGCAAACTCCCCTATAAACCCTATTTATGTTAAAGGATCGGTTGAAAAAATTCTCGTTCGTTGTGATACTTATTTAGATGAAAATGGTGTTTTATTACAGATC
Organism: Helicobacteraceae bacterium; assembly: GCA_013138865.1. Lineage (GTDB taxonomy): Bacteria > Campylobacterota > Campylobacteria > Campylobacterales > Sulfurimonadaceae > GLR69. Next base: position 14,437 of record WTBY01000078.1, on the reverse strand, counting down.
GATGTTAAAGCTATACACGCAATAACCGAAAGTTTAGCACAAGAGGGTATGAGAGTTTTAGCCTTTGCAAGGCTTCATAAAGATGAAAAGTTAGATAGTGTTGAGCATGAACACTTAAAAGAGGGACTAACGTTTTTAGGACTTCAAGTTATGATCGATCCTCCACGTGTTGAAGTAATAGACGCTATAAAAAGTTGTCATAGTGCAGGAATATCGGTTAAGATGATCACAGGTGATCATAGCATTACAGCGTTAGCGATCGCAAAAGAGATCGGCATTCAAATAGAGTCTAAAATGCCTACTCTGAATGGTTCAGAACTTGGTAAATATAATGACGAAGAGTTAGTTTCACTCGCACGCAGTGTAAATGTCTTTGCAAGAGTAGCCCCTGAGCAAAAACTCCGCCTTGTAAAAGCACTACAACAGAGCGGTAACGTAGTAGCTATGACTGGTGATGGTGTAAATGATGCACCAGCTCTAGCACAAGCAAACATAGGTATAGCTATGGGTATAACAGGTACCGAAGTTGCAAAAAGCTCAGCAGATATGATACTGACTAACGATAACTTCACAACGATCAAAGATGCTATTGAAGAGGGTCGTGGTGTTTTTGAGAACATAGTTAAGTTTATAGCGTGGACACTTCCTACAAACATAGGTGAGGGATTTGTGATCATGTTTGCAGTTTTTGCAGGAGTAGCGTTACCTATTTTACCTGTTCAGATCCTCTGGATAAATATGAGTACAGCAGTTCTTTTAGGTCTTATGTTAGCCTTTGAGCCACAAGAAAATGATCTTATGAGTAGACAACCAAGAGATCCTGTGCAACCTATTCTTACTAAAAAGTTGATAGTTAGAGTTTTTATAGTTGGCTTTTTGTTACTTGTAAACTCATTTGCCTCTTTTTGGTATGTTCAAAGTATAGGTCTAAGTGAAGATGTGGCAAGAACAGTAGCTGTTAACATATTTGTTTTTGGCGAGCTTTTTTACCTATTTAACTGTAGATCTATGAGACATTCAATGTTTAAACTTGGTCTCTTTAGTAACAAATGGCTCATTTTTGGAGTAATAAGTATGGCAACTTTACAACTTGCCTTTACATACATTCCATTTATGAATACTATCTTTAGAAGTGCACCGTTAGGTATGCTAGAGTGGAGCCTTATTTTAGGGTCAAGTTTGCTTATTTACTTGATCGTAGAGTTTGAGAAGAGAGTAACTAGGACTTAGTTATCAAAATGAAAATAAAGTTACCAAAATGTATCTATTAATAGTATAATGTATAATAATAAAAATTACTAAGGACCAAAATGAAAAATTATAAAGATGAGATAAAAAAATTAAAGAACCTTAACTGTGCAGAAGACGATGTCTTTTTTCAGGCTATGGAAGAGGTTTTACTCTCTATTGAACCACTTATAAGCTCTGATAAAAAGTATGAAAAGTACGCTATTTTAGAGAGACTTACATGCCCAGATCGTGTAATTAAGTTTCAAGTAACTTGGTTAAATGATAAAAATGAAGTTAAAGTAAATACAGGTTATCGTGTTCAGTTTAACAATGCACTTGGTCCATATAAAGGTGGGCTTCGTTTTCATCCTACAGTAAATGAGGGTATTTTAAAGTTTTTAGGTTTTGAGCAAATTTTAAAGAACTCACTAACTGGTCTTCCTATTGGTGGGGCAAAAGGTGGTAGTGACTTTAACCCTAAAGGAAAGAGTGACTTTGAAGTTATGAAATTTTGTTCAGCATTCATGACAGAGTTACATAAATATATTGGTCCACGTATTGATGTTCCTGCTGGTGATATTGGTGTTGGTGGGCGCGAGATAGGTTTTCTTTTTGGTGAATACAAAAAAATTACTTCTACTTATGAAGGTGTTTTAACTGGTAAACCATTTGTTTTTGGTGGTTCACTTATGCGCCCTGAAGCGACTGGTTACGGTGTTATTTATTTTACTGAGACAATGTTAGCAACTGAACAAAAAGAAGATCTTAAAGGTAAAATATGTACGGTAAGTGGCGCGGGTAATGTTGCGCTTCATGCTATTGAAAAACTTTTTCACCTTGGTGCAATTCCTGTAACTTGTACAGACTCTAAGGGAACTATCTACGATCCTAGAGGGGTTGATATTGCTCTTTTAAAAGAGCTTAAATTAGAGCGTCGAGCTTCACTTGAAGAGTACACAAAAACTCATGAAAGTGCTACGTACATTCCTACTTCTGAGTACCCAGAGGGTGGACACGCTGTTTGGGCTATTGAGTGTTATGCTGCATTTCCTTGTGCTACACAAAATGAACTTACAGAACTTGACGCTAAGACACTTATTAAAAATGGTGTTATTGCAGTTGCTGAGGGTGCAAATATGCCTTCAACTACTGAAGCTATAAATGCTTTTTTGAAGGCTAAAATATGTTTTGCTCCTGCAAAAGCTGCTAATGCTGGTGGTGTTGCAGTTAGTGAGTTTGAGATGAGTCAAAATGCTGCTATGCAGAAATGGACTTTTGAAAAAGTTGATGAGAAACTGAAACAGACAATGCAACAAATTTGTAAACGTGTATCTTTAACAGCTAAAGATTATGGAGTTGAAGGTAACTATGTTGATGGTGCAAATATTGCAGGATTTAAAAAAGTTGCTGATGCTATGATCGCAGAAGGTATATAAGTAGAGGTTTTTTTAACCTCTATCTCATTCTTTTAGTAACACGTCTTTTTTTAGTGTTACTTCTTTTTGCTCTTGGAGTTTTACTTTCACTCTCTTGAGACTTTTTATTTCTACCACCTAACTCTTTTTCACTATTGTGTTTTTCTCTTTTTTTAGGTGGTTCGTAACCTTCTATAGCTTGAACCCTAATTTTTGACTTTATAAGATGCTCTATGTTGTTTAATTGCTTTGCCTCTTCAGAACATATAAGTGAAATAGCTAAACCTTTATGACCCGCACGACCAGTTCTTCCTATACGATGAATATAGTCCTCTGCTAGTGTTGGTAGTTCATAGTTTATAACTTGAGGAAGTTGGTTTATGTCGATCCCACGGCTTACAACATCTGTTGCTACTAAAACTCTAATCTTGCCCTCTTTAAAAGCGTTAAGCGCTTTAAGACGAGCTGCTTGAGTTTTATCTCCATGAATGGAATCACACTTAAGACCATCAAGCATAAGGTGCTTTTCTAACTCTTTTGCACTATCTTTTGTTTTTGTAAAGACTAAAACTTGTTGGTAGTTTTTAGAACCTATTAAAAAAGAGATCAGCTCTGCTTTACGATCGCAAACAACTGGATGAATAATTTGATCAACCATTTCAGCAGTTGCATTGCTTCTTGTTGTCTCTAGCATGATCGGTGTTTTTAAAATAGTTTTTGCTAAGTTCTTAACTGACTTTTTAAATGTTGCAGAGAAAAGTAGAGTTTGACGTTTTTTAGGTGTGAATGCTACTATTTTATTTATATCTTTCACAAAACCCATGTCTAACATACGATCGGCTTCGTCAAGAACAAGTACTTCAACTTTAGCTAAAGTGAGATGCTTTTTTTCTAAAAACTCAAAAAGTCTACCAGGAGTTGCTACGATCACATCTACTCCTTTTGCAAGCTTCTCAAGTTGAGGAACCATACTTACTCCGCCATACAGAGTCATAGAGTTTATAGGTAGGTATTTAGCGTATGCTTTTACATTCTCGTCAATCTGCTTACAAAGCTCACGAGTAGGTGTTAAAATAACTGCACGAATAGCGTGTTTTTCAGATCTTACATTACTTGCGTGTATACGATCAAGAAGAGGAAGCGAAAATGCCGCAGTCTTTCCAGTTCCAGTCTCAGCACCTGCTAAAAGGTCTTTTCTATCTTGAATGATTGGAATAGATAGTTTCTGCACTTGTGTCGGTTTTGTATAGTTTAGATCCACAAGAGCTTTTAATAGCTCTTCAGATATGTTTAATTCATTAAATGTCATACGCAATTATACCCTTTAATATGCTCTTCACTACAGTTTGTATATAATTTATTACTTTTACAATACAGGTTATCATGAAACAGTTTATTTTATTGACATTTCTGCTTACTTCTTTGTCTGCTAAAGAGTTTACATTTGCACAGGCTTGGCAGAAATTTCAAGAAAAAGACTTCTCTCTTAAACAAAAAGAACACGCACTCTCTCGAACTAAAAACTTAAAAGATGCAACCTCTTCACTCTATTTACCCTCGGTAAGTTTCAATGCTGAATATGCACACTTAAATGATGCTGTGAGTTTTGATATTATGAGACTTAAACCTATAAGTGATCTTGAGCCTCTTTTAAAAGATCTCGGTTTAAGTGATGCACCTTTTACTACTGACATAAGCAAAGAGTATATTTTCACCTCTACAATAGACATGAAATGGGCTCTTTTTACAGGTGGTAGAAGAGGTGCGATCGTAGATATTGCTAAGTTTGAAGTTGATGAAGCAACTTCACTTAAGGGCATAACAAAAGACAAGCTTTTTGTTGAGTTAGTTGAACTTTATTATGGTGTAGTTATGCTGGAGAGTTTAGAAGCTACACTTGGAAAAATAGAGAGTAGTTCTTTAACTCACTATGAAAACACTCAAAAAATGTTAGAACAAGGGCAGGTTGCCAAAATAGAAGTTCTTAGTTCAAAAGTAGCTTTTAACAACTCTAAAATAGCAAGAAAAAGAGTCAGTTACTCTTTGAAAAGTGCCAAAAATGCACTTAACAAAGCTCTAAAAGAGATAGAAGTTACACCAACTTCTAAAATGTTTGTTGATCGTAACTTTAAAACTATAGATGAGTATTTAAATGACACTACAAACAACTCCTTAGCGATCAAAGCGATCACTGCAAGGCAGAACCAAGCCAAGTCAAACATAACTCTAAAAGAGGGAAGTTACTATCCAGAAGTTTTTGCTTTTGGAAATAAGTTTTTGTATAAAGATGACTCTGTAATGATGGACTTAGTTCCTGACTGGAGTGTAGGAGTAGGGCTTAAGGTAGATATTTTGAGTATGCAAGGGCGATCGCAAAGAGTTCAAGCATCTCGAAACCTACTTTTAGAAGCTTCATTTTTAAAAGCAGAACTTAAAGAGGATCTAAATATTTTGTGTGAAAAGGTCTACAACGATCTTTTAAGCTCGTATGATAGTTATGAAGAGCTAGAAGCAACAGAAGAGTTAGCACGAGAGAACTACAAGTTAAGAGAAGAAGCTTTTAGAAATGGTTTACAAACTTCTAACGACGTTAATGATGCTTTAACTCTTATTGCAGAAGCTTCAACTGCAAGGCTTTACTCATCATATAAGTTTGTGAAAAACTTAGCAATGCTTTTAACGTTGAGTGGAAATTTAGAAAACTTTAAAGGTTTAAAATAGTGAAAAAAATAGTACTTTTAATAATAATCATCGCCATAGGTACTCTGATCGCATGGGTGGGTGACACATTTTATAAAGCGTATCAGCCAAAACCTCTGAAATTTCAAGGACAGATTGATGCTACAACTTACAGTGTAAGCTCTGAGATAGCAGGACGAATAGAGAGTGTTTATGTAAAGAAAGGTGACATGGTAAAAGAGGGTGATCTAATCTTTTCACTCCACACTCCACTACAAAGTTCACTCTCTAAAAATGAATGGTTAAAGTCAAAAGTTGCACTAACACTTATGAAAAAAACTTACGTTCGCTTAAATAATTTGTTTGAGAGTGGAGTGATTGCAAAACAAAAAAAAGACATAGCTTACACTGAGTATAAAGCTGCACAGTACAACGAAGATATGGCTAAAAAAGCTTATGAAATAACAAAAAACAGTGGACAAGTAAACAAGAAAATAAACGAAGTTGTTCAGTACGCTAGAAATGCAGGAGAGGTTAGTTCAGTTTTGCTTCACTCTGGAGAGGTTACACCAGTTGGACTTCCGATCGTAAGTATTACAGATATTAACGACTCTTGGGCAAGGTTTTTTATACGAGAAGATATTTTGTATAAGTTTCCTAAAGGAAAAGAGTTTAAAATGAAAATACCTGCACTTAACAACAAAGAGTATATTTTTGTGGTGGACTATATAGCTGTTATGGGTGACTTTGCTACTTGGAAAGCCACAGAAGCTGGCAAAAACTTTGATATGAAAAGTTTTGAGATCCACTTTAAACCAAAAGAAAAAATAACTAACCTACGCGTAGGAATGAGCCTTTTACTTCAAATAGATGAATAGTTTTTTAACAATCTTTAAAAATGAACTTAAAGTAATAAAGGGAAGCTTTTACATGCTCTCCATGATTACATGGATCCCGATCGTAGTCTTTGCGATCATAGTTATAATTTTTCAAAAGGGTGTTGTTCGAGAGTTGGGGGTAGTTCTTGTGGATCAAGACCGATCGCAAATTTCCAGAGCGATCGCATTTGAGATAAACTCTAACCCAACTCTAAATATAGTAAAAACTGTAAATAGCATGCAAAAAGCAAAAGAGCTAATAGTTCAAAATAGAGCCTCTGCAATTATCTATATACCTGCTCATTTTGAGAAAAATATAATGATCAAAAAAGTTCCAAAAATAGATCTGTTTGTAAACACTCAGTTTATTTTAATTGGAGGAAATATAGAGAGTGAACTTCAAAAAACTCTTCTTCCTCTTATGATCAAAGCTGACGTTATGGCGAAGATGGTCAAGGTTAAAAACTTAGACCTTGCCATAGCACAAGAGAACCCCATTCAGATCCAACAGAACTCTTTTTTCAACTCTTACGCTAACTATTCACTTTTTTTAGTAAGTGCGTTAATACCTGCTATTTGGCAAGTATTTGTAATGATAAGCACCGTAATTGCCTTTGGTAGCATGTTTGAAAGTAAAAAAGAGTATGAGTGGTATAAAAACTCAAATAACAACTTGTTTTTTGCACTTTTAGGAAAACTTCTTCCATACACACTAATAATGTTCACTTTAGGTTTTGGTTTTTTAAGTTACTTCTACTTCTATGTAGGTTGGGGCTTTGAAGGTTCTTTTGCTTTTATGTTACTTACGCTTTTAGTCACAACTTTAGTCTACCAAGCGATCGCATTACTACTATTTTCGATCACGTTTGAGTATGTTCTAACTCTTAGTGCGTGTGGTTTTTACGCGGCTCCTGCTTTTGCATATTTAGGTATAACTTACCCAGTGTCTAATATGAACGAGTTTGCAACATTTTGGCATAACTTACTTCCGATCTCACACTATATGCAGATCCAGTTAGAACAAGCATCTTATGGAACTCCTCTTATAAACTCTCTGCCAACACTTGGAGTTTTAAGCCTTTTCCTTTTTGCTTTTATACCTGCTTACTTTAAATTTTATCTCTATTTTAAGAAGAGTGTATGAGTTTTTTTAACATTTTAAAAACAGAAGTTAGAGCTATTTTTAAAGATATAGATATAGTTTTAACACTTTTTGGTGGGATTATTATATACGCTTTTTTCTACCCTCAACCCTACTTAAACCAAAGTGTAACTGAGGTCAAGGTAGCCATAGTTGACCTTGATAGATCTAAAACAAGTAGAGATGTAAGCTACATGATCGAAGCCTCGCCACAAACTAAAATATTAAACTACTACAACTCTATAAAAGAGGCTCAAGATGCGATCGTAGAGAATAAGATCAAAGGCTTTATAGTTATTCCTGCCTCTTTTGAGAGAAATTTATACTTAAATAAAATGCCAACCATCTCTATAGGTGGCGACAATAACTACTTTTTACTAAACAAAGCAGTTACAACTTCAGCCATAAAGGCACTCTTAAATACAAGTGCAAAGTTTAAAGTTATGAACACTCTCGCTCAAAATGCAAGTATAAAGAGTGCTGAAAAAAACATAAATATGTTTACATTTGAGACACATAACCTATTTAACCCCGATGAGAGCTATAAGCTTTACGTCATACCTGCTGTTTTTGTGATCATACTTCAGCAGATGTTTTTAATGGGTACTGCACTTTTAAGTGCAGGGTACGCTGAAAAATTAGCAAGAGGTGAGTGTATTAAAGGTAGTGGATATTTTTTACCTATAGTTGCTAGAGTGCTTTTATTTACAACTCTTTTTATAGTTTATGAGATGTTCTATTTTGGTTATGTTTTTGAGTTTTTTAACATCTATAAACTCTCAAATATTTATGATCTTTTGAGCTTTGGAACTCTCTACGCTCTAAGTGTTGTAAGTATGGGTTTAGCACTAGGAGCAGTTGTAAAAAAAAGAGCTTACGTAACACCAATAGTGCTTATAACTTCTCTACCTCTTGTCTTCTCAGCTGCTTTTGTATGGCCACTACAAGAGGTTGAAGAGTTAGTGCTATTGACTTCACTATTCTTCCCAAGTAATCCAGCGACCTTAGGCTTTGTAAGCATGAACCAAATGGGAGCAAGTCTAAGCGATGTTATCGTTCAGTATGGCCTTTTAGCGTTGCAGGTGGTTTTTTATATGGCTATTTATGTATATGTGCTAAACAAAGAGAAGAGCGATATTATGTAGCAAACGCACAAGACTTTCATCGTAAAATAGTTAAAATTTCCTCACTAAAAAGAGGAGCTTCAAATGCTAGAACCATACGTTTTTATTGTGACTTGCGAAGATAGTACCACTTGTTACACTGAAAGTATGAATACACTCTTTGCATCTAAATTGCTTTCTAGTTTTTAAAAAGTAGTGCTTCTCACAACTTCCATAATTAGGGCAAACTGTTTCACTATTTGTATCACTCCATAATGAGTATAATATTAAGTATATATTTACTCATTATAGAGTATTAATATAATGCTTTAATGGTATATTGATACTTTTAAAGTTATAATGATTAAAACTTAAATGAAACAAGGCAATAGTTAAATGAAGATTGATATAGAAGTATACGCAAGTAATAAACTTAGAGGTGAAATGAGAGAGAAAAAAATAACCACTAAAATAATGTGTAAGCTCCTAAAAGATACATTTGATGTGTCTTTAAAAGAACAATCTTTTAACAACAAGATAGATAGGGCAGGGTTTAGCTCTACTTTCTTTTTTCAATGTATGTATGTGCTTGATATTAGGCTTATAAATTTTGATATTGATAATATAGATATTAAGAAAAAAGAGGATAAAGTTCCGTCTTAAACTTGGAGTGGCTTTTGCTTAGAACTAGCAAAGGTATATAAACGTGATAAAAATATGACAAAATGACATATTTAAGTATCAAATATTATAATAATATTACAATGCGAAATAAAAATAAAGGATTTTAGATGTTGAACCCCAAGTATACTAACCCTAAAAACTTTATTTCTCCAATTATTAATCACAAAATTAAAATAGATAATTTAGACAAAAAAATAGATATTGTTGAAAACTTTTATCAAGAGTATAAAGATGTAGAAATCGAAACCAATTCATATATTTATAGCTTCTTAGAAAAATTATTTTATGCTGATTATAAAATATTTGATGGTGAAAAGCTTGCAAATGGAAATGGTGTCTTTGACTTAGCAATAGCAGATGATATTAATGACCGCTATAAAGTTCTAATAGAATTAAAGAACCCTCGCTCTAATCAAATGATACAAAAAAAAGACTTTTTTAAAAAATCATTTTATCAGGCTATTTATTATTATTTGAGTGATAAACAGAAAACCTTATTTGAACATACTGAACAATCAAAAGTAAAATATCTCATTATCACCAATTATGTCTCATGGTATTTTATCAGAACATCAGATATTGATGCGCTAGATAAGATTAATAGGTTTCCATATATTAACAATGCAAAAGTGGAACATGCCTATTTAAGCATTGAAAACTATTTCAAAAACCTCAAAGAAGAAACAAGTTTATTGCACGAAGTTGATTTATCATATGCATCTTTTGATTTAAATGAAATATGTAGCGATAATAATGTTATAACAAAAAAAGAAAACTTAACAACATTTTTAAAAATGCTATCACCTGAATATCTCCTAGAGAAAACAGATGAAGTAAATAAAAATAAAATTACCAATAAGTTTTATAAAGAATTATTGTATATTTTAGGTTTGAAAGAAGCTGATACAAATTTCATTGAACCATTGGAGAATAATTTTTCATTTTATTCTTTAATTCAAGCAGAGCTACCATCTTATTTATCTAATGATGAAAAATATGAGATAGCTATGGAATTAATTGTTATCTGGATTAACAGGATACTTTTTATTCAACTATTTAGTTCTGTTCTAGTAAAATATAATATTTTACTAGAACCAATATTATCAACAAAGAATCGTTATATTTTTGAAGATATAAATACATTATTTTTTAAAATATTAAACTCTGAAAAGAGAGATGAAAATGATAATAAAGAGCTTAATTTTCATAAAATTCCTTATATAAATAGCGCATTATTTCAAAAGACTGATATAGAAAATCGTTTTAATCTAACGATAGATAAATTATATAGTCGAATGACGGTAGAGCTGTATCATGACACTCAAATAGATATCAAAAAAGATACAAAATATGTTAATTTTAATATTTTAGAATATCTAATTAGGTTTCTAAATTCATATGATATTGCTGTAGACGAAAACTTCAGTGATAATAGCGATAAAGATTTAATTAATGCTTCAGTTCTAGGCATGGTATTTGAAAAATTAAATGGTTATAAGGATGGGTCTTTTTATACACCAAGTTATATTACTGAATATATGTCAACTGTAACTATTGAGAAAGCGATTATCGAAAAATTTAATACGGCTGGCTTTTCTGGGAGTACTGTTGAAGAAATTGGTGATTATATAGGTAGAAAACAAAAAGAAGAAGCTAAAAATTTATTTAATTCTATAACAATTTGTGACCCTGCTGTAGGAAGTGGACACTTCTTAGTATCATCATTAAACGTAATGCTATTGTATAAAGCACAACTCAATTTATTTGAGCATATAAAGTATAATCAAGTATCCATTATTGATGATATGTTTGTAATTAATGACTTAGATGATTATAATAGATATAGAACAGATAGTCCAATTCATGAAATATATAAGGAACTATATGAAGCTAAAAAAGAAATTATAAGTAATTCATTATTTGGTGTAGATATTAATCCAAAATCTGTTTATATTACTAGATTAAGATTATGGATAGAATTATTAAAGCATACTCATTTTATCAATGTAAATAAATTAGTTTTACTACCAAATATAGATATAAATATCAAGCAAGGTAACTCACTAATATCTGATTACAAAATAGATTATAAATTTGATAATGATATGTTTGATAGGTATAAAAGCTTAATATCTAAATATAAAAATCCAGATAACAATAGAATTGAATTATCATACCAAATAGATGACATTAAATGTCAATTTAATTCAGAATTTGATAATGTAAATAAATTTGAGTGGAGATATGAGTTTCCAGAGGCATTAGATGAAGATGGTGATTTTGTGGGATTTGATGTAGTGATTGGAAATCCTCCATATATCTCGCTGTCAAATATCAAAGAAGTAGATTACAGTGAATATGAATTTAGTACCTATGAGAAAAATACTGATATTTATGTGTTGTTTTTTGAGAAGATGTTACCGATGATCAAAACAAATGGATATTTATCTTTTATTGTTTCAAATAGTTGGGTTCAATCTAAATACGGAAATACTTTAAGAGAACTGCTTAACTCCATGAATACAAAGGTTTTAAACTTTAAAAGTATGCAATTATTTGAAGGTGCTACCGTAGAAACTTGTATAGTTGAAGTTTCAAAGAAAAATGATTCTTCTATCTCTATTGTAGATATTGATAAATTTAATACGAAAAAAATAAAATATTCTAAATTTCTCGACATGCTCCATAATCAAGAAAATAATTATGAGGAAGAAAATCATCTACAAATGAAGATACTCAATAATGGAACTCTACTTGAAAATTGTGATATTGAAATATTTAGAGGTATTTTGACAGGATGTAATGATGCATTTATAATAGACACGATTAAGCAAGATGAATTAATTGAACAACATACTAAATCATCTGAAGTGATAATACCACTTCTTAGAGGTAAAGATATCCAAAAATATCAAGTTGATTTTAATGGAAAATGGCTAATTAACACTTACAACGGTACATTAAATAAAAAAAGTAAAAAAAGGGAGAATAGAGTTGATATTGATAATTATCAAGCTATAAAAAAACATCTCAATCAATATATAGATAGAATTGAAAAGAGAAAGGATAAAGGTGTCACTCCATATAATTTAAGAAACTGCGCATATGAAGATAAATTCAAGAAACCAAAAATCATATGGGGAGAAATATCAGACGAACCTAAATTTGCTTATGATGAAAGTAGAATGTATATAGAAGCAACTGCTTTTTGTATGACTGGTAAAAACCTAAAGTACATACTTGCAATTTTAAACTCTAAACTATCAAAGTGGTATTTTAGTAAAATAGCTACTACTACTGGTATGGGTACTAATCGATGGAAAAAATATAAATTACTGCAACTACCAATAGCTCAAGCAAGTGATACACATGTAAAAACATTGACTAGTTTGGTAGATAAACTTTTAAATGAAAAGAAAAAAAATATTGAGATAGAAAATGAAATAGATCATATAGTTTACGACCTATACAATTTAACGCAAGAAGAAGAAAATATAATAGAAAAATCATATTTTATTAAAGAAGAACTGAAAAAGACTAAAATCAAAAATCAAAAATCAAAACAACAAAAACTCGAATTATGAAAACTCAAAGCATAGAATACAACAAAGAAACGGGTCAAATAACTATCTGCGAGTATATGAAGGCTTTTTAGATAGTTTAAACGATGTAACACTGATTCAGTAATGACTTTAGCTCTTGAAAAGCTTTATGATGATTGTGGTTTAGATGTTTGTGATGAAGTTGTGATCACAAGAAAGAAGAGTTTAGATAAAGTTACTAAGTCTAAAATCAAAGGAGCTTAAAATGAAAAAAGATTTACCAAAACCAAAAGGTGTTATCCATCCTACTTTTACAGCTAAAGAGAGATTTATTTCACTTCTAAAATCAATGATATGGATTAAAAGACAAACTATTCGTAGTTAATATTTTATGGTTATTTTTTTGGGAGTGTAAAAATAACTGTGTAAACCTTAAAAATTAGATTTATTTGATAGAGTGATCAAGTAAATTATTTATAAGGATTTACATATGAGTTTAATAAACCACAAAGAGTTGAAAAAACAACTTGCATCAGGAGAATTAACATCCCTTGATGATATTACAAAAGAGTTTAAAAATATACTTAAAGAAGTAATACAGACTGCATCACAAGAAGAACTAACCTCACATCTAGGCTATGATAAACATCAAGAGTCTACTAGTTCAAATTCTCGTAATGGCTACAATGAAAAAACAATCAACTCTAAGTATGGTCAGTTTGACGTATCCATCCCAAGAGATCGAGACTCAAGCTTTGAACCACAATTAGTAAAAAAGCGTGAGATATATTTAGATGGTACCGAAGATTTAATTCTTTCACTGTATACTATAATGGCCTGAAAAATCAAGACAACTTTTCAGCTTAGTTAATATTCACCTCTTACTGCTACTTTATCCTACACTTTTTAAATATTCTAGATACATATTCATTGGTTTTTGATAACCGATAGCTGAATGAAATCTCTTAAAATTGTATTTGTACATGTAAGCTTTTACTCCTTCTTTTAGCTCCTTAATAGATTGATAGTCACTGATATAGATATTGCCATGTTTTAGAGTTCTAAAAAATCTCTCAATTACAATATTATCGATTGATCTACCTCTTCCATTCATTGAAATTTGAATGTTATGTTGTTTTAAAGTTTGAGTATGCTCATAACTTGTGTACTGGCTCCCTTGATCAGAGTTAAATATCTTTGGTTTTGGATATTTACAAAGTGCTTCTTTGAGTACCTCAGTAGCAAGTGTTGCATCTATTGAATTAGATATCTTATAAGCTAAGATAGCTTTAGTATGCCAGTCTATAACTGCAGCAAGATACATAAATCCACCATTAGTTCTGATATATGTAATATCTCCACTCCAGACTTCGTTTGGAGTTGGAACATATATCTGCTTTGTTCTACCAGTTCGAGTCCAATACTCTTTTAACAGATACTCATAGATTCTATGTTCTGGATTGCCGATACTTGTTAATCTCTTTTTAGTTGGATAAATAGCCTGTATCCCCATAAACTGCATATACTTCAACACTCTATCTTTGCCAATGTTAAAGCCATCTTCAAGTAGTTGTTGATGAATAAATCTATAACCATACTCAGAATTGTCTGTGGCTATCTCATCGATACTATGCATAATTTATACCACCCCAAATTGTCAAGACAACTTTTTCAAAAATCTAATTCCCTAAACACCTGTTACCATATGCTACATTTTCACTAGAATTAGTATAATTTTCCTCATTAATTTTTAAACTATCATAAT
>WTBY01000016.1 GCA_013138865.1 Helicobacteraceae bacterium | reverse complement strand
TACTCTAAAAAATGGTAAAAATATAAAAAATTAGAGAAAAATATACTTCAAAATTGAAAGTGAATTTTTAAAATGCTAGAATACCTAAATCGTGAAAAATAATTGGACTTGTTCAGAGGGTTCAATATAACTACAATAACTACAAGGCAACATATATGATCCAATCTTTACGAGGTATGAATGACATACTCTCACCTGACAATGAACGTTTTGAATATTTTTTAAAAGTAGCAACTACGATCGCTACTAACTACGGCTTTAGCTATATAGAGACTCCTCTGCTTGAAGAGACGGCACTTTTCAAAAGAAGTGTTGGAGAGTCTAGCGATATTGTTGGTAAGGAGATGTACCAGTTTATAGACAAAGGTGAAAACGATGTTTGTCTTCGTCCTGAGGGAACTGCTGGTGTTGTTCGTGCTTTTATACAAAAGAAGTTAGACAAAGCTGGTGGTATTCATCGCTGGTTTTACCATGGTCCTATGTTTCGTTACGAGCGTCCTCAAAAAGGTCGTTTACGTGAGTTTCACCAGTTTGGTATAGAGAGTTTTGGAGTAGATAACGTTTATGAAGACGCTAGTATGATAATGATGGTAGCTGATATTTTAACTAAACTAGGTATAGGTTATAAACTTGAGCTAAACTCTTTAGGTGATCAAAACTGTATGCCCGAGTATCGTGACTCTTTAGTAAACTTTTTAAACAAAAGAGAAGACGCTATTTGTGAGGACTGTAAAAGACGTAAAATAACAAATCCGATCAGAGTACTTGATTGTAAAAATAGAGAGTGTCAAACTATTTATAAAGAAGCACCAAAACTTTTAGAGAACCTTTGTGAAAGTTGTGAGAGTGACTTTACTAAACTAAAAACTATTTTAGATGAGAACAACATAAGCTATGAGATCGATACTCACTTAGTTCGTGGACTAGACTACTACTCTAAAACTGCTTTTGAGTTTGTAAGTGATGAAATTGGTTCTCAAAGTGCGATCGCAGGTGGTGGACGTTACGATCGCCTTATAGAGTTTTTAGATGGTAAAGCAACACCTGCAGTTGGTTTTGCGATCGGAATAGAGAGACTCTTAGAGCTTATTAAAATGCCTGAAAGTTCAAGAGAAGGTTGGTACTTTGGTGCTATGGATGAAAATGCGATCACAACTATTTTAAAAGCAACTGCTCAAAAAAGAAAAAGTGAAAAAGCAGTTGTAGAGTATAAACCTAAAAACTTAAAAAACCATCTTAAAGGTGCTGATAAATTGAATGCTCTTTACTGCGCAGTTATCGGTGAAAATGAGTTAAATGACGGTACTATTTGGATCAAAAATTTAGAAGAAAAAACAGAACGAACTGTTAAGTTAGAGGAGTTATAGATGTTTACAGATTTTTTAAATTATATATTAGATATGACTAATATTATTATAAGTGTTGCTGCCATTAGTATTATTTTACTTTTTATTTATGATAAATGGGTGCAACGTAAACACTCACTCTTAATTAACTACCCAGTAATAGGTCGTATGCGTTATGTTTTTGAAGCATTGCGTGAACCACTTCGCCAGTACTTTGCTGAAGAGAGTTTTTATGACTCACGTGACAAAATTGACTGGGTTTATAAAGCTGCAGCTGATGTTCCTAACTATATGTCTTTCTCAATTGCACAACCATTTAGTGGTTCTCGTTTTATTATAAAGCACTCTTCTCATGTTTTAAACGAAGATGAAGTTGATGAAGATACAAGTGTAACTTTTGGTGCTAAGCGACGTATACCTTATGTAGCATCGTCTCCAATCGTACGTTCTGCTATGAGTGATGGAGCACTTTCACCTGAAGCTGTTCGTGCTTTTACACTTGGTGGATCTATTTCAAATTTTACTTTAAATGTTGGTGAAGGTGGCCTTACTTCAAACTTTTTTTATACACATAAACTAACAGAAGAGGACAAAGGGTATATGGAGATCGTACAAGCTGAGGGTTGGCACAAAACTGCTTACTCAATAGCAGATAAAATATTCAACAAAGCAGTTGCTGCAAAAGTACATAGACGTTTAACTCTAAAAGGTAACCCAGAAGCTAACACTTATATTTTTGATCCATCTTCGCACTCACTATTTCGTGTAAATTGGGACGCTCCTTTAGAGAACTTTCCAAAAGAAATTCCATCAGATATGCCATCTTTAGCTCTACAATTTGGATCTGGTCTTTATGGTGTTCGTGATAAAGATGGTAACTTTGATGAAGATCGTTACGCTAAAGTTATGAAGTTTTGTCATATGACAGAGATTAAAATTGCACAAGGTGCTAAACAGACTGGTGGTAAGTTAGTAGCTGAAAAAGTTACAGCAGACATCGCTTACTATAGAAATGTTCCAGAGGGTGAAAACCTTATTTCACCAAATCGTTTTCCTTACGATCATACTGATGGGCAACTTTTTGACTTTATAGGACGATTACAAGAGATCTCAGGTAAACCTGTTGGTTTTAAAATAGTTATTTCCGACGCAGATGCAATCGATAAAATTGTAAGTCATATAGCAAAGCGTAAACATGAAGGTCAATCTATTCCTGACTTTATAACAGTAGATAGTGGTGAGGGAGGAAGTGCAACTGCCCCTTTAGAGATGATGGAGTCAGTTGGACTTACAACAAACAATGCACTTTACTTACTAGACTATGTACTAAGAGAACACCAAATTCGTGATGACATTAAGGTTATAGCAAGTGGTAAAATTTTAACTCCTGATGATGCTATTATTACACTGTCTATGGGCGCAGATGCAATTGGTATTGCTCGTGGCTTTATGATGAGTGGTGGGTGTATTCGTGCTCGTATGTGTTCAGGAACTGGTAGCCATAAGTGTCCAGTTGGACTAGCAACACAAGATGAAAAAAAACGTGCTTCTTATCTTGTTGTAAAACAGGGACATAAAATAGCTTCTTATCATAAGAACTTAGTAAAAGGGATAAGAGGAATGTTGGCTATTATGGGTGTTAAGCATGTATCACAACTATCTAAAAAGAACTTAACTTTTAAAAATCAGAATGGTGAAATCTATTTTGATATAGATAAATATTTTCAACAAAAACTACATATCTAGAGTCACTCTTGAATAACTACGGTATAGATATATGGGGTGATGACAACTTCTTCATAAATGATGGAGAAGTCAAACTCAACTACAAATCAGCTCCCTCTATTTTAGAAATTACAAAAAAAATACGTCAAGATGATGTAAAAGGACCTCTTATACTGAGGTTTCCACATCTTATTAAGAAGCAGATAGACTTACTCTTTAATCACTTTGATCGTGCTATTAAAGAGAATAACTACAGTGGCTCTTTTAATGCTGTTTTCCCTCTAAAAGTAAACCAATTTCCTGAAGTTTTAAAAACAATTACACACTATGGGGAAAAAAACAACTATGGTCTAGAAGCAGGAAGTAAAGCAGAGCTTCTTTTAGCTATAGCTTCAACTCCACTAGGTTCTCCGATCACAGTTAATGGTTTTAAAGATAAGGAGATGATTACTCTAGGCTTTATAGCTTCTCAAATGGGACATAACATAACATTGATCATAGAAGGGATCGGAGAGTTAGAATCGATCATAGAAGTAGCAAATGAGTCAACTCTAAAAAAACCAAACATAGGTATTCGTGTAAGACTCCATAGTGTAGGTAGTGGTACATGGGCTAAAAGCGGTGGTATGAACTCTAAGTTTGGACTATCAGCTACTGAAATTTTAGAGGCTATGAAACTACTTGAACTACACCACTTAATAGAGCAGTTTAATATGATCCACTTTCATATAGGTTCTCAAATGGAAGATATTTTTCCACTAAAAAAAGCGATTAGAGAAGCTGGAAATATATATGCAGAACTTAAGATGATGGGAGCAAAAAATTTAAACTCTATAAACATAGGTGGAGGACTTGCTGTTGAGTATGAACAGCACCACAGCCAACGTTTAAAAACATACTCACTAGAAGAGTTTAGTAATGATGTAGTTTTTTTACTTCGTGAAATTATGAACTCTAAAGATGTCCCACACCCTAATATTTATACAGAGTCAGGGCGCTTTATAGTCGCTTCTCACTCTGTATTAATAACTCCTGTTTTAGAGCTATTTTCACAAGATCATCAAGAAAAGCTTTTGAAATTTAAAGAGAGTGACAACCCTCCTCTTATTGTTGAATTGCAAGAGTTAAACCGACTTATAGACTCTAAAAATTATAATGAATTTTTACATGATGCACTTGATCATATAGAGTCACTTTTAACACTTTTTGATCTAGGGTATATTGATCTACAAGATAGATCAAATGCAGAGATTTTAGTTCATCAAATTATTAAAAAAGCTCTATATTTATCTCATACTTCCAAAACACCAGAGTTTGAAAAACTTCAAACTCATCTACAAGAGAAATATCTTATAAATGCATCTATATTTCAATCACTTCCAGACTACTGGGGACTAAAACAGAACTTTCCGGTTATGCCACTTCAAAGACTTGATCAAAATGCTATACGCTCAGCCTCTCTTTGGGACATAACTTGTGATAGTGATGGTGAGATCACCTTTGCAGATCAAGCACCTCTTCACCTACATGATATTAACCTTGATGAAGAAGAGTATTTCTTAGCATTTTTTAATGTTGGTGCATATCAAGAGACACTAGGAATGAATCATAACCTTTTTACTCACCCAAATGAGGCTATAATTAACATAGATGAAAGTAGCTATGAAGTTACAAACATCATTAAATCAAAAAATATTTTAACTATCTTAGATGACCTTGGTTTTGATAGTGAAAATATTTTAATACAACTTAATAAAAGATTAGAAAGCTCTACTTTTATCACAAAAGAAGAAAAAAATGATACACTTCAAAAATTAGAGCTCTTTTTAAACCAAAATGGTTATTTAAGAACTACAGCATATTAAGAGGGATTATGGGACTTTTTTCAGAAATTAAAGATGATTTTGTAAATGTTTATAAAAATGATCCAGCACTACACTCTAAAATAGAACTATTCTTTAATTACCCGGGTGTATGGGCTATAACATGGTATAGAATTTCTCATAGACTATATAAAAATAACTTCAAACTACTTGCTAGAATATTTATGGGAATCAACCAAGTTATAACTAGTATAGATATTCATCCAGCGGCTACGATCGGTAAACGAGTTTTTATAGATCATGGCACAGGCGTTGTAATTGGTGAGACTTCTGTTATAGAAGACGGTGTTGTAATATATCAAGGAGTAACACTTGGTGGTGTATCACTTACAGATGAAAAACGTCACCCTACTATCAAAGAGAATACTGTTTTAGGTGCAGGTGCAAAAATTCTAGGAAATATTACGATCGGTAAAAATTCTAAAATTGGAGCTAACTCAGTAGTTGTACGTGATGTTCCAGATGACTCAACTGCGGTTGGTATTCCTGCTCATGTTATACAAAAAGGTCGTTGTAAAGACCCACTAGCACACAATAAGCTACCAGATATTAATAAAGAGATGTTTGAGTATCTTTTAAAACGTGTAGCTGTTTTAGAGCATGTTGTGGTTAAAGAGAACAAAGAGATACTAGAACAAGATCTTGAATTAGAAAACATTTATGAGTCATTTATTAAAGCTTATAAAGAGTAATTAAAAATTAAACTAAAGGGTGTCATATGGAGTGCGAATTTCCTACTGTTAATAGTACAAGTGATCAGATAAAAGATATTTTCAAAACTGTTAAAACAATAGCTATTTTAGGGTTATCTCCTGATGAGAGTAAAGATAGTCATAGAGTTGCTAAATATTTAAAAGAGAATGGCTATAAAATAGTTCCTATCTACCCTAAAGAAGAGACTATTCTAGGTGAAAAAGTTTATAGAAGCCTAGCTGATATTCCATTTGAAGTTAATATGGTTGATATTTTTAGAAAACCAGCTGCTTTAGATGCGATCGCAGATGCTTGTATACAAAGAGGCGATATTAAAGTATTTTGGGCTCAAAAAGGCATAGTAAATAATGAAGCTGCAAAAAAAGCAGAAGATGCTGGGATGAGTGTAGTTCAGAACCACTGTACTATGATTGAGCATAGAGCTATTTAATGATACCTATAGAAAAAGTTTACGAAGCTTCTAAAAGATTAGAAAATATAGTAGCCAAAACACCCGTTGCATATGCTCCTTTTTTAAGTGAGTTAAGTGGTATAGAAGTTTTTTTAAAAAAAGAGAATTTACAGCTCACTGGTGCATTTAAACTTAGAGGTGCATTTAATAAAATAGCAACTCTTAGTGATGAGCAAAAATCACATGGTGTTGTTGCTGCAAGTGCGGGAAATCATGCACAAGGGGTGGCATTCTCAGCAAATCATTTTAATATAAAAGCAACTATCATTATGCCAGAATCAACTCCTTTAACAAAAATTGATGGTGTAAGATATTATGGTGCAGAAGTTATTTTGCATGGTAGTAACTATGATGAAGCTTGCGCTCACGCTCTTGAGTATGGAGCGCAAAATAAGTTAGAGTTTATTCACCCTTTTGAAGATGAAGAGGTTATTGCTGGTCAAGGCAGTGTTGCTCTTGAAATTCTAGATCAAATAGATGAGTTTGATGCTATTTTAGTCCCTGTCGGTGGTGGTGGTCTAATTTCAGGTGTCGCGTCTGTTATAAAAACTATAAGACCATCTATAGAAGTCATAGGAGTTAGTGCACTTGGTGCACCTGCTATGAAAGACTCTTTTGAAAAAGGTGTTGCTATTGACTCTATGGTTGTTCGAACGATCGCGGATGGAATAGCAGTTCGTGACACATCACCTATTACTTTAGAACACATGTTAGGAACAGTTGATCGTGTAATATCGGTTGATGATGAAGAGATCGCTAGTGCAATTTTATTTTTAATAGAGAGACAAAAAATAGTTGTTGAGGGAGCAGGAGCCGTTGGTGTCGCTGCTCTTTTACATAATAAGCTTCCTCACCTAAAAGGTAAAAAAGTAGTCTCTCTTCTTAGCGGTGGAAATATGGATGTTACCCTACTCTCTGTAATAATAGAGAAGGGTCTTATTAAGTCAAAACGTAAGATGAAACTTACAGTTACTCTAATAGACAAACCTGGTTCGCTTATGAAACTAACCCAACTTTTAGAAGAGGTTGGTGCAAATATTGTTCATATTGCTTATGATCGAACCTCTACTACTCTTGATTATGGTGATGCAAATGTAACCATTCACCTAGAGACTAAAGGTACAATTCATCAAAATGAAATCGGATCCTTATTAGAAAACAATTTATATATGATAAAAGAGAATAACTAATGGCAAATAAGTTGGAATATAGTATATTAATTCTGAACAAAGATATCAATAGTGCAAATGAGATAGAAACCACTTTAACCAATGCTGACTTTAAAGATGTAGACGTTGTAAACAGTATAGAAGATCTAATTAATACAGTAGATAATAAAAAATACAACTTAATTATTTTAGATGAAGATGGAAACTGTAGTGTTTACAAAGAGACACTAAGTGCTATTGTAAATGATAAACGGAGTGATATTCAAACATCTGTTATAGCTATTTTACATAGCTATGATGCTGAAAATATGCAGTGTTTGGCAGAGTCAAGTATCTACTACTTTATATTTAAACCATTTGATATGCAAGAGTTAGTAGCACGTATAAATATCCTTATGGATAAAGACCAACATCATCATACAAACTTATACAATGACTCACTTGAGTCTATAAAATCAGAAGCTGTTGGAGATATGATCGCTATGATCGCTCATCAATGGCGTCAACCACTCAATACTATGGCGACTTCAGTCTCTAATATAGAGTTAGAGTTAATCATGGATATGCTTGATACTGAAGACTTAGCTAAAACTTTAATACAAATGAAAACTAGTATTGAGTATCTTTCTCAAACAATAGATGATTTTAGATACTTTTTTATGCCTACAAAAGATAAGGAGTTAGTAAATACAACAGAAATATTTAAACGTTCTCAAGCTATTATAGACATGAAACTAGCTCATAATAGAATTATGATGATTACTAATGAACCTTATGTTGAAGAAAAAGTTGAAGTATTTACTAATGAACTTGTTCAAGTGATCATAAATATCATAAATAATGCAATGGACGAAATTATAAGTAAAAGTATCCCCTCGCCATGCATTTGGATCTCAAGTTCTAAAGATGAAGAGTATATTTTCATACACATTAAAGACAACGCTGGAGGGATTCCAAAAGATATTTTACCTAAAATATTTGACCCATACTTTTCCACTAAAAAGAAGAAAAATGGAAGTGGTTTAGGTCTATATATGTCTAAGATGATTATAGAAAAACATTGTAATGGTGACATATATGCAAAAAATGTTGGTAATGGCGTAGAATTTACGATAAAATTACCATATGAAAAAAAATAAGGACTATTAGATGCAAGATATAAAATTTTTCACAGAAGCGCTTAAAGAGTATGGAGCAAACCTAAACTTACTTTATGTAGAAGATGATGAGTTGGTACGTACGTCAACAGCTAAACTTTTTTCAAAATTTTTCAACAGTGTTGATACAGCTGAAGATGGGCTCTTAGGACTTGAAAAGTTTAAAAATAACAAGTATGATTTAATAGTTACCGACATAAATATGCCAAATATGAATGGTATTGAGATGAGTCAAGCTATTAAAGAGATCGAATTTAGACAAAACATTGTTGTTATATCTGCACACAATGAGTCGAACTTTCTATTAAGCCTTATAGATATTGGAGTTGATGGTTTTTTACTTAAACCTATTAAGTCTGAACAACTGTTAAAAACATTAGCTCGTATATGTGGAAATATTGCTGATAACAAGATGATGCAAGAGTATCAAGAAAAAATGGAATCATCATTCAGTGAAGTTCAACAAAAGCTTGAGCAGAAACTATACTCAGAAAATAAGAATATGGCACTAGCTGAAGTTATGGCTTCAAATATTGAGATAGATGATCAGCAACTTAAGTTTTTAACTTCTGCTTCTGAAGTTACAAGTGAACTCTGCGCAACTGATTTTCATGCTAATAGTATAACAGACTACGCTAACACTAATGAGTGTTTAAAAGAGCTTGGTAAGAACTTAAACAGTTCAATTGCTAACTTTATAAAAGAGAAAAATGATAGTACAACGCAAGATCTTTCACAGTCACTATTTATATATGCAGAAGAGTTGGATAATATAGCTGAATTTTTAAACTTAGCATTTGCATTAGAAAAACTATCAAATACTCTAAACCGTGTTCTATTTACACAGAGCTTAAATAGTGTAGAGAGTGCACTTGAAAGTATGTCAAAAGAACTAGAAATATGGCGTAAAAGTGTTTTAGAAGATCGTGATGCAAAAAATATTCATGAACTTGACAGATCTGTAATTGCTCGTATTATGATTATTGAGTCATCAATTTCATAAGCTAACTCTCAACTATTTTCTTCTACCTTTTCTAAGGTAGAGGTTACCCTACTCTCCCTTATAACCTTAAGTCAAAAATATATCTTAAATATTAACCTAAAATATAGCTTTATTTTCATATAATCGCGTAATTATATAAATAAACTATTTAAAGAGTAGGAGTTACCATGCAAATTAGTGGTGCACAAATGGTTATAGAAGCACTTATCGCTGAAGAGGTAGAAGTTATTTTTGGCTACCCAGGTGGTGCTATAATGAATGTTTATGATGAGATTTATAAACAAAACAAATTTCAACATATTTTGTCTCGTCACGAACAAGCGGCGGTTCACTCAGCTGAGGGTTACGCTAAAAAGAGTGGTAAAGTTGGTGTTTCACTGATCACAAGTGGTCCAGGTTTCACAAATGCTGTAACTGGTCTAGCTGATGCATACATGGACTCTATCCCAATGGTAGTCATAAGCGGTCAGGTTCCTATGAGCCTTATCGGTACTGATGCTTTTCAAGAAATTGATGCTGTTGGAATTAGTAGATCTTGTACAAAGCACAACTACCTTGTAACTGACGCTGCTGATCTTCCACGTGTTATGAAAGAGGCTTTTTACATAGCTTCTACTGGTCGTCCAGGTCCTGTACATATAGATATTCCAAAAGATGTTACTGCACAGATTGCTGAGTTTAACTATCCTAAAAATATCTCACTTGATACTTACAAGCCTACAACAAAAGGTAATGTAAGACAGATCAAAAAAGCGATTGATGCTATTGAAAAAGCTTCGCGACCACTACTTTACTTAGGTGGTGGTATTATAAACGCTAATGCTACTGAACAAGTAAGAGAATTTGCTTCAATGTGTGGTATTCCTGCAGTTGAGACTTTTATGGGTCGTGGTGTTATGGGTGACTCTAACCCACTACGTATTGGAATGCTAGGTATGCACGGTAACTACGCTTCAAATATGGCTATAAGTGAGTGTGATCTAGTTATAGGTATAGGTGTTCGTTTTGACGATCGTGTTACTGGTAAACTAAGTGAATTTGCTAAAAATGCTGATATTATTCATGTTGATATTGACCCAGCGTCTATCTCTAAACTTGTTAACGCACACTACCCTATAGTAGGTGATGTTAAAAATGTTGTTACTGAATTTATAGCTTTAGCAAAAAATAAAATAAAATCTGAAAAATATGTTCCATGGTTAGACTCTATCGCTAAGCTAGATAAACTACACCCTCTTTCATATAAAGAAGATAGCGATCGCATTAAGCCTCAATGGGTAGTAGAGCGTATAGGTGAGCTTTTAGGTGACGATGCAAACATATCAACAGATGTTGGTCAACACCAGATGTGGACAGCACAGTTTTACCCATTTTCACGTCCTCGTCAATTTATGAGTTCAGGTGGTCTTGGAACTATGGGTTATGGTTTTCCAGCTGCGATCGGTGTAAAAAGAGCTGATCCATCACGTACAAGTATTAACATTACTGGTGATGGCTCAATTTTAATGAATATTCAAGAGCTTATGACTTCGGTTATCTACAAGCTTCCAGTTATTAACGTTATTTTAAATAATAACTATCTTGGAATGGTAAGACAGTGGCAAACACTATTTTATGATGATCGTAAAAGTGAAACAGTTTTAGAAGAACAACCAGACTTTAAAATGGTTTCTGAAGGCTTTGGTGGTATTGGTTATAGAGTTACTACAAAAGAGGAGTTTGACGCTGCTCTTAAAGATGCAATTGAAAAAGATGTTGTGGCTATGATCGAAGTTATAGTTGATCGCGATGAAAACGTAATGCCAATGGTTCCAGCAGGCGGTTCACTATTTAACATGATGCTACCATCTAATAGTACAGAAGGGAGTAAATAATGCAAGATAATCTACATGTAGAGAGACGTGTAATCTCTGTAATTGTTAAAAATGAAGCAAGTGTTCTTTCTCGTATTACAGACCTTTTTTCAGGTCGTGGTTACAATATAGAGTCTTTAACAGTTGCACCAGTTCCAGACTCTGAGTATTCACGTTTAACGATCGCAACTTCAGGAAGTGTACGTGTGATCGAGCAGATTACTAAACAACTTCATAAGCTTATTCCTGTTCTTAGAGTTTATGAACATACTGATTTAGTTGAAAAAGAGATGGCAATGATTAAGTTTCCACTTAATGAGTCTCTTAGCGATATAGAGACACTTTGTAACGTTTACAATGGTAAAATAGTTAACGTTGGAAAAGATGTTGTAATCGCTATGGTTGCAGATGAGCCTCACCGTATTGGTTTCTTCCTAGAGGCTATTAAACGTTTTAACCCTAAAGAGATTGTTCGTGGTGGAACAGTAGCACTAGAAAGATGATAAATCTTAAAAAAATAGCTGATAGTATTGGTATTGAATTTATTGGATCTGATATTGAAATCAGTGGTTTAAATAATCTAAAAGACGCACAAGAAGGTGAATTAGCTTTTATCGATCACGCTAAATATACTAAAGACCTTGAAAATACAAAAGCTTCCGCAGTCATAGTGTCAAGTAGCATGAAAGAAAAAGTTCCAACTCATGTAATCGCTTTAGTAGACGAGGAAGTAAACCTAAAACTAGCATATGCAAGTGAACTGTTTGCACCTTTAGCTTTTGAAGTTGATGGTAAGGAACCTGTTATAGGCGAAGGTAGCATTATTGCTCCTACTGCTTTTATATCTACTGGTGCTACGATCGGTAAAAATACAACTATTATGCCTGGTGCAGTTATTGGAAACAACGCTAAAGTTGGTAATAACTGTATCGTTTATCCTAATGTAACTATTTATAGAGATTGTGTGATAGGTGATAGATGTATCATTCACGCCTCAACTGTGATCGGTAGTGATGGTTTTGGTTTTGCTCATACTAAACTTGGTGAACACGTCAAAATTTTTCAAAATGGAAATGTTGTACTTGAAAGTGATGTAGAGATAGGTTCAAATACCTCTATTGATCGAGCTGTATTTAAAACAACACTTGTTAAAAAAGGTGTTAAAATAGACAACTTAGTTCAAATTGGTCACAACTGTGTGATCGGTGAGCACTCGATCATTGTTTCACAAGCAGGAATAGCTGGTACAACAACACTAGGACGTAATGTAGTCTTAGGTGGTCAGTCAGCTACAAGTGGTCATTTAGACATAGCTCCGTTCAGTACATTTGCTGCTCGTGCAGGAGTAACAAAAAGCATAAAAGAACCACATAAAACTTATGCTGGTTTTCCTCTTATGGAACATAAACCATGGATGAAACTACAAGCAAAAATAGCTAAACTAGCTAAATAAGTAAACTCAGTACAAAGCTGAAAGCTTGTGCTAGAGTATAACGGTTGTCATGAGCGATAATTTTCCTTTAGGTAAATTATTTTTTCCTCGTATTTGTTATAAATTTTGTTAAATATATCCTTGGTACAAATCAAATATAGGGAATGCAAGTTCATAATCATTCCATTCAATTTCTCCATATTCTAGACTAAAATTTTCAAATAGTTTCTCATCTTGGTACTTTTTTATGTCTGGATGAGATGATGATAAAATAAATGGTTTAAAATCAACGGTATTCTCTTTACCATCATTAAATCTAAAATGTATTTTATAGTCGGCTATATAATTTGCTTCTTCTATATTTATAGTTTTCATTATTTTACCTTTCCTTCAATTTTAATACATTTAATTGATTTATGAAAAACAAAATAATCTATCCATTTTTGAATAATATCATCTTTAAACTTTTCTACAAAATTTTTAAACTCTTTTAGCTCTTTCTTTGATAAAGATTTTTTACCTTTGACATTACTTATTTTAATTTCAATAATTTTCCCATCTACAATAATAAACTCAGCTTTTGATTCTAGACCTTGATATTTTCCATGAACATAAATGGGCTCATGCTCATTTGAATAAAACATTATAATTGAACCCTCTGAACAAGTCCAATTATTTTTCAATTTTGAAGTATATTTTTCTCTAATTTTTTATATTTTTACCATTTTTTAGAGTATTTGAGCCTTTTTTTACTATTTTTGTATCAACTTTTGGCTCTTACCAATGCAGGTGTACGTCTTAGGT
>WTBY01000050.1 GCA_013138865.1 Helicobacteraceae bacterium | reverse complement strand
AACTCAAGTAGGTCACAATTCTTGTGAGGTTTACTAGTGGTAATTTCAAAACCTCGACACAGTGCTTACCCTCACCCCTAAATATGCCCTCTCTTAATTAAAAAAGCGTTTTCCGACCTTAGGAGGATGAAACAAGAGACCACCTACAACAAACACAAGCCGAGCCACCGCACGGCTACCTATCTGCTAGAGCGAAGCGACACTAAACGTACAGCCGAAGCATGAGGCGTACCCTCTTAAGTTTCAGCCGCAACAAAAGTAAAATTTTTTTAAGCCCTATTTATTATAACTCTTCTAGATCTACTTCTATTTTTCAAATAGGGATCAATAAGATAGAACACGACAAATTTGTCGCTATGACCCCGACAAATTTGTCGCTATAAATAGCCCAACGCGACAAATTTGTCGCCATGCTCTTAAAAGCCTATACAGTAGGCTCTAAGCCCTTTTATCTCTTCTTTAAGGTTTAGCATTAATATTAAATAATATTAGCTACAGAAGCTTAGAAGAGTTAATATAAAAAAATATGAAAATTCAATGAAATAAGTTTAAGGTTGGCTTAAAATTTAATGAGGTAAGATAGCAATTGCTTTGACGCACATTGTGCAAGTTTTATTTTTTGAAGAAGAAACTTGCACAACGATCTTTTACTTTGAACTGTTATTGTAGTATTTTTAAGATTTGAGAAACCTTAAGAGCTTTTTCTAGCTTTTTTTGATAAGATTTCTTAATATCCCTCTACCCTACCCTTAAAAGGGAAATATAGCATAGGGTGCCAAGATATTTTACATTATGTTAACCAAATGTAATATGCTATAACTTTTATATTACACTTTATTACATTTCGACTATACAATACTTTAAAGAAAATGTTAAAATGTTAAATAATTATCTGGCTTCTTCAGAAGGTTCAATTTATAGATTAAGGAATTTTAATGATAAAAATAGACTCTAACATTAGTTTATCAGACTTAAAAGAAGATAGTTTAAAATACATTGATAATGCGAAAGATGGTAAAACATATTTAGTAGGAACAAAAGCAAGACCACTATTTTACATAATTAAAGCATCATCTGTTAACCAAACTATTAGTCAAAAAGATAAAAAGATAAAAGAGCTAGAGAGTAAAATTAAGAACTTAGAAAATAAAACATCTTCAGAAGATAAAAGAGAAGAACTTACAAAACCAGAGTTAGCTCTTATAAAAGTAAAAACAAAACTTAGATTTTTTTCAGGCGTTAATAATAACGATTTAATCTCTGTTTGTGAAAATGTTGACTTTATTAAATACAAGAATAACGAGATAGTTTTTAGACGTAATACTGTCTGTGAAGAGATCTATTTTATAATCACAGGTAGCGTTAAGGTAGTTGTTGATGAAAAAACAATAGCTATATTAAAGTCAAAACAAGTATTTGGAGAGATGGCGTATATAACTAAAGACCCAAGAAGTGCAGATATTAGAGTAAGTTCACCAAATACTATTTTACTCCGTTTTAATATCAAGAAAATAGCTGAAAAGGATGAGGAAAATGCTCATATGCAAATATATAAAAACTTTTCTTCAATTTTAAGTAAAAGATTAGCACAAGCAAATATAGATGCTTATGCACATGAAGATGATATTGATTTATCAGATCTAAACATAGATGGTATAGACCTAGGCGATATTAATATAGACGACCTACTCTAGGCTTTCAAAAGATTTAAAACACTCTCTTGTGAAACATTGGCTTGTGAAATAGCAAAACTTCCAGCTTGTGAAAGAATATTATATTTTGTAAAGTTAGCTGATTCTGCTGCAAAATCAACATCTCTTATTTGAGACTCCGCACTTGTAACATTTACTTGAGCCATTGAAATATTATTTATGGTAGATGTAAATTGATTTTGTGTAGATCCTATACCTGCTAAAATTTTATCTAAACTTTCTCTTGCAGAGTCTGCAATACTCATCATAGACATTGCTCCTTGAAGTGTCCCTACCCCAGCCTTTTCACTCTGTGTTGTTATATTCTCATTAGCATAATAGCCCATAGCTTCTGCTTCTGAGGCACTTATACTTCCTGTCATCTCTCTTAAGTTCATAGATGTTTCTTTAATGTTAGTACTATTAATTGCAGTACCAACCGATGAATTGTTAGAATCACTAACTTGTATATCATCAGCACCTAATCTAGTCAATGTTAAACGTCCAGCGTTAAAGTGAGTATCACTTCCTAAAGATAATAATGAGTTTACATTTGTACCAGATACTTGAATAGCTCTACCATCGGCACTTGTTAGCTCTAATTTTCCATCTGTGTCTGATGATGCTGAAACACCAGTAGAACTTGTTTCGTTATTAATGGCACTTATTAAAGATCCATCACTATCATTTTCTTCAATAGTTAAAGAACCTGAAATGGAAATGCCATTAATATAGAAATCTGAGAGTGTACCTGCTGCTATTTTTGAACTTCCAGTTGACTGTGTTACAAAACTTGCTTTAATTCCATCAAGTGACTCAGAGTATGTATTAATAACTTGTGAAAGCACCCCTACCCCAGTCCCAGCACTTGTAGATATTATGACACTTTGAAGTGTTATGTCATTTGATCCATCTACATTTGCGAATAGAAGCTGAGCCGTTCCTGATTCCGATATGTTTGATGATGTTTCAAAACGAGTATTACCTATTTTATCTGATGAAGTGGGATCAATAGTAGCCATAATATCTTGATTAGCGTATGCCCCTATCTGGAACTCTTTATTTGTAAATGATCCAGACAGAAGTGCTTTTCCATTATAACTTGTAGTCTCAGCAATTTCATCTAAAGAGCTAATTAGTTTACTTATGTCTTGTTGGAGTGCATCACGTGTATCAGATGTTTGACCATCTTGTGCTGCTTGAGTAGCTTTTATTTTGATACTGTCAAGAATACTGATCTGCTCTTGCATGGCTTTATCTGCGATAGTTAACATAGAATTACCACTATTAGCGTTTGATACGGCTTGTCCAAGTGATGAAGCTTGCGATCTAAGTGCATCAGCTATAAGCATACCAGCAGGATCATCAGCAGCAGAGTTTATACGAAGACCAGAACTCAACTTAACTAAAGAATCATCCATTTGCATGTTTGAGTAATTTGTATTAGCTTGAGCTCTTAAAGAGGTGACGTTAGTATTTATTCTAAAATACTCCATGATAAATCCTTTTATCAGTAAATAAGATGTTTATAAATAGCTTCCATGCTATTCAATTAAAACACTATTTTGGAAAGTGAGTTGTAATTATAGAAGTGTAACTAAAAAATAAGATTATTGCAAGATCGTAGTAATACTACATCGGTAAGTTTTAAAATAACTTTAGTAAAAAAGTAAACTTTTAAGAAATATAGGAAATAATTTCTTCACTGTTACCTCTAAATAATATTTTAGATGCATTTTTTTCTATCTGGTAATCATACATAGGATCATAATATTCATTGAGAAGATAGGCTATCCAAACTTTGTATAGATGGAGTGAGTTGTTCTTCATCTGTTCATCTAAAGCATCTTCAAATAAACCGCAAACTACCGTATATCGCTCTGAACCAAGTCTTCTGTTAATACGCTGCATAGCTTCTTGAATATTTTTAACCCATACTTGAAGAAAATCTTTTTCAAAAAGTATCTTATAACTTTTTTGAGCCTCAATAATATACTCATTAAATGTGATCTCTATACGTTGTCAAGCGATCAGTTAAAATAAGCAGAAAAAAGTAAAAAAAAGATGCTTTTGTAACCTTAAACCACCTAAGTTACTTTACTCCTTTTCCTAATTTTTTGCTCTCAAACTTAAATAAGTCTTGCTC
>WTBY01000066.1 GCA_013138865.1 Helicobacteraceae bacterium | reverse complement strand
GCAAGTTGTTTTTTTAACTCTTCATGGTTGATTAAACTCATATGTAAATCCTTATAAATAATTTACTTGATCACTTTATCAAATAAATCTAATTTTTAAGGTTTACACAGTTATTTTTACACTCTCTCCTAAATGGGATTCAGTTAGAACAGTTCCAATTATTGATACTTTAGTTCCTTACTTAAAAAGTCAATTAGAGATAACTGCTAAAAATAGTGAGTTTGTATTCGTTAATACTCAAAACCAAAACTATTGGGATATTAGCAAAATTCGTGAGAGTAAGTGGAAGAAAAACCTTATCAGAGTTGATGTGAAATATAGACCTATTCATAAAACGAGAAGTACATTTATTTCTACACTTATTTCTAGTGGAGAAGATATAAATTATGTAAGTAAAATAGTAGGTCATAAAACTGTGAGAATGACACTAGAAAAATACTCTAAATATATTCCTCAGAATCATGTTGAATTTGGTAAATGCTTTGCTTAAGAAGTAACACTAAATGACACCGATACGACACCGAGTTATTTAAAAGGTCTTTGAAAGTGCTTGTTTTAGGGGTTTATTAAGTAATGGTGTCAAGAGTGGGACTTGAACCCACGACCCCCGGCTTATGAGTATTTCTGACTTTCCCTATATTTGGGCGTTGACTGGTATTTTAGACATAATGCGGACAAATTGCGGACTAAAAAGCCGGTTTTTTTAGCCTATTTTAACCTCTTTAAATACATTATTTACTGCATTTATTTTAAAGTCTGTTACCTCTAAAGAAGTATAGTGAGCATCTGTAACACTACTGTCTTCAACATGACCTACAATATCTTGAATCAAGTTTTTATTTACACCTTGATTACGAAGTAATGATATGTATGTATGTCTTGTAGCTTTAAGAGTTTTGTACTCTACACCTATTTTTTTAAGAAGAGGTTTAAAACGATTTTTAACGATACTGTTAGAGTCATAAAATGGGTTACCAGTTTTAGGACTTGGAAATAACCAATCTTTTTTTAAGCCTATTATATGCTCTTTTAGCATACTAAGCACAAAGTTAGGAACAATAACCATCCTATTATGATTTTTAATTACCTTACCATTACTTTTTTGAATACCTTCAGTAATAATACCTTTAGATATAGAGCGTTGTAAATATATAACTTTTTCGTCGAAATATATATCACTTTTTTTAAGAGCTAATAGCTCGCCAACTCTCATACCCGTTGTAAATGCTAAGTGCAGATACATTTTAAGCCATCCTGTAGACTCTTTTAGCATTAATTGTACTTCTGTTATGGAATAAGGGATTTGTTTCTTGTATACCTTCTCGATTTTATCTGCAAGTGCATGATAGTTTTTAGAAATTAAATCATTTGCATATGCTTTTTCAATTATAGTACCAAGTACATATCTAAATCTATCAACAGTACGAGATGAATGTGTACGTAATAACTTTTTTTGCCATACTTCAATATCATGAGTTTTTATATCTGATATGTTATAATGCTCAAAGTATGGTAATACATGGTTATTAAAAGCAGATATATAATCTTTTTGTACGCTTTCAATACGTTTATGAGCGCCCAACTCTAAAACTTCCATACCAAACTCTTTCAATGAATAGAATTTAGGTTTAACCTCTTCTTTTTTATCAATAATATTTAAAAGAACTTCATTTAAATCAGATCGTTTAATCCAATTTAGATTTATTTTATTTGCTTTTTTCTGTGTTGATCGTTTTACACGTTTACCGTTAATTCTACCTTGTACAAAGATAGTATCACGATCAATGAAATAACTAGCCATTGTTGCTTCTCCTAAGAATTGCAATAGCTACCTCTTTTGACACAAACATTTTACCTTTTTCTTTCCAAAAATCAACTTGAGGCTCATAGTGATTTAGAATATACTCTCGGATAGCTTGACGAGATTTATTTGTAGTTTCTGCTAAATATGATATAGATGCTTTATCTGGAATTAGCATAGAGAGCATTGCTCTTTGTTCTAACAAAAGAGATTTTATCTCTTGGGCTTGTATGTCACTCATAATGTGCCACTTAACAAGCTATCAACTATTTCTTTATCAGAAAATTTTGCATATTTTTTGTTTTCTCTATAAAAGTAAAAAGCTTTGCAATCATCTTGAATAATTTCACGCTTAAAAAGTTTTTTAAGGTAATACTTTTTTTGAAGGTCTTTAATATTTTTTGAACTAATAAATACTTGATAATTAGCAAGAGTTTTTAAGTGACCTTTTTCAAAATTCTTAATTAAAGTTTGAACATAAGAGCCTTTATACTTAACTTTACTTTTTGAGGATTCAAAATTAATAAAAAATTTTGCTAATGGAAATTTTTTTATCAACTCTTTTGATATTCCATACTCTTCCTCTTCTTCATCATTCATATATTGTGGGTTAGAAGATGATGGATAAAGGGTATCACGTGGTGAACTCTCTAGGGGTATCACATCGTGAACTGGGGTGGGTGTCACATTGTGAACAGTTGAATAGGTGTCACTTGGTGAATTATCAAGATCTTTCCTAATATTTTGGTAAGCTTTTTTAAATTCATTTTTTATTAGGTCGCACTTCTTTTTAAGCTCTTTTTTTTCTGTTTCTGTTTTAGTTTTGATCAAGACAATAGCATTTTTTTCTAAAAAATCTATATCAATATTATAAATTGTAGACGCATCTGAACCATTTTGTCTTTTCCTTAATTCTTTAGTCAAAAGTCCTATACGCTCAAAAGCTCTTATATTATAAGATTGTGTGCTTTTTGCACAACTTGATTTTTTAGATATGGTAGTGTGTGAGGGAAAACATGCACCTGTATCATCTGCATTATCACATAATGTGAGTAATATAAGCTTGGGTGTTGCCGGGTATGGTGTTCTAAAAGCTAATCTCATTAAATCGATCGACATTATAATTCCTATTATAATTGCACCATAAAGGTTTACTAGTATGATATAATCACATTACATGCTTTATGGTGTGTATGAAGGCGAGCTCGACTGTTTTCGACGACGTGACGAGTTTCGCGCATTTATATTATTAAAAACTAGAGATTTAAAAAAGAGGGAAAAGTGACCAACCACCCCTTATAAACACTCAGAGTAACGACGGGTGTCGCTACGATTAGGTAGTTGGTCACTACTCTAAATGTTTAGAAAAAAATTATGTTTATATTAATATAAACTTTGTATCTAGTATCAGTTAATTATTTACATTTTGCCAATTCTTCTTCATTTATAATAATACTTAATGCATCTTTAGTATGTGAAGCTTTATCATTTAATTCATAACCTAATAAACTAACATCAATAAAAGATTTATATTTTGGATTTGTCGCTATATTCATAAAAACATTTGCCCATCTAGAGATCAACCACTTAAGAGTGAGTTCAACGTTATCTAATTTAAAATACAAACTATTTTTTCCTGCTTTTCCATTTGTAAGCATTTTTAATCTTACAGCATTCATATAGCTATCAATTTCACCCGCAATGTCATCTACTTTAGAGATTAAGTTGTATCTTTTTGGATTTGTTACTAATAGTTCGCGAAATGATTCTCTTGCCCAAAATAAAATTTCTTGAAAAAGTTTCAAGTTAGTAAAAATTTTTTCTGCATCAATAATTTTTGGAGCTTTATATTTAATCAGAATCTCAATACTTTTCACTATACACCCATTTGATTTTAATATAATATATAGAAATCTTTTTTCTATATAGACATTATATTAAACTATTACTTAAAAGAATTTTAATTTCATTTAGAATGATTTTTTCTATATAGACATTAAAATATAAATTTATTAAATAAATTTTAATTTAATTTAGTATATAATTTTTTAAATATAAAGGTTAATGATGAAAGAAAGTATAAAAAAACTATTACAAATTTCAGATGTTTCTTACTATAGATGGAGAAAAGAACGTCAAATATTTGACTTGCTTGAAACTTATTTTGTTAAAGAAGAGCTTGAAGAGTTTCTAAAAAGTGGAAAAATAGAAAAATTTGATTTAATTAAAGATGTAGACAAAGATACTTTAAAAAAACAATTACAATTATCAAGTACGAATGAGATTGATCCTTCACTTGAAGAGTACATAGTTATTAATTTAAAAAGGTTTCATAAACTGGATAGAGGAAAGTTATTTAACCTTTTTTTTCCATCATCTGAATTTATTACACGAAATCTAAAAAAAATTGAAACAATCATTAACCTAAATGATCTTTCCATATCTAATGCGCGTATAAAATTTAATGAATTTTTAACAAAGGCGACACTTAATAAAGTCCTGGATACTGAACTAAAACGAAAAAAGATATTAGAAGAAATTAATACTGAATATGTAGATTTAGAACTGTATGTAATTTTAAAACATAGAAGAAAATTTATTTAACACTGTAGCTAATTAGTACAATATAAACTTATCTCAAACAAACCTAGCTAAACTAATTTGACAAATTTTAGATATAGTGATTTACTAAAAAAATGAATTTTTTAGACTCTAAAATAAACTGACCAAACCTACAAAGTATTTTCAAACAAGTTAATTTTTATTTCATTATTTTACTGAAAAATAATTTTTTAAATAAATGGTATATTTTAACAAGAATAATTATTGTAAACTATCTATAATAAAAATGTAAGTTGGAAAATCAATGGAAAAGAAATCATACACCCCTGGACAAAGAGTAATTATCCGCGATGCAGAATGGACAATTCGAAAAGTAGAAATTCTAGCTGATGATGGTTACGAACTAACATGTGATGGATTCTCCAACTTTATCAAGGGTAAAGAAGCAATATTTCTTACAACCTATGAATCAAATATCCAAATCATAGACCCAAAAGAGACAAAGTTTATCATAGATAAATCAAGTAGTTTTACTAAATCTCTTCTCTATATGGAGTCACTACTAAAAGATGTAGTCCCAACTGATAACAAAATTCACAGAGCTTCAAAAGCTGCTATGGACATAGTACCTTACCAATTTGAGCCAGCCCTACAAGCACTAAACCAACCACGACAAAGAATTCTTATGGCCGATGCTGTTGGTCTTGGTAAAACTCTTGAAGCAGGTATCCTCACAACAGAACTTATAAAAAGAGGTAAAGGAAAACGGATTCTTGTTCTTGCTGTAAAAAGTATGCTTACTCAGTTTCAAAAAGAGTTCTGGAATCGTTTCTCTATTCCTCTTACTCGTCTTGATTCACAAGGTATTCAAAGAGTTAGAAATAAAATCCCTGCAAATATGAACCCATTTTTTTACTATGACAAATCTATCATCTCTATAGATACTTTAAAGCAAGAAGCACTCTATCGCTCATACATTGAAGAGTCTTACTGGGATATTATCATCATAGATGAAGCTCATAATGTTGCAGATAGAAACAGTGGTTCTCAAAAATCAAAACTTGCAAAGCTTATATCTTCAAGATGTGATACGCTTATGATGCTTTCAGCTACTCCACACGATGGTAAAGCAGAAAGTTTTGCATCACTTTTAAATATGCTAGATCCAACTGCTATTGCAAATCCAAAAGATTATGATAGGTCTGATTTTGAAGATAAAGGTTTGGTAATTAGAAGATTTAAAAAAGATATTGCTGATCAAGTGAGTGATGAGTTTAAAACAAGAGAAATTTTTACTATAAAGTCTAATGCTACAACAGCAGAAGAAGCTGTATTTGAGTATATATCGAAGATAAGTTTCCAATCAATTGACAACAAAAAAAGAAAAGCAAGTGAGCTATTTAAAACCACTCTTACAAAATCACTACTATCTTCACCTATAGCATGTATAGAATCTATAAAAAACAGAATCAAAAAAGTAGAACTATTAGAAGATGACTATAGTAACGATATAGAAATGCTAGAAATATTACTTGAAAAACTAGAAGATGTAAATACTGATAGCTTCTCAAAATACAATAAGCTAGTAGAACTTATTCAAAAACAGATGAAGTGGAAAAAAACTACTAACGATAGAATAGTTATCTTCACAGAGCGTATTAAAACACTGGAATTTCTAAAAGAACACCTTCAAAATGATTTAAATCTAAAAGATGGTGCCATTGTTACGATGACCGGTTCTAGTATGAGCGATATAGAGATAAATAAGGTAGTAGAAGACTTTGGTCAAGAAAACTCAAAAGTAAGGCTTCTCATAGCTACTGATGTTGCTAGTGAGGGTATTAACTTGCATTACTTATCTCATAGGCTGATTCACTTCGATATCCCATGGTCACTTATGACTTTCCAACAGAGAAATGGTCGTGTAGATAGATATGGACAAGAACAAAATCCAGAGATTTACTATATGCAAACACTCTCACAGGATGAAGAGTTCAAAGGTGACAATAGAATTTTAGAGATTCTGATAACCAAGGATGAACAAGCTGCTCAAAATATTGGCGATCCAAGTGCTTTCTTAAATGTATATGATGAAAAAGAGGAAGAAAACATAGTTGCAGAAGCTATGAGTAGTGGCAAAGATGCAGAGGAGTTTAGCCAAGAACTAGATAACAATGCCGAGGAAGCTGAGTTTGATTGGCTATCGAGTCTTAATGATACGCAAGATGAAGATAAACCATCCATAGAAGATACAATAGTTAAGTCAAGTTCTTTTTATGAAGATGACCTAAAGTACTCTACAGATGCTCTTCGTTTTCTACAAGAATCAAACAAGATAGGCTCAGGTTTTAAAGCAAATGACATAAGATTTGAAGATGACCGTATAGAGATACATGCAAGTGAACTTGAAGATTTAAAGTACAGATTTAAAATGCTACCTCGTGAAGTTATCCCTAAAGATTGGCACTTTAAACTCACAAATAACTTAGAAGTAATAAACCAAGAGATAAAAAACTCCAGAAAAGATGAGTCTGCATGGCCAAATATTCACTACCTTTGGGAACAGCACCCACTATTAGAATGGATAAAAGATAAACTACTAAGTAACTTTGATAGACTTCAAGCTCCAGTGCTGAAACTAAATACAGTAGCAAGTGATGAACTCATCTACATCATCAGTGGACTCATTCCAAATAAAAAAGCACAACCTATGATAAATAACTGGATAGGTGTAAAGTTTAAAAACAATAAGTTTGAATCCATACTGACTTTAGAAGATGTTTTTGAGCAAACGCAGATAGCTACTAAAAAGTTTCCAAACCCTGCAACCGATTATGATTTATCAGCTATACAAAACAATCTACATGTAGCCATAGAAGAATCCACAAAACATATTAAAAAACAGAGAGATGAGTATGTTGACAGTAAAGATACAGAGATTCTAAAACACCTAGAAGAGCTAGACAAACTAAAAGAGAGACATATAGGACAGTTAGAGATGGACTTCAACCAAGAGTCAAAAAGATTAGAAAAACAAAGAGAAGTAGATAAAATATTTAACGATTACCACCAATGGATAAAAGACTCCATGGAGATAGAAAGCGAGCCATTCATCCAAGTTATAGCAGTTTTAACAGGGAGTGAGTCATGAACCTAGTCGGCATCACAAATGAAAATGAGTTTTACACAAACCACTACCTAAACGAAATATTTGAGGGTGACATTAAAGAGCGTATTAGTTCATGGCAAGAAAAAGAGAATGAAAGTGATACTTATAGAACTCCATTTAAAAAGATACGAGGCATAGGACCAAACTATTTAGACCTACTAAAAGAGCTTTCTAAAAAAAGTAATAATATTCAAGATAAACTTCAATCATCAAGAGTATTTTACAAAACACTTCTAAATCTGCTTGGCTATGAACTCTCATACACCACAAAGGAGTTAGATGAATTTTCAGTTCCTATTATTGCCAATGTAGATAAAAGTGATGGTAGTCCTTATCTTTGGATAGTAGAGAGCTACTGTGATGAGAGTTGTGATGTACTTACAAACTCTGTAGTAAAAGAGCAGTTAAAAGAACTAGATAGTTGTAATAGTGAGTTAAACTATGATGATATTATCACTTCTCATATCTTCACGCTACAAGAACCTCCAAGATGGATAATGCTAGTCAGTCCATTTCAAATAGTGCTGATAGAGAGAGCCAAATGGGCTCAAAAAAGATTTCTAAGATTTGATCTGCAAGATATTATCTCCAGAAAAGAAGACACAATGCTAAAAGCATTTTCATCTCTTTTACATGTAGAGTCTTTAGCTCCAAAAGATGGGCTAAGTCTTCTTGATACCTTAGATGAAAACTCTCATAAACATGCATTTGGCGTTACAGAGGATTTGAAGTACTCACTTAGAAGTGCCATAGAGCTTTTAGGAAATGAAGTCATACACTACCACTCAAAAGAGAATCCAAACTTCTTAGAAACGCAAGACCTAGATAGCATACTAACAAGAGAATCACTTCGCTACATGTACAGAATGCTATTTCTCTTCTACATAGAATCTCGCCCTGAGTTAGGATTTATACCTAGTAAGTCACAAGCATTCCTAAAAGGTTACTCACTAGAGACACTTAGAGACTTAGAACTAATGCCACTCCTAACAGATAACGATAAAAATGGCTACTTCTTCGATGACAGTATCAGACTTCTTTTTGACATGATATATGAGGGGAGAGTAAGTCATAAAGCAAATATGACAGGAAAAGATATATTTTCCATCTCTCCACTTCGCTCACACCTATTTGACCCATCTAAAACACCTATCTTAAATGGGGTAAAGCTTAGAAACCATGTTTGGCAAGAGATTATCCAAAGTTTATCACTCAGCCGTCCAAAAAAAGGAAAAGGCAGAGGTAGAATCTCTTATGCAAATCTTGGCATAAATCAACTTGGAGCTGTATATGAAGCACTACTTAGCTACAAAGGTTTTATAGCTAAAGAGACACTCTATGAAGTGAAAAAAGCAGGAACTAATCCAACGCCATTAGAAAATGCTTACTTCGTAACAGAAGCTCAACTTGGCGAATACAAAGAAGAAGAGAGAGTATTTGATGATAAAGTTTTAAGAAGATATAAAACAGGTTCATTTATCTACCGTCTAGCAGGACGAGACAGAGAAAAATCAGCCTCATACTACACTCCAGAAGTTCTAACAAAATCACTCGTAAAATATGCACTCAAAGAGTTACTAGAGATAGATGACAATGGTAACTATGGCAAAAAAGCAGATGAGATACTCCAGCTTACAGTTTGTGAACCAGCGATGGGAAGTGCAGCCTTTTTAAATGAAGCTATCAACCAGCTAAGTGAAGCTTACTTGCATCAAAAGCAACTAGAACAAAAAGAAAAAATCACACACGACAAATACATAGAAGAGCTACAACGTGTAAAGATGCACATAGCAGACAACAATGTATATGGCGTTGACCTTAACCCAACAGCAGTAGAACTTGCAGAGATTTCTCTATGGTTAAATGCTCTTAGTGGTTCGTTTGTACCATGGTTTGGTTTTCAGCTTGAAAATGGAAACTCACTTATAGGTGCTAGGAGAGAAGTATATGAAACACATCAGCTAACAGCGACTAAAAAAGCACTTCTTTGGTATGAAGATGCTCCAAAAAGATTAGCTCCAAAATCACTTTGGTTAGCTAAAAAAAGAGAAACATCATTAGCCCAATCTCAAGGCTCACTCTTTGAAGACACTTCAAAACTTCCACTTGTAACAGTTGAAGATGAGAAGCAAGAAACTAAAAGTGCAGGTAGAAAAAAAGATACTCAAATATATCACTTTCTAGTGGGTGATAAAGCGATGGCTTCGTACACAGACAAGGTAGTAAAAGCACTTAAA
Organism: Helicobacteraceae bacterium; assembly: GCA_013138865.1. Lineage (GTDB taxonomy): Bacteria > Campylobacterota > Campylobacteria > Campylobacterales > Sulfurimonadaceae > GLR69. The sequence goes on along the minus strand of WTBY01000066.1, from coordinate 21,612 downwards.
AAAGATGAGATAGAGTCTATAAACAAGTGGCGAAAAGAGTTTATAAAACCTTATGAATCTGGTGAAGTTAAAAAACTTTTACAAATATCATTAGCCATAGATAAGCTTTGGCAAGAACAAACTAGACATTTGAATGATATGAAGAAAAAGACTACAGATACTCTACATGTATGGGGTCAAGAAAAAGCTAAAAAACAAGAGACAGGCATAGAGTATAAAGATACAGTGTTTGAGCAAGAAAAACTCTCTGCCGATGTAAAAAACTCAAGTCCATACATGAGACTAAAGATAGTGATGGACTACTGGTGTAGTTTATGGTTTTGGCCTATAGATGAGGCAGATAAACTTCCAACAAGATCTGAATTTTTAGAAGATATATCTAAACTTGTAGAGAAACGCTCAGACATCATCATGGAACTTGATGCAAATAAATCTCTCTTTAGCGATACCATGGATGAAGAGATAAGACAAACGCAACTAGATGAGTTGGGTTTTATAGATGTTAGTGAACTTGTAGCTAAAAATAGTAGGCTACAAGTAGTACGAGAGGTAAGTGAAAAGCAGAAGTTTCTGCATTGGGAGTTAGAATTTGCTGATGTATTTGCTAAGAAAGGTGGATTTGATTTGATTCTTGGGAATCCGCCGTGGTTATTAGTTAGATGGGAAGAAAATGGAATAATGGGTGAAGCAAATCCATTATTTGATATTAGAAGTGCAGACTATAAATCAAATGATTTAAATAATTTAAGACAAAATACATTTAAAAATTATCCAAATTTGGAAAAAGAATATATACAAGAATATGAAGCTTCGTCATCCACCCAAAATTTTTTAGGTTCTAAGACAAATTATCCATTTATTAATGGAAAAACAAACTTGTATAAATGTTTTTTACCGACAGGATGGAAAATTGCAAACCATTATGGAATAAGTGGATTTTTACATCCAGAAGGAGTATACGATGATCCTAGGGGTGGAAAATTAAGAAGTGAAATATATAAACGTCTTAAATATCATTTTCAATTTAGAAATGCCTTGTTACTTTTTTCAGAAGTGCATACATCAAGAAAATATAGTATAAATATTTATAATAACTTTAATAAAAAAATAAATTTTACTTCTATTAGTAATTTATATTTACCAAAAGTCATAGAACAATCTTTGTCACATGGTGGTCATGGCATAGTAGGTGGTTTAAAAGATGAAAAGAATAATTGGAGTTTAAAACCACATAAAAATAGAATAATAAATATTGATAACATTATTTTAAATTTATATGCTTTTTTATATGATAAAGATGGTACTCTAGGTATAGAAGCAAGATTACCAGTCGTTCATGCAATAGAATTGTTAAGTGTACTTAAAAAAATTTCTCAATATCCTAATACGCTGAATAAAATTAGTGGGAACTATTTATCAACATTTATGCTTGATGAAACTCAATCTCAAAAAAATGAAATATTAAAGAAAAAGACTGATTTTGTTAATTTAAACAGAGATGTAATTATCTCTGGTGCTCAATTTTTTGTTGGAAATTTATTATTAAGGACACCAAGAAGAGTATGTATTCAAAATAGTCATTATGATATTCTAGATTTAATAAATATTTCGGATGACTATTTACCAAGAACTAATTATTTACCTCAAACAAATTACAATAATCAAATTCCAAAAGTTTATTTTGATAACCAATCAAAAAAAATCACTGACTATTATAGGTATGCTAATAGAGAGATGATAGACCCAGATGGTGAAAGAACATTAATAACAACTATTCTTCCAAAAGATGTAGGACATATTAATACGGTATTATCATATGCTTTTAAATCTACAGATTTATTACTTAGTTTTTTTGTGATGACTTTATCCATAGTACAAGACTTTAGAACAAAAAGTACTGGAATGGGACATGCGAATACTTCACTTGTTGATAGATTAATAATTTTAGACAAAAACTCAATATTAAAAAATTTACTCTTTATTAGAGGTTTAACATTGGTGTCATTAACAAAAACATATAGTGAACTCTACGAAGAACAATACAAAAAAGAGTTCACATCAGACAGCTGGACAAAAATAGATGACCCAAGACTAAAGCATAACTTTTTTACAAACCTCACACCAACTTGGCAAAGAGATGTAGCACTAAGAACAGACTATGAAAGAAGGCAAGCATTAGTAGAGATAGATGTACTTGTAGCTCAGGAGTTAAAACTAACACTAGAAGAGCTAAAAACCATCTACCGCATCCAGTTCCCAGTCCTAAAACAAAATGAAAATGAAACATTTTACGACATGAACGGACGAATAGTATTCACAGTAAGCAAAGGCTTAACAGGAGTAGGCCTACCAAGAAAAGCAGACAAAAAAGCAACCCACTACAAGATAGTAATAGAGGGCAAAGAAACAATAGAAAAACCACTAGGCTGGGAAGACATAATAAACCTACAATCAGGAGAAATCCACAGAACCATCCAAGACGACACCATGCCAAACGGACCAATAGAAAGAACCATAATCTATGTAGCACCTTTTGCTAAGTGTAATAGAGAAAAAGACTATGAAGTTGCTTGGGCTGAGTTTGAGAGGAGAGGTTTGTAATTATGACTATAAATATACAAAGATATAAACAGTTTTTTACACCCAAAAAATATAGTCAAATATTAGTAGAAAAAATCTTGTATGCAAAACCTGAAAAAATTGTAGATTTGACAATGGGTGAAGGTTCTCTTTTATTAGAAGCTTCTAGAATGTGGAAAGGTTCAAACCTTTTTGGAAATGATATTGATAGTAAGTGTTGTAAAAAAGTTCAAGATATAATTCCTGAAATACATTGTTATAATAAAGATATCTTTTTAGATACATCAATTAAATCTCTAATAAAAAAAATAGGTACAGTAGATATTTGTTTAGGAAATCCTCCATTTTACTTAATAAAACAAAATAAAGACTCTTTAAAAATTTTAAAACTATTTTCTTTAGAAGGCTATTATAAAGCTTCATATATTTCAGCAGAAGTATTATTTATTTTACAAGCACTGAGAATTTTAAAGAATGGTGGACTGTTATCTGTTATATTACCAGATGGTTTTTTTGTAAATAATGCATTGAAAAAATTCAGAATTTTTTTAATTACAGAATATACTATTCTAGATATTATTGAATTGCCAAGTGAAATTTTTGAACATACAAAAGCAAAAACACATATCTTAGTTTTGAAAAAATCTAAATCTATTTCTAAAACAATTAAATTATCATCTATAGTGAAGGAGGACTCTATCTTTATTAAGAAAGATGATGCTTATAATAGAATGGATTATTCATTTTATGAGAGTTATAGTAATTACAGTAATTATAAAAAATTAGAAAAGTATGATGTCGAAATTTTTAGAGGGAAACCAAAGTTTATGCTAAAGGATATAAAGGAAACATGGATTTTACATACAACTAATTTTAGGTTTGGAAATGATTTTAAATCACCACTAAAGACTAATAGACTTATTAAAAAATATATAGATAGAATCGCATTTAAAAATGATATTATAATACCTAGAGTAGGAACTAGTATTCTAGGAAAAGTAGGAGTGGTACAGTCAGGATATTTTATTGCAACGGACTGTGTTTTTATTATTCGTGTAAAAAATGAGAATGATAGAAAAGATATCTTATATACATTGAATTCACAATTTGGAAAAGATTGGATCAAATCTATTTCAAAAGGTGTAGGGGCAAGACATATTACTTTAACAGATATAGCAAAAATGCCTATTATTGAAAAGGAGCATAAAAATAATGAGTTTTAAATTACCGCTTTTATCTCAAGAATTCTTTGATGAAGTAGAGACACATTGTTATTTACTTATTAAAAATAACTATTGGGATAAAATAGACAACTATACTTTAAAAAAATGGCTAGAGAATTTTAAAACAGATAATGAAAAATATTTAGCGTCTCAAATACTGTTTCATTTTCAATATCGAAATGAAAAAGCAATGCTATCTATGTTTAAGCAGATAATTCAAGTGTATCTACCTCAAAAACTTGATGAATTAGGAGTTTATACGATACCCTCAATTCGTGAATGGGAAAAGATGTTAAGCACAGATAAAGCATTTAAATTACCTTTTAGGTTTAGTACCATAGATAAAGAAGATAAGATTGGTACAAGTGGACATGCACTTTTTAGGCTTTATGCACAAAATAATTTAATATATAAAGATATTGGTCGTGTTATAGACTCTGATATGGATGATAAGGTAAAAACTATAATAATAGTTGATGATATAATAGGTTCAGGAGAACAGTTTATAAAATTTTATAAAAAACATAAAACAGCCTTTGAAAAATTTAAAAATATTATATACTGCCCATTAGTCGCACATGAAGAGGGAATAGCAAATATTAAAGAAGAACTTTCTCATATTCATATAGTACCGGCTGAAGTTCTAACAAAAGAAGAACATTCATTTTATAGTATTTCAGATGAGTTAAATTCCAATGATTCATTTCAGTCTTTTTATCAAGAGGTAGTGGAAAAATTAAAAATAAAATTTCCTTTAGGCTTTAATGAACAAGCAATTTTATATGCTATGAACATTTCAACTCCAAATAATAACCTATCAGTTATTTATCACAATAAGCAGTGGAATCCATTTCTAAAAAGGTAAAATATGAACAATACAAAGTTATCTACAATTTTTGCAAAAAATCGTGCCGAGGAACTTCCTGATGATATTTGGAATAAATATGTATTACCTTTAAATTATGAAGACTCTAATCTTTTAAGTTTTTCTAAATCAACAGTTGTCAAAGGCGGACGAGGTTCAGGGAAAACTATGTTTTTGAAGTATCATTGTTATCCTACAATTTTTAGTAAAAATAAAAGTGAACTTTTGGAAAGTGAACTTAGTGATATTGGCATATATTGGAGGCCTGATACAGATTTTTCTAATATGATTATAGAGAACTACTTAGGAGATAAATGGAAAGTAGCTTTTAATGCTTATATAGGATTATCAATTTTTAGTGAATTTTCTAAGTTAATTACGAGTTTTATAGCATCTAACTATAAAAATAAAAATCATATCAATTTAGCAAAAGAGTTAATAATACCTGATGACTTTAAAGAATTATTTAAATTAGATGATAGAATAAAAGTTACTGATTTTGATACGGTATGCCAGAAATATAGAAGTCAATTAAATGATTGGCTTAATTATCCTGAAGGAAAACCACCAATTATTTTTGGTGCAAAAGAGAAATTATTATATTTTATTAATACGGTTTTAAGTGTAATTGACCCTTTTAAAGATACAATTTTTCATATATTTATTGATGAATTCGAAAATTTGGCAAAAGAGCAACAGATACTAATCAATAGTTGGATTAAACACTCTCAATCACCAATTATTTTTCATATAGCATATAAAAAACATTATAAAGTAACTTCTGATACTTTGAGTGATGAACAAATTGTAGATGTAAATGATTATAGGATTATTGACTTAGAAAAACTTTATGAAGACAATTTTGAGATATTAGCATCAGAAATTATACTGTCTAAACTCAACAGCTATTTTGATAATAAACAACAAATATATAATCTATCAGATATAAAGTCAATAAGAGATAGAAGAGATAGTAAATATCAAAATAAAACTAAAACTATAGTTAAAAATATATTTCCTTCATTAAGTATATCAGAGACAGTAGTTAAATTATTTGAAGATAACGCTCTGTATAAAAAACTTGAAAAACTTATTCAAGATGGAATAAAATTTCAAAATTCATCTCTTGATTATAGTTTATTTATAGATTTAGATAGAAAAGAAGAGTCTTTAATTAATGGTATTTTATTAAATAGAGATAGAACTAATCCTGATGAACTATTAAAACATTTTCAAGAGAAAGATATATCTTATTATAAAGAACTTATTAATAATAATTTACTAGGAAGTATTTTACTCTTATATACATCTTATCAAAATAAAACTTCTCCATATTATGCAGGATTTGAGCGTTTTATTATGTTGTCACAAAATAATATTAGGTATTTATTAGAATTTTGTCATCAGTCTATTATAGAATATGAAAGAATAAATGCTAATATTACAAAAATAGAAAATTTTATTATACCATTTGAATTACAGACGAAAGCAGTACGAAATACAAGTAAAACACAAATTGATAAAATTGCCAACTTAGGAAAATATGGTAAAGATTTACAAAAGATAGTGATACGATTAGGTAAAATATTTCTTTTATCCCAAAAAAGGAATGCTCAAAGTATGGCAGAAATTAATCAATTTACAAGTAAGGGTTATGAAATTTCTAGTCGTGATAAAGATGGAGACGAACTTATCAATGAATGTAAGGTATGGGGTATTCTAAAAGAAGAGAATAATAATAAACAAACTACAGATAAAGATAATGCTAGATACTTATATATATTACATCCTATATTTGCACCATATTTTGGTATTAGTCATAGAAAGCAAAGAAAAATTGATTTAACCTACGAAGAGTTTAAAAATATTTTTATTGATGAAGAAGAGAAATATCAAGAATTATATTGTAACTATTCTAGCAAATGGAAACTTAACAATTCATCTAAAAACTCTATATATAACACCAACTCTTTATTGGATTTTATATAATGAGTTTAGAAATTACACATATTTACTCTTATGGACAATTAAATAAAATCAGTATAAAAAATAAAAATGCTGTTTTATTATATGGAAAAAGTTTAGATAATAGAAGCGATGAAGTTTTTACTTATTATTCTAAAAGTATAGAAGATAAATATAAAATAATTTATGAAGAAAATAATTTTCAATTAATTATTGATGATCAAAATAAATTTAAAAACCATCTTTTTGGTAGAGAGTTTATAAACACATTATCTTTTCAAAATTACTATATAGATGCCACTTCATTAGGATTTGCAGAGATATTATTAATATTACATAATTTAAATGAAGTAAGAACAAACATAAATATAGTAATAATTTATGCCGAACCCAAAGAATATAAAAAAGAGAAAAAGACACCATTTGGTGATAGCTTTGATTTGACAAAAGTAGCAGGAAATTTTAAAAAAATACCACCTTATTCTCTTTTAATTGATTCTAATACTTCATCAAAAGCAATATTAATCCCATTTTTAGGATTTGAGAATAATCGTTTAGGACGAATTATGGAAAGTGATGACGGTGCAAGATATGAACAATATATTCCCATATTAGGATTACCTGCATTTAATCCTAGTTGGGAAAACATATCTTTACAACGCCATCATCAAGAATTAAAAGATATTACAGACATTAAATTTTCTCCTGCGAGTAATCCTTATGAAACTTATCAAGTTTTGGATGACATTTATAAAAACTCTGTTGACCCAACTTTAGTATTAGCCCCTATAGGTACAAAACCACATGCTATTGGAGCGATTATTTTTTTAATAAATAAGAAGGAAGTAGGTGTTGACATCGGATTAACTTATGATTTTCCAAAGAAAAAAGAGAATCGAACAGATGGAATTGGTAATATATATGAGTATTTTATATCGCACTATGAGGGAAAATAGACTATGAACCTACCAATCAACATAAACCAACTACTCCACGGAAAAGCTGTAGAATGGGAACGACTAGAGTTTAAAGCAGGTTGGAACCCTGAAGTTATACTTCGTTCTATCTGTGCTTTTGCAAATGACTTTCATAATCTTGGTGGTGGTTATATTGTCGTTGGTATTGAAGAAAAAGATGGACAGCCTGTACTTCCTCCAAAAGGTGTAAATTCTGCGAGTATAGATGCTATACAAAAAGAGCTTTTAGCACTTGGTCATAACGCCATAATGCCAAACTATCATCCTATCGTTTTTCCTGTTGAAGTTCAAGGTAAAACTATACTTGTTATTTGGGTACCGGGTGGGATGACTAGACCTTATAAAGCTAAAGTAACACTTGCTAAAGGGCAAAAAGATTATGCTTACTATATCCGTAAAAACTCTAGTAGCGTTGTAGCAAAAGGTGCAGATGAACAAGAGCTTCTCTCTTTAGCTGCGACTGTACCATTTGATGATAGATATAACCAAAAAGCTAGAGTAGAAGAGTTAGATATTGGACTGATTAAAAACTTTTTAGAAGATGTTGGTAGTAGTTTAGCTAGTGATGTTGATAGTTTACCTTTAGAAGAGATAGCGAGAGCTATGCATATCGTGGATGGTCCCAGTGAGGCTACTTTTCCTTTAAACATAGGGCTTATGATGTTTAGTAAAGATCCATGTAAATATTTTCCATATACTCAAATAGATATAGTTTGGTTTGGAGCAGAGGGCGCTGGTGGAGATAAGTTTAGTGAGAAGATATTTAAAGGTCCTATCCATCTTATGACACAAGAAGCACTTAGTTTTATAGAGAGAAATTTCATTACCGAAACAGTGATAAAGCATCCTGATACTGCCATAGCAACAAGAGTGAAAAACTTCCCTTTCGCAGCTATTGAAGAAGCTGTTGTAAATGCTGTTTATCATAGAGACTACACTGTACGAGAACCTATTGAGATACGAATATATCAAGATGAGATGTTTATCCTTAGTTACCCAGGACCTGATAGATCTGTAAAACTTGAAGCACTTCAAAAAGGTAGAGCCAACTCAAGAAGATATAGAAACAGAAGAATAGGTGAGTTTTTAAAAGAGTTGAAAATGACAGAGGGTCGCTCAACTGGTATAAATAAAATCTTAGATGCTATGGCAAAAAATGGCTCACCAAAACCAGAATTTGAGTTTGATGATGAGCATACTTACTTTCAAGTTAAGTTACCTGTACATGTAGAGGCTTTAAAAGAAGAAAGTGATGTTGATTTAGACTTAAGCCCTCAAGTCGGGACTAAGTCGGGACTAAGTGCTGAACAAGTTGATATACTAAGAGAATGTACACAGCCAAGGGCTATTTCAGAACTTATGAAGTTCTCAAGTAGAACAAATAGGACTAAGTATAGGGACCAAGTTATAAAACCACTTATGGAAGATGGATACTTGGAGCAAACAATACCAGATAAGCCAACGAGTTCTAAGCAAAAGTATAGACTAACTAGTTTAGGTAAAAGTCAGTTAGTTGCATTTGAGTAAAATAAGGAATCACAGTAATGAGTAAAAAACAAAAAACTACTATAAAACAGGCTAATTGGAAATCAAAAGGTATGTTTGGAAAGAAAAAAGAGTATCACAATATTATAACTACGATTTACTATCAAGGTGATGATTCTTTTATTGATACTGATAGTAAACTGTTGTTTGAAATGATTTGTGAACATTTTTTTTATAAATATAAAAAAGTTACATTAAAAATAAAATTGAAACATACATTTGGTGCTATGTTTCCACAAGCATATAGACTTTATGTGTATAACCTAATCTATAAAAAATTGACAAATAAAAAGATTAAAGATGATATATTTAAAATCAAAGATAATAAAGAGTTATTTTATAGAGTGATGCTAGATAGTCAGATGGAGCCTCATCAAAAAAGAGTTTTGAAGATTATTACAATACTCAATATTGATTTTAAAAAAGAGAGTGATAGACTTCATAGTGTGTTGTTTAACAAGAAGAAAAAGAAAGATTTTTATGTAAGTGATTATGTTTATAATATATCGAAGAAATAAGGAAAAAATAGATGAACCTAAAAGACTTCAAAGCAGGAACTTTAAAACAAGAGTACCAATACAAAAGTTTTTTACCAAATAAGATAAACCAAACTTTTACATGGGATGACCCTCAAATAAATGTACTTCTTGAAGATGCTACAAGAGCATTGGGTGAACTAAATGCATATACTATGATAGTGCCAAATGTAGATATATTTATACAGATGCACATTACTAAAGAGGCAAATACTTCTAGTAAGATTGAGGGAACTAAAACCGAGATGGATGAAGTGCTTGTCTCAAAAGATCAAATAGACCCTGAAAAAAGAGATGATTGGCAAGAAGTACGAAACTATGTAGATGCTATGAACTACTCTATAAAAGAGCTAGATAATATTCCTCTTAGCAATAGGCTTATAAAAAAAGTTCATGAGATACTTTTAAATAGTGTACGAGGTGAAACCAAATTACCAGGGGAGTTTAGAAAATCTCAAAACTGGATAGGTGGAGCTAGTATTGCAAGTGCCTACTTTATACCACCACATTACAACAATGTATCTGAACTTATGAGTGATTTAGAGATGTTTATACATAATGAAGAGATATTTGTCCCTCATCTCATCAAAATCGCTATAGTACATTATCAGTTTGAGACTATTCATCCATTTTTAGATGGAAATGGACGGATAGGAAGACTTATGATACCTCTTTATCTTGTGAGTAATGGACTACTTAAAAAACCATCTCTCTATCTCTCTGATTTTATAGAGAAAAATAAAACTTCTTACTATGAAGCTCTAACAAGAGTAAGAACTACAGATGATATTATTCACTGGATTAAGTTCTTTTTAGAAGCTGTCATTTCTACTGCCAAGAGTGGTGTAAAAACATTTGAGACTATTCTTAGTATAAAACAAGATATGGATGAAAAAATTATAAAGTTTGGTAAAAAAGCTCATAATGCTAGTAAGCTTATAGAGTTTTTGTATCAGAAGCCAATTGTAACAATTACAGAAGTTGCAAATAAACTAAATATTACAAAAGCAACAGCAAGTTCACTAATAAAAGATTTTCAAACAAATGATATATTAAACGAAATTACTGGTTTTCAAAGAAATAAAAGTTATGCTTTTACAAGATATTTACAAGCTTATAGTAAAAGTTAGTATTCTAGCTTGAACTAAGGAAATCTATAGTTTAAGTTAAGGCTCTAACTTGAACTAAGAGAATCCATAGTTTAAGTTAAAGCTCTAAATCGTACTAAGAAGATTAAAAAGAGGAAAATATATTTATGAACCTACCAATAAACATAAACCAACTACTACACGCTAAAGCAGTAGAATGGGAACGACTAGAGTTTAAAGCAGGATGGAATCCTGAAGTTATACTTCGTTCTATCTGTGCATTTGCAAATGACTTTCATAATCTTGGTGGTGGTTATATTGTTGTTGAAGAAAAAGATAGTCAGCCTGTTCTTCCTCCAAAAGGTGTTAATCCTACAAGTAAATTGATAAAAATATAAACTTTTATTGCAGTTTTAATAGTTTATTAAGTCAAATAATTGCATACTATTGGTATGCAAAAAGATATAAATTATGAACCATCTATACACCGTGTAGAACAAACTCTTCCAGATGGTCAAGTAGTAAATCGTAAATGGCTGAAAGAGAAAGGTTATGAACGAACTGCTATAGACTATTATGTTAGGTCAGGTAAACTTGTAAGTATTGGTCGTGGAGTATATCGTCGTCCTGGACCACCATTAAAGTGGGAACACTTGTTTTATTCTCTTCAAGAATTGGAGTATTTACTACATGTAGGTGGACAAAGTGCTCTTGATTATCAAGGGTATACTCATTATCTTCCTTTGGGAAATATGCAAAAAGAAATTACTCTTTATGGTAAAAGTAAATTACCTCTATGGATGAAAAATATAGATAAGAATGTAAAATTTACAGCCTATGCACAAAAAGGATTTACAAAGCTTCCAAAAAATAGTCTCACAACTATAGTATTTGGGCATTGGGACTGGGAATTAAATCTTTCTAGTGTGGAGCTAGCACTTTTTGAACTTCTTAGCCAAGTAAAAGATGAGTCAGACTTTTTGGTTGTAGATAAATACTTTGAATCAGCTACCGTTCTCAGAACTGAACTTTTGAATGAACTACTCGACGCATCTACTAATATACAAACAAAGCGCCTTTTTATGTGGTTTGCAGACAGACATTCTCACCAATGGAATAGTAAGCTAAATAGAGATAATATTAATTTAGGAAGTGGAAAGCGTTCTATCATAAAAGGTGGGGCATTTGATAAAAAATATAATATTACAGTACCAAAGGAGATGTTAAATAATGAAGAATTCTTTTTCTAATCAGGTTAGCTTGCTTGTTTCAGTTTTGCCATTTATTGCTAAAGAAAAATGTTTTGCACTTAAAGGTGGGACAGCACTTAATCTTTTTATACGAGATCTACCTAGGCTTTCAGTAGATATAGATTTAGCATATATGCCAGTAGAAGATAGGGAAATAAGCTTAAAAGAAATAGATCAAGCCATGAAAAGAATTAATGCACAGATTATCTCTGTATTTAAAGGTGCAGAAGTATCCCAATCATTTTTACCTTCTACTGATAAATGTATTCGTCTTACTGTAAAACATAATGCAACTCAGATTAAAATAGAAGTAACTCCTGTACTTAGAGGTAGTATTAATCCACCTATAATCAAAAGTATCTCTCCCGCTACTGAAGCTGAATATGGAACTGTTTCTATGCAACTACTAAGTTTTGAAGATTTATATGGTGGAAAAATATGTGCAGCATTAGATAGACAGCATCCAAGAGATCTTTTCGATGTATATTATTTGTTACAAAACGAGGGAATTAGTGAAGCTCTTAAAAATACATTTATAGTTTATTTGCTGAGTCATCCGCGACCAATAGCAGAATTAGTTGTTCCTAGATTGAAAAATATAGAAGCTCTATACGAGAAAGAATTTTTAGGGATGACTATGGAGAGAGTTAGTCTTGAAACTCTAACTTTAACTCGACTTGACTTGATAAAAAAAATACACGAGAAACTTTCCGATGATGATAGAAATTTTATACTTTCAGTTAAAGCAGGTAAGCCAAAGTGGGAACTATTTGCATATCCAGAAGCACAAGACCTACCGGCAATAAAATGGAAACTTCATAACCTTTCAAAAATGAGTCAAGAAAAGCGAAAAATAGCGACTATAAAGCTTGAGAAGATTTTAAAAAAGAGAGATAATTAAATGATTCCATCAGTATTAGCATCACAACTCATTCAGGGTACAAAAGATTACCTAAATACTACTTTTCCAAGTAGCACACCCGCATTTTTTGAGATGATGGATAAGTTTGTAAGTGAAGAGGGGAAGCTTTTTAAAGGTCCGTATGTTTCGGTGGCTCTGCCATTTAGAAGAGGAGATGAGTCTGCTCATTATTTTCCAGACACTTTAAGTGAAAACTTTAAACCATTTTATCATCAAGAGTTGGCATTTAAAAGACTTGGTGGTGAAGTTGCTAAACCTACATTAGTAGCTACTGGAACAGGTTCGGGTAAGACGGAAGCGTTTATGTATCCTATGCTTGATTATTGTTTTAAAAATAGAGATACTAAAGGTATCAAGGCTATTATTATCTACCCTATGAATGCTCTTGCAACAGATCAGGCAAAAAGGTTTGCTAAAACCATCTCCGATACTGCATCATTAAGTGGAACAAGAGTAGGTCTTTATATCGGTAGTGCTGAACAAAATCCTCACAAAACCATGAGTGATGAGTATGTTATAACTGACAAAGATATACTGTGTAATAATCCTCCCGATATATTACTTACAAACTATAAGATGTTAGACTTTATGCTTATGCGACCTCGTGATCAGAAGATATGGAAACATAATGTTGGTAGTGATGTACTAAAGTTTATAGCTGTAGATGAGATACATACATTTGATGGAGCTCAAGGAACTGACTTAGCTTCACTCATGAGAAGACTTAGAGCAAAACTTGATGTTCAAAAAGGTCATTTAGCTTGTATCGGTACATCTGCAACATTGGGTGGAAATGGTACTTTGGCTATTAGAGAATTTGCATCAGATATTTTTAGTGAAGAGTTTGATGAAGACTCTGTTGTAAAAGAGTATCGCATAAGTCCAGAAGAATTTTTTGAGGGAAGTGAAGATGAAATAGTATCTTACCCTCATTCCTCTCAGCTTAAAGAACTAGATTATAAAAACTATAAGACAGTAGATGACTACATAAAAGCACAGTATCTACTTTGGTTTAATGAAGAGATAGATGATGTTTCAAGTGATGAGTTTAAAGTGGAACTTGGCGTTAAACTAAAGGAAATGTACTTTTTCAAACTACTACTTAAAACTTTAAATGGAAGTATAAAATCAAGAGATCAGATTACAGATGCTTTTATACGCAAGATTCCAATAAAGAGTTCGTCAGAGTATTTTGAGCATATGGTTAATTCACTTTTGGCACTTACATCTTGGGCTAAGAATGAAAATGTAGGTAAAAATTATCCACCATTTCTTTTTGTAAGAGTACAGCTGTGGCTTAGAGAGTTGGCTCGTATGGTAGCTACTCTTGATGAAAAACCTATGCTAACTTACTCTGATGATTTGAAGAGCGAAGAGTTAAAAGTTCATTACCCCGTGATTCATTGTCGTGATTGTCATGCTACTGGTTGGGGTGGTGTTAAAAAAGATGGAACTGGTGAACTACAGAGTGATTTAGATCTTTTTTATCAAGCTTTCTTTAGTCATGATAGTAGAGTAAAATTTGTATTTCCGATAAAAGAGAACCCTAGAAACTTAACTGGTCGTGTTTACTACATAAGTAAAAGTGGTTTAGAAATGCCAGATGGTGAAAGTGATGGTTGCATAAAAGTATATGAAAATGATAATATCAACACTAAAGGTAAAAGTCATTCAAACTGCCCGTTTTGTAATGCAAAAAACTCTTTAACTATCTTAGGTGCAAGAGCTGCTAGTCTTACTAGTGTTCTTATTGGTCAAAACTTCTCAAGTTACTACAATGATGATAAAAAATTAATTGCTTTTAGCGATAGTGTTCAAGATGCTGCACAAAGAGCAGGTTTCTTTGGTGCTAGAAGTTATCAGTTTACTTTGAGAAGTGCTATGCAACAAGCTCTTAATGCTCATGGTGGAGTAGTAAGTCTTAATGACTTTAGTAGTGTAATCAGTAACTATTGGCAAAATAAATTTCAAGATGATAAGAAGTATGTATCAACACTAATTGCTCCAGATATGGAGTGGTTACGAGAGTTTGATAATTTAGTGAAAACTGATGAGTTAAATAATCCTAATGAACTTAAAGATTTAATAACTAAAAGAATTGACTGGATGGTTCATAGTGAGTATGGATTTAAGTCTCATATAGGTAGAACATTAGAGCGAAGTGGTGCTTCTGCTATATATGTTGATGGTTTTGAAGAGTTTATTGTGCTACTTCTTCCAACTATGCAGAATGATGTAGAGCTTTTTAGGGGTATAAGTAAAGAGCAATTAGAAAAATTTGTCTTAGGTTTTTTGATTTATCTAAAAGATAGTGGGGCTATTTATAGTGATCATATACTTCCATATATTACAAGTGGTGGTGAAACATATCAGATAAATCAATTATATCCTAGAAATAAATATATGGCTAAATTTAGTCCAAATTCAAGAAACCCTATCTTTTTAAGCAATGGCAATTTTAAAGCTTTTGACAAAATATCAAATAAAGGTACAACAACTTGGTGTGATAGATGGTTGTTACATAACTTTGGAGATGCTAATATTTTACTCCCTCAATCAATGGAAGTCTATCAACCAATTATAGAATCATTGTTAAAACAAAAAATTCTACTTGAAACAGATGTTCATGATAAATTAGTTTGGGGACTTAATTCTGAAAAACTTTTCATTACATCTGACACTAAAGAATTGAAATGTAATACTTGTAATCACAAATTAACTATTAGTTCTCAAAATCATAAGAACGCTATAGATATGAAGTGTATGAGAAAAGAATGTAGTGGAAGCTATGAGAACTTTATATGTGAAGATAGTTACTATAAGCTACTTTATACAAATGGAGATCTTCAAAGAGTTGTAGCGAGGGAACATACTGGGCTACTTGGAAGAACACTAAGAGAAAAAGTTGAAAATAATTTTATAGGTAGAAAGCCTACTGAGCCATGGAAACCAAATCTACTGAGTGCTACTCCTACTCTTGAAATGGGTATAGATATCGGAGACTTGAGTTCAGTAGTGCTATGTTCGGTCCCACCAAACGGAGCTAACTATCTGCAAAGAATCGGTCGTGCTGGTAGAACTGATGGAAATGCATTTAATGTAACACTTGCTAATGCTAGTAATCATGATCTCTATTTTTATGAAGAACCAAATGAAATAATGCAAGGAGGTATAGATGCACCTGGTGTTTATATAGATGCTTCCGCAATACTGCAAAGACAATTCTTGGCGTTTTGTATTGATAACTGGGTTAGTAAAGAGAATATTCAAAGACAGGACTTGCCAGATAAGCTAAATATACTTCTAAGTAGTGTTGATAAGAGTAAAAAGGATAAGTTTCCATACACACTGTTTAGGTTTATAGAAAAAAGAAATAGAGAACTATTAAAAAGATTCTTTAATCTTTATGAAGATAAATTACAAGAAAGTTCTAAAGATAAGCTAGAAAGTTTTGTTTTAGGCAGTGATGACTCAAATAGTTTAGTATTACTTGTGTTAAATAGGCTGGAGTTGATACTACAAGAACAAAAGTCACTATCTAGTCAAATTAGTACACTAAAGAAGATTTTGAAAAGCCATGAGGCTCAAGAGGCTAAAGATAAAGACCATGAGGATATAGCTAAGAAAATACAGTCTGAATTAGATGGTTTAAAATCTGTTTTACTTCTTTTGAGAAGAAAAAGAACATTTGAGTTTTTTGCAGATGAAGGGCTTTTGCCTAACTATGCTTTTCCTGAGAGTGGGGTAATTCTAAAATCAGTAATCTATAGAAGAAAAGATACTAAGGCTGATGAGAATGGCGGTAAGTATGAGACCTATACTTATGAGTATGAAAGAGCTGGTAGTAGTGCCATAAGTGAGTTGGCACCAAATAATAGCTTCTATGCAGGTGGACGAAAAGTTAGAATTGACCAGATAGATATGAGTAGTGCCGAGCCTGAAACATGGATATTTTGTGATAAGTGTTCATATACTCAAAGAGTAACAAATGAAGAGGTTACTTCTTGTCCTAAATGTAGCAGTGAAATGTTTTGCGATGATGGGCAGAAAAAAGAGATATTAAGAATGAAGAGTGTTCTTGCTACAAGTGATGATAAAAGTAGTAGGTTAAAAGATGATAAAGACCAAAGGGATATAAAGTTTTTTAACAAACAACTACTGATTAACTTTGATAAAAAGTATATTGAAGATGCATATGCTATTACTGGAGATGAAATATCATTTGGATTTGAGTTTATAGAGAAGGTTAACTTCAAAGAGGTTAATTTTGGGGAAACTACTTTAATCGGTAACGATATAAGCATATCAGGCAAATCTGTACCTAGAAAAGGGTTTGTAATATGTCGAAGCTGTGGGAAAGTACAGTTTGGAAAACCGACTGACGAGAAATTTAAAGCAGACCATGCCTTTACTTGCGAAATAGAAGATAACCTTGATATAACAAACTACTTTGAGTCTTTATATCTTTATAGGGAGTTTAATTCTGAGGCTATAAGGTTGATGTTGCCTATATCTTCTTTAGAGATTGATGATGAAAAACTTCATTCACTTATAGCTTCATTTCAATTAGGGCTAAAGGCATATTTTAAAGGTTCAGTTGAACATCTTAGGGTTGGGATTTATGATGAAGTTGATTCAAAAGATGAACTAGCAAAAAGATACTTGATTTTATACGATACAGTACCAGGTGGTACAGGTTATCTAAAACAACTTATGAGAGATGATAAACCACTCTTTGAAGTGTTAGATGTAGCACTAGCGAAGTTGAAAAGTTGTAAGTGTAATACTCAACATGAGAAAGATGGATGTTATAAATGTATCTATGCATATAAAAATAACTTTGATAGACCGCTTATCTCAAAAAGAAAAGCTATTGAGGTTATAGAAAATATATTGGCTTCTCGTGAGAATATAACAAAAGTAGCTAGTGTGAGTGATGTCAACTCCGATAGTTTAACGGAGAGTGTACTTGAAGCTCTTTTTATATCCAAGTTAAAAAATATAAGTTTAACTTGGAAGCCTATTATAACTTCTAGAGGTCACAGCGGTTACTTTTTTGAACTTCTCCAAGAGAAACAAAAATATTCTTATGAGATTGAACTACAAGTTGAACTAACAGAGAAAGAGAATGTTCAAGTATATTCTAAAGCTGACTTCATTATCTATCCACTTAAAAATAAAGATATGAAACCTATAGTAGTCTTTACTGATGGCTTTACATATCACGAAGAGAGAGTAGATGTTGATACTGCACAAAGAATGGCTATCGTTAAAAGTGGAAACTATTTTGTGTGGTCTTTAACATGGGAAGATATAGAAAAATTTGATAAGAAAAAGTCTAGCTATAAGTATGAGAATTATTTAGATGAAAATTATTTAGGCAAGTATAAAAATATTCACAAAGGTACTAAAAGCTATTTAAAAAGTTCAAATATGGAACTGTTAGTAGAGCTTTTAACCAGTGAAAACATCATTACTTGGACTCAAAGGGCAGAATCAATATCTACTACAATGATAAAATCTGAGTATAATATAAATGATAAACTTCTATTGAAGTCGTTAAGTGAAACCTTGTATGAAGATTTATTTGATAAAGATAATAAATATTTTGCTGGTATGTATGATGATGAAAATGTTTCTATAATATCAATAGCAAATTTTGAATACTTAAAAACAAATGATTTTTCAAAAAATATATTTATCATATATTTGAAAGATAAATTTACAAGAATAAGCTTCAATTCATGGGCTGGAGTATTAAGAATGTATAACTTACTTCAGTTCTCTCAATCTAGCTTTTTTACGACTACAAAAGCACTAGATGATGCTCGATATGATGTAATTGATTTTGATATAAAACCTAAAGGCTCATCAACTGATGATTGGAGTTTTATTTATGAAGAGGTTTTAGATGAAGCAAAAGTACTTGTTAAATCATTATCAGAATATACTGAAATACCTATTCCAGATGTTGGAGAGGAGCTTGTTGATAATAGTAATAGTGTTATCTGTGAAGCAGAGCTTGTGTGGAATGAACTTAAAATTGCAGTTACAATTGAGGAAAACATTATGATTGATGGATGGAATATATTTAGTACCAATGAAGTAGAAAAATTAATAGAGACTTTACAACAAAGGATTAATTCATGAAAGTAGCAATATCATCTGATTTCTTTACAGCACTATCTAAGCTCCCAAAAGCACAACTCAATAAGACTATAAAGCTTGTTGAAAAATTTAAAAATAATCCTACATCTAATGGATTGAATTATGAAAAGCTTCATGCTACAAATAATATGCATTCCATAAGAGTTGATGGCTCCTATAGATGTATCGTGATGAGCCCACAAAGCAATGATGTATATATACTTTTATGGGTTGACAAGCATAATGATGCCTATGATTGGGCAAAGAAACATAGATGTATGGTAAATTCTCAAACTGGTAGTTTGGAAATTATACAGGCTACTCATGAGATAGAAGATACAAGTATTCTCCATGAAGTAAATAGTGATATTTTTTTTAGTCAGTTTAAAGATAAAGAGCTATTAAAGCTGGGTGTTAATGAAAAGGCACTTAAATATGTCAAATTAATTAATGATGAGAATGATTTAGATGATTTTAGAAAATATATAACTGAAGAAGTATATGAGGCACTATTTTATCTACTTTCTGGAGATAGCTATGAAGAAGTATACAACTATCTTTATGCTGATAACACCACTGAAGTAGATGCAGATGACTTCACAACAGCCTTAGATAATGATAGTTCTAAAAGAAGTTTTTATGTTGTAGAAGCGGATGATACTGAATTAATGAACATGTTAAACGCTCCATTAGAGAAGTGGAGAGTTTTTTTACACCCAAGCCAAAGAAAGCTAGTAGAGAAAGAATATAATGGTCCTGTAAGGGTTTTAGGTGGTGCTGGAACTGGAAAAACAGTAGTTGCAATGCATAGAGCTAAGTATTTAGCTTCACAGATAAATCTTTTTGAGAATAAAAAAATACTTTTTACTACATATACAAAAAATTTAGCAATAGATATACATGAAAACTTGAAAAAAATTTGTGATGAAGAGACACTTTCAAAAATAGAAGTTAAAAACTTAGATCAATGGGTGTATGAATTTTTAACAAAGCATGGCTATAAAAATGAGATTGTTTATTCTAATAAAACAGATGATTTATGGGAACAGGCTTTAACATCTAAACCAATAGAGTTAGACTTGCCAGAGAGTTTCTTTAAAGAGGAATGGGAGCGAGTTATTCAAGCTAATGCAGTTGCTACACTAAATGATTATATAAAGGTGTCTAGAGTAGGAAGAGGTACAAGATTAAGTAGAACTCAAAGAAAGCTGATATGGGAAGTGTTTGAAGAGTATAAATTACTACTTTCATCTAAAAGTTACAAAGAACCTAGTGATGCAATGAGAGATGTAAGAATATTATTAAAAAACAATGAGTTAAATAGCATTTACTCTCATATTATAATTGATGAAGCACAAGACCTTAATGCTGAAGCTTTTAGACTTGTAAGAGATATGGTTGAAGAAACTAAAAACGATATATTTATTGTAGGAGATGCACACCAAAGAATTTATGGTCATAAAGTTGTACTTGGTCAATGTGGTATAAATATCAGAGGTAGAAGTAAAAAACTAAAACTTAATTATAGAACCACTGATGAGATAAGAAAATGGGCTGTAGCACTTTTAAATGGTGAAAAAATAGATGATATGGATGATGGAGTAGATAGCAATAATGACTACAAGTCATTGTATCATGGTCCAGAACCACTTGTTAAAAGTTTTGAGAGCTATGAAGATGAAGTTGGTTTTATTGATGAATATATTAAAAGTATTAAAAAAGAGGATGAGAGTAGTAGAATTTGTATAGTGGCGAGAACTCAAAAAATTATAGATGCTTATAGTGAGTATTTTACAAGTAAAAATATCCCTACTGTAAAAATATCTCGCAATACTAAGGATAACATATCAAATAATGGAATTAGACTAGCAACTATGCATAGAGTTAAAGGTTTAGACTTTGATCATGTAATAATAGCTAGTATGAATGATGGAATTGTCCCACTAGAAGTATCAGAAAAATCTGATGAACAGCAGATAGAAGATGAAAGATTACTGAGAGAAAAGTCTATAGTTTTTGTTGCAGCTACTAGAGCTAAGAAGTCTTTGCTTATTATGTGTTATGGGGAAAAGTCAAAGTTGTTGCAATAGAGGTCAGTTTATTAAAAAATTATAATGATTACTTATTTTATATATTTTGTGGATTAATTGATAGAAAATAAATATATTATTTTTTGAGAGTGTAAAACAACCTCTCAATCTCCACTAAAACCTCACTATCTCCCAAGTCACGCAACATACCTTCCTCACTAAACCCAGCACTAAAATTAACACCAACCAAATCACTCTTCTGCTTCGTATACTTTTCAATTAACTTTTGAGCTTTTTTTTCTATAAGTTTAGCTTGTTCTATAAGCCTCATCTTTGAATATAAGATCTTAGAGAGTGATACTTGTCAAGCGATCAGTTAAAATAAGCAGGTAGGAAGTAAAAAAAACTTCATAAAAAAATCTTAGACCTTAAAAAAACAAATTAGTTTGTTAAACTCTCTTTTTAGATAAAAAGAGGGAGTTAA
>WTBY01000051.1 GCA_013138865.1 Helicobacteraceae bacterium | reverse complement strand
TAAAGTTCATAGCTAGTAAATTTGGTAATTGTACAACTTGAATTTATGCCCTAAAACCCCACATGTACAATTCCTTTTTTCTAAACCCGTATAAAGCTATAATAAATGTCATCCAAATTATTGGATTAAATGACATACTGTAATTAGTTAAGGACCCTAATAAATAGCCTACCGATAACAATAAAAAAAATTGTTCCAAATCTGATTTTTTTTTGGACTTGACTAGAGCATTTATAATCTTGAAAACAAAAATAAATAGAAATAATGACCCTAAGATTAAACCATACTGCAATATGAAGTTGAAGGGGGTAAAATGAACATAATGATTAATCAATGAGTATGAGCCATCGACTGAGGGTACTTCAATTTGAAATCCATAACCAAGACCTCTTAACCAAGCATCTTGACTATTTAATTCATTAACACCTTCAATAATTTCAATACTTCGTCCACTGCTCATTACAGCCAATTCATGCAAATCATACTCATTTGAAAATAATACCTTAGAAATAAGTTTAAATTTATTCACACTAGATTCAAAATAAAATAGTACATCGAAGTAATTAATCAAAACAAAAAAAACAATTCCAAAAACAAATAATAATAATATAGTTTTTAAAAATTCTTTTAAGCTTAAAAGTAAAAATAGATAGCTTAAGCATAAAACAGGTAAAACAATAAAAACCCCTCTCTTTCCACTAATAGCTATTAACACTACAGTAAGTATAACCAAACTCCATTTTTTTTTAATGAGAAAATAAACAAATGGTATTAGCAATGGAGAAGATGAAAAACCTAGATAAAAACCACCCTGTCTTAAAAAATAAGCATAAACTATAAATAAAGTAATAGCATAAGTTATTATAAGCATTTTACTGATTTTAGCTAAAAAGGTATCCATTGCCTTCCAGTTAAAATTTTCATGCTTAAATGCGATATAAGTCAAAAGCCACAAGATAATACTAAATATTTGCGATTTGTAACTATATACAGAAAAATCATCTAAAAAAAATGCCATAGCATTAGCCCATACTAATAGGGCACCAAGCATAAAAAAAACCATATCTACTTTAATACTAGTCAATTTTCTATGCTTAATTATATGAAGTATTAATAATATTACACAATATACGCTGATAAATTTCCACACGTGACCAACCCATAAATTTCCCACCTGTCTAAAAAGGACAATTGCAGGCAAACAAACGTGAAAATACAAAATTAGCTTAAATAGTTTATCCAGCAGTGTCGAATGAAATATCGTTTTCATGAATTATATTGTTCTTATTTTATTACATCTATGATAATAACTATAGTGTAGATAAGGAGGCCTTTCATTGACAAACTTTAACACCCCTACTGATAACATAAATTAAATACATTGAATAAGCATTCAATAATATTCCTGACTTTATAATAAAAAATATATAATTTATCTCATAATTAACTAGAATGTTTGAACTAAGTAAATTAATTAACATAACCAGAAACAGAAACTGTGTTACTTGTGGCAATAAGTCTTTGTATATTGCTACTGAAGCCAGACTATTTATAGAATAAAAACTTCCTAAGAAAAAACCCATCAATAAGGATATAACAACAAGATCTTGAAAACTGTAAAAATCATTTATAATAAAAATAAAACCAATAAATAACACATATAGTAGGCCAAATATCTTATATGAATATAACAATTTTTGTTTCAAGAATAAGATATCTAAGCTTTTTATCTTTTCACCTATCTCTACAACATTCACATACGCTAAAGTTGTTAGAGCAATAATTATAAACTGAACTAAGTTGTAGGAAAATGAGTATGTAGCCAAATAATCATTGTAATACTCCTTAGTAAAGTACCTGTCTGTAAAAAATATAACCATCAATAGCAAGGTTCCAATATTTATTAAAAATCCTTTTTTTATAAGTTTTACATAAAACTTAAATTTAATATTAAAGTCTACAATTAGTTTATTTTTTAACAGGATTACAACAAATAACAACCAAATACAAAAAGCGAGTAAAACAGCATAATACAATATATCTAAATTGAATGAGTACAGATTGTAATAAGTAAGGCTTGCTAAAGCCAACAAACTCAGAGATATTAATGGCTTAATAGACATCGCTAAAAAGAAGTACTTTTCAGTTTTAACTTTTTGCTCCATTATCATAAATATTACGATAAAAAATGAAGCTAATGAGAAAAGAAAATTACTTGTTAAAAAGTAAATAATACAAGCAACAACAGCAAAGTAAATTGAAGCAAAAAATATCAACGAATAGAAATAATCTTTATTTTTATTATACTTAAAATAGACATACCCTGAGTTTGCACCAAAAAGGAGGAATGGAATAAAGTATAATATAAATTTGTTATATTCTATTTCTACATATAACTCTCTGGGTAATAATACAGGTAATAATAATACTTCTAAACCAATAAATACATATAAGAAGTATCTACTTAGTATGACTTTCAAATCAATTCCATGGGATAGTGTTTGACAAAATGCGTTCTATTAAATCTTCTTTTTGTTTCTCAGAAGTAAGTTTATTAGCCTCATAAAGATCATCACTAGTTTTATCAAAATAATAGTTAGAGCACATAAAAAATACTTTTTTATTTCTTAACAATGCTTCAACACCTGTACTTCCTGTCCAGACAACAACATTATCAAAATTATCAAGCACCTTACATGTGTTTAAAAAAGGATGAATAATGCTTACATTCTCTATTTTCTTTATCTTCTTATATAAACTTGGGTTTTGCCAAAAGCACATTCCTGGATGTTCTTTTAGATATACATTATATCCTTGATCAGAAAACCTTCTAACCACTTCAATTAAACTACTTATATAATCAACATCTTTTAAATTATCGGACCAATATTCAATAGTAGCTTCAGGATGATAATGCATTGGAATATAAACATTATTTTCTGACTTTTCAGGGAGCTTACTGGTATAGTGTTTAAAAGGGAAAAAATAGCTTACCGATTTCACTCTTGCACCATATGGTATTGAGTAATAGTCGTAGTTCTTCTTTTGTAAAAATTTATGCAAAAAAACATATAAATATATATATTTTATTTTATACTTAAAATAATAATAAAAACTTCCTTTAAATGCTTTAGCAAGTGAAGGTGTCATATACGATTTAAAATTATTTTCTAATTCATTTTTCACTTGTTCTATTTCAGAGCTATCAACATCTCTTATTTTATTATGCTCCCCATATATAGTGATTCTTTTATAGCCGGAAAAAAAAATTGGACAAATTCCAATTACATTAATATTATATATGTTCGCAATTCTTACCATTAAATCCATTGTATAATTGTCAACAATATGTAAAATCAGAACTTTTATTTTATATTCCTTAAAGAATTCTATAAACCACTTTGAGACTTTATAAATTAACTCCTTCGCATTAATCAACTCAATATTTCTAAGCAACCTGTCTCTTAAGACAACATCTTGAATATCAACGGATTCATCTAATATTTTCCAATCTTCTTCAGATAAATCATTAATATCATATTTATTCAAATCTATATAATGATCGGCAATTTCATACTCAGATAGTGTATAGTGATCATTTAAATTTGTATATTCAGTTACAAATCTTTTTGCTGTTTTTCTAAAGTCTTTATTTTTTCTAACACAAACGAGGAGCTCTTCCTTTTTTAGATCACTATATTTCAAAATCTTTTTTTGCTTTTTCATAATCTTTTACATGCCCCACATCGATCCAATAATCTTTAATTTTATAAAAACAAGGGATACTCTTTTCCTTTAATAGCTTTTCAAAAACACTAGTCATATCAAAAAACGTTTCTTTTGGAATATGTTTAACTATCGTAGGATCTAATACGTATATTCCGGTGTTTACATTAAATGCAATCTCTGGTTTTTCTTCAAAACTAGTAATTTCATTATCATTAACTTCAACAACACCGTAAGGAATAGAGTGTTTATATTCCATCAAACACATTGTAGCTATTGATTTTTTATTGATATGAAAAGAAAGTAGATCTTCAAAATCAACACTCGTTATTACATCACCATTTGTAATGATAAGTGGTTCATTCAAATCATCTTCTATTAAAGATAGAGCACCCGCTGTTCCAAGTTTTTCATTTTCTTCAAGGTACTTTATCTTAATCTGCATCCTTGAACCATCACCAAAATAATCCTTTATAACTTCTTTTTTGTAATTAACCGCTAAATAAAAGTTATGAAAACCAAAACTCATGAAATTTGTAATAATTGATTCTAGTATTGGCTTATCGCCAACTTTCAACATGGACTTAGGTATGTCTCTAGTTAATTCACCCAGTCTTGATCCCAGCCCACCTACCATGATAACCACCCAGTTATCATGAGAAACAAATTCAATATCATCTAATGAAAATATTTTATTAAAATTATTGTTTTTATCGACTAATGGCAAATGCCTCCTGTGTATAGACTTCATGTATGCCACGATTTCGTTTTTAGGAGTACTCCAATCTAATGTTTTTGGACTTATATTGATTATATCTTTTAGAACCTTTTTTTGATTTAAAATACCTCTTCTAGCATCGCCATCAGTAACAACTCCAATCAACTTATTGTTCTCATCAACAAATGCCAATACACCAGTTCCACATTTATCAAGTAATGATAAAATTTCGTATATGCTTAAATTTTCATTATATAAAACACTACTAGTTTCCATTTACAACTTACTCATAAAATTCATTTTTTAAGATGCTATATTCATGTATATCAAAATATTCTCCATTTTTATACAATGCATCTCTCTTTATTCCATCTTTTTTCATTCCCAACTTTTCTGCCACTTTATTCATTCCAATATTATTCTCACTTGTTCCAATATATATTTTGTGCAGATTTAATGTGTTAAAAGCATGATTAATAATAACTTCATATGCCTCATATGCATATCCTTTCCCCCAGAATACCTTGTCACCAATCATTATTGACACATCGGCATTTGAGTTAATAAAATCTATATTTTGAATAGCAATATTACCTATATGTTTTTGACTATCCTTATCAATCATCGCCAAAACAATACAATAAACGCTTTGTTGTACACTATTTATATATTCTTTGGTTTTTAAGTCATTATTTGGAAACACACCATGCCTATTAAATTCAACAACTTCCTTGGTGTTTAACCAAGACACGTATTTATCGCTGAAATGTTTCATATCTAGTGGCTCAAGTAATAGCCTTTTAGTCTCTAAAAAAATATTATTCATGACCTTTCCTAGTTACATACTCTGCATATTCAAAATCAGAAAGATTATCTATATCTATAGATTTTTCTGCAGGCATTAAATAGGGGTAGGTTTTATCCGAGTAATATTTTCTATCTCTTAATATATCCATTTTGAATACATAGATAGCACCATTTGGTAAATAGGTTTTTTCTTCTTCTTGTCTATTAGCTAATCGATCACCTTCTGGAACGACCGCTCTGAGTACACCATCTTTATCAATTTTTCTATACCATTGCATCGGATGGGGAGCCTCATAGAATGATATGACTGAATCTGCATTTTTTTCTTTAAAGATATCGATCGCTTTATCTATATCTTCAGCAGTTCTTAATGGGCAAGTAGGAAGAAGAGCGACAACGGAATCATAATTTGTTCCAAACATATTATTCACTTTCTCTACCGTATATATATAAGTATCAACAATCAAGCTATTATCTTGAGCTAGTTCTTGTGGTCTCATAAAAGGTATATCTATATATTCCCTACAGACATCTGCTATTTCTTCATCATCGGTAGATATAATTATTTTTGTTATTTGTTTAGATTTTTGAGCTGCCTCAATTGTATAAGCGATTAACGGCTTCCCGTTAAGATCACGTATATTCTTACCAGGAAGTCCTTTTGATCCCCCCCTGGCTGGTATTATTGCTAACATCTTTTTATCTCCTTAATCAATTTCTGATCTTTCATTCCATCATAAAATGTAGGTTTATACTCAGACTTATCAAACACTATGTCTATTAAATTTAATATATAATAATTTAATACATCAGCTTCATATTCTAAGTTTATTTCATTAATGTTAGTGAACTTCTTTGAGTTTATGCTTTCGTATATTTTTAATTTATATCCTAAACTATCAAATATAATTTTATGGGTATTAGTATTAATTACAATGTCATAGTTAGCGTATTCTGTCATTAATTGGCAAAAAACCACATCAACACCAGCATAATCAAGTATGACTAAATGTTGATCTTTATATTTTACAATTGGCTTTAATTGAAATAAGTTATTTATCAAATTTAGAGCGTGAACTGCATTATGTTCAAATTCTCCGAAGTAACTAACCTGTATTAGTTTAACAACTGAATATTTTTTATTTTTTATATCTAAAAAAACTTTTCTATATTGTTTATCATAACTTCTTATATAATTTATATATATATTATCTAAGAATTCAGAATCAAAGTCATTAATTTTTTTAATTTCTTCATCAGTATTAACAACAGGTTTCTCTAGTATAATTAGGTTTTCATATCCTATACGATATAAGTATTCTAATATCTCAAAATGAAATTCTGTAGGTACACATATGCTCAAGATATCAATTTCATTGAAATCTAAATTTGTATAGTCAGTACCATAGTTGCAGTTATATTTATTTCCAACCTTTTTTGCTGCGAGCTTGTCTTTATCTATCACAAGCATTAATTCCGTTTTATCTGATAAGTAGTATCCTTTCGCATGAGTCAGAATCAAATCACTTTTTTCTAAATCATATAAGGCTCCAATTTTCCCACAACCTATAACACAAGCCCTTTTTCTATTCATCATCTATCATATTATTAATTAGTGTCATCAGATTTGACAATGAATTTTCTATATTTTTTATTTCATAACCACTTACAGCAACTTGATTGCAGATGAATTGCCTAAGCTTTTCATCAGTATCAGCATTGAAAATTATATCTTTTTTTATTAACTGAAAATCACTATCTTGCTGTATACCTATTTGTATCGAACAACTAGGCACTTTATAAATAAGAGCTTCTACCAAAACCATAGTATTTATGCCAAAAACCTTATCTGCTACTTGAACTAATAGATTCTTGTCATATTCTGTATTTATAGTAACCGTTATATTTTTATTTTTTTCTAAAACAATGTTACTTAACTCTAATTCCACCTCATAACGGCTATGCTTAGGATGTGGGATAAAAAATAATTTTATTTCTTTATTTTGTTTTAATAAATATTTATATAACTTTTCAAACTGCTGATACTCATTAAAGCCGTACCTACCTTCTGCTTCATATCCTTTAATCTTTTCAGCTGCATAAACAATAACTTCATCAAATGCAGTGAGATTTAATTTACTTTTGTATTGCACCAAATTTTCTTTTGTTAACGCTGCATCTAATAGTTTTTCTAGAAAAGTACTTCCGAGCGCTATCACATCAAAGTTATGATTTGAAAACTTTTGAACAACATAATCCTTAGCTATATTATCAACCACGATCAAATATTGTGGGAAAATATATTTTTCTTGTTTATTATTGAAAAAGCGCTCATATCCCATCCAGTGATCTAAGTAAGCTATACATTTCACACCAACTTCTTGTGCTTTTTCCCAGATTAGATGTTCTAAATTATCTCCATAGCTAGTGCCAGTAAATACTAAATCATAATTTTTTACTCTAGCAAGAAAATCGTTCTCATCACCTACTTCAATGTATTCTATTTTAGTTTGTGTGAAGGAAGTACAGGCAAAATCTTTGGCATAGACAGAACAGTCATATACTTCACTACAAGCATTTATGATGTCAATCAGAGAATTCGCTCCCCCAGGATCCCTTGCAAAAAAAAGGATTGTTCGCATTATTTATTACTTCAAATCACTTATATTAGAAAAAACTTTCTCAAATCCATTTACAATATCCTCCATATCTTCTATTGTTAATGGTGAATAATTATAAATATTTACAATAGTTTCTTTTTCATAGAGTCTTTCTGCAACAGGACAAAGGCCTTTTGAGTAATCTATTACTTTGTCATAGGCACTATTATTTTTAAAAGGATACCCACCTTTGTATGCTATTTTTTTCTGATACAACGGTTCTAAATATAAAGGCTTCATATACCCCCCCCAAATAGTTATTCCTTCAGCTCTAATTGCCTCAATAAATCTTTCTCTACTAATTCCAGCAATATCTTCATCAAACTTCATTATGTGCATGTAATATATATGAGAACAGCCAGGTCTTACCTTCGGTAGAATAATAGCCTCATATTTAGAAAGTTTTTCATTTAAATACTCTGTTAATTCAAGTCTATGTGCATTTAAATCATCAATTTTTTTAAGCTGCTCTATTCCGATAGCTGCTTCTACTTCTGTCATTCTAAAATTAAAGCCAAGCATATTAACTAAACTTTTCGGAGTAAAACGTTCAATTCCAGAACCAGTCAATGCTTCAGCATGGTTTCTTATAAGTTGCATCCTCAATGCTAACTCATCATCCTTTGTTACTGCTATTCCACCCTCACCAGTTTGTATGTTTTTATGTCTATTTAAGCTATAGACCCCAACATCACCGACTGTACCGGCATATTTATCTTTATATTTAGCGCCTGGCGACTGCGCGGCATCTACTACAACTCTTAAATCATATTTTTTTGCTATATCCATTATCGCATCCATATCTGATGGCTGCCCATGAATATCAGTTGTTATGATAGCCTTAGTATTAGGGGTAATCCTTTTTTCTATACTTTTAGGGTCTAAACAAAACATATCGTCTTCAATATCAGCAAATATTGGGATAGCATTATAGAAAAGTATTGCTGTTGCTGTTGCTGACATCGTATATGGTGAAACAATAACTTCATCACCTGGACCAATTTCAATCGCCCCCATTGCCATTATAAGTGCCGATGTAGCTGAGTTACACGATACAGAATGCTTGACATTAAATTTTTCCGACCAATCCTTTTCTAACTGTTTAACAAACTTCCCACCAAAGAACTCATCACTAGGGCTTCCCACAAATCCAGAAAGCAACCCACTTTCTAGTACTTTTGTGCCGGCTTCAACCTCTTCCTTTCCTGTTGTAATGCTTGGACCAAAATATTTTGTTCTAATTGGTGTTCCACCATTAATTGCTAATTTACTCACTTAATATCCCACCTTTTATATTAGACTAAATCATTTTTTGTTAAAATATGATCAAAGTTCAAGTCTTTATTTACTATTCGTCCAATTAGATACTCCGTCATATCTGGATCAAAGTTACCACCAGGTCTTTTATAGTCAATATCTTCTTCTTTCAGAACTTCACCTTCTTTTATATTTCTTGTAAGTACTATACTTCTTCTAAACTCTCTTTTTTTCTCTTCTGTTTCAGTAGCGGTAATTCTAAACGAGCCCAAAGCATCAGATATTCTTTTTGAATTTTCTACTATTTCTTGCATCTCACTTTTTGTCGCTGAAACCTTATGATCCCATCCTTCCATATTTTTATCTAAAGTGAAATGTTTTTCTATTAAACAAGCACCCAGAGCAACGCTGGCTAAAGGAATTGCGATACCCAAAGAATGGTCAGAAAAACCAATTGGATATTCAGGGTATGTTGTCATTAATGTTTTTATATTATTCAAATTTATATCTGAATCTATAGGAGGATAAGTAGCAACACAATGTAAAATGACAATTTGTTTGTTACCTGTGTTCTCTATTGTTTTTATTGCCCTATCAATTTCATATAATTCGCTAAGCCCTGTTGAAACAATCATTGGTTTACCCTTATTAGATAAATACTCTAAAAATGGGTAATTATTTAGATCCATTGAAGCCACCTTTATAAATGGTGTATTCATTTTATCTACTAAAAAATCTGCTTCTATTTTACTAAAAGGCGTTGAGGTACAATCAATACCAACTTGATCTGCAAAATGTTTCATTTCCAGCAATTCTTCTTCAGAAATTGAATACTCATCAACAATTTCTTCTAAAGTATAATCTTCCCTATCTCTGTAATCGTCTGCTACAAAATAGTTATCTTCATACTTTTTTCTTGAAAATATTGTATCTTTAGACCAACTCTGAAATTTTACACAATCTGCACCTGATTGCTTTGCCTCAATAATAAGTTTCTTAGCCAACTCCATATCACCATTGTGGTTTGATCCCAATTCAGCTATCACATATGGCTTCGAGTAATTAAAGATTGTTTTTGTTGGTGTTATTTTAATATTCAAATGTTTTCCTTATTTAATTTCTTTTAACAACATAAAGCTTTCTGCATACTCACATCCTGCTGTTGCCCCTCGCAATGTTGCTAGAGCATCGATATTTCTTAGGCTTCGCGGAAATGGATGAACTGAAATTTCACGCTCATAAATTTGTATTATTTCTAATTTCTGCTTCTGATACGGGCTAATATCAATAAATATATTTGGAACAAAACTATCTTCTTTCGTTGATAATGCAAAGTCAGTTTCACTCAATGTTTCCATCATGTAAATTCTTTTAATAAATGGATAGCGGAATATTTTGGTACAACTATAGACAGCATTAAACATAAAACGATGATCGCTATGCACATCTCCTTTGAATGGAAGATATACTGTCGTTGGTTTAATATCATTGAAAACCATCGAAACCCTTGAAATCAAATCACTCATAGAATATTCATCTACTTTCATCGTAGATAAACCTAACCTATGTACAGAATCAAAAGCGTATGACGATGTAACCGTTTCTATCTCATTTTCACGCCTAGTAACATGCTCTAAAGAGAAGCCATCGATCTCTTTTATGTCAGTACAAATCAACCAATGTATTTTATCGCCATTTTCTTTATGTTTTAAAAGTGTACCACCACAACCTAATGTTTCATCATCTGGATGCAATGCAACAACACAAACCACCTCGCTCATATATATTCTCCCACTGCAGGCAATTCTTCGAATTCATGCTCTTGAATAAGAATCGCCGCATCACCAGTCTTAACTTTAATTCCCTTTAATGAAACATCCAACACCTTACCGGGTTCAAAATTATCATGCTGGCATTTACACTCTGAAACTTTCCAAATACTAACGACTTTCCCATCATAAATAATAT
Organism: Helicobacteraceae bacterium; assembly: GCA_013138865.1. Lineage (GTDB taxonomy): Bacteria > Campylobacterota > Campylobacteria > Campylobacterales > Sulfurimonadaceae > GLR69. The sequence goes on along the minus strand of WTBY01000051.1, from coordinate 5,153 downwards.
GTGAACCAACATATGGCCTTGTTAAAGCTCTCACTAAATTGTAAATTGTTCGGCTACTCATTCTAAAATCAATCTCACCATCAGGCATGCTACGTTTACGCCACTCATTTGCCTGTGAATGGTCTTGTTCATATAAGTTGTATGAATCATTGATCATCTTAGGCAAGAAATTTTCGATCTGGAGTAATGCAGATTTAGTAATCTTTTGGTACAAACTACTAGCATTATCATCAAGCGTTATATCAATTTCTTTTTGGGACAATATATCTCCACTATCTGCTCCCTCATCCATGATGAAAAATGTAGCTCCAGTTTTTTTCAAACCTAGAGCTAATGACCAGATAATCGGATGTCTACCACGGTTTTCGGGTAGAATAGAAGGATGAAAACCAACAATGCCCATTCTAGGCAGTTTTAGTAGCTCTCTTTTAACCAAAGTAGACCAGCCGAAACAAAAAATCACATCAGGTTGTAATTCTCTAATCCAGTTAATACTCTCTTTACTATTTATGTCCACTATGTTTTTACAAGGTATATTATGCTTTTGGCTGATAGGTGTTAAATCAGCATAATCGCTGTTATAAACAGATTTTTCCTTTGTACAAACCCCAATAACATTTCCACCTAAATCAACTATTTTTTCCAATGCCTGTAATGAGAACTCTACCGTTCCAATAAATAGTATTCTCAATATTCCCCCCCTTTTATCTCTTCCCACCAAAGAGGATAATTTATCTTACATGTTTTCAATTTTAGATATACCAGTTCATTGTCCATCATTGATAAATGATTCATCTTTTCATACAGATCAATAAATTCTGTAAACTTTTTGTAATGATTTAGTTTTACCTGTATGCCTTTTTTCAATGCTTTTTTCGTTAAACCTTGCAATCCTATGACACTGTTTTCATGCTGCCTGTAATAACTAACACACTCATTTGTAAAAGCCGCTTTTGCCCCCCTGAGCAGAAGATCTGTAAAAAAGTACCAATCAACAGCCACAATATTCGGGTCGAAGGTCACTCTAGGAATCTTATTTAGATTTATTGCTGTATTTGTAAAACCAAAAATATTTTTGTCTCTAACAAAACCAAGACTAACTTCACTGCCGCTAGATAACCGATTCGATATATATTTAACGTCATAAAGCCCTTCATTACTGAATAATGACAAATCATTTACAACAATGTCGTACTTATTTAGCAGGTCTAATGATATTTTAACTCTATTCTTTGAAAAAGAATCATCACTATCACCGAACAAAAGTTTTTCATAGCCATTGTTTTTGGCATAGTTTATACCATACTCTCTGTTTTTAGCCGGAGTGTCGGAGCATTTCAACTCTATAATATTTAACAATTTGTATCTTGTTTTTATACTTACAAAATCCTCAAATCCATCATTTACCACTACTACATCAAATTTTGAATAGGTTTGATTTTCGAGTGAATCAAAGAATTCAATCAAATGTTTTTGAGGCATGGGATAAATAGTTGTTAAGAATGCGCATCTTGATTTGTTGTTTGTAGAAGATTCCATTACACCTTAACACCAGTCATTAACAAATATTGTTTTCACTTTACAACACTACCCGCTTTAACAAAACAGTTTGCCCCAACTACTATAGATTCTTTTGAAGTAGCATTACTTCCCCAAAAACATCCTTCATTTATTACGACTCCACCATTAACAATCGAACCCGTAGAAATGTGACAATGCCTCCCAACTTCAACATCATGTTCAACAAGTGCTTTCGAGTTAATAATACAATTTTCTCCAATATGAGCACCTGTATTAATCAAGGCATCATGCATAATAATCGTGCCCTTTTCTATTACAGCATGTTTAGAAACATAAGCACGAGGAGAGATAATTGTAGCTATACTAGCATTGCATCTTAATAGCTCATTAAATAAATTTTGCCTAATTTGTGATGTTCTTATATGTCCAACTGTAATAAAGAAATCAAAACCTTCACTCGCTAACTCTTCAATATGTTCATCTTTTCCAATAACCTCATAACCTAAGACACTCTGACCAATATTCTCCGGCTTATCGATAATTCCTGAGATTTCATATAGGCCTGCTTGCTCAATGACATCAATGCATGATTTACAATGCCCACCACCACCGATCAAAATCAGCTTTTTATTCACAAGCGCACTCCACTTGGAATATTTACTACCCGTTCTTCAAGCCAATAAGCATTAGTTAGTTCGTCTGTTTGACATGATTTAAACATCTCTAATCTATTCATCAACCGCCAGATCGGTCGAGTCATGATCCCTGCTTCATTAGTGCTCTTCAGGAATCGATCCCTTTCTTCATTGCTTGTCAGAATGATGGCATTCAACCAGTAGTTGGCTTTTGAGTTTTCTGTTTCTTTGACAAAATCCACTTTCCTGCCCTCAAAGAATTTTTCATACGCCAAAGCAAGTTCTCTTTTATTCTGCAAAATAAATTCTAGCGTTTCCATTTGAGCACAGCCCAAGGCTGCATTGAGGTTAGGAAGTCGATAGTTATAGCCGATTTCATCGTGATCATACTCAAAGGAATGAGGCAGTTTTGCTGTCGTGGTAATGTGTTTTGCTCTTTTTGCCAACGTTTGATCATCGGTCACTATCATGCCACCACCACCTGTGGTAATGGTTTTGTTGCCGTTGAAGCTAAAAGCAGCTATTCGACCAAAGGTACCAGTATGCTTGTTTTTATAAAAACTACCTAGGCTTTCAGCTGCATCTTCAATCAATACGATATTGTATTCATCACAAATTGCAGCAATTTCATCTATTCGACAGGGATGTCCAAAAGTATGCATGGGGAGGACAGCTGAAATTCTCTTACCTGTTATTTTATTGTAACAACCGTCAGCTCTTTGTACGGTCTGCTCTTTAAGAAACTTCAAAAGATATTTAGGACTCAAGCCCATTGTATCTCGGTCGACATCAATGAATACCGGTTTTGCGCCACAATAACTAATAGCATTGCAAGTTGCGACAAATGATAGAGGCTGAGTGATAACTTCACTTTTTTTATCAACGCCGACAAGTTGCAAAGCAATATGAAGAGCGGCTGTTCCATTCACTGTAGCTATTGCATATTTTGCACCTGTGTATTTAGCCACCATGTCTTCGAAGCGATCAACAAATTTTCCTACGGAAGAGACAAAGGTCGAATCTATACACTCGTTAAGATATTTTTTTTCATTTCCGAAAAAAACAGGTTCGTGTAAAGGTAGAAAATCCTCCGTATTATATATCTGCCTGATAAATTTGATTAAGTCACTAAACATCACAGCCTACTACATTTTACTATCAAGGTATTTACCCATATTTTTATGGGCGAAATCCGGTATCATTCGAAAAAACAGTTGGACAATATGTTCTTTTGTCCAACTTTGACGTTGTTTGAATTTATTAATATTTTTTTCAAAAAATTCCAAATCCGCCTCACTATAATTTGGATCATTTTTGATGATGCCTAAATTATAGTATTTTTCCATATCAAGTGTTTCTTCATCAGTAAAAAATTCTTCAAAATCTTTTTCACCCGTTGTATCACTATCAACAAATAAACAAGGCCACTTTCCTTGCTCTGGTAATGTTTCAATTAACGTTCTAGCTTCATCTTCGGATGAACAAAGATAAGGTTCATATCCTAATTGTTCCAGATATTTAACCGCTATCTCAGAAAATGAGATCAGATGTAACTGTTCACTTAGTTTAGGGAAGAAGATGTCTCTGTTTTCTCCAAATATACTGCTCATCAGGCAGAGTTCACCTGATTCTTTTGGCGTAACAAAATAACGTTTAATATCTTGCGGTGCAACAATCGGCTGTCTTTTTTGAATCCGCTGATTAAACCCATGAAGTAAGGAACCATCTGAAAAAGCTACATTAGCAAATCTGGCTGTTGAAATTGGTATATCCAAACTACGGCGCATCAAAAACATCTCCATAATACGTTTAGATGCCCCCATCATATTAACTGGATTAGCCGCCTTATCGGTAGATACACAGAAATATTTCTTCACCCCACTTTCAATTGATTGTTTAATCGTTTTTTCGGTATTGAATATATTGACATCAATCATACGCATCAAAGTAAAAGGGTCTTTTTCACTTCTTACATGCTTGAGTGCAGATAAATTTAAGACATAGTCATATTTTCCATCCGTCTTTATAAAAGCATCATATTCTACTGAGCCAATATCTAATGCAAATGTTTGAAAGTCGCCATCAATATATCCATATGAACTACGTAAATCGCGCACCAGTTCGACCATATTGTTCTCGCTAATATCAACCACATGTAGCTTATTTGGATTGCGCTTGAATATTTCTTTAGTAACAGCTTGCCCAATTGAACCCGCAGCACCAAGTACCAAAAATGATGCTGAAGAGATGATTTTTTTAAGTTCTGCTTCGTTACGCTCTATGTCTGTTGTAAATAACTCTTTGTCTCGACCGATTAAAGATAAAATAGATGTCATTTAATTAATCCAAAAAATATTCATGTCTAATTATGTATTGGCTTAGTTGATTGTGGCAACAAAATTCCCTTTGTATCAATAGCAGTTTTGTCATTATCAAATTTAAGTCCAATAAATTCCTTATGATCAACTAACATCAAAATAATATTTGCTGTGCTTAATGCCTCATCAATGTTTATTAGCTCTACTGCGTCAATCAGAGAATCGGGCAATTCATCTATATTTGGTTCAACAGCCAGTAACCGGCCAGGGTGAAATTTGGAGATTAATTGAGTAATATTTAATGCAGGACTTTCACGCAAATCATCGATATCAGGCTTAAATACCAAGCCGAAACATGCAATTGAAATATCTTTTGCTGTTTTACTGGGGTTGGCAACTAAATATTCACCAATCGCTTGCTTAACCTTATTCACAACCCAATCAGGTTTTGAATCATTTACTTTTCTTGCGGTATGAATTAACTGCGCTTGCTCAGGTGTCTTGGACACAATAAACCAAGGGTCAACCGCAATACAATGTCCACCTACACCCGGCCCTGGTTGTAAAATATTAACTCTGGGGTGGCGATTAGCCAAAGTAATCAATTCCCAAACATTAATATCTAACTTGTCACATATCATTGAAAGCTCATTGGCGAAAGCTATGCTCACATCTCTTG
>WTBY01000081.1 GCA_013138865.1 Helicobacteraceae bacterium | reverse complement strand
ATAAAAACACCTTCTTTATTATTGATTGTTGTGATGAAATTATACTGAAAAGTGGCTATTTATGGGCTTTAATATTCAATTTTAGTTCGTGGATTTATTGAAATCTATGTGCGAAAGTTGAGTAAATTCCTTGTTTAAACATCAAAACTAACTACCACCATAAATACAATAGTAATGATAAGCATCATTGAAGCAGTACATCAGCACATATAGGACTGCTTTATCCATTAGAGTATAAAACCTTTACTGTTATTATTGAGTTTAAATTTTATATTATAAAATCGTTGTATAATAAACATAGTTAAGAATTATTATGAGTTTCAAATATGAATTATCTTATAATAAATAAATTGAGGAAAAATAATGAGTAATGTAATGCGTCAAAAAATGGCTGATACGATAAGATTCTTGAGCGCTGATATGGTACAAAGTGCAAATAGTGGACATCCAGGTGCACCAATGGGCTTAGCAGATATAGCTACAGTTTTAAGTGAGCATATGACTCATAACCCTAAAAACCCTAACTGGCTTAACCGTGATCGTATAGTTTTTAGTGGCGGTCATGCAACTGGTCTTATCTACTCACTTTACTACCTTTGGGGTTATGGTTTACAGATCGAAGATCTTAAAAACTTCCGTCAGTTAGACTCTAAAACTCCCGGTCATCCTGAGTTTGGTCATACAGAGGGGATCGAAATTACAACAGGACCACTTGGTCAAGGTGTTGCAAATGCCGTTGGTTTCGCAATGGCTTCAAAATTTTGTGCAGCTCAACTAAACTCTGAAACTGCTAAGTTAATTGATCATAATGTTTACTGTCTTTGTGGTGATGGTGATTTAGAAGAGGGCATAAGTTACGAAGCATGTTCGATTGCAGGTCACAACAAGCTAGAGAACTTAGTTCTTATTTATGACTCAAATAGAATTACGATCGAGGGATCAACTGACCTTAGTATAAGTGAAGATATTACAAAACGTTTTGAGTCTCAGCAATGGGAAGTAATCGAAATTGATGGTCATGATTTTGAAGAGATTGATTCTGCGATCACAAAAGCTAAAGAGATTAAAAAACCAGTGTTAATAATTGCGAACACTACGATCGCAAAAGGTGCAGATAAAATGGAGGGCTCACATAAGTCTCATGGTGCACCTCTTGGAGATGACGAAATTGCAACTTCTAAGAAAAAGGCAGGGTTTGATCCTGAACTTAAGTTCCATGTTGATGAAGATGTACTTGTACGTTTTAGATGTGCGATCGAGAGCGGTGATTTAGCAGAGAGGGAGTGGATTCATTCACATAAAACGCTACCACTAGTTGAGCAAAATGAAGCTTACAGTGCTTTAATGAACGCCGACTACTCAAGAATTCAGTGGCCTACATTTGATAAAGCTGATGCAACAAGAAACACAAATGGTAAAATTCTTAATGCGATTGCAACTGCTATTCCTGGTTTCATAGGTGGAAGTGCAGACCTTGGACCATCAAACAAAAGTACTTTAAATGATATGGGTATATTTCCAAAAGGTAAAAATATATACTTTGGAATTCGTGAGCATGCTATGGGTGCAATCTCAAATGCTATGAGCCTTTATGGACCTCTTAGAACTTTTGCTGCTACATTCTTTGTATTTAGTGACTATATGAAACCTGCATGTAGAATAGCTGCACTTAGTGGAATTCAAAACTTCTATATCTGGACACATGATAGTATAGGAGTAGGTGAAGATGGACCAACTCACCAACCAATAGAGCACTTAAGTCAGTTCCGTGCACTTCCTAACTTCTATGTTTATCGTCCTGCAGATGGATCTGAAAATGTTGAGTGTTGGAAAAAAGCGCTAGATATGAAAAAATCACCTTCTGCTTTCGTATGTTCACGCCAAAACTTAGCTCAAATTCCAGCTGCGATCGCAGGTAGTGTTGCAAATGGTGGTTACTTAATTAGTGAAGATGCTAATGCAGAATTTACGATCATAGCAAGTGGTAGTGAAGTAGAACTAGCTCTTAATGTAAAAGATGAGTTAAATGCAAATGGTAAAAAAGCTAATGTTGTGAGTGTACCATGTTATGATCTTTTAATAGAACAAGATAAAAGCTATATAGATAGTATAATAAAACCAAACACTAAAAGAGTTGCGATCGAAGCTGCTCGTGGCTTAGAGTGGTACCGTTTTGCAGATGAAGTTATAGGTATGGATAGTTTTGGAGCTTCAGCTCCAGCTGGACTCCTATTTAAAAAATTCGGTTTTGAAGCAAAGGCAATAGTTGAAAAAATTACAGCATAAAGAAGACTCACCAGAGTACTTAGAGAGAAAAAAGTTTTTTGACTCTCTTATAACTCTATATGGAAGAAATGTAGCAGTTGAAGTCTTAGAAGATGAAAATTGTGAAGTTTTTAAAGTACATCTGTCTACATCAAATAGAGATGAAGATGTAATAGTTAAAATAAAAACTCTTTGTGAACAAAGAGGTATAGATATAAAATACCATGACAACAAGTCATTAAGTAGAATCTCTAAAAATAGTGCACAAGACCAAGGTGTTGCTATTGATGTGGTCACTAAAAACTATAAAAGTGTAGATGAGTATTTAAAAACAGAACCTAAAACATATAAACTTTTAGCACTAGAGTCTATTCAAAACCCACAAAATTTAGGAATGATCATAAGAAGTGCTGCCGCTGGCAATATTGATGCGATCATACTTCCTAAAAAAACTTCTGTAAAACTTTCACCTTTAGTTATGAAAGCAAGTGCAGGGACAATGTTCAAGATTGATATTCTTTATTGTAGTGAGCTAGAAGATGAACTACATAAGTTTAATGATAGTGAAATTTATGCACTCTCACTTGATACAACTAATGAGTTACGAGAATTAAAAACTTCTGATCGCTCTATTTTTATTTTAGGAAACGAGAGTGAAGGTATTTCACATGAGTTAGAAACTCTCGCAACTTCAAAAGTAAAAATAACTATGAGACGAGGTGTAGAATCACTAAATGTTGCAGTTACTGCTTCATTGATCGCATTTATGTAATTTATATAAGTTATTTTTTAAAGATAATTTTCAGAAGAGTCTCATTTAGTAAAACATCTGAGTTTACTCCTCTGTAGCTCACTTGTGTATTTTTATTTTCTGTAAAACTTTTGTATTTTTTAAGACCAATAGTTGTAACCAGTTTTATGCCCTCTTTGGTTTTTGTTACACGACCATATGAAAGAATATATCTTTCATTTGCTATAAAGTTGGCGTAGTTTCTAAGCATAAGAAGAGAAGAGCTTAGCTCACTTACAGCAAAAAAACCTAGAAAATATATACAACCTTTCTCATCTACTGATGCTAAATGCTCTTTGTGTATATCTTTTTCACTCATCTCAAAGTTCATAATTTTTTCAAAAATATCTTTTTTAAGTCTTATACTGAATGAGAATCCAAAAAATTGGTCTTGATAGACTGAAATTAGAAAGAGTGAACTACTGCATAGTGCCCACTCTTTAAAATTATTTGGATTAATATGTACAGTACTATCTGTTAGTTTATAGATAAGTTTGCTAATAATATTAATATAGTTATCGTAGTGTTCACTCTCTTTAATATTTAAAATTTTAACTTGATCAGCTTCAACAATATCTACAGGAAATTTAACTATATGATGTTTTGTTTTTTTAAATAGATTATTTATACCAAGTTCACATATTTTCCTCTCAATTTCTAAGACACTTAAGTGATCGAAACATGCAAAAGTAGAGTGTGAGTATTTTTGAAAAAGTTTTAGGATTAGTTTTTTTCTTAAAGTGCTAGGATGAGTCACACCTCTCTCCCATCTGCTAACAGTAACCATGTCAAGTGCTTTAAATTCATCATGAGAGTTATATAGTTCATTGGTAAGTTCTTCTTGAGTAAGATTAAACTTCTCTCTACAAGATTTTAAATATTCATAAAATAACATGGCTAATTATATCCGTCTTATAGCTAGGCATTCTTAAAAAAAAAGTTTTTTCAGATGCTCTTATTAACTTTTTGTATTAATCGTATACTTTGGCATCTTAAAAATTAGAGGTGATTATTATGTTAAATAGTAGATTAGCAAAAGGAATTTTGTTTTCAGTAGTTGCAGCTTCTGCACTTATGGCGTCACCTACAAAAGTTGAGTTAGACTCAATGAAAAAAATTGTAGGTTATTTTCCAGAGTGGGGGATTTATAGTGGACATCAAAATTATGTTCCAGCAAATGTACAGTTTGAAAAAATAACGCATATAAACTATGCATTCGCAACTATCAAAGATGGTTTAATAGATCATTTTGATAAGTATGCAGCGGTAGAAGTTACTCATGGTGAAGCGTGGGATAGTGAGTACAAAGGTAATTTAGGTCAATTTGAAAAACTTAAAACTGATTACCCTCACCTTTCTGTTATGGTCTCAATAGGTGGTTGGTCACAATCAGGTAATTTTCATGATGTAGCAGCTACTCAAGAGGCTCGTGATAAATTTGCTTCTAGTGTTATACAATATGTAAGAGAACATAAGATGGATGGTGTTGATATAGACTGGGAGTACCCAGGCTCATACAGAGCACCTGATCTAACGGATAATACAAATGACCAAGGTACGCCTAGCGCTGATGATAGTGAAAGAGAAACATTTACTCTTTTACTTAAAACATTACGCGAACATTTAAGTAAAGCTAGTGAAGAAGATGGTAAGTATTATCAACTAACTGCAGCAGTTAGTGCAGGTTTTGACAAAATTGATTTTATTCAGCCTGTAAAATATGCACCGTATTTGGACTTTATAAATATAATGACTTATGATATGCATGGAGCTTGGGATGGTGTTACAAATCATCAAAGTGCTCTGTATGCAAATCCAAGTGCACCTGATAACTTAAATATAGATGCAGTAATAAATAAATTTGTATCTTTAGGTATTGATAAGAAGAAATTAATTATAGGTTCACCATTTTACTCAAGAGGATGGAAAGGTGTTCAGAGTGACGCACTTAATGAGAACTTACCAGGACTTTTTGCAACTGCTCAAGGTGGAGCAGCAGGAATCTGGGACGGAGGAGTAGCAGCAGGTATTAATCCATATTACCATGTATTAGAGATGTTGAAAGATCCTAGTTATAAAAAATATTTTGATGAATACTCTATGGTTCCATACGTTTATAGTAAAGAAAAAGGTGAAATGTATACATATGAAGATACTAGGTCTCTGTTAGCAAAAGTGGACTATGTTAACGATAATGAGTTAGGTGGTGTAATTATTTGGGAACTTTCATCTGATGCACCTAAAGGTAGTGATGTTGAGCTTTTAAATGTAATATATGAGGGATTTTATCCAGATGGTATAACTGTAAATGGCTCACAAAATTCTACAACACCACAAGATGATATAGTAGATAATGAAGAAGTATATCAAGAAGATACTACTTCTAATGAAACAGAGGCTCAAGAAGATCAGCAAAGTGCTATAGCTTGGGACTCTACAAAGGTTTATACACAAGGTAATGTTGTAGCACATAATGGTACTAACTATCAAGCGTCATGGTGGACACAAGGTAATGAACCAGGAACTGAGCAGTGGGGTCCTTGGAAAGTAACGCAAAATAGTACAGTAGCTGATAATACTACACCTGTTGAAGAAGAAGTTATAGTTGAAGATGATACTACGTCAAGTGAATCAGAAGAGAGTGCTGAAGAAGTTATTGATAGTGGAACTTGGAGTGCAACAACTGTATATGTTGGTGGAGAAGTTGTTGTTTTTAATGGAGTTAAATATAAAGCTTCATGGTGGACACAAGGTAATAAACCCGGAACTGAGCAGTGGGGACCTTGGAAAGTAGTAAGCGACACTCAAGCTGTTACTCCTGTTGTAGAGCAAGAACAAGAAGTTGTTCCTGCTGATGTTGCTCAGAGTGATGGTGAAATAGTTTTAAGTAGAGAGGCTTTACTTGAAAAAGAGATAGCTTTAACTTCTAACGATGAGTTGGATATTGTTAAAGCTTCTATTGCAACTATTAGTAATGAAGAGGTAGAAAAAATAGCACCATTGCGTTTTGCAAACCCTGCTAATGTTAAAAGAGTTGAGAGTATTGTTGCTCAGAGTGATTGGGACTATCTGTTCCCTCAAAGAGCACCTGAGTACAGTTATGAAAACTTTTTAAAAGCTGTAGGAAAATTTCCATCATTTTGTTCAGACTATAGTGATGGTAGAGACTCTGAACAGATATGTAAAGTGTCACTTACAACTATGTTTGCACACTTTACACAAGAGACAGGTGGACATACTCCAAATATAGAGATACCTGAGTTTAGACAAGGTCTAGTTCATGTAAGAGAGATGGGTTGGAGTGAAGATATGAAAGGTGGTTACAATAGTGAGTGTGATCCTACTACATGGCAAGGTCAAACTTGGGAGTGTGGTGTAGACAAAGATGGTGATTATAAAAGTTACTTTGGAAGAGGTGCAAAACAGTTGAGCTATAACTATAACTATGGTCCATTCTCTGAGGCGATGACAGGTAGTGTAAGAACTCTACTTGATAACCCTGAATTAGTAGCAGATACATGGTATAACTTAGCAAGTGCAGTGTTCTTTTTTGTTTACCCTCAACCACCGAAGCCTAGTATGCTTCATGTTGTAGATGGAACTTGGGTACCAAATCAGCACGATATTAGTAACGGTTTAACAAATGGTTTTGGTGTTACAACAAATATTATAAATGGTGGAGTAGAGTGTGGAGGTAGTGTCGAAGTTGCGCAGTCGCTAAATAGAATAAGTTACTATAAAGAGTTCGCTTCATACTTAGGAGTAAAAATAGCTTCTGATGAGGTACTAGGTTGTTCTAATATGAAACAGTTTTCAAGTGATAGCTCAGCTGCCTTACCAATTTATTGGGAAGAGGACTGGAGTTGGAGTTCTGTTAGTGAAGATGGACGCTCATATAGTTGTCAACTTGTAAACTATCAAACACCATACACAGCTTTTAAAGAGGGTGACTATGTTAAGTGTGTTGAGGATAAGTTTAATATTATTGCTCAATAGTTCAAGCTAAATTATTACCCTATGACATCATAATGTCATAGGGTCTTTTGATCTCTTTTATAACTTCTTGTACACTCATGTTTCTACTCTTTCTTACAAACTCTTTTGAGTCTAAAAATATTAACACTGTAGGCATTGCAAAGATCTCATATTCGATCGCTAACTCTCTATTCTCTTCAATATTTATATCAAGTACAGTAAACTCATCAAAATTATCTTCTATAGCCTTAAAAATTTTTGGTTTTAGATCATGGCAAACACTGCACGAAGGAGAGCTAAAATATAGCATTACTGCAAGATTGTTATTTATGCTTTTCTTGACACTTTGTTGATTAATAGGTACCATCTGTTCTCATTTATTTTAATTTTAAAGAATGTTACCATAAAGGAATAAAATGCATTTTATAGTTTTGTTGTTTGTAATTGTTAGTTTCTCTTTTTCTGCATCTTTTTATGATGCTAAAGTTGCTTACGATAATAAAGAGTACAAAAAAGCCTTTAAAATTTTTCAAGAGCTTGAAGAAGAGAGTGCTGATCGTGATGTTGCTTATTATATAGCAACTATGTATGAAAATGGCTATGGTATTAAAGAAGATCATAAAAAAGCTGCTTATTGGTATCGTACATCAGCTATAGGCTACCATGAAGAATCAATAAGTGATAAACAGACTCAGCTAAATAAAGTTAGAGAAAAATTTACTAAACCAATTAGTGCTAATGATATGAATACATTAAATGCTATAAATAAAGGTAACTTTGGTTTTAAAGCTTACGATGTTAACTACCTTTTACCTGCATCTTATAACTTCACTAATAATTATGATGTAGGTAGAAGTGGAATTGAGCCTAGTAATATGGAGTTAGAGTTTCAAATATCACTTAGAATGGACTTAGGTTATGACCTTCTTGGTTGGGGTGAGCTTTATAGTGTTGCATATACACAGCACACATTTTGGCAAGCATACGCAGCTTCAGCGTATTTTAGAGCAAGCAACTATAATCCAGAATTTTTTATGACTATTCCTATGGTTAATAAAAATGATATTGGTCTTAACTATGTGAAAGTAGCTATGGAGCATGAGTCAAATGGTGAAGGTGGTTACTCTGAGAGATCGTGGAACTTCTTATCTTCTGAATTTATGTTTCAAAAAGAGTCACTTTTTGTTGGTCTGAAACTATGGGCACGTCTTCCAAGTGGAGAGGAGTATCCAATAGGAAGAGATTATAATCCCGATCTACTTGATTATTTAGGTCATGGTGAATTAAAACTAAATTTTGTTAATGGAAAAAGTGTCGTGAGAACAATGTTTAGAATGAATCCAGCTACAGGATTTGGTGCAGCTGAACTTTCGTATTCATACCCAATTATTGGTGTTGATGAGATGTATTGGTTTGTTAAAGCATTCCAGGGTTATGGAGAGAGTTTAAATACATATAATAAAGAGGTGACTAAAGCCTCATTTGGACTCAGCTTCTCACGTTAAAATATTAAAAGTGATCTCCGTTTTATTTTTAATAACTTTAATATCATGAACTACTACATTATCTATATATAGCGAAGAGAGCTCGGCTAAAGAGCTTATTTTAGCTTTAGCCATAGCTCTTAGTACTAAACCTCTATAAGCTTTGGCAAAATGGCTTACAACTTTCCCATCTTTTAAAAACTTCATAGTTGTATAATTTTGTGTTACTTTATAGAATTTATCGTAATAACCAGCACGTAGGTCTAACACTTCAACACTTTTTAGTAGATTGTCTAGTTTATCTTTTAAAATTGGATTGTAATATTTCTCAGGTTTAATGTCTTCAATAGAGTTTCCTTGTTTAATTTTATAGAGTGGAATTTTATCATCTGCTCTAAGTACACCAAAAAGATTAGAAAAAATAAGCGTATGAAAGTTTATATACTCTTTTTCAGTTGAGTTAAGTGAGTTGAAATCTAAGTAGTCATAAGCAACACCATTATATCGCTCAATGGCACTCATCGTTTTAGAGTTAAAAATATCAACACTATATTTAACTATATCACTCTCTTTTTTAAAGCCAAAGAGCTCTGAAAGTTCATTTAATTTATTGTTTTTTATTACGTTATTGTATTTTTTTAATATATCTTTGCTCTTGTCTAAGCCAAAAAGTATGTCATTATTTAGTTGCTTTGAGTCGCCACCAAAGTGCTTTGCTTCAGCAGGAGAAAATAGTATATAGATCAAATAAACCCTTTTTTTTAAAGAATTATATCAAAAACTTGACATTGAAAATAAAAAGCACTATAATCACACTCCAATTTCAAGTGGACTTTGCTTCTAAAATTTATTAGCAAAAGTAAGCCGTTATAGCTCAGATGGTAGAGCACATGATTTGTAATCATGAGGCCCCGAGTTCGATTCTTGGTGACGGCACCATTGAAATTGATTTATTAGAAACAGTGTTAGACCAGAATATAAAATATTTATACGGTGGGATACTCAAGTGGCCAACGAGGGCGGATTGTAAATCCGCTGACTACGTCTTCGAAGGTTCGAATCCTTCTCCCACCACCATATTGATGCGGGAGTAACTCAGTGGCTAGAGTTCCTGCCTTCCAAGCAGGGTGTCGCGAGTTCGAATCTCGTCTCCCGCTCCATCAATGATCTGGGAGCTGAAGTACGATATTCATTTATAAATATTTATTCTTCAAACAAATACCAAATTTTGGTTTTATTAAGCTTCCCTAAAAAATATTATTATAGTTTATACATAAAATTGTTTTATGATTTAATTGAATTTATTCAGTTTAAACAGATAATTTAACTATTTGCCCGCATAGCTCAGAGGAAGAGCACTTCCTTGGTAAGGAAGAGGCCAGCGGTTCAATTCCGCTTGTGGGCTCCATATATTTATAAAATATTTGGAGTCTAAGCTATGTTAAACAATTTTTTGGTATAATCCCAGTCAAATTAAACAAAATAAAGTCGGAGGACACAATGGCTAAAGAAAAATTCGAGCGGAATAAAACGCACGTAAATATCGGTACAATCGGTCACGTTGATCATGGTAAAACTACTTTAACAGCTGCAATTACTGCAGTTCTTGCTGTAACAAATGGTGCAGAACTTATGGATTATGATCAAATTGATAATGCTCCTGAAGAGAGAGAACGTGGTATTACTATTGCAACTTCTCATGTTGAATATGAAACAGACAACCGTCATTATGCACACGTTGACTGTCCAGGACATGCTGATTACGTTAAAAACATGATTACTGGTGCTGCTCAAATGGATGGTGCTATTCTAGTTGTTTCTGCAGCTGATGGTCCTATGCCTCAAACTCGTGAGCATATTCTTCTTTCACGCCAAGTTGGTGTTCCATATATCGTTGTTTTCATGAACAAAGAAGATATGGTTGATGATGAAGAGTTAATGGAATTAGTAGAGATGGAAATCCGTGAGCTACTTGACCAATACGAGTTCCCTGGTGATGATACTCCAATCGTTGCAGGTTCAGCTCTTAAAGCTCTTGAAGAAGCTAAAACTGGTACTCTTGGTGAGTGGTCTGAAAAAATCAAAAAGCTTATGGCTGAAGTTGATGCATACATTCCTGATCCAGAACGTGATACAGATCAAGATTTCTTAATGCCTGTTGAAGATGTTTTCTCTATCTCAGGTCGTGGTACAGTTGTAACTGGTAAAATTGACCGTGGTACAATTAACATGGGTGAAGAGATTGAAATCGTTGGTATTAAAGATACAGTTAAAACAACTGTAACTGGTATTGAAATGTTCCGTAAGGAAATGGATCAAGCTGTTGCTGGTGATAACTGTGGTATTTTAGTTCGTGGTATTGATAAAGACGATGTTCAACGTGGACAAGTTTTATGTAAGCCAGGTTCAATTACTCCACATACTAAATTTTCAGGTGAAATTTATGTATTAAGTAAAGATGAGGGTGGTCGTCATACACCATTCTTCTCAAATTACCGTCCTCAGTTCTACGTACGTACTACTGATGTTACTGGTGCTATTACTTTACCAGAAGGTACAGAAATGGTTATGCCAGGTGATAATGTAACAATTACTGCTGAGCTTATTGCTCCGATCGCACTAGAAGAAGGTACTCGTTTCGCTATCCGTGAGGGTGGAAGAACTGTTGGTGCTGGTGTTGTAAGTACAATTATAGCTTAGTAATATGAGAGAAAATATACATTTAGGTTGTGAGAAGTGTACACGTCGTAACTATCACACAACAAAAAATAAAAAGACTCATACAGAAAAATTTTCAGTAAAAAAATACTGTAAATGGTGTCGTGAGCATACAGAACACAAAGAGATGAAACTTTAAGTTTCACTCTTTAGTTGTAAGTGAAGTTATGCTTCACTTACTTTTTAGGCGAATAGCTCCAATGGTAGAGCGCCGGATTCCAAATCCGATGGCTGTGGGTTCGAGTCCCTCTTCGCCTGCCACAAATTTTTTATTAGTAACTCTTAAGAGAGTTATTGTATAGAAAATTTAAATTAAAAGGAAAGCAAATGAGTGGTTTTATGACCTATTATAAGAACTCTAAATTAGAGTTAACAAAAGTAATTTTTCCAGTAAAAGCACAAGTTAAACAAGCTTTTTTTGCAGTTTTCATGGTGGTAACATTTGTTACTCTATTTTTAGCTCTAGTTGATCTTATTATGTCATCAACTATCTCTGCATTTTTATCTTAGGAGATTAGATGGCACACGAATGGTACTCAATTCAAACTTATGGTGGCGAACGTCAAGTTAAAGCTGCTATTGAAAACTTAATAGAAGAGCACTCTTTACAAGAGCAAATAACAGATGTTATTGTTCCTACTGAAGATGTAGTTGAAGTTAAAAATGGTGAGAAAAAAATAACTGAGAGATCTTTATACTCTGGTTATGTTTTTGCAAGAATTGATCTTAATACTCAAGTTCAGCACATGATACAATCAGTTCCAAAAGTTTCTGGTTTTATTGGTGAGGGTAAAATAGCTACTCCATTGAGTGAGCACGATATTGGTGTTATCTTGGATCGTATGGAAAATAGAGCAGCTCCAAAACCTAAAGTTTACTTTGAAGTTGCAGAGATGGTTCGTATTATTGAAGGACCGTTTGCTAACTTTACCGGAGCTGTAGAAGAGTTTGATATGGAACATGGAAGTTTAAAACTTAATGTTTCTATCTTTGGTAGAGGTACTCCAGTAGATATCTCTTATACGCAAGTAGAAAAAATAATTTAATCTCAAATAAGAAAGGTAACAAATGGCAAAAGCAGTAACAGGTTATATCAATCTTCAAATCGAAGCTGGTAAAGCAAATCCGGCTCCTCCAGTAGGTCCGGCACTAGGTCAACGTGGTGTTAATATCATGGAATTCTGTAAAGCATTCAATGAAAAAACAAAAGATAAAATGGGGTTCAAAATCCCTACAATAATTACAGTTTATGCTGATAGAAGTTTTACTTTTATTACTAAACAACCACCAGCATCTGCTCTTTTAATGAAAGCAGCAGGTATTAAAAAAGGTACCGATAATCCACTTACAAACAAAGTGGCAAAAATCACTAAAGCACAACTAATGGAAGTTGTAGCACTTAAAATTGCTGATTTAAATACTGATGATGAAGAAATGGCAGCAAATATTATTGCTGGTTCAGCTCGTTCAATGGGTATCGAAATAGCAGAGTAGTTTTAACTACTTTAAACAAATCATCGACCACAATGATTTAAAACTTTGTGGCAGAAATTCTTAAATGATGGAGAACTCAAAATGGCAAGTAAACGTTATAAACAACTTATTGAGAAAATAGATAGTGAAAAAAAATATTCTGTTAATGAAGCTGCCGCTTTATTAAAAGAACTTAAATCAGCAAAATTTGATGAGACAGTTGAGATCGCAATGAACTTAAATGTTGATCCTCGTCACGCTGATCAAATGGTACGTGGTGCAATAGTACTTCCAAATGGTACTGGTAAAACTGTACGTGTTGCAGTATTTGCAAAAGGTGTTAAGGCTGATGAAGCTAAAGCTGCTGGTGCTGATATCGTTGGTACTGATGACTTAGTTGATCAAATTAAAGAGGGTATATTTAACTTCGATATCGTTGTTGCTGCACCTGATTGTATGGGTCTAGTTGGTAAAGTTGGTCGTATTTTAGGACCAAAAGGTCTTATGCCTAACCCTAAAACTGGAACTGTAACTCCAGATGTTGCAACTGCTGTTAACAATGTTAAAGGTGGTCAAGTAGCATTTAGAGTAGATAAAAAAGGTAATATTCATGCTGGTATTGGTAAAATAAGCTTTACTGCTGAAAAAATTGCTGAAAATATTAACTCATTTGTTGGTGCTATTAATAAGCAAAAACCTGCATCTGCAAAAGGTCGTTACATTACTAATGCAGCTCTTAGTTTAACTATGAGTCCTGCTGTAAGATTTGATCTTTCAGAATTAGCTGATATTAAATAATTTATTTAACTAGCGGTGACGCTGGTTAATATTTAAACAAAGAAATTTTTTATTTTTTTGTTTAGGTATTACATTATTTGTAAATATCTGCTTTATCTAATGGGCTGGAGATAATAAGAAGCATCTGCTTTAATGTGAACTACTCACTCTTGTTTGAAGTACGTCTGGAAAGGAGAAATTATGACAAAAACACAAAAAGCACAAGTTATTGAACAATTAACTAATGAATTTAAAACAGCTACTGCTGTAGTTGTTT
Organism: Helicobacteraceae bacterium; assembly: GCA_013138865.1. Lineage (GTDB taxonomy): Bacteria > Campylobacterota > Campylobacteria > Campylobacterales > Sulfurimonadaceae > GLR69. Next base: position 17,972 of record WTBY01000081.1, on the reverse strand, counting down.
GTGATTATAGAGGTTCTACTGTTTCTGATTTAGAGACTTTACGTAAATCTGCTCGTGAAAAAGATGTTAAAGTACAAGTTGCTAAAAATACACTTGCTACTATTGCTCTTAAAAATTGTGAACTTGAAGGTATCTCATTAGTAGATACTAACATTTTTATCTGGGGCGAAGATGCTATTTCAGCATCTAAAATCGCATCAGAATTTGCAACATCTAATAAAGATAGCTTTTCAATTAGATCTGCTTATATTGATGGCGAAGCTAGTGATGCTGCTAAAGTTCAAGCATTTGCTAAACTTCCAGGACGTGAAGAACTTCTTGGTATGCTTGCTGCTACATGGATGGCTCCAGTTGCAAACTTTACGATCGGTCTAGACGCACTTAGACAACAAAAAGAGGAAGCGTAGTTTTAAATACTAAAACTATTAAATATATAAACAATTTAATTAAATAAATTGTACTAAAAAAGGAATATAAAATGGCAACAACTAAAGAAGACGTATTAGAATTTATTTCTAACCTTTCTGTATTAGAGCTTTCTGAGCTTGTAAAAGAGTTTGAAGAAAAATTTGGAGTATCTGCACAACCTGTTGCAGTTGCTGGTGGAGCAGTTGCAGGTGGCGAAGCTGCTGAAGAGCAAACTGAGTTTGATATTATACTTACTGGTGCTGGTGAGAAAAAAATTAACGTTATTAAAGCTGTTCGTGCTATTACAGGTCTTGGACTTAAAGAAGCAAAAGCTGCTGTTGATGGAATTCCTACAACTATTAAAGAAGCTGCTTCTAAAGAAGATGCTGAAGAAGCTAAAAAACAACTTGAGGAAGCTGGCGCTTCTGTTGAACTTAAATAAGTTTAACAACTTAAGAAAAGGGAGTTTATCTCCCTTATATCCGGGTGCTTTTTTAGGCTGAAATACTCAGTCTAAGAAAGTGCCCTTCGCTCGTTTTAGGTACAAGGACGCTTGTACTAGAGTATGCACTGAAGTAATTAGATTCTAATTACTTACAAACTTCAACAGAGGTATATATATGTTAAATACGTTACATTCCGGAAATCGTCTTCGCGTAGACTTTACAAAAAACGCTCAGCAAATTGATGTGCCAAACTTACTGCAATTGCAACAAAACTCTTATGACACTTTTTTAATGATGAATGAAAAAGATCGTAAAAATAGTGGAATAGAAAAAGTTTTTCAATCAGTTTTCCCTGTACATGATGTACAAAACAGACTTACAATAGAGTATGTTGGAAGTGAAGTTGGTAAACCTAAATATACTGTACGTGAATGTATGGAGAGAGGTCTAACTTACTCTGTATCACTTCGCATGAAAACTCGTTTAGTTCTTTGGGACCGTGATGAAAATACTAAAGAGAAAAAAGGTGTTCAAGATATTAAAGAGCAGAGTATATTTGTTCGCGATATTCCTCTAATGACTGAAAGAACATCATTTATTATTAATGGTGTTGAGAGAGTTGTTGTTAATCAACTGCACAGATCTCCAGGTGTTATTTTCAAACAAGAAGAGTCAACTACAGCTGGTAATAAATTGATCTATACAGGTCAAATTATTCCTGATCGTGGTTCGTGGTTGTACTTTGAGTATGATCCTAAAGATATTCTATATATGAGAATTAACAAACGTCGTAAGGTTCCTGTAACTATTATGTTCCGTGCTTTAGGTTACACTAAGCAAGATATATTAAAACTATTTTACCCACTTCAAAAGATTAATCTAAAAGATAATAAATATCTTTTAGATTTTAATCCAGATGAGTTCAACTCTAGACTTCTTTATGATTTAGTTGATGAAAATGGCGAAATTCTTTTAGGAACTGGTAAAAGATTGTCAACTAAAAAAGCTCAAAAACTTCAAGAAGATGGACTTAAAGCTATTCAATACCCTATTGAAGTTTTAATGGAGAGATACCTAGCTGAACCTATTATAGATCCAGAAACTGGTGAAGTTCTTTTTGACACTATGAGCCCTCTTGATGAGACTAAACTTAAAAAACTTTCAGAACTAGATATTAAAGAGATCATAATTGCTAATGATTTAGCTGACGGTGTTGATAGTTCAATTATTAACTCTTTTATAGCTGATGTTGATTCTCTTAAACTACTTAAACAGTTGGAAGAAGTTGAAGATGAGAATGATTTAGCTGCTATTCGTATCTATAAAGTAATGAGACCAGGTGAACCAGTAACTAAAGAAGCTGCACATACATTTGTTCGTCAACTTTTCTTTGATCCTGAGCGTTACGATCTTACTCGTGTTGGTCGTATGAAAATGAATCACAAACTAAATCTTAATGTACCAGAATATGTAACAATTTTAACTAATGAAGATATTATCGCTTCTGTTCAGTATGTTATTAAAGTTAAAAATGGTCAAGGTCATATTGATGATCGTGATCACCTAGGTAACAGAAGAATTAGATCAATTGGTGAGCTTTTAGGTAATGAGTTACATAATGGGCTTGTTAAAATGCAAAAAGCTATTCGTGATAAGTTATCTATTATGAGTGGACCTATGAGTGAGTTAATGCCTCATGATCTTATCAACTCTAAAATGATTACTTCTACAATTATGGAATTTTTCTCATCTGGACAACTTTCACAGTTTATGGATCAGACTAATCCACTTTCTGAAGTTACACATAAGCGTCGTCTTTCAGCACTAGGTGAAGGTGGACTTGTTAAAGAGAGAGCTGGTTTTGAAGTTCGTGATGTACATCCAACTCACTATGGTCGTATATGTCCAATTGAAACTCCTGAGGGTCAAAATATTGGTCTTATTAATACACTTGCTATGTACTCAAAAGTTAATGAGCATGGTTTTATTGAAGCTCCATACAATGTAGTTGAAAATGGTGTAGTTACTAAAGAAGTTGTATATTTAACAGCTACTCAAGAAGAGGGTAAAGTTATTGCTGCAGCTTCAAATGCTGTTGATGAAAATGGTAATTTTACAGAGCAGTTAGTTGAGATTCGTCAAGATGGTGAAGTTATGCTTAAATCACCTACTGAAGCTACTTTAAGAGATCTATCTTCAAGTATGGTTGTTGGTGTTGCTGCTTCACTTATTCCTTTCTTAGAACATGATGATGCAAATCGTGCTCTAATGGGTTCAAATATGCAACGCCAAGCAGTTCCTCTTTTACGTCCAACAGCTCCAATGGTAGGGACAGGTATTGAAAAACTTGTTGCTCGTGATAGTTGGGAGTGTATTAAAGCTGATCGCGCTGGTATAGTTGAAAAAGTTGATGCTAAACATATTTATGTGATGGGTAGAGATGATAACGGTGCATTTATAGATTATTATCCTTTACAAAAGAACTTAAGAACGAATCAAAATACAACTTTTTCTCAAAAACCTATTGTTCACAAAGGTGATAAAGTTCATGCTGGTATGGTTATAGCAGATGGACCAAATATGGATCAAGGTGAGTTAGCACTTGGTATTAATGCTATGGTCGCTTTCATGCCTTGGAATGGTTATAACTTTGAGGATGCAATCGTAATTTCTGAAAAGATGATTCGTAACGACTCATTCACTTCAGTTCATGTTTATGAAAAAGAGTGTGAAGCTAGAGAGCTAAAACATGGTGTTGAGGAGATTACTCGTGATATTCCAAATGTACGTGATGAAGCACTTACTCACTTAGATGAGAGTGGTATTGTTAAAATTGGCACACAAATAAGTGATGGAATGATCTTAGTTGGTAAAGTAACTCCAAAAGGAGAAGTTAAACCAACTCCAGAAGAGAGACTTTTACGTGCAATTTTTGGAGAAAAAGCTGGTCATGTTATAGATAAATCTCTATATTGTCCACCTACTATGGAAGGTGTTGTTGTAGATATTAAAGTATTTACAAAAAAAGGTTATGAAAAAGATAGCTGTACTTTAGCGTTAGAGAAATTAGAAAGAGATGAGCTAGAGCGTGAGCACTATGATCGTCTACTTATGATTGATAAAGAGGAGATGTTATCTATCTCTGAACTTTTAACAGCTGAACCTCTAGGTGATAAAGTTAGTGTTAACGGCGTTGATTACAAGAAGGGTGATAAGCTTAAAGTTAAAGATTTAGCTGAAGTTAATCGTTTTGCTATGAATAGTATTGTTAAATCATTTTCAGAAGAGACTCAAGCTAAATATAACAAAACAAAAAATCATTTCCAAAAACATAAAAAAACTTTTAGAGATGAGCATGAAGAGAAACTTCATATTTTAGAAAAAGATGACATCTTACCAAATGGTGTTGTTAAATATGTAAAAGTCTATATCGCAACTAAACGTAAGTTAAAAGTTGGTGATAAAATGGCTGGTCGTCATGGTAATAAGGGTATCGTTTCAAATATAGTACCAGAAGTTGATATGCCATATATGGAAGATGGAACTCCAGTTGAAGTTTGTCTTAACCCACTTGGTGTACCTTCTCGTATGAATATTGGACAAATTCTTGAGATGCACCTTGGTATGGTTGGTTATAAATTAGGTAACCAACTACAAGACATTTTTGAGCTAAAACAAGCTGAATTTATTTCAGATTTAAGAGCTAAAATGATTGCTATTGGTGAAGTAGCTAAACTTATGGATGCATCAAAAGCTATTATGTCTATGGATGATGATACTCTTCTGAAGTATGCTCAAGATTGGTCACGTGGTATTAAGTTTGCAGCTCCTATCTTTGAGGGTGTTAACACTAGTGAGTTTGATAAACTTTTTGAATTAGCAAAAATGGATGCTGATGGTAAAACTGTTTTATATGATGGTAAAACTGGTGATAAAATGAAAGAGCGTGTAAATGTTGGTTTCATGTATGTTCTTAAACTACATCACTTAGTTGATGAAAAAGTTCATGCACGTTCAACTGGTCCTTACTCTCTTGTAACACAACAACCAGTTGGTGGTAAAGCACTATTTGGTGGACAAAGATTTGGAGAGATGGAAGTTTGGGCTCTTGAAGCTTATGGCGCGAGTGCTGTTCTTAAAGAGATGTTAACCATTAAATCTGATGATGTTGACGGACGTGTTGCTGCATACAAAGCACTTACTAAAGGTGAAGCAGTTCCTAAGTCTGGAATACCTGAGACTCTATTTGTACTTACAAAAGAGTTACAATCACTTGCACTTGATGTAGAGATTTATGATGAGGAAGATGAAAATGAGTAAACTTGTACCAATTGAAATAACAGAAGGTTCTCGACCAACAGATATTAAACAGATACAGTTTAGACTAGCATCTCCAGAGAGAGTTCTCTCTTGGAGTCATGGTGAAGTTAAAAAGCCAGAGACTATAAATTATCGTACGTTCAAACCAGAGCGTGATGGACTTTTTTGTGCTAAAATTTTTGGACCAGTAAGAGATTATGAGTGTCTTTGTGGTAAATACAAAAAAATGCGCTATAAAGGTGTTGTATGTGAGAAATGTGGAGTTGAAGTAACTGCACAAAAGGTTCGTCGTATCCGTATGGGTCATATTGAACTTGTAACTCCAGTAGCACACATTTGGTATGTAAGTTCATTACCATCTCGTATCGGTACACTTCTTGGTGTTAAGATGAAAGATTTAGAACGCGTACTTTACTATGAAGCATATATGGTAATGGCTGGTGGAGAAGCATTTTACGATGCAGATCAAGCTACAGCTGTTAAAAAATATGATGTTTTAAATGAAGAGCAGTATCGTACACTTATGCAAAGATACTCAGAGAGTGGTTTTGAAGCTAAAATGGGTGGAGAAGCTGTTCGTGATCTTCTTGATACAATTGATCTAGTTGAACTATTTACAAAACTTAAAGAAGATTTTAACGGAACTAAAAGTGAAGCAAAAAAGAAGACAATTGTTAAGCGTCTTAAAGTAGTTGAGTCTTTTATTAACTCAGGTAATAATCCAGCTTGGATGATGCTTACTAACTTACCAGTTCTTCCACCTGATTTACGTCCATTAGTTTCACTAGATGGTGGTAAATTTGCTGTTTCTGATGTTAATGATCTTTACCGTCGTGTAATTAACCGTAACCAAAGACTTAAACGTTTAATAGAACTAGAAGCACCAGAGATTATTGTACGTAATGAGAAACGTATGTTACAAGAGTCTGTAGATGCACTATTTGATAATGGTCGTCGTGCAAATGCTGTAAAAGGTGCTAACAAACGTCCACTTAAATCATTAAGTGAAATTATTAAAGGTAAACAAGGGCGTTTCCGTCAAAATTTACTTGGAAAACGTGTTGATTTCTCTGGACGTTCAGTAATTGTTGTTGGACCTAGCCTTAGAATGGATGAGTGTGGTCTTCCTAAGAAGATGGCAATTGAACTTTTCAAGCCACATTTGATCGCTAAATTAGAAGCTAAAGGTTACGCAACAACTGTTAAATCAGCTAAGAAAATGATTGATAAGCAAACAAATGAAGTTTGGGAGTGTTTATCAGAGATTGTTGATGGTTACCCTATTATGCTTAACCGTGCACCAACTCTTCATAAACTATCTATTCAAGCATTTCACCCTAAACTAATTGATGGTAAAGCAATTCAACTTCACCCACTAGTTTGTGCGGCATTTAATGCTGACTTTGATGGTGATCAGATGGCTGTTCATATTCCTTTAACTTCTGAAGCTATTGCTGAGTGTAAAGTACTTATGATGTCTAGTATGAATATTCTTCTACCTGCATCAGGTAAAGCTATTGCAACACCTTCGCAAGATATGATTCTTGGAATCTACTATATATCTTTAGAGAAAAATGGTGTTAAAGGTTCTAATAAACTATTTGCTGATCATCATGAAGTTGTAATCGCAATGGAAAATGATGCACTAGATATTCATGCAAAAATTAGAACTCGTGTTGATGGACGTATTATTCATACAACTGCTGGTCGTCTTTTATTAAAAGCTGTTCTTCCAGACTTCGTTCCAGTTTCGCTATGGAACCAAATTCTTAAAAAGAAAGTTATTAATTCGATTGTTGATTATGTACAAAAGTATGGTGGAATAGCTGTTACAGCTTCATTCTTAGATAAACTTAAAAATTTAGGTTTTAAACATGCAACTGAAGCTGGTATCTCTATCTCTATTGATGATATTATTATTCCTGAGACAAAACCTGCAAAAATTGCTGAATCAAAAGCTAAAGTTATTGAAATTCAAAAACAGTTTGAGGGCGGTCTTTTAACTGAACAAGAGCGTTACAATAAAATTATTGATGTTTGGACTGATACAAATAATGTTCTAGCAACTCAGATGATGGACTTAGTTGAAAATGATAAAGAAGGTTTTAACTCTATTCATATGATGGCTGACTCTGGGGCACGTGGTTCTGCTGCACAAATTCGCCAACTTGCTGGTATGCGTGGTCTTATGGCTAAACCAAGTGGTGATATTATTGAAACACCAATTATCTCTAACTTTAAAGAGGGTCTAAACGTTCTTGAGTACTTTATTTCTACTCACGGTGCTCGTAAAGGTCTCGCGGATACTGCACTTAAAACAGCAAATGCTGGTTACTTAACTCGTAAACTTGTTGATGTTGCACAAAATGTGAAAGTTGTTGAACATGATTGTGGAACTCATGAAGGTATTGAAATTACTGATATCAGTATTGGTAATGAGTTAATTGAACCTTTAGAAGATCGTGTTCATGGTCGTGTTCTTGCTGAAGATGCAATTGATCCGGTTACGAATGAAGTTCTTTTTGCAGAAGGTACTCTGATTGATGAAATTAAAGCTTCAACTATTGTTGATGCTGGAATTAAAGCAGTTCATATTAAAACACCTACAACTTGTAAAAGTGAAGGTGGAGTTTGTGCTCTATGTTATGGTCTTAACCTTGCAACTGGTTTTATAGTTAGAATTGGTGAGGCTGTTGGTATTGTTGCTGCTCAGTCAATTGGTGAGCCTGGTACACAGCTAACACTTAGAACATTCCACGTTGGTGGAACGGCAAGTTCAACTGCGCAAGAGCGTCAAGTTATTGCTGATCGTGAAGGTTTTATTCGTTACTATAACTTAAAAATTCATAAATCAAATGAAGGTAAAAACATTGTGGCAAATCGCCGTAATGCAGCTGTACTTTTAGTTGAACCTAAAATTAAAGCACCATTTAGTGGTACTGTTGAGATACAGACTGTACATGATGAAATTATTATTTCTGTAGTAGGTAAAAAAGATACAACTCGTTATACACTTCGTAAAAATGATGTTGCTAAGCCAAATGAACTTGCTGGTGTTAGTGGTAAGATTGAGGGTAAATATTACCTTCCTTATGCTAATAGAGATACTGTAAGTGAAGACGAATCAATAGTAGAATCTATTAAAGATAGTTGGAATATTCCAAATCGTGTACCTTATGCTTCTGAGATAATGGTTGCGGATGGTGCTCCTGTTACTCAAGAGATAAAAGCTAAAGAGATAGGTACTGTTAAGTACTTTATTCTTAAAGGTGACTACTTAGAGCGTAATACTGAGATTAAAAAAGGCTATAAAGTTGAAGAGAAAGGTCTCTTTGCTGTTGTAGTTGATAAAGAAGAACGTGAAGCAATTCGTCACTATATTGCTAGAGGTAGTATAGTTGATATTGATGATAATTCTAATGTAGAAAATTCAACAACACTTGCACTTCCTGATGGAGATGAATCAGTAGTGATTGCAGAGTGGGATCCATATTCGGATCCAATTATTGCAGAAAATAATGGTAAAGTTACTTTTGAAGATATCATTCCAGGTGTAACTGCTAGTGAACAAGTTGATGAATTAACTGGACAATCTCGTCTTATGATTAGTGATCATATATCTGCTGAGTATAAACCTACGATCGTTGTTGCAACTGAAAGTGGCGATATCGTTCGTTACTCAGTTGATCCACGTACTGCTATCTATGTTCAAAATGGAGCAGATGTTGGAGTGGCAGATATTTTAGCTAAAACACCAAAAGCACTTCAAAAGTCAAGTGATATTACTGGTGGTCTTCCACGTGTAAGTGAACTGTTTGAAGCTCGTCGTCCTAAAGCTACTGCACTTATTGCAGAGATGGATGGTGTTGTTAGTTTTGGAAAACCACTTCGTGGTAAAGTACGTATAGTTATCGCAAGTGAAAATGGTATGATTAAAGACTACTTTGTAGATAAATCTTTAGTTGCACTTGTTCAATCCGGTGAGTTTGTTCATGCTGGTGAGCGTTTAACTGATGGTATTATCTCTTCTCATGAGATTTTACGTATTATGGGAACTAAAGCACTTTATAACTATTTAGTTTCTGAAGTTCAACAAGTTTACCGTCGTCAGGGTGTTAATATTGCTGATAAACATATTGAGGTTATATTTACTCAAATGTTACGTCAAATAAAAATTGTTAACTCTGGAAATACTAAATTTATCGAAGGTGATCTTATATCTCGTAAGAAATTTATTATAGAGAATGAGAAAATAATTCGTCTTGGCGGAGAGCCTGCAATAGCTGAGCCACATTTAGTTGGTATTACTCGTGCATCTGTTCAAGCTGATTCAATTATTTCAGCTGCATCTTTCCAAGATACTACGAAAGTATTAACAGAAGCTGCAGTAAGCGCTAAAATAGACGATTTAACAGACTTAAAAGAGAATGTTATTATTGGTCGTACTATTCCTGTTGGAACTGGTATCTATAAAGATCAGAAAATAATTTTTAACGACGAAGAGTAATCTTAACACTTCCATTTCTAAAAAAGTAGAGGAATTTTTCCTCTGCTTTACTTTCATATAAATTTTTCATTAAATAAAGTTACTTTTAAACACAATTTTTGTATCATTGCGCGTATTTTATCTCTAAACAAGAGATAAATCTACTGGAACATAGATATTTTTTATTAAATATCAAACAAATACTTATAAAGGAATTGTATGCCTACAATTAATCAACTGGTTCGTAACGAGCGTAAACGTGTGATCAAGAAATCAAAATCACCTGCACTTGTTAACTGTCCACAACGTCGTGGTGTATGTACTCGTGTATATACAACTACTCCAAAAAAACCTAACTCGGCTTTAAGAAAAGTTGCAAAAGTTAGATTAACTTCTGGTTTTGAAGTTATTTCTTATATCGGTGGTGAGGGACATAACCTTCAAGAACACTCTATCGTACTTGTACGTGGTGGTCGTATTAAAGATTTACCTGGTGTTAAATATCACATCGTTCGTGGTGCTTTAGATACTGCTGGTGTTGCTAACCGTATGGTTGCTCGTTCTAAATACGGAACAAAAAAACCTAAAAAATAGTAAAGTCGCTCATTGAGCTTAACACAGAGACTATAGTCTTTGAGTAAATTTGTTAACATGCAATATTTTAAAATATGAGCTTGACGCTAAGTCAAACATAGTGTTAACGTAGCAAAATTAGCTTTGCTGATTTTAGCGTATAAATATAATTGAAGGAACTCTAAATGAGAAGAAGAAAAGCCCCTGTCCGTGAGATCATGCCAGATCCTGTTCACGGAAGTAAAATAATTACAAAATTCATCAACAAAGTAATGTTAGATGGTAAAAAAAGTACTGCAGAGAAAATTATGTATTCAGCAATGGATATTATTGCATCTCGTGGTGAAAAAAGTGGTATCGATACATTCAATGAAGCTATTGAGAATATTAAGCCTGTGATCGAAGTTAAGAGTCGCCGTGTTGGTGGTGCTACTTACCAAGTTCCAGTAGAAGTTCGTCCAGTGCGTCAACTCTCTTTAGCAATCAGATGGTTAGTAGATGCTGCTCGTAAACGTAATGAGCGTACTATGGCTGAGCGTCTTGCAAATGAATTAATGGAAGCTTCGACTGATAAAGGTTCAGCTTTCAAGAAAAAAGATGATACTTATAAAATGGCAGAAGCTAACAAAGCATTTGCTCATTACCGTTGGTAGGAAGATAAATTATGGCAAGAACACATAAACTAGAAGATGTTAGAAATATAGGAATTGCTGCGCATATTGATGCTGGTAAAACAACAACAACAGAACGTATCCTTTTCTATACAGGTCGCGAACATAAAATTGGTGAAGTACATGATGGTGCTGCAACAATGGATTGGATGGAACAAGAGCAAGAGCGTGGAATTACTATTACTTCTGCTGCTACAACTTGTGAATGGGACCATAAGCAGATCAATATTATTGATACTCCGGGTCACGTTGACTTTACTATTGAGGTTGAGCGTTCTATGCGTGTACTTGATGGTGCTGTTTCAGTATTCTGTGCTGTTGGTGGTGTTCAACCACAATCAGAGACAGTTTGGAGACAACGTAACCGTTATAAAGTTCCTTCAATTGTTTTCGTTAACAAAATGGACAGAACAGGTGCTGATTTTTACGAAGTTGAGAGACAAATTCGTGATCGTTTAAAAGGTAATCCTATGCCTTTTCAACTACCTATTGGTGCAGAAGCTGAATTCGAAGGCGTTGTTGACTTAGTTAAAATGAAAGAGATTGTTTGGGATATGGAAGCCGCTATGGGTTCTGATTATTATGAGCAAGATATTCGTGATTCATTAAAAGAAATTTCTGAAGAGTACCGTGAAAAAATGATGGAAACTCTTTCAGAAATTGATGGCAATGAAGACTTTGCTGAGAAATTTCTTGAGGGTGAAGAGTTCACTCAAGATGAAGTTAAAGCAGCTATAAAAGCAGCAACTATTGGTATGCACATTGTACCAATGACTCCAGGTACTGCTTTTAAAAACAAAGGTGTTCAGACTTTACTTGACGCTGTTGTTGCTTACTTGCCTTCTCCAGTAGAATCAGAAGCTATCAAAGGTACTTTGATGGATGATGAAGAAGTTGAAGTGGCAGTTTCATCAACTGATGATGGTGATTTTGCTTCACTTGCATTCAAAATCATGACTGACCCATTTGTTGGTATTCTTACGTTTATTCGTGTTTACCGTGGATCCCTTGAAGCTGGATCATTCGTACACAATACAACTAAAGATAAAAAAGAGCGTATTGGCCGTATCGTTAAGATGCACGCTATTAAACGTGAAGAAGTAAAAGAGATCTACGCTGGTGAAATCGGTGCTGTTATTGGTCTTAAAAATACTACTACTGGTGATACTCTTGCTAATGGTCAAAAAGTTGTACTAGAGCGTATGGACTTCCCTGAACCAGTTATCTCTGTTGCAGTTGAGCCAAAAACTAAAGCAGACCAAGAAAAAATGGGTATTGCACTAAGTAAACTAGCTGCTGAAGATCCATCTTTTAGAGTTAATACTGACGAAGAAACTGGTCAAACAATTATTTCTGGTATGGGTGAATTGCACCTTGAAATTCTTGTTGATAGAATGAAGCGTGAGTTTAGTGTTGAAGCTGAAGTTGGTGCTCCACAAGTTTCTTACCGTGAAACGATCAAAAAAGAAGTTGAGCAAGAGTACAAATATGCTAAACAATCAGGTGGTCGTGGTCAATTCGGTCATGTTTACCTTCGTATTAAGCCGGGTGAAGCTGCTTCAGGTTTCGTTTTCAATAACGCAATTAAAGGTGGATCTATTCCAAGAGAATTCATTCCTGCTGTTGAAAAAGGTTGTGCTGAAGCACTTGCTGGTGGTGTTCTTGCTGGGTACCCGATCGAAGATGTTGAAATTACACTTTATGATGGTAGCTACCATGATGTTGACTCGAATGAGATGGCATTTAAACTTGCTGGTTCTATGGGATTCAAAGAGGGAGCTAGAAAAGCAGATCCTGCTATTTTAGAGCCTATGATGAAAGTAGAAGTAGAAGTTCCTGAAGACTACATGGGCGACGTTATTGGTGACCTTAATCGTCGTCGTGGACAAGTTAACTCTATGGGTGACCGTGGTGGTAACAAAATTATTGATGCACACGTTCCTTTATCAGAAATGTTCGGTTACTCAACTGACCTACGTTCTGCTACTCAAGGTCGTGCTACATACGCGATGGAATTTGATCACTATGCTGAAGTTCCAAGAAATGTATCTGAAGAGATCATTAAAAAGAGAAACGGATAAGTTTATAACAAATGAAGAGTTTTTAACTCTTCATTATCCTCAAAATAAGTGAACCTCTTACTCAAAAAAATATTTTACCTTCTTACTATGTTATTAATCATTTCAATCATATCTTTTTTAGCAATACATGCAGCACCAAATAGTTTTTTAAGTGGTGGCGAACTTAACCCCAATATGACTCCAGAAGCACTCGCACAACTAAAAGCTGTTTATGGACTTGATAAACCATTACTTGAACAATATTTTCAATGGCTTATCAATATCATAAACATGAACTTTGGGATCTCTTTTGTAAGCGGTGGAAGTGTCTTAGATGAGATCAAAGAGAGACTACCTATTACGCTCTTTATTAATATAGTTACACTTAGCGTTGTTTTTTTTAGCTCTATTTATTTAGGTATTTTATCTGCTCTAAATAGAGAGAAGTTAATAGACAAAATAGTTACAAAATTTGCTATATTTTCATTCTCTATGCCATCTTTTTATTTGGCACTTCTTTTAATTTTACTCTTCTCAATAGAGCTTGATATACTTCCAATTGCAGGTCTTCACTCTATAGAGCCTACAGAGGGACTCTCATACTACTTGGACATGGCGTGGCATCTTATACTTCCGATCGGAGTTATGATCTTTGTTAGCATGGGTAGTATGATTATATATATACGATCACTTACGCTTGAAATTATTAAATCAGACTATTATTTTTTTGCACTTTCACGTGGGTTGTCTCAAAGTGTGATCATAAAAGAGTATATATTTCCAAACCTACTTCCACCTGTCATCACACTACTTGGGCTCTCTCTACCTGGACTTATAGGTGGTAGTGTTATTTTAGAGGCAATATTTTCTATAGAGGGAATGGGACAACTGTTTTACCTCTCAGCTATGAGCAGAGACTATCCAGTTATAATGGGAATTTTAATAATAAGTGCATTTTTAACACTTCTAGGAAATATTTTAGCTGACTTAACACTTCTTAAGCTAAACCCTCACATAAAGGGTGCTTAAGTGATAGATAATAAGCTTTTAGCCCTTGTTCTGAGCTATTAAAACACCTTCTATAAGTTTAGATATATCTCCATCTAAAATACCTGAGATATTTGAGAATGCTTCATTTGAACGTGTATCTTTGACCTGTTGGTATGGTTGCATAACGTACGATCGTATCTGATGACCCCAACCTATTTCACTTTTTGAGATACCAGCTTTTTCTGCTAGTTGTTTTTCCAACTCTAGCTCATATAGACGAGATTTTAACATTTTCATAGCATAAGCTTTATTTTTGTGCTGACTACGATCATTTTGACACTGTACGATCACATTTGTCTCAATATGAGTTATGCGGATTGCTGATTCTGTCTTGTTTACATGCTGTCCACCAGCTCCACTTGCTCTATATGTGTCTATGCGAATGTCTCTATCTTCTATTATAATATCTATATCATCATCAACCTCTGGCGAGACCATAACTGAACTGAAAGATGTGTGACGTTTAGCGTTAGAGTCAAAAGGTGAAATACGAACAAGTCTATGTATGCCATTTTCTACTTTTAAGTAGCCATAAGCATTTTCACCCTTGACTAAAATAGAGACATCTTTGATTCCCGCTTCATCGCCTGACTGATAGTCAAGAATCTCTACACTGTAACCACTTTTATCTGCAAAATGTTTGTACATACGTAACAGCATTTCAGCCCAGTCTTGTGACTCAGTTCCACCAGCACCAGGATGAATTGAGAGGATCGCATTTTTACTATCGTCCTTGCCACTAAGTAAAACTGTAACTTCCATATTTTGTATAAGTTCTTCTAGGCTTGGTGCGTCTGAGTAGAGAGTCTCTATCGTCTCATCATCACTCTCCTCTTTTGCCATCTCATACAACTCTTGTGCATCTTCGATCGTACTTAGTGCTATTTTATAACGCTCAAGTTTTCGCTCGAGTTGAGTCTTCTCTTTTTGTATGATCGCGGCATTAGATGCATCATCCCAAAAGTTTTGATCCTCTTCTAATGTTTTGATCTCGCTTAGTCGCTCTTCAATAATATTAGGTTGAACAACACCTGTTATATTTTTCATTTTTGTTGTTAAAGTTTTTAGTAGTTCTGTGTATTCATAATTATCCATAAAAATCCAATATAAGTTATAATGTGGATTATATTACATAGAGGCTTAAAAAGTGAAAGTTATAACTACAGTTTTAGAGTTAAAAAAAGAGTTACGATCGCAGAGTGGTAGCATAGGATTTGTACCAACTATGGGATCATTACATGATGGGCATACATCTCTTATGAGTGAAGCAAAACTAAAAGATGATATTTTAGTTGTAAGTATTTTTGTAAATCCTACTCAGTTTTTAGAGGGTGAGGACTTAGAAAATTACCCAAGAGATAATAAGGCTGATAAACTTATTTGTGAGAAGAATGGAGTGGATTTTCTTTTTTTACCACAAGTTGATGAGATCTATAGAGTAGATGAAGTTAGTCTAAATGCTCCAAATGTTAAGGGTTACATTTTAGAAGGTAGTGAGAGACCTGGTCACTTCAGTGGTGTTTTAACAGTTGTTAACAAGCTCTTTAACATTGTAAAACCTACACATGCTTACTTTGGTAGAAAAGACGCACAACAACTATTTTTAATTAAACAGATGGTGCAAAACCTATATATGGATGTTATTGTTATTGAAGTTGATACTCTCAGAGAAGAGGGTGGCTTAGCACAAAGTAGTAGAAATATATACCTCTCAAGCAGAGAGCGTGAAGATGCACTTAGAATTTATGAGTCACTTATTTTTGCTAAAGGTGTTGTGAGCTCTGGCGAATTAAGTAGCGACATTATTGAGTTTGAGATGCGTGAAATTTTAAGTGCTTTAGATGTTGAACACATTGCGATCGTAAGCCGAGAGTTTGATGCTATTAAAAGTGTTAAAATTGGTGAGACTATTATAGTCGTAGAAGTTGTTGTTGGTATTACAAGACTGCTAGATAATATCTATATATAAAAGAAGTGCGATCATAAAGATGTATTATATTACATATATAATTATGATAGAATAGTATTATAAAACGTTAAAAGGATAAGCTATGCTAGAAGAACTTTTTATTAAAAGTAGAGATTTTATTAATATTAATAACTTAGAATATAAAAGATATTTTATTAAAACAAAAAAGTTAGAGCATAGATTATCAATTATAATAGGCTCAAGGGGCATTGGTAAAACAACTACAGTTGCACAATATATCAATGAAAACTACAAAGAAAATGAAGCTTTATATGTAAACCTTGATGATATTGAAAACAGTTCAAAATATACTATGACACAAATTGCTGAAGAGTTTGTATTAAACGGTGGTAAGCTTCTGTGCTTTGATGAAATACACAAATATGAAAACTGGTCAGCTGAACTAAAAAATATATATGATAGATTTGATAAATTAAAAATTATAGCTACTGGTAGTTCTGCATTACAAATCAACAAAGGTAGTCACGATTTAAGCAGACGAGCTATTGTTTATAATATGGTTGGTATGAGTTTTAGAGAGTACTTAGAGCTTCATCATGGGTATAAGTTTGATGCAATAACATTAGAAGACATTTTGTCAAACCATATTGATATAGCTACTAAAATTAAAAATATACTAGAACAAAAAGATCAAAAAATAATTCCACTTTTTAAAGAATATTTAAAACATGGATATTATCCATACTTTTTATCTATGCCAAATGAAGTACTATTTTTTCAAACCTTACAACAAAATATTAATGTATCTATAGAGAGTGATCTACTTAATATTTACCCAAAACTAAATGGTAATAGCATAAAGAAAATCAAGATGCTTTTATCTGTGATAATTAAAAGTGTACCGTTTGAGCCAAAAATGAGTGAGCTTAAAAAAGCAGCAGATATTAAAGATGACAGAACATTAAAAGATTATCTTTCAAAATTAGATGATGCAGGGCTTGTTAAACTACTAATGCAAAACTCACTTAGTATGAAAGCTTTTGATAAGCCTGAAAAGATATTTCTAGCAAATCCAAATTTGATGTATACAAAAGAGCCAAACATAGGAAACTTACGAGAAACATTTTTTGTAAATCAACTAGATAACTATTATAAAAATAGACAATTATTAAATGATGAAGGTATTTTTGTGAGTAAGCAAGGAGATTTTTATTGTGAAGAGAAATATACATTTGAAATAGGTGGTAAAAACAAAGGATTTAATCAGATTAAAGATATACCAAACTCTTATATTGCAAGTGATGACTTAGAGGTGGGAATTGGCAATAAAGTTGCTCTTTGGATGTTTGGATGTTTGTATTAAAACCAGCATATACTATATGAAAGTTGTTGTCGTTATTACAAGTAGATTTACACTCTCTCTAGTATAGCTCTGTTTTTTTCCTCTGATTTGTTATACGACTCGCTGTATAATATTTCTGGATCTAAATCTACCTCATTATCCCACTCTATTGTGTCAAAACTTACCCTTACTGTATTAAATAATTTTTCATTTCTCAACTCTTTAAATTTACCTAAATTTAAATAAGGATTTAAATCAAATATTTTTTCTTCATTATTCTCAAATGTTAATAGAAGGTGGTGTAAAATTAATGGTTTAACTTTAGTTATTGATAAATACATAATATTTTGTTGGCATTTTTGTCCTTATATTTTATAAATTATATCGAAATTATAACTGAACTAGAATATAGCACGTAAGTTGATGGTAAAAACTAGAGAAAATTGCAATGCTCAAAAAATAATTTAGGGTATAAAAAACTTGCAAGAGCATTTAATGTGTGTAAATTAATTACACGGTACTTTAATTGTTTTGTGAAGTTTACGATCGGAGTTTAGCACTGTAAGCCTCCCCAAAAACTAGACCACCTAAAACAGAATAATTCTGATAAAATAAATCAGGAGCATTTATGCGAAGAAGTAAGTTTAGTGAGAAACAGATTATAGAGATTCTAAAAGAGATTGAAG
>WTBY01000062.1 GCA_013138865.1 Helicobacteraceae bacterium | reverse complement strand
AGATGGAACAGGCTTAGGTCTTTATATGTCAAAGACAATTATAGAAGAGCATTGTGGTGGAAAACTAAGTGTTGAAAATGATGAGTATGGTGCTGTATTTAGAATGGAATTTTATACTGATGGGGGGAGATATAGATGAATAATAAAGTTAAAAAAAATCTCAATATTATGCTAATAGGAAGTATATTAATAGCTTTTATAATTGCTGCATATATGATTAGAGATAAGGTGCATCAATTCGCTATCTCAAATAGTATAGATAACGCAAGATTAATGACAAAACAGCTATTAGCTACAAGACATTATTTGTCTCAAGTTGTGCCAGATCTCAATATAGAATTAGAAGGCTTAAGTCCTTTTGCTTTAGCACCTGCGTATGTAGGTACTAAAGTAAGTGAGAAATTATTTCTTGAAGATAATTTTTATATAAAACAAACCTCAGAACTCTATAGAAATCCAAATAATTCACCAGATAGTTTTGAATCTGCAATACTTAAAAAATATATAACAAAAGAGATAGAAAATGAGTATTATCAAATAGCAAAACTTAAAGATAAAAATCACTTAAGGTATACATACCCTTTGTATATAGAAAAAGCTTGTTTAGCTTGTCATGGTAAACCACTAGTTGAAGTAAAAAAAGAGACTTATGAGGCTCTTATCCAAGACTATGGAGATAAATCTTTTAACTATAAAGTAGGTGATTTTAGAGGAATGATTTCTGTTGCAATAAATATAGATGATATAGACAAAACAACAAATAGTATAGATAAAAAAATGTACATTATCTTTAGTGTTTTATTTTTGATAATTGTTGTTCTTATTTTATTAGAGCTAAAATATATATATAATCCACAAATAGCAAGGATGAAAGAAAAAACAGAGCGAGAAAAAGAGGATAAAGAGTATTTAGACACAGTAATAGAGTCAAATAATAATGCCATTATTGCAATAGATAAAGATGAAACAATCTTAACTTACAACAAAAAAGCTCAAGAGATATTTGGTTTCACAAAAGAGGAGATGATAGGGTATAAAAATCTTTTAAATATTATCCCTTTTAAGTATAAAAATTTATATACAGAAGCTAGTGCATTATATTTTCAAACGGGTAAATCTAAAGGAATTATAGGCTCTACACTTGAACTAGAAGCATTAACAAAAGATGAAAGAGTTATACCAATAAGAATCTCTCTTGGAAAAAACAATAACTTTAATAAAAGAATTGTAGTTGCAAATATTATAGATATTTCAAAAGAGAAGCAACAAGAAAAAATATTACGACAACAATCTCGATTAGCTCAAATGGGTGAGATGATAAGTATGATAGCTCATCAATGGAGACAACCACTTAATGCAATTAGTTTAACATCTAATAACTTACAGTTTAAACTTAGCATGGATGATGTTGATAAAGATTTTTTTAAACAA
Organism: Helicobacteraceae bacterium; assembly: GCA_013138865.1. Lineage (GTDB taxonomy): Bacteria > Campylobacterota > Campylobacteria > Campylobacterales > Sulfurimonadaceae > GLR69. The sequence continues at coordinate 24,577 of WTBY01000062.1, read as the reverse complement.
GAGATAGCTCTCATAGATGATTACTCTCAACATCTCTCAAATACCATTGATGATTTTAGAGGTTTTTTTGATAAAGATAAAACAAAAGAAATAACTAACATAAGTATACTAGTAGAGAATACTCTTGAGATAGTTAAGGTATCTGTAGAAAATAAAGATATCAAAATAATAACTATTTTAAATTGTCATAAAGAACTAAAGACATATACAAGTGAAGTCAAACAAGTGATATTAAATTTAATCAAAAATGCTGAAGATATACTGATTGAAAACGAGATAAAACAACCACTTATTAGCATTGAAACTATATGTACTAAAGATGATAGTCATCAGCTCATTATCAAAGATAATGCAGGTGGGATACCAGAAGATATTATAGATAAAATTTTTGATCCTTATTTTTCAACGAAACTAGAAAAAGATGGTACAGGACTAGGTTTATATATGTCAAAAACAATTATAGAAGAGCATTGTGGTGGAAAACTAAGTGTTGAAAATGATGAGTATGGTGCTGTGTTTAGAATGGAATTTAGTGCAGAGAGTATTATAGATGAAAAATAGCATGCAAGAGTTAGTAAATTTTAGTAAAAAATTAAAAGTATTAGTTGTAGAAGATAATAAAGCATCAAGAAAACAAGCTATAAAGCTACTTGAAAATTTATTTACAAATATTACTATTGGAGTTGATGGTATAGATGGCTTAGAAAAATTTAATGCCAATAAATTTGATTTAATAATAAGTGATATAAATATGCCAAATATGAATGGTATAGAGATGATAACTAAGATTAGAGAGGTAGATAAAGATATACCTATTATCATCCTCTCTGCCCATAATGATACAGAATATTTTATGGATACAATTAAACTTGGCATAAAAGGTTACATACTAAAACCTATAAGTTTACATCAGTTTATAGATACTTTAAGTGATACAATAGAAAAAATAAAGTTAAAAGAAGAAAATAGTGCCTATAAAAAAGAGCTCCAAGATATCAATAGCATGCTAGAAAATCAAGTAAATGAAAGAATAGTAGAGATAGTTTCGTTAAATAAAGAGATAGTAGATACTCAAAAAGAAATTATTTTTACAATGGGTGCTATAGGGGAAAGAAGAAGTAAAGAAACTGGTAATCATGTAAAAAGAGTAGCAGAGTATTCAAAACTATTTGCTCTGCGATATGGTTTAAATCAAGAAGATGCAGAGATGTTAAAACAAGCTAGTCCAATGCATGATATTGGAAAAATTGCGATTCCTGATGATATATTAAACAAGCCAGCAAGGTTTACTGAAGAGGAGTTTATAATTATGAAAAATCACTCAGAGCTTGGTTATGAGATGCTCAGAGCTTCTTCTAGACCTCTTTTAAAGTTAGCAGCTATTATAGCTTACCAGCACCATGAACGCTGGGATGGAAAAGGGTATCCACAAGGACTAAGCACTACTGATATAGATATTAATGGTAGGATTACTGCCATCGCTGATGTTTTTGATGCATTGGGAAGTAATAGAATATATAAAAAAGCTTGGAGTGATGAAAAAATATTTGCATTTTTTAAAGATGAAAGAGCTAGGCATTTTGATCCAAAACTTGTAGATATATTTTTTGAAAACTTAGATGAATTTTTACGTATTCGAAATAGTTTGAATGAATAGTCAATTTTTTATTTTATTGACACTAGACTGACACTGCAAAACGATACACTTTAATACTTGAAAATAAAAGGTTTTAAAGTGGATATAGATAAGATAAAACAATTAGTTGAAAAAACTAAAAAATTAAAAGTTTTGTATGTTGAAGATAATGAAGAAACAAGACAACAAGCTTTAAAAATTTTAAAAAACTTTTTTGATTACATTGATATTTCTTTTGATGGAACAGATGGATTCCAAAAATATAAAGACAATACAAATTATTATGATTTAGTTATTAGTGATATTAATATGCCAAAGATGAGTGGACTTGATATGTCTAGGGCTATATATGATATTGAAAAAGACCAGCAAATACTTATTGTTTCTGCATATAATGATTCTGAGCAACTTCAAGAGCTTATGGATGCTGGAATTACAAACTATATTCATAAACCTGTTAAAATGCACTCCTTGATAACTGAACTTCAAAAAATCATTCAAGTAATTGATTTAAAAAATCAAAAAAAACAAGAGTTAAATGATATACAAAAGTTAAATCATGAATTAGATGCTTTAGTCGATAGCTTTGATACTTATGTAATCGCTTCAAGAACGGATTTAAAAGGTGTTATAACATATGCTAGTAAGGCTTATCAAACGATATCAGGATATAAAGAAACTGAATTAATAGGAAAGCCACACAATATAGTGAGACATCCAGATATGCCATCTTATGCATTTAAAGAGATGTGGAAAACAATAAAAAATGGTGATTTATGGGTAGGCGAAGTTAAAAACTTACGTAAAGATGGTTCGCACTATTGGGTTAAGGCAAGTATAGCACCTTATTTTGATAAAAATGCTCAACACATAGGCTATAGTGCAATCAGGATTGATATCACAGCTCAAAAAGAGGTTGAAGAACTACATAGTGAAGTTAATAATTTACTAAACAATGCAGGACAAGGCTTTTTATCCTTTAATGAAAATAGGAAAATAGGAAAAAGCTTTTCTAAAGAGTGCCTAAGTATTTTTGAACTGGAAGATATGTATGATCAAGATATTTCTACTGTATTATTTGGCAATGATAGAGAAAAAAAAGAACTTTTTATAGATGGAATTCAAAAAGCAAGTGCTGTAGATGAAGATATGCTAAAAGATCTATTTTTATCACTTTTACCAAAGGAGCATAGAATTAACTCTAGAGATATCAAGATAGAGTATAAAGCACTCCAAAATAATTTTTTTATGTTAATTCTTACTGATATTACAAAAACAAAACTTCTTGAGAGTAAAATAAAAGAGCAAAATCAAATTCAAAAAATGATAGTTGCAGTTGCTTCAAATCAAAATGATTTTATTGAATTGAAATTTGGATTTGAAAGTTTCATATCAAATCCAAGTAAAGATTTGATTGTTTTATTAAGAGAATTGCATACATTTAAAGGTATATTTGCTCAAAAAGAGATGGTTCACATTGCATATAGCATACATGAACTAGAAAGTAAAATAAATAACTGTTTAAATGAGTCAAATATAATAGAAATATTTAATAAACACAACTTAAAAGATATTTTTCAAATGGATTTAGAAATCATTGCATCAAATCTAGGGGATGAGTTTATAAATGCTAGTTGTAAGTTAAATATAGATATTAACTACATAGATACTTTAGAGTCAAAGATAAAAGAGTTAGAATCAGATGATAAAAATGATAAATTAGTAGATATACTAAATGATTTTGAAAAAATTAAGTATGAATCAGTTTATAGCATGCTAAATATATACCCTTCGGCAGTGAAACAAATAGCTCAAAAATTAAAAAAAGAGGTTTATCCTTTAGAAATACGAGGAGATAAAAAACTTTTAATATCTCCAAAATTTAAACCATTTATGAAATCTTTAATTCATCTTTTTAACAACTGTGTTGAACATGGAATTGAAGATGTAGAGACAAGGCTTGAAAATGAGAAAGATGAAATAGGAACTATCATTTGTAGTTTTTCTAAATATGCCCACAGTATTGAGCTTATTATAGGTGACAATGGTAGCGGAATAGATGTGGAGAAACTAACTCAAAATGCGTTAAAAAAAGATGTTGCTATACAAGATGATAAATTAATGCTTGTTTTTGCAGATAGCCTAAGTGTAAAAGATAAACTCTCTATTACATCTGGCAGAGGTGTTGGAATGAGTGCTATTAAATATGAGCTAGATAGGCTTAATGGAAATATTGAAATTAAAAATGATATTGGGTATGGAGTAGAGTTTATCTTTACATTGCCATATGAATAAATAAAAAGGGGAAGTTAAATGTTTAATATATTAGTAGTTGATGATGCTAAGATGATTCGAAGAATGTTGACAATGGAATTAGAAAAAATGGGACATTATGTAGTAGCAGAAGCAGAAACAGGTAGAGAAGCAATCCATTTATATGAGAAACATTCGCCTGATATAGTAACTATGGATATCACTATGCCAGGGTTAAATGGAGTAGAAACGCTTAAAGAAATCAAAAAAATTGATAAAACTGCAACTATAATTATGATTACATCTCATGGTGAAGAAAAGCTTGTTATGGAAGCTATTGTGGCAGGAGCAAAAGGTTACATTTTAAAGCCTCTTAGTAAAAATAAACTTATCGACGCAATTCTCAGAGCTTGTCCTGAAGCATATGGTTTATAAATATAACTCATACTGTAGAAATAATTAGATACGTACAACATTCTAAAAAGGAAAATTCATGTTAAATATAAAGATTCAAGAATCATTATGGTTACATCTCATGGTAAAGAAAAGCTTGTAATGGATGCTATCACAAGTGGTGCAAGAGGATATGTGTTAAAGCCAATAACTGAAGATAAAACAATAGAAGCAATTGTGAAAATTGTTCCAGATGTATAAGAGTAAAAGGAGTTATTATGAATGATATGAAAGAGACTATAGAGTTTAGTAAAACTTTAAATATACTGTATGTTGAAGACAATGAAGATGCAAGAGTACAAGCACTTAAACTATTTGATAATTTTTTTACCAAAATTACAGTAGCAGTTGATGGTAAAGATGGTCTAAATAAATTTATACTAAATAAAGAACTACCAAAAGAGAAACATTTTAGCATGGTAATTACTGATGTCTCAATGCCAAAGATGAATGGTCTTGATATGATTAGTGCTATTAGGGATATTGACAAAGAAATTGATATCATTGTTATATCAGCACATAGTGAAAAAGAGTATTTAGCTCAAGCAATAAAACTTAATCTTGTAGGCTATTTATATAAGCCAGTAAAATTAAATGAATTTAATACAATTTTCAATAAAGCGATACATTCAATTAAGGAAAAATTTAATAAGAATAAAGAGATTGATACAATATCAAAGAAAAATGTAGATTTTGAATACCTATTGAATTTATATGGTGACAATGTAATCGCATCTATGACAGATACAAAAGGTAAAATTAACTTTGCTAGTAATGCATATGAGGTAATATCTGGATATACAAGAGAAGAGTTAATTGGGAGACCACATAATATGGTGAGACATCCCGATATGCCTTCTGCTGCTTTTAAAGAGATGTGGGCAACTATAAAAGCTGGAAACACGTGGATAGGTGATGTTTTAAACCTTAAAAAAGATGGTGGATATTACTGGGTAAAAGCAACTGTCTCACCTCAAAGAGATGAGAATGGAACGGTTATAGGGTACGCCTCCATACGAGAAGATATTACTATGAAAAAAGAGATAGAGCTTCTTCATACTCAAGTAACCAATATGCTTGATAATATAGATGATGGATTTCTTACATTTAATAAAGATTTAATAGTTAATACAAGCTATTCAAGAAGATGTTTAGATATTTTAAATCACAAAGATATAGGCAATTTAAATATCTCTGAAGTAATCTTTTCAAATGATGAGTCAGTAAAAGAGATATTTGATTATGCATATAGTGAACTTTTAAACACTAATGATGAATTAAGTAAAGATTTGTTTTTATCACTACTGCCAACTGAACATTATAATAATAATAATAATATATTTACTATAAAGTATAAAATTTTACCAAATGATGAATGTCTTGTACTCTTAAGTGATGTTACAGAACAAAGAGCTTTGGAAAAAGATATTAAGCATGAGCAACAAATGCAAAAAATGATTATTGCTAATGCTATACATAAAAAAGATTCTATCGAATTAAAAAATAATTTTTTAATTTTTTTAGATACCTTGAATAAGCTATTTTTAAATTATAATGATGTAACCCTTGTTGATTTAAAACGAGATTTGCACACATTTAAAGGGCTTTTTGCACAAAAAGAGATGTTATATGTAACAGATGCTATTCATAAGATTGAAACTCAAATTGAGAATGAAAATTTTAAACTAGATGAAGAGAGTGCTTTTATAAAGAATGAGCTGAATGAAGTATTCAGTAAAGACTTGAAGATAATTACTGAGATATTAGGAGATGATTTTTTTGATGATACTGATCGTATCAATGTTGAAGTTGCTAAAATAGATTCAATACAATTCCAAATAGAAACAGTAGCTAAAAGATGTACTATTCCTGCGAATAAAGGTATATTGATTGATTTGGTTAATAATGTATTAAAGCTCAAAGAACAACCATTTATAGAAATGTTAAATGTATATCCTACTACAGTTAAAAATATAGCAATAAGAGTTGAAAAAGAGCTATACCCTTTAGAGATACAAGGAGATAAAAAATTACTTGTCCCTGAGATCTTTAAAGAGTTTACCGACTCGTTAGTTCATGTATTTAGAAATGCTATTGATCACGGTATTGAAGATTTTGAGCAAAGAGAATTTTTAGGTAAAGATTTGACAGCCCATATCTATTGTAGTTTTGAAGAATTAGACAATAATGTTGTCCTGAGTATATCTGATAATGGGCAAGGGATAGATGCAAAAAAAATACTTGAAATTGCAATATTAAAAGGTTTAGTCACAAAAGAAGATGCTTCTCAAATTAGTGATGAGATGATTTTTAAGTATATTTTTCAAGAAGGTTTTACTACAAGTGATTCTATAAGTGACTTATCAGGAAGAGGTGTTGGACTTTCATCTGTTCAATATGAACTTGATAAATTAAATGGAAGTATCGAAATACAAAGCAGACCAGAAGTTGGTACAAAATTTATTTTTACTTTACCACTTACTCAAACAAAAAGTTTAATGGATAAAGATGAAGATATCTTGCTTGATTCTGTTGTTGATGTATCTAAGTTATTTCTTGAAAATGATATGTCTATAAAAGTTCTTGATACCATTGATAGTGAAAATAGCAATATAAATAAGTACTACTCTTTAGTTAGTTTCAATGGAAATATAAATGTGTTTTGTATTGTAGCTATAGATGAAGATTTACTTGAGCATATATTTAATGCATTTGTTACAAGTGAGGTAAGTAATGAAGAAAGAGAGGAGATGATAGTGACTCTTCCTGATGAAATAGTAAATACTGTTGCAGGATTAACAATATCAAATTTTTCAAAAGAATATGATAGCTTAGTGATGAGTGAACCTCTTACTTTAGACAAAAATTTAATAGAGAATTTTGAACTTGGTAATCTATCTGTATCAAAAATAATACAAACAGCACATGGTGATTTTACATGTACAATAATAAAAATGAAGGATTAAAAGATGGCAAAAATATTAATAGTAGATGATGTTAAAATGATGAGGCATACAATTAAAAGCTATGCTACAAAATTGGGATTTAAAGAAGTGTTTGATGCTGAAAATGGTTGGGAAGGTGTAAATAAATACAACTTATTAAGACCAGATGTTGTAACTATGGATATTACTATGCCAGAAAGAAATGGAATAGAAAATGGCATTGATGCTTTGGTTGCCATACGAAAAGATTTTCCAGAAGCAAGTATTATTATGCTTACATCTCATGGTGAACAAAAACAAGTGATAGATGCTATTAGTAAAGGTGCAAAGGGATATATTTTAAAGCCTATTACTCTAGAAAAACTTAGGGATGCTTTATCTAAGCTAGAGTTAGACATGAGTTAAGGTTGGAATGGTAACTGGAATGTCCCCTATAAACTAGACAAACTTTAATTCAGTAAATTAGATAAAATAATGCTAAAGCATTATGAGGTTTAATAGGATTAAAAATGGCAAGAGTAGTTTATAGTGAAGAGTTCAAAATAGAGGCAGTAAAACAAGTTACTAAAAATGGTTACACTATTAATATAATACCCCCATATTTTTCATTAACTCATAATTTTAAATATTTTCATTCATATTATTTGGTGAGAAAAGTTAAAGGTAAGTGGTGTTGAAACTATTTGTGTTTGCTCATCTTTTAGCTCTAACTTTGTTTTGTCATCAGTCTTGTGAACTGCTATCTATTATTAATTTTCTCTCTCTAAGTAGTTCAGCTTGTAACTCTTCTTCGCTTGGTAAGAATGGTAGATACTTTGAACTAAAGAGCTGTTTGGAGTCGCTAAGAATACTGTACTTCGCAACTGCTTCTGACTTCTCACTACATAGAATCAGTCCAATAGTAGGGTTGTCATCTTCCCCCTTGTGAAACTTATCATACACTCGAACATAAGTGTCCATCTGCCCCACATCTTGATGAGTCAATTTTCCTAGTTTCAAATCTATCAGAAGAAAGCATTTGAGTTTGAAGTTATAGAACACTAAGTCTATATAGAAGTCTTGCTCCTCTACATGGAGTCTCTGTTGTCGTGAAACAAAGGCAAATCCTCTTCCAAGTTCAAGCAGGAACTGTTGAAGGTTATCCATAAGGGTTTGTTCTATATTTGACTCTAGGAGTGATTGGTGTGGTAAGTTTAGAAAATCAAATATATAGGGATCTCTTAATACATCTTTAGTCGCTACTTGAATATTTTGAATGTTTTCTTTTGCTTCTTGTTGTAGTGGGATTTTCTCTTTACTAGAAAGTAATCTTTCATAATAGAGCTTATTTATCTGTCTATCTAAAGCTCTGGCACTCCAATGATTTTCAATACTTTCAGTAATATACCACTCTCTAGCATCTTGATTTTCTATTCGTATAAGTCTTCGATAATGACTCCAGCTTAATTCGAGACGCAGTGTGTCTTGAATTGGAAAGGTTTGATAAAACTGTCTCATCTTGCGTAGGTTTGTTATATCAAAACCCTTTCCAAACTCTTGTGTTAAGGTCTCTGCTATCTGTTTTAGTTGCTTCTTCCCATACTCAGCTCGCCCACTACCGTTTTGTTCATCTTTAACAATGAGTCTACCGATGTTCCAGTATGTCTGAACCATAGTTGTATTTACGGTTTGTTGTAGATACTGTCGTGATGAATGCAGAAGAGTTTTGATATCTTCTAGTAAATGTTTTTTTGTTAATTCATTCATTATTTAAACATCTTATGTAAATCAGTAACTTGCTTTACTGTCTCTTGTAATGGTGTTCCATTAGCATGTTTTTCATCTAATGTTTCACTTGCATTATATGCTATTGCATTTAAAGAACCTTTAATTAATTTAAGCAACATCCTTGACATTATGCACTCTCCATATTTATTTCTCTCATATCTATCTTACCAGTAACAGCTGAGAAGAGCTATAGCAATGAGATACTATATAATTGTTTTCATCCTGCTAAACATTAAACCTAAAGTGCATTACATCGCCATCTTGAACAATGTACTCTTTACCTTCTAGTCTCATTTTTCCAGCTTCTTTAGCTTTAGCATCTCCACCAAGGCTTACAAAATCTTCGTAACCTATAACCTCAGCACGAATAAAACCTTTTTCAAAATCATTATGTATAACAGCTGCAGCTTTAGGTGCTATAGTATTTTTCTTAATTGTCCAAGCACGAACCTCTTTAACACCTGCTGTAAAGTAACTCATAAGTCCTAATTTATCAAAACCTTTGTGAACGATCTGATCTAATCCAGACTCTTCAACACCTAGTTCTGTTAAAAACTCTGCTCTCTCATCATCATCCATACCAACTAACTCTTCTTCTACTTTTGCACATAGTTTAATAACTTCACAACCTTGCTCAGCAGCGTGCGCTTCAAGAGCTTTAACATGTTCGTTGTCTTCTAGTAGTCCATCTTCATCAACATTAGCACCATACATGATCTCTTTAGCAGTTAAAAGACGAAGGTCTGCATTTAACTCTTCAAACTCTTCACTATCAAACTCTTCAAAGTTTCTAGCTAAGTTACCATCAGCTAAGAACTCTGCTAATTTTCCTGCAAATTCAGCCATAGGAGCTGCTTTTTTATCTTTTTTAGCAGATTTTACAAGGCGCTCAACTCTATTGTTAAGGACTTCAACATCAGCTAATATAAGTTCAGTCTCTATGATCTCAACATCACGTAGAGGTGCTATGTTTCCCTCAGTATGAATTATGTTTTCATCTTCAAAACATCTTACAATATGTAATATAACTTCAGTTTCACGAATGTTGTCTAAAAACTTATTTCCTAAACCTTCACCTTTAGAAGCACCTTTTACAAGTCCTGCAATATCAACAAAGTCTAAAGTTGAGTGTTGAACTTTTTCAGGGTTAACTATTGCAGCTAACGCATCTAAACGTTTATCTGGAACAGGTACGATCGCTTTATTTGGCTCGATCGTACAAAAAGGGTAGTTTGCTGCCTCTGCATTTTGTGCTTTAGTTAAAGCGTTAAAAGTTGTTGATTTTCCTACGTTTGGTAGTCCTACTAATCCTATTGCTAGTCCCATGCTATTTTCTCCAATTATTATATTATGTTTTATTATTGGTTGCGATTATACTAAAAAAATCTTATAAATGAGTAGAACTATAACTATTAAGTAGTTTTAATAGTTATTTTCAGATCTTAATAAAATTGTAACCATTAATAGAATTATATTACGTTATGATGTGTAAAAGTAATAATTTAAATGGAGAACTATGGCACCTAATTTAGTTTTAGCTTCTGGCGTTATTTTAGCTTTAGTTGTTGCTCTACCTGTGGTTTTTCACTTAACAAAATACCTTGGTGCTAAAAGTGATAGCATAAGAAAAAATGAGCCTTATGAGAGTGGAATACGTTCAACACATAAAGATGCTTCTGACACTTTCAACGTTAAGTTTTATATTATAGGAATTATATTTTTACTATTTGATGTAGAGATCCTTTTTATGTTTCCTTGGGCTATAAATTTGCGGGAGTTAGGCTTCTTTGGAATGATGGAAATGTTTGTTTTTATGGGTCTGCTTATAGCTGGACTTGTTTATGTATATAAATCAAAGGTACTCAAATGGACTTAAGCCAAGAACACTCTCTAGGTGACTCTATTATAACTACAAAGCTTGACGCAGTTGTTAACTGGGGAAGACAGTCCTCTTTATGGCCGATGGTCTTTGGAACAGCTTGTTGTGCGATCGAGTTTATGGCTACGGCGGCTAGTCGTTATGATGTTTCACGATTTGGTGCAGAAGTCTTGCGATTCTCTCCTCGGCATGCTGATCTACTATTAGTTGCAGGAACGATTAGCTATAAACAAGCTCCTATACTAAAACAAATTTACGATCAAATGCCTGAGCCTAAATGGGTTATTAGTATGGGTACTTGTGCTAGTAGTGGAGGTTTTTATGATAACTACACGACACTTCAAGGAATAGATGAAATTATACCTGTTGATGTTTATGTAGCTGGTTGTCCTCCACGACCTGAAGCTATTTTAGATGCTGTACTAGATATTCAAAAAAGGTTATGGGAAGAACCTTCACTTAAGTTGCGAGATCATAAAGGTTTTAAGGGTAAATTAGATGATTAAAATGCTTTTAGAAGAAGAACTTTTTAAAGAGGTAAAATTTTTAAGAGATGAAAAAAAGTTTTTAATTTTACTTGATATTGTTGGAGTTGATTATTTAACTAACCCTTCAAAAAATAGCTCAAGATTTGCACTTATTTATCATTTTAGACATGAAAATTTTAAAGATACTATAACTCTTAAATTAAATATCACAGATGAGAAAGAGGGTGTTGAGAGTATAACTTCTTTATTCAAAGGTGCTAATTGGCTAGAGCGAGAGGTGTACGATCAATATGGTATAAACTTTAAAAACCACCCTCTATTAAAACGTGTTTTAAATCATAATGAGTTTATAGGACATCCTCTTAGAAAAGATTATGAAATAACTAAAGGGCACTACTGCACACAAACACAAGACATGATGGATGAGCTAAAGCCTCTTTTAAATGAGAGAGAGTTAGATATGGATAACCTAACCATACTAAACCTCGGTCCATCACACCCAGCAAGTCATGGAACTATACGAACACTTGTAGCTCTTGATGGAGAAAAAATCTTATGTGGTGCTAGTGAAATAGGTTACTTACATAGAGGCTTCGAGAAGAGTTGTGAAAACCATACATACAATCAAATAGTTCCATATACAGACAGACTTAACTACTGCTCGGCAATTATGAACAATATCGCCTTTGTAAAAACAGTTGAAGATATGTTAGATATAACTCTTCCGGATCGCGGAGTTTTCATAAGAGTGATCGTATCTGAACTCTCACGCATAATAGATCACCTTGTATGTTTAGCAGCTGCGTTACTTGATATGGGTGCACAAACAAACTACTGGTATCTATTTAACCCTAGAGGTGAAGCTTATGACTTTTTAAGTAAATTAACTGGTGCTAGACTTACAAATAGTTATATGAGAGTAGGTGGTATAACACATGACCTTTATGATGGTTGGGAAACTGATCTTAACGACGTTATAAAATCAGTTCAAAAAGGTGTTGATGAATCTCTTCTTATGATTGAGCATAACCGTATTTTTCACGATAGGACACAAGATGTAGGTGTAATAAGTGCTGATGATGCATTGAACTTTGGTTTTAGTGGTCCAAACTTAAGAGCTTGTGGAGTTTCGCATGATCTACGTTTTGATACTCCTTATGACTACTATGATACTTTTGACTTTAACTTAGTTGTAGGTTCTCACGGAGATGTTTACGATCGCTTGATGGTACGATTTGAAGAGATAAAAGAGAGTATTAAGATCATAAACCAAGCTAAAAAGAGTATTCCTGATGGTCCTATTAGTGTAAGTGATCACTCTATTATTTTACCTACTAAGAAAAATGTTTACTCTTCGATCGAGGGTGTCATGAATCAGTTTAAACTAGTTACAGAAGGTGTTAAAGTTCCTAAAGGGGAACACTACAAAGGGTTTGAAGCTGCAAATGGTGAACTTGGCTTTAGTATCATAAGTGATGGAAGTGGAACTCCTTATAGAGTTAAAGTAAGAGCACCTAGTTTTTTGCATATGCAAGCCTATCCTAAAATTATAGAGTCTTACCAAATAGGTGATGCTATTATGGCTCTTAGTAGTATGAATATTATTGCAGGGGAGATGGATCGATGAGTTTTAACTTTAATGATGATAACTTAGAAAAAATAGAGCTTTTAAAGAGCAAGTACCCAAAAGTTCAAGCTCTCTCTTTACCACTACTTTGGATGGCACAATATCAAGATGGTTTTATATCACTTGAAGCGATTCAAGAGATCGCAAAAATTTGTGAAACTCCTATGATGGAGATCTATAAAGTGTCAACTTTTTACTCTATGTTTAATTTGCAGAAGTTAGGAAAGTATCATATACAACTTTGTAAAACTCTCTCTTGTAAGTTATGTAACAAAGATGATGTTTTAAAAAGTATACAAAATGAGTTAAACATACAAGTAGGTGAAAGCACAAGTGATGGACTATTTACTCTCTCTCAAGTAGAGTGTTTAGGCTCATGTGGAACTTCTCCTGTTATGCAACTGAACGAAACCTATTATGAGAACCTTACACCTATAAGTATAGTAGAGATTTTAAAGGCTCTTAAATGATTATTTTAGAAGATAAAAAAATAGTAAGTAGTAAGTTTCATATAGAAAATTCTCATACTCTTAGTGTGGCAAAGGAACATGGTACATATAGCTCAATAGAGAGACTTTTTACCCTTAGTTCTGAAGAGATCATAGCGATCATAAAAGAGAGTCACTTAAGAGGAAAAGGTGGTGGAGGTGCTCCTGCTGGAAATAAGTGGGCACTAATGCCACTTGGTGAGCTGAAACCATCTTTTTTAGCTGTTAATTGTGATGAGAGTGAACCGGGAACTTTTAAAGATAGAGAGATTATAAGTAAAGATCCACACCTTTTAATAGAAGGAATTATATGTACTTGTTTCGCTATTAAGTCACATACTGCATATATTTATGTAAGAGGTGAGTACAAAGAGTTTAGTAATATTTTGCAATCTGCTATAGATGAAGCTTATGAAGCTGGTTATTTGGGTGAAAATATATTTAACAAAGGCTATAAGTTAGACGTGATCGTACATAGAGGAGCAGGGGCTTATATCTGTGGAGAGAAGTCAGCTCTGTTAGAGTCTTTAGAGGGAAAAAGAGGACACCCTAGAGTTAAACCACACCAACAAGAGTGTGAGTGGTACTTTGATAACCCTACATTAGTTAACAATGTTGAAACAATAGCTTCTGTACCTTTTATAGTTAAAAATGGGGCGGATGCATATAAAGAGTTTGGAACTTCAAGCTCACCCGGAACACTACTTTTTGCCATGAGTGGACATGTAAATAAACCAGGTGTATATGAGAGTGAGTTTGGTATTTGTATGATGGACTATATTAATCATTATGGTGGTGGTATTAAAAATGGAAAAAAACTAAAAGCTATCATACCAGGTGGTGCATCTACTAAAATATTAACAGCAGATGAGGTTGGTTTAGCAAAACTTGACTATGAAACAATGAAAGCATTAGGTAGTTCATTAGGAACTGGTGGAATGATCGTTATGGACGAAGATACTAATATGGTAGAAGCTCTAAAAAACCTTTTAGAGTTTTACCATCATGAGTCATGTGGTCAGTGTACACCTTGTCGTGAAGGTACTGGCTGGGTAGATACTATAATGCAAAATCTTTTAGATGGTGTAGCACGTGGTGAAGATATAGAGAAAATATTAGAGATCTCTAAAACTATGAATGGACAGACTATCTGTGTATTTGCACCAGCTGTCTCAGATGTTATAGATGGCTTTATAACTAAGTTTAGAAGTGAGTTTGAGAGTTACGTGAGAGAGGATTTAACATGAGTTTAGTAACTGTTAACATAGATGATAAGAGTTATGAAGCTAAAGAAAATTCACTTCTAATAGATCTGTTAATATTACATGATATTAAAGTGCCTTACTTCTGTTATCATGAGAGCTTAGGTGCTGATGGTAACTGTAGAATGTGTATGGTTGAGATTGAGGGTAAAAAGCGTCCACAGATAGCTTGTGACACTTTTGTTAGTGATGGAATGAGCATTCAAACAGCTTCTGAAAAAATAAGTTCTGTACGTAAGAGAATCTTAGAGTTAGAGCTTATTAACCATCCTGTTGACTGTCCTATCTGTGATCAAGCAGGGGAGTGTAAACTTCAAGACTACTACATGGACTTTGGACTCTATGACTCAAATATAGATATGAAAGAGAAGGTGCATAATAAAAAGCATATTGCTCTAGGTTCAAGTGTTATTTTAGATCGTGAACGTTGTGTTTTATGTACACGGTGTGTTAGATTTACTTCTAACATTACTAAAAGTGGCGAACTAGGTGTCATAAATAGAGGAGATAAAGCTTGTATAAGTACAGTTCCTGGAATGAAGCTAGATAACCCTTACGCTATGAATGTAGTTGATTTATGTCCCGTAGGTGCACTTACAAGTAAAGAGTTTAGGTTTGCTCAGAGAGTCTGGTTTTTAAAATCAACACCATCTATATGTCATGGCTGTTCTACTGGTTGTAATATCTTTATAGATCACAATCAAGAGAAATATAAAGAGGACAAAATTTATAGAATACGACCACGTAAAAACAGAGAAGTAAATGGAGATTTTATTTGTGACTATGGACGTTTAAGCTATAAAAATTTACAAGAAAATAGACAACAAGAGCTACTAAATAAAAGTAATGTTATCTCATATGAAGATGCTCTGCTAGAGTTAAATTCAAAAATTAGTGGTTCTAAAAATATAGTTATTTTAGTTGATGCAAACTTATATAATGAAGATATAGCTGCTATTTCTAACTTTTCACAAAAGATAGGTGCAAAGTTAGTATGTCCAACTGAGTGCTATTTTGATGATAGCTTTGGTGATGATTGGCTTAAGAGTGATTATAAGTGTGCAAACCTGCAAGCAATTAAAAACTATAAAATAGACTCTTTATTCTCTAGCGATCAGCAGATAGACCTTCTTATAAACTTTAACCATCCTAGCTTCTCTAAATTTAGCTCAAAACAGAGCGTTGAGTTTAGTACGCACAAAGGCTCTAGCGCAGAACTTGTTTTAGCAATACCGGCTTATAGTGAATACTCAGGAACAACTATAAACGACGCAAATATAGAACAGTACTCTCAAAAAGCAATCACTACAGATGTTGCAACTATAAGTGAGTACTTAAGTGATCTTTCAAAGGTTGCTTTATGAGTACACTTGCGATCGTAGTTACATTAGGATCTATTGTCTTAGCTGCGCTATTAGCTCTTTTAATGATACCCGTACTTGTATGGTTAGAGCGTAGAGTAGCAGGACTTATACAAGATCGTTTAGGACCAAATAGAACAAATGTTGGTGGCTTTCGCTTAGGTGGAGTAGTGCAATCTTTTGCAGACGTAGTGAAGTTAGTTTTTAAAGAGGAGTACTACCCTTCACATATAAAGAGTGGAAAGTTACTATTTACTTTAGCACCTACCATTATGTTTGTCTCTGCACTACTAGCTTTTATGACTATACCTTTTGCTGACAATGTAAACATAGCTGGTGAATCGTTTAGAGTTCAGGCACTTCCTGTTGATTATGGGGTTTTATGGTTTATGGCTATAAGCTCGATCGGTGTTATTGGTATTCTTTTTGGTGGTTGGCTAAGTCATAACAAGTACTCTTTACTAGGTGCTCAAAGAGCAGGATCTCAACTTCTTGGATTTGAGTTACCTTTAGGACTTAGTGTAATAGCTATGGTTATAACTTATGAGAGTGTTGATTTTAATGTTATGGTAGATTACCAAAGTGGAGTACTTTTTGGTTTTTTACCAGCTTGGGGAGTTTTAATTCAACCACTTGCAGCACTTATTTTTATAATTACGATGTTTGCTGAGACAAATAGAGCACCTTTTAATGTTGTAGAAGGTGAGAGTGAAATTATAGCAGGGCACATGACAGAGTTCTCTGCTATGAAGTTTGCTATGTACTTTATGGGTGAATATATCGCTATGAACACAGCAAGTGCTGTAATTATAACTATGTTCTTTGGAGGTTATCAACTTCCTTGGTTAAGCACACAAGATCTTTTTAGTAACTTTAGCTCTGTTGTAGTAGCTATTATGGTTGTTATGCCAATTGTGATCTTTTTCTTAATTAAATGGATGAAAAAAAATAACAGCGTTAGAGCTACACTTTCAAGTGATGGTGGAAGAGCTTTTGAGACAAAAGTATTAACTATCGTACTGATTAGTATGACGGCTTTAATAGAACTAATATGTCTCTACCTATTTACTCAAAGTTCTGACTCATTGAGTGCGACCATTACGATCACACTCTTACAAATTGCTATTTTTGTATTTAAGCTAATGGTTTTTAATATATTCTTTATTATCGTGAGGTGGACACTTCCTCGTTTTAGATACGATCAGATACAGACGCTTGGTTGGAACTATCTACTTCCTCTATCTTTAGCAAATATAATTATTACGGCTATTGTTGTTGTAGGAGTAAACTAATGAATAAAAAAATAAAAACTATTCAACGTCATGGTAAAACATTTAAAGACCGTATCTATATTCCTGCGATCATAGAGGGATTAAAAACAACTATAAAGCATTTAGCTCACAATGTTAGTGATATTAACTCGGTAGATGTCTTAGAGTACCCAGAAGAACAACCAACAGATATAACTGAACGCTATCGTGGACTACATCGTCTAACGCATAGAGAAGATGGAACAATTTCTTGTGTTGCTTGTTTCATGTGTGCAACGGCTTGTCCATCAGCATGTATCTTTATAGAAGCTACACAAAGAGAAGATGGTGTTGATGAAAAGATGCCTCAAAAGTTTAGTATAGACACTTTAGAGTGTATATTTTGTGGTTATTGTGTTGAGGCTTGTCCATGTGACGCGATAAGAATGGATACAGGAATTTTTTCACTTATTGGTAGAGAGCGAGAGGACTTTTTGTTAGACAAAGAGAAGTTACTCTCATTTAAAGGTGCATTTGCACAGGAGGACTCAATTGCTAGAAAATAGTATATTTTTTATATTAGCACTCTTTTTAGTTGGTGGATCTATTGGTATGATCTCATTTCGTCAGAGTGTATTTAGTGCTATAAGTTTTCTACTTGCTATGATCGCTATGTCAGGGATGTTTGCTCTGCTTCATTTTAGTTTTCTATTTTTAGCTCAAATATTAGTTTCCGTGGGGGCTGTTGTAGTTATGTCTCTTCTTATTATAGTCTCTGTTAATATAAAGAGTGAAAACTTGCCAAACGATAAGTTAACACTAAAAAGATTTACGCTCTCAGCTATACTAATCTCGCCGATCGTAGCACTCTTGTTTTATGCTATTAATAAAACAGATCTTATGTTTAAAGAAGTTAATGAAGAGTTTGGAAGTTTAAAATTAATGGGAGTTGACCTATTTAG
This sequence comes from Helicobacteraceae bacterium, assembly GCA_013138865.1. Classification (GTDB taxonomy): domain Bacteria; phylum Campylobacterota; class Campylobacteria; order Campylobacterales; family Sulfurimonadaceae; genus GLR69. Next base: position 6,206 of record WTBY01000062.1, on the reverse strand, counting down.
CAACTGGGCATTGGCATTTGAAATTATCTCTATTTTACTTCTTGTTGCTTTAGTTGGTGGCATAGTAATATCTAAAAGGAGTTCTAATTATGAATCCAGATAATTTTTTATATCTTAGTATTATTCTTTTTGCAATAGGACTAATAGGCATAATAAGTCGCAAAAACTTATTTGTCATCTACATGTCAATAGAGCTTATGTTGTCTAGTGTAAACCTAGTTCTAGCAACATTTTCAAGAGTTCATTCTGAGCATGATGGTGCCGTTATTGCACTACTTATGATCGCAGTTATTGCCGCAGAGGCTGCAATATTTCTAGCACTTATAGTCTACTTGTATAAAAATACAAAAACTATAGATAGCGAAGCATTTACACAGCTCTCTCATAAAAGGGGTGCTAAGTGAGTACTTTATTACTATTAGTAGTTTTTTTACCATTTTTAAGTGCTCTTGTACTTGGGTTAACTTATCTGTTTGATACCCATAAAAGAGTAAATGAGAAGTTCTACACCATTTTGGGTGTAGCGGTTCCAATTTTAGTCACCATACTTAGTTTTGTTATAGTACTTGATCTTATGAGTCACTCTAGTACAACAGTAGTTACGGCAGTAGCATTTAACTGGTTAAGTATTGATAGTTTTCATATTGATCTAGCTTTTGTAGCAGATCCACTAAGTGCTGTTATGATCAGTTTTATAACTTTTATAGGTACTCTTATTCATATTTACGCAGCAGCTTATATGAGTTCAGATCAGGGTTTTGGTAAGTTTTTTAGCTACTTTAACCTCTTTTTAGGGAGTATGCTACTTTTAGTTCTTGCTTCTAACCCTATAATTATGTTTATAGGTTGGGAGTTAGTAGGCTTAGTCTCTTACTTACTTATAGGCTTTTATAATAAAGAGTATGAAAATGTAACAGCTGCAAATAAAGCTTTTATAGTAAACAGAGTAGGGGACTTTGGTTTTATTATAGGTCTTGGTATTTTATTTGTTGCTATGGGAGACAATGGTTTTACTTTTGCAGATATTAAAGAGAATATCTACGCAATAGATAATCACACACTAACCTTAGTTGGTATATTCCTTTTTATAGGTGCAATGGGTAAATCAGCTCAAATACCGCTCTACGTATGGCTTCCTGACGCAATGGCAGGACCAACTCCTGTTTCTGCACTAATTCACGCGGCAACTATGGTTACAGCTGGTGTTTATATGGTTGCTAGGTTTAGCTTTTTGTATAATGAAATACCACAAGTTGGAGAGTTTATAGCCATTATTGGTGTAAGTTCAGCTCTTTTTGCTGCGATCATAGCCTCTTATCAGAGTGATATTAAAAAGATATTAGCCTATTCAACTATGTCACAACTAGGTTATATGTTTGTAGCTGTTGGACTTGGTGCTTATAGTGCAGGTATATTTCATGTATTTACACATGCATTTTTTAAAGCTCTTCTTTTTATGGGCGCAGGAGCGGTCATAATAGCACTACATCATGAACAAAATATTTTTAAAATGGGATCTCTTAAAAAAGCTTTACCCTTAGTTTATATAACTATGTTTATAGCAACTCTAGCTATTAGTGGAATTCCTCCTTTTGCAGGTTTCTTCTCTAAAGATGCTATTTTAAACCACGCTTTTATGAGTGAACATTACACTATCTGGGTACTAGGTGTAATAACTGCATTTTTAACTGCTTTTTATATGTTTAGAATGTTATTTATAGTTTTTGTTGCAGATATGAAAAATAATCATATAGAACATAAAGCTCTTTCAAAAGCCCTTACTTACCCACTTATAGTCTTAGCGATCGGAGCTACATTTGCAGGTTTTCTTGGTGCAAATGAGGCATATGGTGGTAGTGATCTTTTTAAAAGCTTTATAAGCTTAAATGACATTAATTACTCTATATCTCACTCTACTGAGTATATGTTAGGGTTTGTAAATGTTCTAGTTTCATTGTTAGGTGTAACTTTAGCTTACAAATATTTTAGGACTTCACCTCAAGAGCCACTACCAAATAAAAGAGTACGAACACTAATTATCAACAAGTTTTATGTAGATGAGCTTTATGATCGTCTTTTTGTACAAAACCTACGATCACTTAGTAACTTTTTTAATAAAACTGTTGATGAAAAACTAATTGATGGCTTTATTAACAATGTTGTGCATTTAAATCTATACGTAGCTTCTAAGTTTACCTCTTTGCAAAATGGAAAAATACAACACTACTCAATCTATCTGCTTAGTGGGGTTTCCATGATGTCGTTACTACTTATATATATACTGGAGGTTAGATAGTGCAAAACTTACTCTCACTTATAATTTTTCTTCCTATTAGTGCTGTTGTTCTTATGGGACTTTTTCAAGTTTCATTAAAAGTATTACGAGTTATTTCTCTTGCTACTTCAGTTTTAGTATTTTTACTAGTTAGTTACTTAGGTTTAAACTTTGATCCTCTGCAAAGTATGCAGTTTGTTGAAGTTTTACCTTGGATTGAGAGTTATGGTATTAACTACTTTGTTGGAGTTGATGCGATCTCTTATATACTCCTATTTTTAGTATCACTATTTATACCTATGCTTTTTGTCTTTATTTGGGATGAAGATCGTAAAGGTTTTTTCTATAACTTACTACTCTTACAAACAGGAGTTATGGGAACTCTACTCTCTTTAGACTTAATTTTATTCTACCTATTTTGGGAGATGATGTTACTACCTATTTTTATTATGATAGGTGCTTATGGTTATGGTTTAAGACAAGCTAATGCTATGAAAATTATAATGATGACTGTTTTAGGCTCTATGACTATGCTCTTTTCGATCCTATACCTAGGATATCTCTTTTTTGAAGATAACGGTTTTTGGAGTTTTTCACTCTTTGGGCTATCAAGTATGTCTTTTTCTAGTGATATTTCAATTATTTTAGCGGCAGGTTTTTTACTTGCTTTTTCTATAAAAATACCTCTTGTAGGTTTTCATACTTGGATGGCACCAGCTTATAGCTCTGCTCCAACACCAGCTCTTGTAATTCTCTCTGCGATCATGGCAAAATTAGGTATTTATGGTCTTTGGAGGTTTGGCTTCACACTCTTTGAAGGACCACTATCTTACTATGCACCACTCACTATAACACTCTCTATTGTGGGTATTCTCTTTTATGCTATTCATGCTATTATGGAAAAAGATCTCAAAAGAATGTTTGCTTTTTCTTCAGCTTCGCACCTCTCACTAATTACGTTAGGACTCTTTAGTATAAACATATATAGTTGGAGTGGAAGTCTCTACCTTGTAGCTACTCACGCAATCTCTAGCGCAGGAATATTTCTTTTAATAGGAATGATAGGAAAGAGAATTAAAAGTATTAAGATTTCAGACCTAGGTGGTATTGCAACAGTTGCACCTAAGTTTGCTTTTTTCTTTGCTTTCTTTGCTCTAAGCATTGCAGGTATTCCTGGAACGGGTGGCTTTGTAGCTGAGTTACTTATCATTATGGGTGCATTTAAATACAGCTTTTGGGTGGGTGTTTTTGCGGCAACAACTATGATCTCGGCAATACTATTTATTTTTTGGATGTTGCAACGAACTATTTATGGAAAAGTTTCACAGAAGGTAGCAGATGGGTTTTATGAGTTGAGTAGGGTAGAGCTATTGTTATTACTACCTTTAATGCTACTACTTGTTTTAACTGGTATATTTCCATCATTTTTTATCTCATTTTTTGAGCCTACTTTAGGAATGATGTTATTTCAAATAGGAGATATTTCATGATCGAAGATATTCTTTTAGCTCTTCCCCTTGCGATAGTTGTTTTAGGTGCAATTGTTTTAATGCTTATTAGTCATTTTCCGACAGTTTCACTTAAAAAGTATAACTTAATTGCTGTTTTCTTTTTAGTTTGTGCTTTTATTTTAAAGCTTACTCAACTTGACGATAGCAACCACATATATCTTTTTGAGCCTCTATTTAACAAAATGTTTGTAATAGATACTTTTTCAAACCTATTTGATCTTCTTTTTCTTGCAGGAGCTATCGTAACACTACTTATAAATACTCACTACTTTCAAGAGAGAGACTACTATAATGGAGAGTTTTTCTCTTTACTCCTGTTTAGTGTTTTTGGGATGATGATGCTCTCTCATGCAAATGAGTTAGTTACTGCTTTCATATCTTTAGAGATAGCCTCTATAAGTGTCTACATACTAGTCGGCTACAACAAGAATAGTCTAAAAAGCTCAGAAGCTATGCTTACATACATAGTTTTAGGTGCTCTGTCTAGTACCTTTTTTATACTAGGAACTGCTCTTATATATGGTGTTGTTGGCTCAACATTTATAGGCGATATATATAGCTTTATTCAAAATAACCCTACTAAAGAGATAACTATGCTCATAGTAGCATTAATGTTTATTATGGTTACTATTTTGTTTAAAATAGGCGCTGTACCTTTTCACTCTTGGGTTATTGATGTTTATCAAGGTGCACCATACCCTATAACTATGTTTATGGCAGCTACTTTTAAAATAGCAGTTTTCGCTATTTTTTTACGTCTTTACTTAATTGATTTTACTCATTTTTACGATATATTTTCTAAAATATTACAAGTTGTTGCAGTTGTTACACTTATAGGTGGTTCATGGCTTGCTATATCTCAAAATAACTTAAAAAGAATGCTAGCAGGATCTAGTATAGTTCATGCAGGTTATCTTCTTATAGCACTCTCATCTATAGGTCTAGGTGCAGAATTTGCTGCACCTGCTATAGTGTTTTATTTAATGTCATACTTTTTAAGTGCGGTTGGTGCTTTTGGAATACTTAGTTTTATAGCCGCACAGCGACGAAGAAGAGCTACCTTTGACGACTTTAAAGGTTTTTCACAAGAGAGACCATACTTAGCCGCTATGATGACTATTTTCATGCTATCACTTGCAGGTTTCCCATCAACTATAGGCTTTTTGGCAAAGTTTTACATTTTTCTAAGTGCTATTGAGTCAGGACAGATATTTTTAGCAGGTTTAGGTATAACAGTTGCATTTATATCTATTTACTACTATTTTAAACTAATTGCACTTATGTACTTTTACCCAACAGACGAAGAGCCAAAAAAGTTCCCATTTGGAATAAGTAGTAGCGTTATATTCTTAATGGCTCTATTAACTATTTGGGGTGGAGTAGGAACAGGTTGGATTCCATTCTTACCAGGAGTAGACACTTTAGTTGAAACAGCAAAAGAAGCTATTAACTCTATATCTGTAAAACCGTATTAAGATTATTAGGTATGTAAGCCTCAGGCTGATAATAATCATAGTAAGAGACAAAGTACTCAACATGATTGTTAGGAAAGAATTGTCTAAACTCAGAGTAAAGTTGAGCATCTAAAGTTTTATTATTAGTCATAATCATAGTAGGCATCTTCACATTTTCTATAACACGCGCGATAGTGTGTGTTATAGAATCGATTCACTAAGCTATTTTATTGATTTTGGTGCATTATGTTGGAAAAATGGACTTGAACTAAGCGCAGAGTCTCTAAATATAAAGTTAATTAAGTCAGGTAGACTTATTAAAGAAAGTAAAGTAGCATAATTTAAAATTGTTCCAAAACTGTACCAAAAATAACTATATATAACTGATTTTATAATTTTTCGTATGTTAGCAAAGCCCTATTTTATGGGTATCTATAGTTTTTCATATGTTCTAAATTAAAATCTCTCTCTGTCCACCATAAACGCCTATTTTAGGCACTTTCAAAGACTTTTTAAAAACTAATAAATTCCCTTAACCTACCCTAGTGGGAAAACTATTTCTCAAGTCAACCGTTATTTAAATAACTCCCAAGGTTTAGCCCATTCTAGTAAAGTTTTTTGTGCTTCATCAGATAAAAACCTCTCCCCATCAAAAGGTGGACAAACAAAAGAAAATTCTTCACCATTTAATGTAAACCCTAAAGCGTAAGCATGAAGGTATCCGCGGTCTTCTTTTTTTGCTTCATCAGCATTTGCATATCTAACATCACCTGCTATTGGGGATCCTATGCTCTTTAATGCTACTCTGATTTGGTGAGTTTTTCCTGTATGTGGTTTTACTAAAAATATACGCTCACCCGCTCTACATGTAGAGCTATGAAACTGTGTTATTGCTTGGTTTTCTTTTGTTTTTAGAAGCTTGTAAGTTCCACGGCGAGAGGCTCCCATATCAGCTTTTACCCAGCC
>WTBY01000004.1 GCA_013138865.1 Helicobacteraceae bacterium | reverse complement strand
CTGGTGGAAACGTAGGTCGTCGCATAGTTCGGATTTTATTAACTCAATCAATCTTAACTTACTCTTTTTAATCACAACTTTTTTACTTTTATATTTAATTTACTTATCTTTTTTATCATTTTAACTACTATTATTACTTTCGAGAGAAATATTTACCTAAATTACTAGCTAACTTTTTAATTAACTATTACATAAAAGCTTCATGTAAGCCTAAATAAGTGAGTAGTTATGAAACATAATGAATTAAATTACAAAATAATCACATAAATTAATTATAATTATACAAAATTATTTGTAATCTACGTATAGCTTTTAAAAGTAACTCTTTTAAAAAAAATAATCTTATCGGAGAAATAATGAAAAACGGAATTAAATTAGCACTAGCTGCTACACTAGCTTTAGGTACAACTTCAGCATTCGCAACAAATGGATCAAACTTAATCGCGACAGGTGCAAAAGCACGAGCAATGGGTGGAACGTCTATCGCTATGGCACATGGAGCAGAGTCTGGACTTTCAAATGCTGCTTTAATTACATCTATTGAAGGTACACAAGTATCTTTTGGTGGAACAATTTTTATGCCAAATGTAAAAAATACAAATAATATTGGTGGCGGTGATGTAAGTGAAAATAGTGCAGCTAATATGAGTGTAATACCAGAGGTATCTATAGCGACAAAAGTTAGCGATAGCTTTTATTGGGGAATAGGTATGTGGGGAACAGCTGGTATGGGTGTTGATTACAGAGATGGTGCAGCTATGGCTGCTAACGGTGCTCAAATGCAAATGGTTACAAACTTACAACTTATGCAGTTTGGTGTTCCTTTAGCATATAAAACTAATAATATTAGTTTTGCTATTACACCTTTGCTTCAGTATGGTTCACTTGATATTAACTATAATCATGCACAAGCTGGTAATAAAGGTTCTGGTGTTGCTCAAGATTTACAATTTGGTTACAATTTAGGTGTTGCATACGAAATATCTAATTTTACTTTAGGTGCTGTTTATAAATCACAAATAGATATGGACTATAAAGGTGTTTTATCAAATACTGTTGATGCATTTTCTACTACTGGTGTTTACGCTAATGATAAACTATCTACGCCTGCGGAAATTGGTGTTGGTGTAAGTTATAAAATGTCTAAACATACTGTTGCTTTAGATTATAAGCAAATTAAATGGTCATCTTGTAAAGGTTATGAAGATTTTTCTTGGGAAGATCAAAATGTAGTTGCTGTAGGTTATGCATATGATGCATCAGGTTGGACAGGTCGTTTAGGGTACAACTATTCTAAAAGTCCTATTAGTGAGCAAACAGCTTCTACTGTAAATAGTGCAAATTTAAGTGGTGGAGTGCAAAATACATTTAACTTACTAGGTTTTCCTGGTATAACTGAAAGCCATTTTACACTGGGTGGTACATATGACCTAAGTGATAATACATCAGTAGACGCTGCTTATGTTTATGCACCAGAAGTTTCTAATACTTATACAACTAACTTTGGTACACAAATGACTACAAAACATTCTCAAACAAGTTTAAGCCTAGCTCTTAACTACGCTTTCTAATTAAATGTCACCTTTTGGTGGCATATAACTTCTTTTAATATAAATTAAACTATTTTATACACTATATTAAACTATTTTTTGTTAAAATAATTTAGTTTGTATTTACAAAAGACAAAAGGAGATAAATATGTCTAAAATGATTAATGGTCTTGTTGCTCTAGCTTTAAGTGCTACTGTAGCTCTTGGAGACGGTGGTGTTAGGTTTAATGTTATTGATGGTGATGCTGAAAAAAAATATAATACACTTGTTGGTGAGCAGTTAGAATCATCTGGTTTTATACTTTCAGATCCACATGAGCGAATTAATGATGCTTATTCAAAAAGATATGGTAATCCAAAAGATCCTGACTATGATAAAGAGTGGAAAACTACACTTGATAACTTAGGTTTTTTCTCAGTTTCTAATGATGTTGGAATTCGTGAGTTACTTTTAAAAGAACCTCGTTTAGGTGGTTTTTCTCCATTTAACTTACATATTTATAAAAATACTAATGAAGATAAGACTTATGTTGGACACTTAACTCCTTCAGTTATGTTAGATATAGTTGGTGTTGAAGATAAAGCAGTTCGTGAAGCATTTACAAAAACTTTTGAACCACTTGATGCTATAGTTAGTGAAAAACTTGGAGGTAAAGTAGAGTATTTTGCTACAAGTAATGTATCTAAAACTCCTATGATGAATTTTGAAATAGAGTTTGAACGTCCTGAGGATTTAGAAGAGTATATTGAAGAGTTTCAAGATAACTTTGAGGGTGCTTTTGAAGAGAATAAATATATAATTGCTGGCTATAAGGATTATAAAGAAGCTTATTCTGAACTTGAACTAGATTTTCCAAAATATGATGCTTATTTTGTTTACTCACTTTGTCACTTTACATTTTCTTACAATGTATTTAACAAAGGTCGCGGTGATGCAGGTGTATTTGCTCCATGTGCTATGTATATGTATATAGAAAAGGGCTCAAATAAACTTATTATTGGTATGCCAACACTTGATAACTGGGCTACTGTAATGGGTATTAAAGATCCAGTTAAATTAAAATGGATTAAGAAAACTGATGATGAGATCATTCAGGTTATGAAAGACTTAGGCGCTACATATACTACAAAATAATTAAGTAAGCTTAGGCTTACTTAATTCTACTATTTAAACCACACTTATTTATAACAATTATAATTTAACATTAAATTTATACAACTTTATATAGAATAACATACTATATAAGGATAATTATGAAAAAAAGTATACTTTCTCTCTCTGTTATTGCAACTCTTGCTACTTCAAGTTTTGCTGTAACTGATGCAAAAATATTAGAACAATTAGATGTATTAATGAAACAAAATGCTGCTTTAGAAGCTAAGTTAGAAAAACTTTCAAAAAAAGTAAACTCAACTAATAAAAAGTTAAAAAGAGTTTCAACTACAGCTAGTACGGCTAAGAGCTTGGCAAATGGAAACCATTTAAAATTTAATGTTGACTTTAGATCATCTGTTGATAACATTAACTATAAAATGGCTGATGGCTCAAAAGCTTCAAATGATGCTTTCTTAGCTACTAGATTATGGTTAGGTGCTAAATATCAAGCAAGTGATAATGTAATTTTCTTTTCCACTTTCTCTTATAATAAAGCTTATGGAGATAGTGCAAACCACTCACAAGCCAACACTAACCCAGGTTATGCAAATTTTGACTGGGTTACAAATGAGAATGCTTTAGATAATAGTTTAAAAGTTAAAGAAGCATTCTTTTTATATAAAAATGATACTTTTATGGGACTTGAAATGCCTTGGACTGCTTCAATAGGTAGACGTCCTTCAACTGGTGGATTAGGTGCTAACTTTAGAGAAGATGACTCAAGAAAATCTGCACTAGCTCACGTAGTAAATGTAGAATTTGATGGTGCTAGTTTTAGATGGAATCTTGATGGTTATTTACCTGCACTTGAAGGAAGTTCAATCAAGTTTTGTGCTGGTCGTGGACTGACAAATGCTAAAGCTAGATTTCAACAAGATGGGACTGATTATTCGACAGATACTACAAAAGAGAATAACTTAGATATGTTAGGTGTTATTTTAGTACCTTATGATAATGGTCAATACTCTGTACATACGCAATACTCAAAAGCATTTGATACAATTGGTTTTGATGCTAATCCAACTACTGGTCAGCCTGACTCTGCTGCAGGATTCAAATCTCAAGGAGATTTAGATTTAGCTACTGTAATGTTTAAAGCAGAAGGAATAGGTGACGAGGTTAATGATTTTTTAGATGATACAATTTTCTTTGCTAGTTATGCTATGAGTAAAACTAATCCTAAAACTGGTCATGCAATGCTTGGTAGTACAGATAGTAAAACTGGTAACTCTTACTGGCTTGGGCTACAAACACCTGGTATGTTAACTAAAAAAGGTAAATTAGGTTTAGAGTGGAACCATGGAGATAAGTATTGGAGAAGCGTAACATATGCTGAAGACACTATGATCGGATCAAAAGTTGCGGCGCGTGGTACAGCCTTAGAAGCTTACTATACTCAACCACTTACTAAAGCTTTAAGTGCACAAATTAGATATACTCATATTAACTATGACTACTCTGGTAGTAATGCATTTTTTGGTACAGGTGGGACTCCTATGAGTATTGATGAAGCAGTTGCTGCTGGAATGGGATCTCAAGTAGTAAAAGAAGCTACTGATATTAGAGCTTATATCAGATATAGATATTAGTTAAAACTCTCAAGTCACTTGACTTGAGTTTTATATTTAAAATTTCTCAACTGTGTAAAATTAGGTTTATTTATAACTAAAAATCAACAATTATAGCTTTTTGTAATTATTTAATAATTTCCTTATACCTTTTTATATAGAATTTATATAGATTTTTATTATATAAGGAAAAAAATGAAAAAAAGTATGTTTAAACTGTTTGTTACAGTTTTAATTTCTATGATGGCAACTAGTGCAGTTGCAGGGGATAAAGTAAGTGCTTACCTATTAGCACCATTTCAAGATGTTAGCTCAGCTTCAAAGGCTTTAGAAAAAGCAAACTTTGAAGTTCTTAGTACATATGAAAGTTCACATGATGGTATAACCATTGTTTTTACTAACGATGAGTTAAAGAAGGCAGCTTCAAAAGATAAGCGTGGTTTTGCATCTGTTTTGCGTCTACTGGTAAATAGTGATGTTGATTGTAAAAATGATGATCTTTGTAAAAGAGAAGATAAAAATAGAGTAATTAGTATAGATAATCCTGTTTACTTTCTAAAAGCATTTTTACAAGATGACTATAATGAAGGTTTAGCAACATCTATTACAGCATCACTAAAATCAGCTTTGTCTCCAAAAGCTGACTTTAAGTTAAGCAGTGATGCTTTAGATGACGATGATTTAGCTGGTTACCACTTTATGATGGGTATGCCTTATTATGAGGATATGGAAGAGTTAGCTGAAGCTGATAATGCTAAACTTTTAAGAGCTGTTAAAAAATATAAAAAAGGTAAAAATCTACTTTTTTCTCTTAAAGTTGGAGAGAGTACTCTTGTAGGGTATGCACTAAGTTCAAGAACATCTAAATTTGTTAGAAAAATTGGGATAGATAAAGCTCAAGTTCTTCCATATACTATTTTAATTACTGATGGAAAAGCTTACGCACTTGCACCTAAATACTATTTAGCAATTAGTTACCCACTCTTAAGTATGGGAGACTTTATGACAATTTCAACTGTACCAGGTGCAATAATTAAAGAGCTTAAAAAACCATTTAAAAAATTAAAGTAAGGTTGATAAGTGAGAAATATTCTTATAACACTGTTAGTCACTATAGGCGTCCTATTCTCAGGTTGTATTAGCTCTAGTAGTAAAGTTAAGAGCGGACAAAAAAATGCTCCATTGGACAGGGATGTAAGTGCTTATTTACAAGCAACTTACACCGATGTTGATAGTGTAAAAGAGTCACTTACAAAGGCTAAGTTTGAAGTTCTAGCTACGTATAAAAATAAAGCTTTTAAAAAAGGAAGTGTTCTTATTTTTACTAATGAGTATTTAAAAAAGGTAGCTTCAAAAGATAAGCGTGGTTTTGCAGGTGTTTTACGAATTTTAGTAGATGAAGAACGTAAGGTTTTAAGTATTACAAATCCTGTCTATTTTCACAAAGCATTTTTACAAGATGAATATAATTATGATGAAGCTGTCGCAATTAACAAAAGCTTAGCTTCTGTTCTAGGTAAGCTAAAAGAGACTAAAGATAAACTAGGCTTTAGTGAGCTTTCTGGTTACCAATATATGATAAGTATGCCTTACTATAAAGATGTTGAAGTCGTTGGTAAGGGTGATACTGCAACACTACTTAAAAAAGCTAGAGAATATAAAAAAGGTAAAGAACTGGTTTTTGAACTTAAGTTAGCAGAAGATAAGTATCTTTTAGGGTATAAAATTGGAAAAAGAACATCTAAGTTTATTAAAAAGATCGGTACTCAACATAGTGAAGTTTTACCATATACTATTTCAATAGAGAATGGTGAAGCTAAAATTATGGCACCTAAGTACTATTTAGCTATTAGTTATCCTCTTCTTACTTTAGGTGAGTTTATGACTATTGCTACTGTACCAAGTGCGATCGAGAAAGACCTTAAAAAACCTTTTAAATAGTTAGGTTGCGAAAGCAATCTAATCTATATTAAACTCTATATTTTTTAACATATTCTCAACTACTTCTTGATAATACTTTTTTAACTCTTCAGATCCAAGTGCGATCGGAGGAAGTCCAAGGTCGCTTCCCTCTCTAATTTGCATATTAAGAGGTATTTGAGCTAAAAGATTTAAATTATATTTTTTTGCGATCTCTTCACCACCACCTGATCCAAAAATATTGTATCTTTTTTGTGTATCTGGAGCTATAAAATAACTCATATTTTCTACAATACCTGCCATAGGTACCTTAATGTCTTTAAACATCATAATTGCACGGCTTACATCATCGGTTGATATAAGTTGAGGTGTAGTAACTAAAATAGCTGCACTAATAGGTAACTCTTGCGCCATAGTAAGTTGAACATCACCAGTTCCTGGTGGCATGTCAATTACCAAAAAGTCTAACTCTCCCCAAGCAACATCTTCTAAAAACTGCATAAGAGCAGAGACTGCAACTGAGCTTCTCCAAACAAGTGGAGTATCCATTTTTGGTGTAGTATGTGCAACACTCATAATTTTTATGCCAAAGTTCTCAGCAGGGATCATTTTATCTTGATTATCCCATTTTAGTTTTTCATTCTCTGTTTTAGTTAACCTTGCTACATTTGGTCCATATACATCTGCGTCAAGTAGACCAACGCTGTAGCCTTTTTGTGCAAGAGCAATCGCAGTGTTGACACAAACTGTACTTTTTCCCACACCACCTTTACCGCTAGTAACTGCAATTACATTTTTTGCATAAGGTGCTCTGTTGTTTGGAGTTGTACTATTGCCGTAGTTCATATCTTTTTTTTGAGCTTTTTTTGTTATGCTAATAGTTGAATATAAACTTTTGTATCTCTCCTCTAGTAAATCTTTTAGAGTTAAATATGTATCATCGCTTGTTGTAGAGAGAATAATATCTAAAGTTTGATCTTTAATATTTAAAGTGTCAATAAGTTTTAACTCCCCTATAGTCTTTGTGAGGTTTGGAAAAGTCAGAGAGTTTACTTCGAGGAGTAATTTATCTCTCATAAACACTACCTCTTAGTTCTCGAGCTAAAATAGATTTGGAACTTGTTACTTTTTGTGCTTGACGTGAAAGTGCTTCAAGTGCACCTGGGTAGTCCATACTAAGTCTGTGTAAAGAGCTTGTGCGATCATCTATAAGTTTTATAAGTGCCGTAGTAATGTTAGTTAGTTTATCTTCTCTGTCTGCTTCATTTAAAAGTGATTTTATTACTAACTCCCTAGGGTTCATTTGGAGGTTTATTCCTTCTTCTTTACCAATATTTATAAGATCAGAAGAACTTAAATAGAAACCTGAAAAAAAAGTATTCAAGAAATGGTTTTCTAGTGTTGTGAATTTTGTAATTTCATTTTGTCTATTTTTTTTCATTTGTTACTCTTTCAAGGTTAATTTCTGCTGCTTTTGCAACTTCACTCTCTTCATCATTTAGCATTGACTTAAGTAAACTAGAAGTAGCACCTGGATTGTCACATAGGCGCATTCTAACCATTTTATCTGCATCAGAACTAAGAATTTTTAGCAGTTTTTCAGGAGTTGATGGATTACCTGAGAGACCATCTCTAACAATCTTCTCATCATTAAAAAACTTTTCTAAAACTTTTGTAGGTGTTGAGGGGTTTGTTGCAACTAATGCACGCACTAAGTTTACTTTGTCATCTGCTAAGATAAGTAGAACTTCTACAGGTGTGTGAGGATTTTTAGCAACGGCCCATCTTGCACCCATATCAACTGGGTTAGTTGCTATGTCTGAAAGAAGCTCAACCATAGTGTCACTATAAGCTTGACTCCGATCGTAAACCGAAGTTCTAAGACTTAGATTCATTGCAATTTGTCCAACTATCTCTCTATTGTCTTTGTAGGAAAAGTAGATAGTTTTTAACTGTTCTATATCTATCTCTTTATCTTCACATAACTCTATTAACTCTTGAATATTTTCGTTTTTTATTAACTCTTCTAATGTAGTAGACATATAATCACTTTATTATTATTTTTAAAATATTAACGAAATAGTTTTAATATCATCTTGAAGTAAAAAATTAAAGTAAAAAAATTAAAAGTGATACCAAACTTCACACTATTTATATCTTTTATAATGAAAAAGTCTGTGCTATTTTTGTGATTTAAGAGTAATTAAGGCGATGACAACTATAATTAGCCGTTATTTGTTTACGATAGCTAGTTATTGTAAACATGAATTTAGAAAGGAAGGTGCTCAATGAATAGAGTATTAAAGACACTATGTGTTGTTGTAACGCTTGCTGTTACGTCATTAACAGCTAACAATAGCTATAAAGACAATAATATTTTGATATCTGCTGAAGAGGCTATTAAGCTTATTGGCGATCCAAAAGTTATGTTTGTATCAGGTGATAATGAGGATGTATTTAAATTAGGACATATTAAAGGTTCTGTAGAGATGTATGCTCACCATCTCCACCACTCAAATATTATGGGAGAAATGCACTGTGAACCACTATTTCGTTGTTTAGATGATGCAGAACAGTATATTGGCAGTAAAGGTATCAGTAATGATATGACTGTAATTGCTTATGACGACTTTAAAGGACCAAATGCTACAGGTGTTTATATGTTCTTTAAGAGTTATGGACATAAAAATGTAAAAATTCTAAATGGTGGACGCGCTGCTATTATGGCTATTGACCCTGCTCAAACTAAGTATGATGCTATTAAAGCTGAACTTAAAAAAGAGAAGAAAATAGGTAAAAAAGCATCAAAAAAACTTAAAAAAGCTAAAAAAGCCAATCTTACTTTACCTGCTGCTGAGACAAAAAGTCTTAATGCTATTGTAAAAGAGTCTAAAAGTAAGCAAAAAGAGATGAAAAGTCGTTTAAAAACTGCTGAGAAACCTCTTTTAGTTGTTGCTGGTGATACTCATATTACAGCTAAAAAGTACCACATCAATAAAAAAGATTTAGATCTTAACAATATCGCTGGTAGTGAAGAAGTTAAAATGGCTATGGAA
Organism: Helicobacteraceae bacterium; assembly: GCA_013138865.1. Lineage (GTDB taxonomy): Bacteria > Campylobacterota > Campylobacteria > Campylobacterales > Sulfurimonadaceae > GLR69. The sequence goes on along the minus strand of WTBY01000004.1, from coordinate 64,047 downwards.
GATATTCTAAAAAATGGTGATAAGTCAGAATATGTGATCGTAGATACTCGTGGTATGGCTGAAATAATTGGTCAAAGAAAAATGGATAACGTAGCACGTGGTGGACATATTCCAGGTGCAACACTTCTTGAATGGAAAAAAGTTTCTGATATTGATAATAAAAAATCATTTAAATCAGCAGCTGAACTAGATAAAGTATTCAAGTCTTACAATATCACTCCAGACAAAAAAATCTATGCTTACTGTCATGTTGGTGCAGGTAGAAGTTCTGAAATTATTGTTGGATTACAACTACTAGGGTATAAAAACGTTAAAGTTTATACTGGTAGTTGGGATACATGGGGTAACGCTATGAGCTTACCAATAGAAAGATAAGGGAGGTCATATGACAAAAGTAATGAATAATAAACGTAGAGATTTTCTGAAAGTTTCAGGAATGAGTGCTGCATTGGTTGCTTCTCAAGGTAGTTTATTTGCTAAAACAAATGTTATTTCTGTTGAGAATGGAAAAAATGACTATCCAAATACTAACTATACTGAAGAGATGTATAGAAATGAATTTGCATTCACATATGGTGTTAAAGCTGAACATGGTTTTGCTTATCACTGTGTAAACTGTCAAGGTAACTGTGCATGGGAAATTTGGTCTCATAATGGTGTTGTAACACGTGAAAATCAATCAGCACGTTACCCTGTAATTAATGCTAAAATCCCTGACTTTAATCCTCGTGGTTGTAACAAAGGTGTACAGCATTCACAAGTAATGTACCAAAAAGATCGTATTCTTTATCCAATGAAAAGAACTCCGGGAACTGCTCGTGGTGAAGGTAAATGGACAAGAGTTAGTTGGGACGATGCAGCAGAAGAAGTTGCACAAAATCTTTTCGACGTTATGACAGATGAAGATCGTGGTCCAGATAAACTTCTTATTCAGGCTGGTACAGGTCTTTTAACTGAAGGTCGTCGTGGTGCTCCACTTCGTTTTGGTACACAGCTTTCTGCTAACCGTATTTATCCATCATCTTACCTAGGAGACATGTTCTCTGGTGCTGCTGTTGCATATGGTGAGGGTAATATGGGTTGTACTTGGGACTTTATGTACACTGTTGATACAGCTGTAATGTGGGGTGGTAACCCTTCAGTTTCTCGTATTCCTGATGCTCACTTTGTTTGGGAAGGTAAATATAATGGTGCTAAAATCATTGTAATTACTCCTGAATTTAATGCAACTGCTAAATCTGCTGACTTATGGATTCCTATTAAAGCTGGTACAGATAATATTTTAGCAATGAGTGTTATTAATGTTATTCTTAACGAAAAACTATTTAAACCTGAATTTGTTAAAACATATACTGATAACACTTTCTTAGTTGATACTAAAACTGGAAAAATGTTACGTCGTTCAGATATGGAACATGCTGAAAATAAAGAAGATCATCATAAATTTGAAGAGCAATTCTACTCTTGGAATACAAAAACTAATGCTATCGCTTTAATGCCAGGTACTGAAGGTAGTGATAACCATTCACTTCGTTTAGATGAGCTTGGAATTGATCCTGCACTTGAAGGTACTTACAAAGTAACTGATATGCACGGACATGAGCGTGAGTTAACTACAGTTTTTGAACTTCTTAAAGTATCTGCAGCTAAATTTAGCCCAGAAGCTACACAAGCAAAAACAGGTGTTCATCCTGATGTTACACGTGAACTAGCACGTGAAATTGCTATTCCTAAAGTTGTTGAGGTAACTACAGGTTTCTCACTAAACAAATACTTCAATGGTATTATGTCTTTATGGAATATCTCTTCAATCTTAGGTCTTACAGGACGTATGGGTCCTTATGGTGGTTTAAATACTGAAAATGAGTTTTCTCTTTCAGGCTTAGGTGCACTTTCAGGTTTCAGTGGTAAATATTCACCACGTTTTGGTTCTGGTTTTGTTGGAGAGTTTATGCTTGGTGACGAGATGGAAACATTCAAGAAATACTTTAATGATGATGACGTAAAACGTGCTCAAAATGGTATGAGTAAAGATGAGTATGTTTCTGTTTTAGAAGAGCTATTCAAAGAGGGTTACGAAGATAAAGGTAACATGGAGCCACATGCTGGAAAAGGTAATGTTGTTAAACCTTACTGGTTACCAGATACTGCGATCATAGTTGCTGATTCACGTTTCCGTCGTAATAAAGGTCAAGAGTACAAAAAAGCATTCTTAAAAAGAATGAAGCACTGGACTTATGTTGATTATAGAATAAATGATACTGCACAGTGGGCAGATATTCTTTTACCCGCTAAATCTCACTACGAGGTATACGATCTACGTACATCTCCGGGTTACCATAGATTTACAAACTTGGCTCAGCCAGTTGCAAACCTTAAGCCTGTTGGTGAAGCTATGGATGAGTGGAGTATGTTTACACTTCTTGCTAAGAAACTAGAAGAGATTGCTAATCGTCCTGAAAATATAGCTAAAGCTAAACCAGTTGATAATAAACGTTACTGTAAACCAGGTTTCCATGACCTTACTATATTCCACAAAGAGTATACTAATACTGATGAAGAGTCAGAGGGTGAAGGTGAAGTTTATTTAGGAACAGACAAAATGGCACTTCAAGCTGCATTAGAAAAATGTGAGCAGTATGAGCCTTGGACAATGGAAAAAATGTATGAAGCTGGCGGTTTCCTTTTAATTAATGAAAAAGCTGCTCAAACATCTCCACTGTATGCTGATCGTCCTTACAACTCTAATGAAAACCACTTGTATAAGTTTCAAAAACTTCATACTATGAGTGGTCGTCAAACATTTTATGTTGATCATGAGTACTTTTTAAGAATGACTGGTGGTGTAAATACAGGTATGGAAGGAATTCGTCCTGATACTGCTGAGCATCCTTATGTTCTTATGACGCCACATGCTAGATGGGGTATTCACTCTAACTACAGAACAAGTCGTACACTGTTACGTCTTCAACGTGGTGTTCCAGCAATTCAACTTAACCGTGTTGTTGCTGCAAATAAAGGTATTGCTGATGGCGATACTATCCGTGTATTTAACAAACTTGGTGAGTTCTTTGCAATGGCAAAACTAAGCTCTTCTGCTCCAGCAGATGGTTTAGTTCTTGAACATGGTTGGGAACCGTACATGTATAAATTTAACAAAGGTCATAATGAGGTTGTTCCTTGTTCTCTTAACTTATTAGAGATGACAGATGGCTGGGGTCACCTTAAATTTGGTGGTTTATGGGATGGTAATCAGTACGCTTATGATGGTGCTGTTAACTACGAAAAGGCTAATGTATAGTCACTATTTGAGTTTAACTCAAATGGTTATAGCTTTTTCATTAAAGCACTAACTAATCGCAAAAGCGATGAGATATAAAAAAGGAGAACATTGATGTCAAAAAGACAATTAGCAATGGTAATGGACCTCAATAAGTGTATTGGGTGTCAAACATGTACGGTAGCATGTAAAACTCAATGGACTAATCGTAATGGTCGTGAGTATATGTATTGGAATAACGTTGAAACTTATCCAGGAACTGGTTATCCAAAAAATTGGATGGAACTTGGTGGTGGTTTTGATGCTGCTGGTGATTTACAACCAGGTATTATCCCTAATCTAGAAGCAGACTATGGTGTACCTTGGGATTATAACTATGAAGGTTTAGCAAAAGGTGAATCTTTTGAACCAAATGTAGAGCCTACATGGGGTCCTAACTGGGATGAAGATGAGGGTGCTGGTACATTTCCTCAAGATAACTACTTTTTCTATATTCCTCGTATTTGTAACCACTGTACAAATCCTGGTTGTTTAAGTGCGTGTCCTCGTGATGCTATATTTAAACGCGAAGAAGATGGTGTTGTTTTAGTTGATTTAGATCGTTGTCAAGGTTACCGTTACTGTATCGCAGGGTGTCCTTATAAAAAAATCTATTTTAATCCAAAACTTTCTAAATCTGAGAAATGTATTTTATGTTTTCCAAGAATAGAGCAAGGATTACCACCAGCTTGTGCACAACAATGTGTTGGACGTATCCGTTTTGTTGGTTTCTTAGATGATGAAGAAGGTCAAGTACATAAATTAGTAAATAAGTACAAAGTGGCTCTTCCATTAAGAAGTGACTATGGTACTCAACCAAATATTTTCTATATTCCACCTACAGAGTCACCTGTTAAATTTGACGCTAATGGTAAACCTATTGAAGGATCTAATCGTCTTCCAATGGAAGAGTTAGAAAAACTATTTGGTGCTGATATTCACTCTTCAGTGAAAACTTTAAAAGATGAGATGGCTAAACGTAAAGAGACTGGTAAAAGTGATCTTATGGATATTCTTATTGCATTCAAGCACTCTGATATGTTCCGTTTAGATAATAACTACTATCAAGCAGTTGCTAAAGAGAAAGGTCAAACTCCTCTTGCTCCTGTTGATACACGTTACTTAGCTGGTAAATATACTAAAGATAGTGGTATTCAATACTACGATCCGAATGCTACTTTAGGGGGACACCACTAATGAAAAAGATTATATCTACACTATTAGCTACAACACTTGCTGCAACTGCAGCATTTGCAGCTGATATAGTTGCACAAAAAGTAGATGCCGATTTAACTAAAGTGTCATATACATCACCTTTTTGGAAGAGCGCAAAATTTTCTGAAGTAACTATGTATCCTCAAACTGCAATTAAAATGAATGACAAAACTGCTAATAAACTAAATAGTGACAATGGTGCAAAAATCGCTAATGTTGCTGCTGTTTATAACGGTAAAGAAGTTGCATTTTTAGTTGTTTGGGATGACGTGACAATGAATATTCAAACAGGTTACAAAACAGACTCTTACGCTGATGGTTTTGCTTTACAATTCCCTTCAGAAGTAAAAGATGTTAATAAGCTTCCATACATTGGTATGGGTAGTGATAACCGTCCTGTTGCAGTATATTTACAAAAAGCTGTTAGAGGATTCTATGAACCAAATGGCGATGGTAATGTTTATTATCAGCTGAACCGTAATCAAACAGAGTTCTTTGGTCCAGAGTTAAAGAAATTTGACAAAAAAGTTAAAGGTATCGGTAGTAATGATTATGAGAAATCATTTGTTAGTGAGGGTTTCCGTTCTATGACAGAGATCAAAGATGCTAGTAAATATAACTCATATTCACGTCTGTCTTATAAAGACAAAAAATGGATGGGTACTTTAGCTCGTCCTATTAGTGATAGCTATGCAACACTTAATAAAAGTGCTTTTCCAGTTGCGATCGCAACATGGGATGGTGCTAAACTTGGACGTGATGGTATTAAATACCTAACTCCTTGGTTAAGTGTTGAACTAGAGGGTGGTCAAGATGCTTCTGCTCTTATTGCTGCAACAAGTGCAAAAGTTAAGGGTGATGTAGCTAAAGGTAAAGAAGCAGTTTCAACTAATGGTTGTGCTGGTTGTCACCAAATTGAGCTAAGTGATCCAGTTAATTTAATGGGACCATCTTTAGCTAATATTGGTGGTTATGCTACTGCTGGTTATTTACGTGAATCACTATTAAATCCAAGTGCTGTAATTGTTCCTGGTTATAATAGAAATGCTCACTCTAACTATATGTGGTATACTTTAGATAATGGTAAGCGTGTTTCAAGTATGACTGATTATACTTGGTTGGATGCTGAGAGTCTTAATGATATTATCGCTTATCTTCAAACACTAAAAGCGGAGGTGAAATAATGAAAAAGATTGCATTAGTTGCACTTGCTTTAGTTGTAAGTCTATTTGCTGAAGATGAAGGTTTTGAAAAAAGTGGATTTTTAACAACTGAACAGTGTGCAAAATCTGGACAATTTACTAACTGTTATTTAGAGAATTACTTTTGTGGAAGCAATGGTTGTTTTTTAAAGACTGATGTTAATGAAAATACTCCTTTAGTTCTGTATTCTCATGATGATAATATTATCTATAAGCTAGATACAAGTTCTATCGCTCCATCACTACTTGATACTGGTATTAGTATGAATGGTGTTACATTAATTGGCGAATATGATTCTGCTAAAAATGTAATTACTGTAAGAGAGTTTGAAGCTCCACCACCACCTAAGAAGTCTTTCTTCAAAGGTTGTTTATAATTTTAGAGTCCTTAGGACTCTAAAAGTTTCACTTTTAACCCTCTCTTATTAGGCAATTTGAAGCCTAAATATGTTACAAACTACCTACAAATTTTAATGCGAGTATTTTATGGATAATGATTATAGACTATATACGTACGCGTTTCTTTCACGTGTAATGAGCGATAACGCAGATGCGCGTTTTATTAAAGATCTTAAAGCTAATAAAGAGTTACTAGAAGTTTTAGGTGAGGAATCATCTAAGTGGTTTAGTGAGACTAGCGATGAAGATATTATTAAAGAGTTAAATGTAGATTTTAGCTCAACTTTTATTATGAGTGCACAACCTGTTGAGTCTTTTGTGTTAGATGCTAAGAGTGAGTCACTTGTTGGACTTCAAAACCCTGTAATGGCATTTTATTACAACAATGGCTTTGATGTAAAGATGAATCAAACTGAGATAATGGCACCAGATCATTTAAGTATAGAGTTCGCGTTTATGCAGACACTTATTTATAGAAAAGAAGATGCTCCACAACTTAAATTTATGAATGAACATCTTTTTGTTTGGGTAATACCTTATATGATGGGTGTTAAAAGTATGTTGCAGACACCATTTTATAAAGACTTTTGTGATTTCACTATAGAGTTCTTGTGTGCAGATCTTGAGTACTTAGAAGCTAATAAGCCTAAAGAGGAAGAAGAGTAGATGGGTTTAGATAACTTTATACAGAAGTCAGAACTCCTAAGTTTTAAGGGGACTAGATGTCTTCGTAATGCTTACTACCATAACGACTGTACACTATGTATAGACCTATGTCCTAAAGATGCATTTGAAGTTATTAGAAATAAAATAATACTTGACTCAAAAAGCTGTAATGATTGTGCTGTTTGCATAGGTATTTGTCCTACTGAAGCTATCTCTATTGAGAATTTTGATCCTAATGAGTTTACTGTACGATTCAGTGAAACAGATGATAGTTTAATTTCTTGTAAAAAAAATAGTTCATGTCTTAGTGCTTTTGATAAACATCACTTTATATCTATGGCACTAAGAAATGAAGCAGAGATCACTTGTGATATGTCTTTATGTGAAGAGTGTGAACTAAATAAAGATGAAACAGTTGAAAAGCATATAAGAGAAAATATAGCACACTCAAATAAGTTTTTTGAAGACTCTAATGTGAAAATTAAGATCAATACTAAAGAGTATATTGATGATGAAAATGATCGCCGTGCTATGTTTAAGGAGATATTCTCAAAAACTAAAGAGAAGCTACAAGAGGGTGAGGAAGAGCCAGCTATTACCGAGCTTCATCAAGCAAAGTTAAACTCAAAACTACCACTTAAGCATACTATTTTAAAGAACTCTATTAAGTTAAAGCTAGATCTTTTTGAAAATAAGACAATGTCTGATACTCTTTTTACTGAAAAGATTATAGATTTTCAAAAGTGTATAAACTGTAGTGATTGTGTACAATTTTGTCCAACAGAAGCTCTCGTAGCAACTTCAGACAAGCAGGGAATAAATATAATTTACTCTTCATGTACAAGTTGTGGTATTTGTGATGATATATGCAAGTCAAATGCGATCACATCTAAAGAGAACTATGACCTTGTAAATATAGTTTACGATCGAGGTACTACATTAGTTCACTACGATATGGTTGTATGTCAAGAGTGTAAATGTCCATTCCCATATAAGGGTGGAGAACCTATTTGTGATAGATGTGAAGACTTTACTGTTAACTTTACAGATATGTTTACAATGGCAAAAGATATATAAAAGGCTAAAAGAATGGTAAAAGTAGAATTTTTAGGACCTATTCAAAAACCAAGTGTAGAGCTTGATGCATCAACACTAAAAGAAGTTTCAAATATTTTGAAACAAGATAGTGAGCTTACATCATGGCTAGAAAACTGTGCAGTGGCTGTAAACGATACACTTACATCTTCACTTGATATTGAGCTTAAAGATGGAGATAAAATCTCACTTTTACCTCCTGTATGTGGTGGCTAATTTATGTTAGAACTACATAAAGGCTCACTTGACGTTCCTACTATTTTACAAAAATGGTACGAAGAAGAAGCTAAGAGTAACTATGGGGCATATATCCCTTTTGTTGGAACTGTAAGAAGTGAAGATAACATAGATGGTCTTAGTTTTGATCTTTATGAGCCAATACTTAAAAGTTGGTTTAACGCATGGCAAGCAAAAGCAAAAGAAAAAGGTGCAAAACTTAAAATGGCACATAGCGAGGGTGATGTTTTACTTCATGAGAGCTCTTACATAGCTGCAGTATTCTCACCAAAACGTCGCGTTGCTTTAGAGATGATAGATGAGTTTGTAGAGGACTTCAAAGCAAGTGCTCCTATTTGGAAATATGACCTGCGTGAGGGTAAGCGTATCTACGCACTTGAGCGCTCAACTGAAATAAAAGGGAGTGGACTTCTATCATGAGTTTTATGTCATATAGCAAGTCGCAAGAGATCTTAAATGCTTTAGATGTTACAAACAGTAGAGTAGAAAGCATTTTTTTAAATGACTCACAAGGCAGAATTTTAGCTGAAGATATAGTAGCATCTAATAACTACCCAGAAGCAGTAACCGCCTCAATGGATGGTTATGCGATCAAGTTTAGCGATCAAGATAGTGGAGTTATAAAAGTACTAGGCGATAACCCTGCTGGGAGTGAAAATAGTGAAGAAGTGACAAATGGTACCTGTATAAAAACATTTACTGGTTCTATTATGCCTATTGGGGCTGATACACTTATAAACATAGAGAATGTCACTTTTAAAGATAATAAAATAACTATTGATGAAAAAGTACCTTTAGGTTTTGCAACGCGTCCGATCGCTGAGAGCTACTCAAAAGATGACACTCTTATTACAAAGGGTGTTAAAATTACTTTCGCAGAGATCGGAGTTATGGCTGGTCTTAACAAAGTAATGGTTAGTGTCTCTCTTCAACCTCGTGTTAGTATTTTAAGTACTGGAAGTGAACTTTTAGACCTTGGAGTTGAACAAACACGCTCTTCGCAAATTAGAAGCTCTAACAGCTACACACTTCAAGCACTTGCAACTCAAAGCGGAGCAAAAGCCGTTCAAATGGGTTGTGTTAAAGATGACAAAGCTTCTATAAAAGAGGCTTTTGAAAATGCACTAGAGTGCTCAGATATAGTTGTAAGTACAGGAGGTGTGAGTGTTGGAGATTATGATTTTGTAAAAGATATTATTCCCGCACTTGGGGCAGAAGTTATTTACAAAGGTGTAAATATTAAACCAGGTCAGCATATTCTTTTAGCTAAATATGGTAAAAAGTTTATAGTAGCACTTCCGGGTTTTGCGTATAGCTCAACGGTTACTTTTATTTTATATGTTATTCCATTAATTCGTAAGTTTTTAAATTTTGATCAACAGAGTGTGATTGTAGAGGCAACTCTAAAAGAGACATTTAACAAAAGAAGTAAAAAGAGTGAGTTTACAACATGTAACTTAAGCTTTGAAGATGGTTCTTATTATGTAGATTTTAGCCAAAAGAAAAATGGAAGTAGTGCCATTTTAACAAATATGCTAGGTAAGCAAACAGCTTTACTTCTAACAGGTGAGAGCGATGGAACTCTTGAAAAAGATACTTTAGTTAACGTTATGAAGCTGGAGTTTTAGCTATACCCATAAGCTCCATTAACATATGAACACTCTCTTCATAAGAGGGTGCATCACCTGAGCCTTGAGACATAAACTCTTCCATTCGTACTTTTTTATCTATCGCTTCATCAAGTTCAGGATCGTTACCTTTTGTGTAAGCCCCAATTCTTATAATCATCTCATTCTCTTTTTGTAGTGAGTAGAGACGGCGAAATTTTCTAACAGCTTTCATATGATCTTCATCTACAATATCATTCATAACACGTGACGCAGAGTTTAATATATTAATGGGTGGGTAGATCCCAAAGTCTGTTAAAGCACGATCTAAAACTATATGACCATCTAAAATAGAACGTGATTGATCCGCGATCGGATCACTCATGTCATCACCCTCGATCAAAACTGTAAAAAAAGCAGTAATACTACCTTTTCCATCCTCTTTTCCAGCTCTTTCCATAAGTTGTGGCAGAATTGTAAGTGAACTTGGTGGGTAACCTTTTGAAGTTGGTGGCTCTCCAAGTGCTAGACCGATCTCACGTTGAGCCATAGCAAAACGAGTAACAGAGTCCATCATAAACAGCACGTCATGACCTTGATCTTTAAAGTACTCAGCAACACTCATAGCTGAAAAAGCTCCATACTTTCTCATAAGTGGAGACTCATCAGAAGTCGCAACTACGATCACAGTGTTCTCTAAATTTCCACCAAGGTTTTTTTGTATAAACTCAGGGATCTCTCTACCACGCTCGCCGATCAGAGCAACTACTTTTATAGGAGCAGTAGAGCCACGAACGATCATCCCCATAAGAGTTGATTTACCAACACCAGATCCTGCAAAAATCCCCATCTTTTGACCTTTACCGCAAGTCAAAAAACCGTCAATAGTCTTAACACCAACACTAAAGATCTCATCGATCATACCACGCTTCATAGCAGCGATCGGAGCTTTTATAATAGGTTGTGAAGAGGTAGCATGAACAGTGCCTTTTTCGTCAATAGGACGCATAAAGGGATCAACCACTCGACCTAAAAGTCCATCACAAACAGGTATGCTCATACCACTACGATCGCTAAAAACCTTGTCGCCGCTTCTGTAACCCTCAACAAAACTAAAAGGGGTTATAAAAAACTTAACACCCTCAACTTCTGTTACCATCCCACGAGTCTCTTCACCATGAGTCTGAGAGCTGATCACAACAGTGTCCCCAATACTTACTTTGAGCCCACTAGCTACAATAGTAGTAGCGTTAATTTTTAAAATTTCACCAAAGTGAGTTGAAAGGTTTTTGTTTGATATTTTACTTTTGAGTGAGCTAAATGGCACTAAGAGAGCCGATCGAAGTTTTAAAATTCTCCATATTTATACATTTACTTTTAGTGTAATTGTTTTCATAATGACCCTTTAGACCTTTTTTATGCTTTTAATTTCTTTTAAAATTAATTTAAATAATAGCAAGAATCACTAACATATTTCCAATAATTGACTTATTGTACAGATATGCAATCATAGAAAAATCTACCAACATAACTGCTATAAAAATAGCCTTCAAGAAACCTATATACTCTTTTATTTCATCTATTTTAGCCATTGAGCATTATACAACAAAAGGAAAAAAATGTAAAACAAGGCGAAGGGTGGAAAAAGCTAAAGTTAAGAAAAGTTACTTACATTGGATCTATGCCCTATTTTGAAAGAATAAAAGTGTAAATTCATGACACGGTACTTTAATTTTTAAGGGACATAATGTCCTTTTAACTCTATATCCAATAATTAACAGACACTTTATCCTTCTAACACGATATTTCTTATTAAAAATGACATCTCATATTTAAGAATACTAGTATAAAAAATACAAATAACTCAATTCCATTCCAATTTGTCATATTTTTCACTTCATTTTGCTATTTTAAGGGAACAGAGAGGACATTAGCATATGCTATTAATACTATAAAGAAAGTATTAATATGATAAAGTGTTCCTTGAATAAATAGTTAGCACACATACTTGCATTGAAAATTACTCTAAAGGAAATTAAATGGAATTACTAAAAGAAACTCCTGACAATATAAATCAATTGGTCAAAGAAGCTGGATTAAAAGATAACTGGGAAGCACGTCTTTCAGCTTTGGATGAGTTAAAAAAATATGATTGCACTCAATCACGAGATGTGATTCTTCGGTTAGCGTTACATGACAAGGTTTATAAAGTCAAGGAAGAGGCTTTTCGAGCTAGTCAGATTCTAGGCATCGAAAAAAATGGAAACCCCATACACCTTGGTAGAAAAGATATTGGCTATAAAGTTAAAGACTTTACCAAGATATTTTCGAGGGTAAAAAAAGACAAGACAATGGATGATTTCAATTTGAGTATTTTTAAAGAAACTTTCAAAATTCTGAACCCTGAGATGTACGATGTAATGAAGTTTGAAAAAGGCAATAAATTTGATTCTTGGATTGAATCATCCTATAGTTCTTTACCTAAAAAGTAAATAAAGGTGCTAACAAAACGCAGAGACTGTGAAATAATTTAACCACAACAGTCCATAATTCTCTAAAAATCTAAATTAAAGAGAATATTTTTTTGAAAATTGTACCATAAAAATATATTGTAAATAATTTAGCATATAGAGTCTAAAACTGGCGATATAAAGAGCTATCCTTCTCTTATTTCAAAAATCCCAAAAATCCGGGGACAGTATACCAATTAAATCAAGGAGTACCTAGTTAATTATAAGAAAAAGTTAAGTGTTACAAAAAGTTGATATAATGAGGAAACATAAAAATATCAAACATATCTTTTTAAAGATGACATACTAAATGAACTATCTAAAAACTAAAGTGTGCTTCACTTTAGTTTGATATAATAGTAGATAAATTATTTATTGGAGTTTATTATGCAGACTGTAGCAGTTCAAATTCAAGATGGTTATATGAAAAAATTCATAAGTTATGTTAATAGTCATAGTGAAAATATTACTATAACAAAAGATAGCAACTTAGAATATGACCCATATTTTTATGAAAGAAAAAAACAACTTCAGCAAGATATTAATGATATTGACAATGGTAAAGTTAAAATGATTAATAATGAAGATTTTTGGGATGATATAGACAGCTTTACCCAATCTTTACAAAAATGACAATCATACATAAGCCAACTTTTTCACAACAATTAAAACAAATTATTGAGTACATTGCACAAGACAAACCTAGTGCAAGTATGAATTTTAAAAATAAGCTAAAAGAAAATATAAACCTCATTACCAATAACCCATATCAATATGAACAATCACAATATTTCAATAATAAAAATATTAGAAATATGACATTTAAAAAATATACGATAGTTTACAGAGTAAGACCTATAAAACAAGAGATAGAAATTTTAAGAATTTTCAAGAAAAACAAGCTAAATGAACTATCTAAAAACAAGAGTTATATAGAACAAAAATTTGAAGTTGATAAGATAGGCTTGTTCGGTAGCTACGCTAAAGATAGTGATATAGAGTTTAAACATAAATACAATAATCAAATCATTATCTCAAATATTCAAAATGATGTCATTTATGGATAGGAAAGCTACTATAGAGAAAATTTTAAATAAGAAAATTAAATTCTATAAAAAATTAACTGATAGTGATAAAGAAGAGCTTTGGGGTATATTTAGTGACTATGAAATATATACAATTAATCTTAAAGTTCAAAAAAAAATAGGCTTTGGTAAAAATAAATTCACTTTAGAAGAGTATAGGTCAAGCTTTGATGTATCTAAATATAAAAGTTTAAAAGAGTGGGATAAAGAACAATATATTTATCAGAAGAAGCGTGGTCAAACAAATCTTGATGAGCAATACAAAATTTATCTCTTTGGTGATTGGTGTAAACTGATAGAAAATAAAAAACTTATATACGGAACTATTTTATCCGTCCATACCTATATTTATGACCAAGTAATAGATGAACTTATGAAATTTGAAAATCATTTATACCCTCATACGATAGATACAACATCTCAAAAAGAAGACAAGAAGCGAACAAATCCTTTAACAAAGAAAAAAGAATACTTCTATACAATGGACTTTACAACAAAGGCTTATGGAAGAGAACGAAAGCTTAAGAAGCTTCAAAAATTTATAAGTACCTTTAAGTACAAAATTTTATATCCAAAAATAAAAGAATATGTATCTAATCATTTAAAAAATAGAACATATAGAATTGTAAATAAAAAAGATACATTTGATAATTCTCATCAGTTTTTGTTTAGCGATAAACAAGCATTAAAGAACTGTACCTTCAAAAACTTCTTAACTAATTTTAATGAGCTAAAAAGAGATACTAAAGATTTAAAAGATATAGAAAAAAAGTTTATAAAGTACTCAAAAAATTATATTCTAGAAAATCATTTCAATAAAAAAGTAAATTAATGTTAGATCAACTACAGTAATGAATGAGTTAGAACTAATATCAAATGTTATCAATTATATTAGTACCGTGTTCCGTGAGGAGCATTTATAAGGTTGAAAAATTCTGCTCTAGTCTTCTCTTCATGAAAAATTCCACGAAGTGCAGAGCTAGTTGTAGTTGAATTTATCTTCTCAACTCCGCGCATCTCCATACACATATGACGTGCTTGGATCACAACTGCAACACCTTTAGGGTTGATAGCTTCCATGATCGCATCTGCAATCTGCTCAGTTAACTGCTCTTGGATCTGCATACGACGTGAAAAAACATTTACAACACGAGGTATTTTAGAAAGACCTACAACTTTCCCATCAGGAATGTATGCAACATGTGCGCGACCTATAATCGGTAGTAAGTGGTGTTCACAAGTAGAGTATAGCTCTATATCTTTTATAAGAACCATCTCTTGGTTAGTTGTGCTAAAAAGAGCAGAACCAAGTATCTCTTGAGGATCTTCTTTGTAACCACCAAACATAAAGTTATAAGCTTTGAAAACACGTTCAGGAGTTTTTTCTAGTCCCTCGCGATCGGGATCTTCTCCAACTGTTTTCATCATTGTTTTTACAGCCTCTTCAAAAGCTTCTTGAGTATCATTTTTATTCATAAGGAATGTTATCTAATTTGTGGTTATTTTACACTATTTTATGAAGTTTAAATACCTAAAAAGTCAGTTTTATAGATCCAAAGGTCATAATTTTATCAGGATCTAAAGGTGAAAGTTTGTTATTTAGAATTAGAATATTATCTAAAAGATGTGTTAAAGAGGTTTATTAGTTTTTTGTTAGAAGTTTTAACACCTGCAATAGGTGTTAAATAACAAGTAGCTAACTTGTCATAGTTTGAAATTAGTTATTGTTTACTACAAGCTTATAATTTGAAATCATATAATATACAGTTCCAATTAAATATGCAATTGCACCAACAACTGGAATAACTAACAATATAGTTAAAATAAAATGTATCAATGTTGGCATTGTGGCTGCCCCAACTGACTCTTTTCCTACAACAACTCTTGATATAAAAGTACCTATGAAGCCTAAGAAAAATGTTAAAGCAATTGCAACTAATCCAAATATCGTTTTACTATCCTCTGAACTATTTCCATTGAGTAAATAAATAGAAATAGCACTATCTTCAGTAATGTCAAAGTCAACTTCTTGATTTACACTTGGTGCTTTTTCACTTTTCCACTCTGTAGCTACAAACTTATATCTTTTACCATCTTCAGCAGATATAACTCCGCTGCTGTTTTGAATACTATAATCTAAAATTTTACCCTTCATATCTTACTCCTAAATTTTGTTTATTAAATGTTACTACCAATACTAGGTATCCCAAAAACTATGTTTATAAATTCTTTAGTTTTTAATAAATACCTCCCTCTTTTTTAACTCAATAGTAAAAATATCTCGCTTAGGCTTGTTGAAATTTTTATATATATTTTTAACTTCTTCATCGTTTTGATTTCTTGTTTGACCTTTTTGACTTAACTCTACTTTGCCAGCCCCAATCCTTGAGTGATTATTTAAATACTGAGTATTGATGTTACGATTTTTAAGAAAAGTCTCTATGCCCGTAATATTGTTAGATAAAATTAATTCAACTCTCCTGTTTTTAGCTCTACCTTTGATCGTAGCATTTGAAAAAATAGGGTGTTCTTCACCATAACCTATGTACTCTATACTTTTTTTGTCGTAACCAAATTTATCTAAAAACTTGTAAACCTCTCTTGCTCTTAGCTCACTCAAGAGCTGATTAGATTTATCACTTCCCATAGAATCAGTGTGACCGACTATGTACATAGCTATTTTATTCTTTTGAGTAAAATTACTAAGGAATTTTTTTATAGCTCTTGAATCTTTAATAAAATAACTTCCACTATTAAAATAGACTTTCTTATTTGGATTTAAAATTATAAACTTATCTCCATTTTCTGAAATCCCCCTTATAGCTTCAAAGCCATATTTATCTGCCTCTTTAGCTATACTGTGTTCAAATTTTTTATACTCGCTATCACTTGGTTTTGTTGTATTATTTAAGCCTGTAATGGTTGCACACCCTGTAAAAAGAAATAAAATACCTAATTTAATTATATATCTCAATATCATCATTGACTTACTTCGTAAGAGTAATAATTAAATCTACTACCATTAAAAACATAGGCATCATTAAAATATTTACCTTTTAATTTACCATTTTTGCGTTTTAAAGATAATTTATCTCCTTTTTTTACAATATTTTTACCAAGAGTTAAATTTTCTGGAACAATAGCTTCAATACTTTTTAATTTGTTACTATCAAGAGAAGCTTTACCGACTATAGGTATTCTCATAACTCCATAGATCTCAAACCATCCGTTAATAATTTTATTATTACTAACACTCAATCTAAGTTCAGCTTTAAACTTTTTCCCCTTAACTTTAATAAACATGTTTTCATCGAAAAGCAAGATCTTAGAGTTAGTATCATGTGTATCAATAACTCTAGTTGCACAACTACTTAAATAACCATTTGATACGTGAATATACTTTTTTGAATCTTTATTAAACTTTTTACTTGGTATTTGAGATCTATAAAGATAAACATACGAATCTTTAAGATCCACCTTTTCGCCTTTGAAATCACTGTCGCTAAATATAAAAATTCTACTCTTGTTATTTAGATCACTTGATAAGCTCTTTAGAGCAGATGATATATTACTGTTTCTGTTTGTTTTCATCATCTTTTGAACAATAGATAGTTTTTGGATTATTTTACTTTCTAAAAACATCAAGTCATCACTCATTCTATCAACATCTGTACCAAGTGCTTTATCAAAAAAACTTCCATTATCTATTTTTTTAATTTCAACATTTGTCAATTTTGGATAGCAGAATGAGTAAAAGTTACGAACTACTCCATTTTTAGGATTATAATAATACATTTTAACAAGCTCGTGAGGAGCAAATTTTAGAGCCTTAATTACTTTACCAAATAAAAATTTATTTTTAGAGCCTAAATCAATTAAAATAATACTCTCTCTATTTACATCATCACTTTGATACTTTTCATAATCAATAGATCCAAAAAGAACCGAAGCAATTAAGCCTAAGAATAAAACTATTCTCACAACTCAACCTCTTTCATCTTAATACTAAAAGCTCCATCTTTTAAAACCTTACCATTAACACTTAGGTTAGTGTTATCAAGTTTGATTGTACCTTGAAGAGTACCATCTGATAGACTTAAATTAACTTTTTGACCTTTACAAAAAAGCTTATGTTGGTTATCACTAATTGTAGGAACCTTTAGGTTTGCACTTAGGCTATTAGATGTTTTTTTAACAACACCTTCTAGTGGAATACTATCAAGTTCATTTATGATAATCCATGAGTTGTAAACTTTACCTTTATTATCATAATTCAAAAGAATTTTTGAAGAATACTCTTTGTCAGCAATCTTGATTTTTCCTTCAAACTTTTTTGAGTATAAAGCTCGTATTTTTGGAACTTCTAACCGATCGTTAAAATATTTTAAATATCCATTGTTGCTCTCAAAGTATTCGCTCCAAAACTCTTTTAGTAGCTTTGTCTTGCTAGCACCAAGTTTCTTTTTTAAAGTATATACATAAATTTCAGCATTATTAAAATCTATTCCATACTCATTTTTAACTTTAGAGAT
This sequence comes from Helicobacteraceae bacterium, assembly GCA_013138865.1. Lineage (GTDB taxonomy): Bacteria > Campylobacterota > Campylobacteria > Campylobacterales > Sulfurimonadaceae > GLR69. The sequence continues at coordinate 46,180 of WTBY01000004.1, read as the reverse complement.
ATTCGCTACATCATAGATATCGTTATTGCTTACAAACTCAGAGTTTTGTATCATGTCACTTAATATAATCACTCTGCTCATAGCAGAGTTCTTAAATTGTGAGTTCTCTGCGTATAGTAGTTCAATTAACTCTTTTTTATCAGAACTACCTTTTTTTGATTTTTTGTAAACTTTAGCTAAAGTGGATTTAATAGCAGATTTAAAAAAAGAATAGTCCTCTTTCGCCCCTTCTATTGGATTACCACCAAATGCATACTTTAAACCACTTTCACTATTTACCTTTTTAATCTCTTGAGCTGTTAAAATTGGAGCACAAGAGTTAAATACTTCTTTAACTGAACTCTCTTGAGGATCAATAGTAAAAATTTGAACTCTTTCATGAGGTAAAAAGTTATTACTTACATTATTGAATATTTCATTTGCAAACTGTTTATCGTTAGTACTACTTAGATCAAGATAGATCACAGTTTTTCTCTGTTCATCACTTATTTTAGTACAATACTTTTGATTAGATGCAAAACCTACACTTAATCCTATGATTAAAAGAAGCAATAATATTTTTTTCATTATCTTGCCCTTGTAGTTTTAATGTTAGCTATTCTGTCTAACTGTTTTTTTAATTCTAAATACTCTTTAGTAAATGACTTAGTGAACTTGTGCATCTTGAAGTAGGCCTCTTGAAAACCTGGAACTGCATCATGTGCAAAATATGATCCAACCGTACCTAGAATATAAATAGCAAAGTTTGCTAGCATTAAGATTCCAACCTTTGTAAATATAGTTGCACTAACTAGATCAATGCCACCATTGTCTTCTGCGAAAGGATCATTTACATCTACACCACTGATTGTATTAAAGTATTGAAGTCTTGCATAATAAAGACCATACATAATAATGCTTAGTCCAATAAAACCAGCAATGGCATAAACCCATCTAGTACCTCTTGATACACTATTGTGTGAAGTGTCGTAAGTTGATGTATTATTAATATATTTTAGTTGTTTGAAAAACTTACCATGCGAATGTGCTATAAAAACTAAAAGAGCACCGATCGCAATAGTTACCATTGCTGAAACAACTGGCTTATGTAAAAACTGCTCTATCGTTGTGTAGTTTGTAGGAACTTCTAGCATAACTAGAAATATTAACCATACCATATAAAGTAGTGGTTTACCTACATGAGGTAACCTCTGCTCATCTTCAAAGAGGTTGTCGTACTCTCTTGTGTATTGGTATTTATGATCTATTAAAATAGAGTTCTTTTTAGAGAATGTATCTATTGCTTGTTCATAATGATTAAATTTAGCATCTGGTAACTCCTCAATCAAAAGAGGTGGTTCTAGCTCATCATCAATACCCTTGAATAGTTTGCCCCATTTGTCTTTAATTTTGTTATTTTGTTCTGATACATTCATTTAAAATTTCCTTTAAATTTAAAATGCTTCTCTATAGAGAAGCATATGCGATTCTATTGACTTATGCGACTAACAGTATCTGTATAGTTGTAACGCTCTAGCTCTGGGCTTTTAGCTGATGTTGTAGCAATTTTGAAGAAGTACTCGCTTCCTTTTTCTAGTCTGTTTACTATATTTTTAGTTTTTGTGACTAGTTTAGCTTACCGTTTTACAAAAAACATGTTTTTTAGGCAATACATATTTAGTTAGTAGTGATGCTAGAAGTTAAGGGGGATCTTTGTCTTTTAAGTTAAGTGGTTGGTTGGTTGGTTGGTTGGTTGGTTGGTTGGTTGGTTGGTTGGTTGGTTGGTTAAATTGTATAACAAGTAATGTAGTATCATACAATTAAAACCCTTAAAAATACTTCATTTTCTATAAATATTTAATTAAACTTTATTCTTTATTTTATTAAATTTAGCTTAGTTTAGATTAATTTATATAACTTATGTTTTTATAGTTACCTATAAAGAGAAACTTTAATAATTTTGTTCTATAATCTTACAAATATTTAAAAAAAAGGCAGTCAATAGATGAGTAAAAAATTTCGTTTAGTAACTAGAAGTGATATGGATGGTTTGGTTTGTGCGGTAATTTTAAAACAACTTAACTTGATTGATGAGATCAAGTTTGTTCACCCTAAAGATATGCAAGATGGCACTGTAACTATTACTGAAAATGACATTATTACAAATTTACCTTATGTTGCTTGTGCTAACTTGGTTTTCGATCACCATGAGAGTGAGTCTATTCGTAATGGCGAAGCAGACAACTACATAATCATTCCAGATGCACCTTCAGCTGCTCGTGTTGTTTACGATCACTACACAAAAGAGGGACATGACCTCTCAATGATCAGAGAAGATATGATGGTAGCAGTTGACAAAGCTGACGCTGCACAGTTTAGTGAAGAGGACATTTTAAACCCTAAAGGTTGGGATTTACTAAGTTTTCTAATGGACTCAAGAACAGGTCTTGGACGTTTTCGTGAGTTTAGAATAGCTAACTATGAGTTAATGATGAACCTAATTGACTACTGTCACGATCACGGTATAGATGATATTATGAAACTGCCAGATGTAGCAGAGAGAGTTGAACTATTTAATAGATACGACAAAGAGTTCCGCGATCAACTTCTAAGATGTACTACTGTTCATAAAAACTTAGTTGTTCTCGACCTTAGAGATGAAGAGACTATTTTCCCAGGTAACCGTTTTATGATCTATGCACTTTTCCCTCAGTGTAATATATCTATTCATGTTATTTGGGGCTTCAAAAACCAAAATACAGTTTTTGCAACAGGTAAATCGATCATCGACCGTAGTTCAAAAACTAATGTTGGTGAGCTTATGCTTAAAAATGGTGGTGGTGGACATGGTGCCGCTGGTACTTGTCAAATAGACAATGACAAATGTGAAGTTGTCCTTCAAGAACTTATAACTGCAATTAACAGTGACGGATAAGTAGAGTCTCTCTACTTATTTAAGCAACATCCCACTACTCAAAGTATCAAAACTCATTTTATAAATTTCATCTAAATTCTCTTTTATATGCGAATGGTTGTCTATAAGCATAGAAGCTACACCATGGATCATTGCGTGAATTACAAAAGCCTGTTTCATTGGATCATCTTTTTTAAATAGTTTTTTCTCTTGAGCTTGTACTACAACTGCTACCAAGTAGTGAAACCCACACGCTATCTCTTTGTCTTCTATATCACAAGACTCTTCACGCTCATTAGAGAAGTTATTACCAAAAAGAAGCCTGTATATATTTGGATTTTTTATTGCAAAGTTTATGTACTCTTTCCCCATGTTGAAAAGACGTGTTAAAATATATTCATCATTTTGTAGAGAGGGAAGTATAGCTTTGTCTAATTTTTCAAAACCTGCAATAAAAACACTCTGAATAAGATCATTTTTAGAGCTAAAGTGCCTATAGATCGCACTTCTTGAAGTTCCAACCCTACTACCTAACTCTCGAAGAGTGATCTTCTCAACACCCTCATTTTCGATCATTTCTAGTGCAATAGAGATGAGTTCTTCTTTTAAATTACCATGATGATAAGTATCACTTTTTTTATTCATGGAATAATTATAACATAATGTTGACATTGATTACTTGTTATGTTAACATTGTCAACATAATTTATATGGAGAATTTAAATGACGAAAATATTTTTAGCGATCGCGTTTAGTGTAACATCCCTTTTTTCTATGACTCAGTATGAGTTAGCACAAAAGGTCGATGCTCAAATGAGTGGTTTTGAAGATGCTATTGGTGTTATGCAGATGACTTTAGTAAATGCCTCAGGAGCTACAAGAGTTCGTGATATGAAGATCAAAACACTTGAACTCTCTGGTGGTGATAAGTCACTTATGGAGTTTGACTCTCCTGCTGATGTTAAAGGAACAAAGTTTTTAAACTATGAACACGCCGATCGTGATGATGACCAGTGGCTTTATTTACCAGCACTTAAGCGTGTAAAACGTATAAGCTCTAAAAATAAGTCAGGCTCTTTTATGGGTAGCCAGTTTTCGTATGAAGACCTTGGAGCTTTTAATATTGACAAGTACACTTACAAAGATGAACCAGCTAAAGAAGTAACATATGAGGGTAAAAAATATTTAGAAAATATAGCTACTCCAAAGTCTAAGTACTCAGGTTATACTTCACAAGTGACACTTATAGATCCTAGTTCATTCTTGGCTTATAAAGTTGACTATTACGATCGTAAACATTCACTTTTGAAGAGTGCAACTTATTCAGAGTACAAAAAAATAGGTGGTATTTGGCGTATCGGTAAGATCGTTATGTTAAACCACCAAAACAACAAAAAGACCATTCTTGTTTGGAAAAATGAGACTATAAAAAACTCACTTAAAGCAAAAGACTTTCATAAGCGTGTTCTTAAAAAATGAAAAAAATAGTAGCCTTTGTACTCCTTAGTACAGCTCTTTTTGCTGAGGTAAATGTACAAGGCCACATCTCACTTGATAGTAATTTTTTCATAAAAGCACCAAGTGACAAGCATCAAAATAACTTTACTTCAAAGCAAGAGTTTGAGCTTACTTATAACTCTAATGAGTTTGATCTTTATGCCAAACTTTACGCTCAAGAGGACTATTACGACTTTTTTGCATCCGAGCATAATCACCGTAGTTTTGTTGACTTGAAAGAGTTTTATCTCTCTAAAGAGCAAGGTGATTACCGCGTACAGATCGGTAAGAGTGTAAAGTTTTGGGGAGCGTTGGAGGTTATGAATATTGTAGATGTTTTTAACACACAAGACCTTAGAAATGACTTTTTAGATAACGATCGTCTTGGTGCTTACAACGCTGAACTTACTTATTTTACTGAGAGTGGTGAAATGAGTTTGATCGTAAAAACTAACGAGGTTGATCAAAAAATGTCAGCTTATCCCTATGTTTATTATACATTTCCAAAAGCGCTTAGTTATAACGATAATTTGCAAACTGAACAAGGTCGTAACCGTCCAACTATCTACGCAACTTTAAATGGCTCAACTGATAGCGAGTACCCAATAGACTATGCTTTTATAGTGCAAAATGGCTATGACTCTCAACGCTACTTTAGTGCAAATGGAACAACATTAAGTGAAAACGCATACTTAGTAAACAAGTTTATGACATATAACACTTTTGTGATTGATGCAACTTTAGTTAAGCTAGAAGCACTCTATACAGATGTAATTGATAACAAAAATGTTAGTGATTATATGAATATAGGTTTAGGTGTTGAGCACACTTTAGAGATCTTAGAAGATGGAAGTGAGCTAGGTCTTATTGCAGAGTACTACAACTATAAAACTTATGATGATACTAAATTTAGTGACTTAGATCTCTACGTTACGTTTCAAAATGATCTCTTCTTAGGTTTAAGGTGGAGTCTAAATGATGTAGACGATACAAAAGTTGTAGGCGGAGTCGTACAAGACTTTGACTATCATGAGCAGAGTTATTACGTTGAGTATGAACGAAGAGTAGGTGAGAGTTTTAAACTTAGTGCGGACGTTCGTTACATAGAACCTTCGCTTGACACGCCAACAGCTTTTAGAAGCTTAGGGGCACATAAGCGAGTAGCTGTTGAAGTTGGCTACTATTTTTAAGGAGAGTTATTTTGGATAAATTTGTAGATAATATTATAAAGTTTAAGTGGTTGATTGTTATTTTAATTCCGATTGTTGTGATCGCTTTATCAGTTAATTTAAAAAACTTAGGTTTTGAGGGTAGTTATAGAGTTTGGTTTGGAGAAGATTCTAAGATCTTAAAAGATTACGACTCGTTTCGATCAACTTTTGGGAATGATGAAGCTTTAATCATTACCTTTAAAGATGAGAAAGGCATATTAACTCCAAAAGCATTAGGAGTTGTTGAGCGTTTGACTGAAAAACTTTGGCAGACACCCTATATAGCTAGAGTAGACTCGATTACAAACTTTCAATACATTCATAACGATGAAGAGTACCCAGAAGATGTGATCGTTGAAGATCTATTTGAAGACGTACAGGGTTTAACACAAGAGCAAATAGACTCAAAAAAAGTGGCTATAAAGGGTGAGAATATTATAGGTCGTGTCATAAGTAACGACTTTAAAACAACAACCATAAGTGCAAGACTAACTCCAAATGCTTCAGATGATCCGTACGTTTCACTAGAGTTAAATGCGATCGCAAAAGAGTTAGTCAAAGCAGAGAGTGAGAGTGGTTATACCTTTTACTTGAATGGCTCACCTGTATTAAACTCTGCTTTTATACAGATAGCACAAGCTGATGGTGCACTATTTACGCCACTTGTAATCGTTATTTCTATGGTGTTATTGTTCATTATATTTAGACGTATCGATGCTATGTTTATGAGTATTGCAGTCGTTATTTTTACCTTTATGATCGTACTATCCATTCAAGTTATGTTGGGCTTCAAGCTTAATAACTTTACAGCAAATATGCCAGTCTTTGTAGTAGCGATCGGAATCGCAGACGCTATGCATATTTTATGGATCTACACAATTGGACGTAAAAAAGGCTTAGGAGCAGATGAGGCTATTCACTACTCACTTAACAAAAATTTTATGCCAGTTCTTTTTACCTCACTTACAACCGCAGTAGGTTTTGCAAGTCTCAGTATAAGTAACGTCATACCTGTAAAAACACTAGGGATCGCAACGGCTTCAGCGGCACTTTTAGCATTTGTTATGACTATACTTTTTATACCAGCCGTGCTCTCGATCATAAAGCCAAATATAAAACTAAAAGATAAAATAAAGAGTAACTTAGCTAAAAAATATACAAACTTCATAATAAACAACGATCGTAAAATTCTTTTTATTACAGCAACTATTTTCGTAGTGTTAGCCTTTGGTATCACTTTGGTAAAAGTGGATTCAAATACAGTACGTTACTTTAAAAAAGAGGTTGAATTTAGAGCTTCAACAGAGTTTATGCAAGAAAACATTGGTGGACCTATGATGTATGAAGTTGTAATTGACTCTAAAGAAAAAGATGGCATAAAAGATCCAGCCTTTTTAAGAACTGTTGAAAAGTTCCATAAAGAGCTTAAAGAGAAGTTTGATGATGCAAGACATATAGGCTCACTTATGAATGCGATCAAGAAGTTCAACTTAGTTCTAAATGGCTCAAAAGAGATTCCAGATGATAAAAACTTAGTAGCCCAATACCTACTTTTGTACTCACTCTCTCTTCCACAAGGTATGGAATTAAATGACCAAATGGATATAAATGAGCGACTGTGGAGAAGTAGTGTTAGCATGAACATAGTAGACACTTCAAAAGACTTAGAGATGATAGAGTGGATCGAGTCTTGGTGGCAAAAGAGTCCATATAGTGCTAGTGTTGAGGGACAAACTGTTATGTTTGCACATATGCAAAGTGATGTAACCGAGACACTTCTGTACTCGATTACATTAGCGATCACACTAGTTTCGATCATGATGTTACTTATTTTTAGAAACTTTAAACTACTGCCTCTTTATATACTTCCAAATATAGTTCCTATAGCACTTGTGATCGGAGCTATGGGTTATTTAGGTGTAAGTATAGACTTAGGAGTTGCGATCGCAGGTGCGATCGTAATAGGGATCGCGGTTGATGACACGATTCACTTCTTTGCGAAATATTTTGAAGCAAAAAAAAGAGGAGATAGTTTTGAGGAGGCATTAGAGTATGTTATGCACTATGCTGGAAGTGCGATCATATTTACTACTATAATTTTAACAATGTCGTTTATGGTTTTTGTATTCAGTAGCTTCAACCCGAACTTCTACTTTGCAATCGTAACCTCGATCGCGTTAGTGATCGCTATGGTAACAGACTTAGTTCTTTTACCTGCTATGCTTTCACTCCTAGCGAAGAGAAAGTCTTAACAATCTTTCACTTTATGCTCTTTGAGCCACTCACTTTTGAGTTGCTCCATTAAGTCAACCTCTTTTTCATTAGGTATTTTGAAAGCTTTTTTTACTACGTTCATCTCGTAATTACTTTTGAAAAGTGAGTTGTTTTGAGCTCTTGTTGTATTTTTATTCATAATGTTAATTCCTCATTACTTTTTAATTATAAAATTATATTATCAAAAGGTAACAAAAAGGTATCAGACCATAAAAAAGATGGCTTCATTTACATGGAAGCAATTTTTAGCTATTATTACTTTCATAAATTAAGGGCTAGAAGCTCAACTAAAAAACGAAGGAATGAATATATTCATGAAAGTAACTAAAATAGATAGTGCAAACGCTACAATAGAGGCGACAATAGTACAAGATGAGATCAACAAAAGTGTTGAAAAAATAGCTAAACAGTTAAGCAAGACTGCTAAAATTGATGGTTTTAGAAAAGGTAAGGTTCCTGTTAGTGCTGTTAAAAAGCAATACGGTGAAAAACTTGTTGAAGATGCTGAAGGCGATGTATTAAAAGCTATTTTAGCTGACGCACTAAAAGAGATGGATGTTGATAACTCTAAACTAATTGGTGAGCCTAAAGTTACCAAGTGGGAGAAAACAGACGAGAAGATCGATGTTGAGATCAAAATTGCTCTTCGTCCTGAGATCAGTATAGATGATTATTCAAAAGCTATTCCAGATGTAAAACTTAAAAAAGTTACTAAAAAAGCTGTAACTGAGAGAGTTCAAGAGTTAGCAAAAGCACAAGCACCTTTTATAGATGTTGATGAAGATCGTGCTCTTGTTGATGGTGATACTGCTAAGCTTAACTTTGAAGGTAGCGTTGATGGTGTAGTTTTTGAAGGTGGTACAGCTGAAGACTTTTCATTAACATTAGGTTCTAAGCAGTTCATTCCTGGTTTTGAAGACCAAGTTGTTGGTATGAAAAAAGATGAAGAGAAAGTAATCAAAGTAACTTTCCCTGCTGAGTATGGTGGAAAAGAGTTAGCTGGTAAAGACGCTGAATTTAAAGTAAAAATTAACTCTATTCAGACTAAAGAAAAAGTAACAATGAATGCAGAACTTGCTAAGAAAATGTTGCCAGGTCAAGATGATGCGACTATGGAGCAACTTAACGATAAAGTTGAAGAGCAACTTGCAACTGAGTCTAAAGGTGAAGTATATGGTGATCTTAAAGCTAAACTACTTGACAACTTAGTTAACCACTTCAACTTTGATCTTCCAGAGTTTGTTGTTGAACAAGAGATTGACTTAGAGCTTAACAAAAAAGCACAAAGCATGAGTGAAGATGAGATCAAAGACTTACGTGAAAACCCTACTAAGGTAGATGAGCTTCGTGAAACTTTTAGAGCTGATGCATCTCGTTCAGTTAAAGCAACATTTATTATCGATGCACTTGCTGCAAAAGAGAATATAGTAGTAAATGAGCAAGAAGTTATGCAAACACTTTACATGGAAGCACTACAAACTGGTCAAGATCCACAAGCTATATATACACAGTACAAGGACTCTGGTTATTTACCAGCTGTTCAAATGTCAATGGTAGAAGATAGACTTTTAACTAAAATTTTAGATACAAAAGTAGAAGCTAAGTAATGAGTTACATTCCTTATGTTGTAGAAAAGACAGGACGTGGAGAGAGAAGTTACGACATCTACTCTCGTCTTTTAAAAGATCGAATTATTATGCTTAGTGGTGAAGTTAACGATCAAGTTGCTTCTACAGTAGTAGCGCAATTTCTTTTTTTAGAAGCAGAAGATCCTGAAAAAGATATCTACTTTTACATTAACTCTCCAGGTGGAGTTGTAACAGCAGGTATGGCTATTTATGATACTATGAACTATATTCGTCCAGAAGTTGTAACTATCTGTATAGGTCAAGCTGCATCAATGGGAGCTTTTTTACTCTCAAGTGGTGAAAAAGGTAAACGTTACGCACTGCCACATGCAAGAATTATGATCCACCAACCATTAGGTGGTGCTCAAGGTCAAGCGACTGACATAGAGATTCAAGCAAACGAAATTCTTCGTATGAAAAAAGAGTTAAACTCTATTTTAGCTAAGAATTGTGGACAAAAAATTACAAAAGTTGAGAAAGATACCGATCGTGATAACTTCATGAGTGCTAAAGAAGCTGTAACTTACGGAATGGTTGATGAAGTATTATTAAAAAAAGAAGATGCTAAAAAATAGAACTCTCTATTTTAACTGCTTCTTTTACAAGGAGTAGTTAATGGCACACGAGACAAGACAAACCCCTTTACCACCCAAATCGATAAGTACAGCTGCAGATGTCAATGAAGCGACTAGTGACATAGAGCTGATCGCAAAAGAAACTTTAGAGTATTTAATAAATAAAGATATCATGCCTACTCCATCTAACTATTCACTCTATTTTGATCAGGTACTCGGCTCTAAAAGTGACACTATACGAATAGAGATAGAGTCTATTTTAGATCTAGAAGAAGAGCTAAGCAATGAGAAGAACTTAGAGGTAGAGAAGGCTCTGAAAAAGGGTCTGATAAGTGTTAAGAGTGTTTTAAATGCTACTAGCGCTCTTTATAAAAATATTGCTGTTATGAGTAAGTTATTAAAAGAGAGATACGCTGAGCTTAAAAATGCTCATAGTTCAAAAGATATAGCACATGTTCTAAAAGAGGTTAGTGAAGATATTGTAAAACTTAGTGCTGTTATAAAAGTGCAAAACTCAAATGTTAAAGAGATTCATGAAGATACTTTAAAAAGTATCAAACGCATAGATGATGAAACTATTTATGATCCAACATACAACATGTATAATAAAAAATATCTGATGAGTAGACTTCGTCGTGAGTATAAAGCTGTCAAAGCACTAAAGTTCGAGAGTTCATTTTTACTTATTGAGCAAGATCGAAATATTGGTATAGGTCTAAACGATAGAGAAGACAGCAAAGAGTTAATAAATAAAAATATAGGTCTGCAAATTTTAAAAAGTTCAAAAAGAAGTGATGAAGTGGCTCATTATGGACATGGTAAATTTGCAATGCTGTTGCGTCATACAAACTTACAAGAGGCTAAAAAAACAGCTGAACGTTTAGTGAAACTTGTAGAAGCTACAACATTAACAATTGGTAGCGATCAAGTTAAGTTAAAAATAAATATAGGTGTATCAGCCATAAAAGCTGATAAAATATTAGAAGAAGATATAGTATTAGCTTTAGATGAGTTAGAAAATGCTTCAAAAAACCAAAAAACCAAAATAAGTGTGAGTGATAAATAATGATTTTAGATATAGTAAAGTATCCAGACAATAGATTAAAAATTAAGTCAAAAAATGTAGAGTTATTTGATGAGAGCTTACATACACATTTAGACAATATGTATGAGACAATGTTACGCTTTAATGGTATAGGCTTGGCTTCAGTACAAGTAGCAAAACCTATTCGTTTATTTATCATAAACCTACCAATGAACGATGATGATGAAGAACAAACTCAAAGTAAAAATGATCTAGTAGAGTTTATAAATCCAGTTATAAAGAGTAGTGAAGGTACTACTATGTACCAAGAGGGCTGTTTAAGTGTGCCTGAATTTTATGAAGATGTAGAGCGTCATGAAGCTATTGTAATTACTTTTCAAAATAGAGATGCAGAAGAGCAAACTTTAGAGTGTGATGGTCTTTTAGCGATCGCAATTCAACATGAACTAGATCACTTAGAGGGTAAGCTTTTTATTGATAAACTCTCATATATTCGTCGAAAAAAGTTTGAAAAAGAGTATAAGAGAGCTCAAAAAGAGAAAGCTAAGAAGAACTAACAGTTGAAAAAACTTCTCTGTGCAACATTTGACTCTCTTGATGCAACTGTAGTAGAAGTAGAGTCAACACTTACAAAAGGTCTTCCCTCGTTTAGTATAGTAGGGATTGCTTCTACTTCTATAAGTGAATCAAAAGAGAGAGTTAAATCTGCACTTTTGAGTAATGAGTTTAAATTCCCACCAAAACGTATAACTATAAACCTCTCTCCATCAGACTTGAGTAAAAGTGGATCTCATTTTGATCTCTCTATAGCACTGCTTATAGCACTTGATGCGAAAGAGATCGATCTGCAAGATATTTTTGTTTTTGGTGAGCTTGGACTTGATGGAGCAGTAAAAGAGAACACTCTACTTTTTTCTTTAGTTTTATCACTTGCTAATAAAGGTCTAATAAGTAAAGCTATTGTTCCATTTGAAGCATTAGCGAAGCTATCTAAAATTCCAAATATAGCTTTGATTGGTGTTAAAACACTCAATGAAGCTATTGAAGTTTTAACAACTGCAACAGCTTTTCCTAGTCTGAAAAGTTCAGAATTAGAGTTTAAATATTTAGAATTTAATAGTGAAAAATATTACTATAGTGAAAACTATGAGTTAGATTTTTCAGATGTAAAAGGTCAAGAGGTAGCTAAACGTGCTGCTCTTATTTCAGCTTGTGGTATGCATAACTTACTACTTGAAGGAACTCCAGGTTGTGGAAAGTCTATGATCGCAAAACGATTACCTTTTATACTTCCACCTATGAGTCTGAATGAAATTCTACATAGCTCAATGCTTGAAAGTATGCAAAGTATTGAGCCAACTTTTTCGCCAAGCCGCCCATATAAGGCTCCCCATCACTCTGCAACGTTAGCAAGTGTTTTTGGTGGAGGAAGTAAAAAAGCACAAATTGGGGAAGTTGGCTTAGCTCACAATGGGATTTTATTTTTTGACGAAATTCCACACTTTGCAAAGAGTGTTTTAGAAGCTTTACGTGAACCATTGGAAGATAAAAAAATAAGAGTCTCTCGTGTGCACTCTAAGATCGAGTATGATGCATCTTTTCTTTTTATAGGAGCTATGAATCCTTGCCCTTGTGGTAACTTACTATCACAAGAACTCACTTGTCATTGTAGTGAGCTAGAGATCAAACGCTATAAAAGTCGACTTTCAGATCCCTTTTTAGATCGAATGGATCTCATTATACAGATGCAGAGTGTTAGATCTGAAGATAGAGCAACATTAACATCAAAGAAGATGCACAAAATAGTTTTAGAAGTTTTTTCAATTACTAAAAGTAGAGGGCAAAGTGTCTTAAATGGACTTCTATGTGATAGTGATATTGAAAAGTATTGTCTATTAGATGAAGATGCTCAGAATATTTTAGACATGGCTATAGGTAAATTTGCTTTGTCGTTTAGATCAATAAATAAAATAAAGAAAGTTTCTCGAACGATTGCCGATATTAATAACTCAAAGACAATTAATAAAACAGATGTTTTAGAAGCTTTGAGTTATAGAAAGCGATAAGCGCTTAGCGGGCACTTAGTCAAGCTTTAAATCTTAAGGAGTATTAGTATTGTACAAGAGTTTGGTTAACGAACTGTTAACAGAGCTACGAGCAAAATAATTAATTTGTAATTAATTTACTTTTATACATATGCTACTATAAACTTCGTTATAAAATAACCACCAACTAATAACCAAATAAACATACTAAGTGCCGTATATAGCGGTGCTAAACCAAGCCCTTTAAATTTTGCAAAACGAGTTCCCATTCCAAGAGCTGTCATGGCTACTGTTAAAAGGAAGGTATCTATTTCATTAATTACATTTACTATTGTGTGTGGAATAAGGTCAAATGAGTTAAAACCTGCAACTATTACAAAGTAAACAGCAAACCAAGGAATAACAACTTTAAGTTTTTCTCCAGTAGTGTTCTTTTTTCTAGCCTCATAAGCTAAGTATAGTCCCAAAAGTATAAGCATAGGTGCTATTAAAATAACTCTTGTCATCTTTACAATTACTGCATCGTCACTAACTTCTTGGCTATAAGAACTAGCTACTGCTACAACTTGGGCAACTTCATGAATAGTTGCTCCAATATAGATACCGAACTCTTTATCACTCATCTCAAAAATACCTGCACTATACAAAGCTGGATATAAAAACATTGCGATCGTACCAAAGAGCACAACCATGCTTACTGCGACAGCAGTTTTATGCTCTTCTGCTTTTAAGACAGGTTCTGTGGCTAATACTGCTGCTGCACCACAAACTGCTGCGCCAGAAGCGGTAAGCATTGAAGTGTCGCGATCCATTTTAAAAACTTTGATACCTAAGTAAGTACCTAAAATAAAGGTTGTAAGAAGCATGATAAGTGAGACTAAAAAACCATCTAATCCAACCTCTACTATTTGAGTAAAGGTAATCCTGAAGCCATAGAATACGATTGCAAATCGAAGTACTTTTTTAGCACTAAAAGTAATACCAGCATCCCAAGCACGTGGGACGTGATTATGAAGAGTATTGGCATAGAAAATACCCATAACAATACCAACAACTAAAGGAGATATGCCAAGATCTTTAACATAGCTAATATCTGCGATCATAGTTGCAGCTGCTGCAAAAATTGAGACAAATATTAATCCATTTAAAATATCTTTTGAAAAGTTCACTTGTAGCCTTTAAATTAATGTGAAAGTATAGCTAATATTTTTGAATTATATTTCTTACTATTTAAGGTGTCTCGTATTGCAAATGTATTGTTAAGAGTGAGGTATAAAACATTTGTATTGCAAATACGAGACTCAAAAGTATAACCATCAATTACTTAATAATGAATTAAGTTTACCTAAGAGGAGGAAATATTAAAAGAGTTATGAATTTAAACAATTTTCTTACTTAAATTCATAATATTTTGCTATTATATTTATTAAATTAAATTTCGGAGATTAAATGAATCACTCTACACTTCAAAATGTTGCTACATCAAATATATGGCAAATTGTTCTATTTATTGTTGGTCTGGGCATAGAGGTTTTTTCTTTTGGTTTTTCTTTTGTGATAGTTTTTATAACTATTGTACATATTGCACTTGCTCTTTACCTTAGATCACAACTTTTAATTGTTAAAGAGTCAGTTGAAGGTGTAACTGCAAGTATGAGCAAGGTAAGTGGTGGTGATTTTAGTGTTGATGCCCCTTTAGTAGGAAAAGGTGAAACAATAGAGTTAGCAACAGAGTTTAACTCTATGTTAAAACAGTTAAGAGATTATATGCATGAGACTATAAAAGCTATTAAAATCGCGGAAGATACTTCAGCATCTTATTATGCAAGTAGCGAGGGTCTTAACCCATCTTTAACTAAAGCAGTAGATACTATTAATGAGTCTGTTAAAGTGATCGAAGCTGGTTATAAAGCACAAATTAGAGGTGAGTTTACAGAGAAGCTACACGACTTGGGTGGAGGTATTGCACAAGGCTTAACAGTTATACAAAGTAACCTTTTAAACAACTCTAGTGAGGTAGATAAAATCTCAAAGATGTCAAATCAAACATCAGATGAAGCTGACAAAAGTTTAAACTCAATGGAAAATATTTTATCACTATTTGGCGATTTAACACATAAGCTTGATGCATCAAATGCAAATATAAATGGTCTCTCTGAACGCTCTAATGAGATTTCATCTATTGCAGAGATGATCAAAGATATAGCTGAGCAAACAAACTTACTAGCACTTAATGCTGCGATCGAAGCTGCACGAGCTGGTGAGCATGGTCGTGGTTTTGCTGTTGTTGCTGATGAAGTAAGAAAACTTGCTGAGAGAACTCAAAAATCTACGCAAGAGATCTCTATAACTATTCAGACACTACAACAAGAAGCACAAGAGATGCAGTCGCACTCAGAGGGTATGACAGAAATTTCTAATAATGCTACTCAAGCTATTGATGAGTTTGCTCAAACGCTTAAAGGTTTTCAACACAATGCACAAAGCTCAGCAGAGTACTCAAGCTATATAAGAGACTCTCTATTTATGGTTTTAGTAAAAATAGATCACATTCTGTTTAAGTCAAATGCATACACAGCAGTAATATCACAAAATAGTGATAGCACATTTGTTGATCATACAAAATGTAGATTAGGCAAATGGTATGTTGGTGAAGGTAAAGAGAGATATGGTCATACTGCAAATTTTGTAAGTATAGACGATCCTCACTCTAAAGTTCACTCAAATGTACTTAAAAATATAGCACTTGTTAAAGACAGCGGTGAGATAGGGTCTAAAAATGAAACTGAGATAATTACTAACTTTTCAAATATGGAGAGTGAGAGTGAAAAGCTTTTTGGTATATTGGATTCTGTTGTTAGTGAATTAGATCCAACAAGAAAATAAAATTTATAAAATTTCACTTTAAATGAGTATATAATGCCAATAGCTATAAATGAACAAATAAAAAAACTAAAACATGATTTTTACGTAGAAGCATCTACAAAGTATTTTGATAAATATGGTTATGAGAATGCTAAGATGAGTGAATTAGCAGCTATATTAGAGGTCTCTGTAGGTACTATATACAAGATGTTCGACTCTAAGGAGAACCTCTATTTTGAGTATATTATAGCTAAGAAGAATCACCTATTAACACAACTTAATGAAAATGCAGGTGGTGATCCATTAGAGAATTTAAAGTTATATTTACGTTACAAATATGAACCATTTGTGGCAAATAGAGACTCTATAGAGCATACCATAACTAGTGATCCATTCTTTTTTCATAAACTGAACAGTGATAGTTCGCAAGTTATGAGTTGTATTTATGACTTTATTGCAAAACAGTTAAGTAATATTTTGGATCAGCCTTTAGAAGAGTGTATGCGAAGTGCAATCTTATTTAAAAAGCTTTCTGATGGTTATACTGAAAGTTATATAATTAAAAAATTTGATATTATAAACGCTATAGATGAAACAATAAGCCTATTTTTAGATGGTAGAAGAACTTTAAAAATTAGTAAAAAATAGCAGAGCCATAGCCTACAACACTATTTTTATTGTTACTTACTTTGGCACTTGTTCTGTAGTCTATAATTTTAGAAGTTAAATTTAACTCTTTTGCACTTAATAAAAGTGCACTCATACCTATTTTACCACATGCCTCACACTCTTTAAGAAAATCTGTCTCGAGATTTTCAATTGCATTTAAACAGTTATGATCTTTTTTATTTGCAACAGTTTCAGACTGAAAATGACTAAGGTCACTACTTATAACTACTAGGTTTGCACTATCTTTAAGTAAGTATGTTATTAGTTTCGAGAGAGAATTAACCTCTTGATCACTATATATAATTTCTACTACTTTACTCTGAGGTAAATAGTGCTTTATAAAAGGCATTTGAACTTCAGTAGAGTGCTCACTATGTGCTGTTGCTAGGTACTCTAGTTGGAACTCATCATATAGTTTTTTTGAGTATTTTTTATCAATCTCTATATTTGCAAAAGGTGTTTCATAGCTATCATCAAGGCAGATAGTTGATCCTTTAAATGAGTACTTATGTGATGGTCCTATAACGATTACTCTTGCAACATTTTTTGTAGAGCAAAGTGAATATAGCATATTTGCACCTTCTCCAGAGTAAATAAACCCTGCATGTGGTGAAATAATAGCTCTTACATTTTGTTTCTCAGTTGAGTTTTTATATGAATTAAAAGCTGAGAACTGTTTTAGAAGCTCATCTTTATCAGACGAGTAAAAGGTTCCAGAAAAAAAACTTTTTCTCATTTAAAGTTCAGTTTTTACTTTAGGTTCATCTTCTATTGTCTCTACATAGTATGTGTATATTTGTGGGTGAAGTGAGAGTGCACTTTCTTCAAGATCAGCTTTAAGACAAAGTCCAGCAAAGAACTCCTCAAAAGTTTTAAGCTGACTCCAAACTTGTGGTAAAAAAGTTGAATTTTTTTCACCTAAAATTAGAATAACACCATCTTTACCAACATTAATACTCTCTTTAAGATCTTGAACATCTGTATAAACAAGCTCTTTGGGTTCACTTAAAAGTGAAATTTCAATGCTACAATGCAGGTACTCACTAGTTGTGATTGGAGTAAAGCGAGGATCTTCAAATGCAGCAGATTTAGCATTATGAATTATGTCATTTAGTAGAGTTTTTTGAGCTACGAGTGAGCCTATGCAACCACGTAGTTTTCCATCTAGGTTGATAGTTACAAAAGTAGCTATTTTTTCATTTAAAACAGGAAATACGCGAAGAAGTTCTTTCTTATCAATAGTACGAGTAGCTAAAACAACCTCTTCTATAGACTCTCTAGCAATTTTAAGTAAAATTGATTGATCCACTACTTTCCTTTAGGTTTTTGTTGTAGTTATTGTATCTAAATCTTTCTCGGTTGTACTATTTTGTATAAGTTTAATAGCACTCATGACGACTATAACTTCAAAAAGTGCTGCTAAAACAAAAGCGTAATAGTGGAGGTCGTCAATACTTTGAGCGTGGTGAGCAAGTGTTGCAACCGCGATAAGTAGTGTTAGTGGCATGGAGTGTGAGAGTGCTACTAGCATAGCATCTCTAAAGCCTAGTTCCTTTATGAATACAACTGAACTTAGAAGACGAATAAGGATCATTATGACCGTAATTAATATAGCTTTTTCAATTAAGCCATCCATGCTCAGTGCTTTGATATCAAAGAGTGTTCCAACATGAATGAAGAAGATAGGTATTAAAAAACCAAAGCCATAACTAGCTAGCTTTTCTGGTAACTCCTCTTTATGTTCAAAAAATGTAGGAATAAACATTCCCGCTATAAAGGCACCAAATGCAAGTTCAAGTTTTAAATAGAGCATCATAGCAATCAGAATAAAGAAGATCCCCATTGATAGGCGTATATCTTGCTCTTGGTTGTCAGAGTGAGGCATAAGAACAGTTGAAACCTCTGGGTACCACCAGAAAAGTATTTGTAAAAATTTGAATAGTAAAAATATAAAAAATATAAAAAATCCTAAAACAAAGCCTGCTTGAATTAGCTCGTAGCCAAAGCCAAACTGCAAGGCTGCTGCACTAAATGAGAGAACAGTAATACTTACAACTTCACCAACGGCGCCTGCCATCATCCCTAGTTCTAGCCAAGGCGTTTTACCATACTCTTTTGAAAGAGTTACAACAAGACCTACTGAGATAAGAGGTAAAATTACCATAAGAATTTTGCCAAGGTCCAAAAAGATCGTAAAGGCAGCGGAGAGAACATAAAGAAAAAAGATATAACCTATTACATTTTTAAGTGTATCTGCTTTTATATTAAGTATTTTTTTGAGGTTAATTTCTGTACCTGCTAGAAACATTAAGTATAAAAACCCAACTTCTGCGATCAGAGTAAAAAGCTCACTATGGTGCAAGTAGCCTAAGTAACCAAGAATAGCACCTAAAATGATCTCAACAGGAGTTGTTAAAAGTTTTGTTACACGTGCTAGAAATGGAGAAAATATAATTATAAATGAAATAGTTAATATTAGAGTGATCTCTTCTTGCACTATTTTTTACCATCTTGGGGTGAAGTTGCTATGTCAAAGTTAAGAGAGCGTAACATCTCTAAGTCACGATCGCATTCACGTCCAAGTGTTGTTAGGTAGTTACCTATAACAATTGAGTTTGCACCAGCTTTAAAGATCTCATTTTGACGATTTCCAAACATACTCTCTCTGCCACCAGCGATCATAATACGATCACTCTCACTTAAAATAGATCTAGTGAGTGTGATTAGAGATAGTGCCTCATCTACACTAAGTTCTGATGGTTTAAGTGGTAGTGCTTCGTTGTGATGATAGAAATTTATGGGAACCGATATAGGCTTTAACTCTTTAAGTGAGTTCAACATAGATACTCGGTCTTCTTGTGACTCACCAAGACCAAAAATTCCACCACTTATTAGTTTAAGACCGGAGCGGGTTACATTTTCACAAGTTTCGTATCTCTCTTGCCATGAGTGTGAGGTACATATTTGAGGGTAATACTCACGTGAGCTCTCTAGGTTGTGGTTGTATGCATCGACACCAGACTCTTTAAGTATTAAAAGTTGTTCTAGTGTTGCAGTTCCATTACATGCAATTAGGCGAAGACGAGGAACTTCTTTTTTTACAGCAGTTGCTACTTCACATACAAATTTAAGAGTTGTTTCATTTAACCCTTTTGCTGAAGTTACGAGACAAAATCCTAAAGCCCCAGCTCTCTCAACTGATCGTGCTTCTTCTAAAATAGCTTCTATGGGCTTTTGCTTGTAACGCTCTATATTGGCGCTATATTTTACACTTTGTGAACAAAACTGGCAGTCTTCATTACATGTACCACTATTTATGTTACAGATAGAGCACAGAAATATTTTTTTACTCATTATGAAGCTCTTTTAAAATTAAATTTTCTTTGATCAAACTTTTTGGCTTTTGGATCTTTAAAGTAGTGAGTTACTTCAAAACTCTCTTTTGTAATCTCTAGCATTGCACACTCAACAAGAGGTTTCTCCCTGGCGCACACTTCCCCAGGGTTTAAAAATAGCACACCACTCTTTTGTTCTGCATGAAAAATATGCGTATGACCTGAAATAATCACTTCAGCATCAGCATTCATGTAAAAAGGCATGTGCATAAGTTTCATAGTGGTAGTTGCTACTTTAAAAGTATATGGCTCTTGTACTAAGTTGTAGTCACTATGGTACTGAACTAAAGAAGCATCGTTATTTCCATAAACTGCTACATATTTTAATTTTGTATTTTTAAGTTGATCTAGTGTCTCTTTAGTTCCTATGTCACCAGCGTGTATAAAAAATTCTGCACCACACTGAACTAAGTGATCGATCACATTTTGTGATCGTTTTTTTTTCATATGTGAGTCAGAGAGTACAGCTATTTTCATCTACTCTGATCTATCAGTTCTATCTTTACACTTTGTACACTCATAAACATCTTTATTTCTGTAAGTTCTTGTACTTAATGCTCCACCACAACCCTCTAGTGCACACTTTTTGTCTGTTAGCTCAAACTTAGAGATAAACTTACAAGTAGGGTAGTGCTCACAGCCCCAAAAAGCTCCTCTTTTAGATTGACGGTAAAGCAGTTTTCCACCACAATCAGGACAAGGTATATCTGAAGTTTTACTCTCTTGTTCTAGTGACTTTGTATTTTTACATTTTGGATAAGCTGAACATGCTAAAAATTTACCATTACGTCCAGCTTTGACTGTCATGTCTGACCCACATTTATCACATTTTTCATCTGTATTATCTGCTTCACTTTTAGGAGCTGGAGTTCCATCTTCACTATTCTCATCCGCAACTTGTTCTGTATATTTACACTTTGGAAAACCAGAACATGCAATAAAATTACCATAACGTCCACCACGTAAAAGTAGTTCAGAATCACACTCAGGACAGTTACGTCCTAATGGTTTAGCAAGTTTAAGACTTACTATTTTCTCTTTACCTTCTGCGATCTTTTCCATAAAAGGAAAGTAGAAGTCACTCAAAACACTCTGCCACTCTCTACCCTCAGCAATCTCGTCAAGAGTCTCTTCCATATTTGAAGTAAATTGAGCATCAACAATATCAGCGAAGTGCTTCTCTAGCATTTCTGTAACTGTAAAAGCTATTTTTGTGGGAATAAGTTGACGTTTCTCTATTGTTATGTACTGACGCGCAGTTAGAGTTGAGATTGTAGGTGCGTAAGTAGAAGGTCGACCAATTCCCTCAGCTTCCAATTTTTTAATAAGACTTGCTTCAGAGTAACGAGCAGGTGGCTCTGTAAAGTGTTGTTCTGGTTTTATTGAAGTGATATCTATGGCATCTCCTTCAGTTAAAATGGGAAGAAGTTTATCTTTGTCATCACTCCCTTCTAAAATATAAAAACCATCAAAAATAAGTTTTCTACCACTTGCTCTATACTCTGCACTATCACTTCTGAAAATAATGCTTTGTTGTTCAAACTGAGCATCATTCATTTGACATGCTAAAAATCTGTTGTATATTAGAGTGTAAAGTTTTAACTCATCAGGTTTCAAAAATGAAGCTGCAAGACGAGGAGTGAAACTAAGCATAGTAGGACGGATCGCTTCATGGGCTTCTTGAGCACCTTTTGACTTTTTGTTATAAGTTTTAATATCTTTAGGTAAATATTTTTCACCATAATTACTTAATATAAATTCACGAGCTCCCTCAACAGCTTCTTTAGCAAGGTTAAGTGAATCTGTTCTCATGTATGTGATCACACCTGAAGTTCCTTCCGGAGTCTTAACACCTTCGTAAAGAGTTTGTGCTACCATCATAGTCTTTTTTGGTGAGTAGCTTAACTTGCTTGAAGCACTTTGTTGAAGTGTTGAAGTCATATATGGTGGAGGAGTTGAACTTTTACGCTGTTTTGTCTCTATTTTTTGAACGTTAAAGCTTTCACCTTTTATAGTTTGTGTTATCTCTTTTGCTCTTGTCTCATTTGTGATTGTAAGCTTCTCTATTTTCTCATTTTGAAATTTTATAAGATTAGCGTCTATGTTAGGGTTAAAAATAGTGTCTATGCTCCAAAATTCTTGAGGAACAAAGGCATTGATCTCACGTTCACGATCAATAACTATTTTAAGTGAGCTAGATTGAACACGCCCACCTGAAAGCCCTTTTTGAATTTTAGAAGCAAGAAGTGGTGAGAGTTTATAACCAACTATACGATCAAGCAGGCGACGTGTTTGCTGAGCATTTACACTAGGCATGTCAATAGTTCTTGGGTTGTCTAGTGCATGTTGGATCGCTGTTTTGGTAATCTCATGAAACACAATTCTTGGAAGTGACTCGGGATCTTTTTTAATTGCATGAGCAATGTGCCAACCTATAGCTTCTCCCTCGCGATCCTCATCGGTCGCGATATAGATAGTATCACTCTTTTTTGCCAAATCTTTTATCTGCTTTACGATCGCAGAGTTCTCTTTTGCAACTGAATACTCAGGTGTTAAAATATTTTCATCTGTTATTTTTATACCAAAACGACTCTTTGGAAGATCACGTATATGCCCCTTAGAAGCGATAACTTCATACTCTTTACCTAAAAAGTTCTTAATCGTTTTTGCTTTTGCTGGTGACTCGACTATTATTAGTTTCAAATTACTTCCTATTTACTATATATGGAGTTTAATAGTGAAACTATATCAAAAAAAGTGGTAAATAGTAAAAAGATTAAACAAATATTTTAACTTGTCGATATATTTAAGTAACAGCAAGGAAGCTGAAATTTAAACAAACAAAATATATAGAACTTTCTATATATATACGATAAAAGGATTTATCATGGCATTTCAAGTAAATACAAATGTTGCGTCACTTAACGCTCAAGTAAACTCAGGTAATACTAACAGATTAATGGAGAGTTCTTTACAGAAACTATCTTCAGGTTTAAGAATTAACTCGGCTGCAGATGATGCTTCAGGTCTTACGATCGCTGATTCACTTCGTTCTCAATCACAAACTTTAGGTCAAGCAGTTAAAAATGCTAATGATGGTATGTCTATCATTACGATCGCAGATAAAGCTATGGATGAGCAAGTAAAAATTCTTGATACTATTAAGATCAAAGCAACTCAAGCTGCACAAGATGGGCAAAATGCTAAATCACGTGGTGCTCTTCAAGATGATATTTCTCGTCTAATGCAAGAACTTGATAATATTGCTGGTACTACTACATATAATGGACAAGCTCTTTTATCTGGTCAATTTACAAACAAATCATTTCAAATTGGTGCAAGTGGTAATGAGACTATTGATGTAAGTATTGGAGCTACAAGTTCTGATAAAATTGGTAATACTCGTTTTGAAACATCTACTAACATTACAGCTTCAGCAAATGAGTCTTTAACTTTTACTCAGGTTGATGGTACTAACAACTTTACTTTAGAAAGTGTTACTATTTCTACAAGTGCTGGAACAGGTATTGGTGTTATGGCTGAGACTATTAATAAAAACTCTGATATTCTTGGAGGAATTAAAGCTAGTTTTGACGTTAGTTCAACGGGTACTGCTGCAATTGCTTCTGGTACTATTACTGGTTTAGCTATTAATGGTATTGAATTTGGTGACATTGATGTTACTTCTGCGAATGACTCTAATGGTGCTTTAGTTTCTGCAATTAATGATAAATCAGCTCAAACTGGTGTTGTTGCTTCTGTTGATAGTCGTGGTCACTTGGAGTTAACTTCAAATGATGGACGTGCTATCCAGATCTCTGGTGCTGGTTTAAGTGCTGCAACTAATATTGGTGCTTCTGATACAACCGATGCTGATTTTAATGCTGGTCGTTTAACACTTACTCGTGTTGGTGCTGGTGATATTCAAGTTTCTGGTTCTGGTGCTTCAACTGGTTTAACTGCTAATGTTAGTACTAATGCAATGGAAACTAGTGTTAATTTACGTGATGTTGGTGGTTCAATGACAGCTGACCAAGCAAGTGCTATGGGCTTTAACTCTAATGTTAATACTAGAGCTGCTAGTGATGCTTTAGATGTTGGTGCTGGTGTTACTACTCTTCAGGGTGCTATGAGTGTTATGACTATTGCTGATTCTGCTCGTGAAGGTCTTGATAAAGTTCGTGCTAACTTAGGTTCGGCTTCTAATCAGATGCAAGCAACGATCAATAATATCTCTGTAACGCAAGTTAATGTTGCGGCTGCTGAGAGTCAAATTCGTGATGTTGATTTCGCTTCTGAGAGTGCAAACTTCTCAAAACTTAATATCCTAGCGCAAGCTGGATCTTATGCAATGAGTCAAGCTAATTCAATGCAACAAGGTGTTCTAAGACTATTACAATAGTTTTTAGTTACCTTTATCAGTCCACTTGGACTGATAAAATTTTAATACTTTCTTAATAAAATGTAAAACTGGAACATAGTTTGCTTTTATTGTCAAAATATTGCATGGATGCAATTACGACATAAAAGGAAATAGTTATGGGTTTTCGTATAAATACAAATATTGCTGCGTTAAATGCACATGTTAATGCTACAGCAAATAATCGTAATATTGATAGTTCACTTCAAAAGTTAAGTTCAGGTCTTCGTATTAATTCTGCTGCAGATGATGCTTCAGGTCTCTCGATCGCAGATTCACTTCGTTCTCAGACACAATCATTAGGTCAAGCTATTAGAAATGCCAATGATGGTATTAGTATTTTACAAATTGCTGATAAAGCGATGGACGAGCAGATCAAAATTCTTGACACTATTAAAGTAAAAGCTACTCAAGCTGCACAAGATGGTCAAAGTGCAAACTCTCGTAAAGCACTACAAGCAGATATAACTCGTCTTATGGAAGAGCTTGATAATATTGCAAATACTACAAGTTATAATGGACTAACACTTCTTTCAGGACAGTTTACAAATAAAGAGTTTCAAATAGGAGCTTATGCTAATGAATCGATTCAGGCTTCTATCGATCCAACTTCTTCAGATAAAATAGGAAATACTCGTTTTGAAACAACAGCAAATATTACAGCAGCAGGTTTAGTTAGTTTAACATTTAAAGCAGCTGATGGTGTAAATGACTATACTTTAGAGAGTGTAAAAATATCTTCAAGTACAGGAACTGGTATTGGCCTTTTAACTCAGGTTATTAATAAGAACTCAAATATTTTGGGAGGCATTAAAGCTAGTTACGATGTAGAATCAACAGGAACTTCACCTATATTGTCTGGTACAATTACTGGACTTACTATTAATGGTGTGAGTTTTGGTAATATTCAGGTTGATGATGCAAATGATTCTAAAGGTGTTCTAGTAGCAGCTATTAATAATTTTAGTGCCAATACTGGTGTAGTAGCATCAACAGATAGTAGAGGTCACTTAGAATTAACTTCTAATGATGGACGTGCAATTCAAATTTCAGGAACTAATTTAAGTTACGTTACTAATATTGGTGCTTCTGATACAACTGATATGGATTTTAACGCTGGTCGTATGACATTAACACGTATTGGTGCAGCTGACATTGTAATGTCTGCAGGAGGAGCAGCTGGTAATGCTCCTGCTTTACAAACCGCTATTGATTCTTCTGCAGAAATAACAGCAAACTTACGTGGTATAGCTGGTCCTACAAGTGCTGATATGGCTAGTGCAATGGGTTTCAATTCGAATCAACAAACAATTAACATAAGCTCTCAAAAGGGAGCTGGAGTTACAACTCTTCAAGGTGCTATGAGTGTTATGTCTATTGCGGATTCAGCAAGAACTAGACTTGACCAGGTACGTGCAGATATAGGTTCTGTTCAAAATCAGATGACATCTACTATAAATAATATATCTGTAACTCAAGTAAATCTAGCTTCAGCAGAAAGCCAAATTAGAGATGTTGACTTTGCAGCAGAATCAGCAGACTTTTCAAAATATAATATTTTAGCTCAATCAGGTTCTTACGCAATGAGTCAAGCTAATGCAGTCCAACAAAATGTACTAAGACTACTTCAGTAGTCTTAGTACATTTTCATAAGCAAATGGTATAATAAAGTATGTTAGTTAATATTGAAAAATTAATGCCTGAAATTATAGAGAAATTAAAGCCATTAAATCCAGATAAGATCATACTTTTTGGTAGTTATGCATATGGTACGCCTAATGAAAATAGTGATGTAGACTTATTCTTGTTAAAAGATGAGATAGATCAAGACGAAATAAGAGGGTATAGACTAGAACTGCAAAAATCTCTTTTTGATATACAAAAAAAATACTTACTAGGAATAGATATTTTTGTGGATAGTAGATCACGTATGGAAGATCGAATACTAAATATAAAAGATCAGTTTTATAGCGATATTCTGGCACATGGAAAAGTTGTTTATGGCTAATTTACCATATGCTAAAGAGTGGCTAACTTTTTCACAAAAAAATTTAGATACTGCTATACTTCTTTTTAATGCAAACCATCATACAGATATTATAGGTATAGAGTTACAACAAACATTAGAAAAACTACTTAAATCTATCATGGCTAACCAAAATATAAGAATACCAAAAGAACACGATTTAGTTAAATTGTATTTTATTGTAGAAAAGTATATAGAAATCAATGAAGATGAAATAATCCTACTAAAAATAGCAACAAATTATTATAAAGAAGATAGATATCCTAATCCAAACTATAGTTTACCACCAAAAAAAGAGATTAAACAAGTTTTAGACTTTAGTGTAGAGTTGTTTGATAAAGTATGTACTACTTTAAGTATTAATATGGATAAAAACTAATGAACGATTTCTATGAACAAAATTTACAAGTACCTTTATTATTATGTACTATTTGGAATAATAACTTATGCTAGTTGATATAGAAAAGTTAAAACCTCAAATAGTTGAGAAATTAAAACCACTTAACCCTGACAAAATCATACTTTTTGGAAGTTATGCTTATGGAACTCCTACTGATGACAGTGATATAGACTTATATGTAGTTACTAATGATAATTTTATGCCTCAAAGTTGGAGAGCTAAAAGTGATTTATACTTGGAATATAGTACTAAATTAAGAGATTTACAAAAAGATATTCCTATTGATTTAATAGTACATACCGAAGCTATGCATAATAAATTTTTAGATATGGATAGTATGTTTAGTAGAAAGATTTTAAATAGTGGAATATTGTTAACATGAGAACTTTTACAAAAGAGTGGCTTTTGGCAGCAAAAGATGATTTGCTAACTATAGAAGAGATAAAAAAAGCTTATCATGATCTGTTATCAGCTCAAATTTTGTATGAAGCTAACCATTTTAATTAAATCTTGGTTTTGCTAAAGTTAGTAGAATTGTTAAAACAAAGAAAGAAAGTTAAAAGTTAAGTGAATATTAGAAATAGTCGATATAACGTTCAAGGATAATTATGCATTTTTATGAACAAAATCTTAAAGCACTTATAAAACAAAATAGTGAGCTTGGGGCTCAACTATTTGCAATAAGTGAAAATAAAAAGTTTGAAGTTTTTGTTGATGAAAAAGATCCTTTAAATATAAATATGACAACCTCTGATGGTATTCCTGTTTACAGTGGTATTCCAATAGAAGAGACAGCAGACAAAGCTGATGAGTTTAATAAAAAGTTCTCTAGATACCCTTTTTTATATTTCTACGGTTTAGGCAATGGCGTATTTTATAAACTACTTTTACAAAATATAGAACATAAAAGAGTTGTGATCGTAGAACCAGAGCTAGAACTCATTTATATGGCTCTTCATTTCAATGATTTTGTTGATGACATTAGTAAAAATAGACTTATTATTTTAGAAAATAATCAAGTTAGTTTTGCGATCGCAGCTGTTGATATTTTTGGTAATCAAGATGCAAAGATTTTTTCTAAGACTTATCATCTTGAAGTTTTAAATGATTTCTATTTTAAACACTATGGTGAAAATATTATAAAAATCAATAAAATTTTTACAAGAGCGATCGAGCATGTAATTTATGGACTTGGTAATGATTCTACTGATGCTCTTATAGGCTTAGAGCATCATATAGCAAATGCTGAGCGAATGGTTGAAACACCAACTTTACTAGAGTTTTTAAAAAAAGCTACAAATACAGAGACAGCAGTTATAGTTTCAACTGGACCATCACTTAAAAAGCAACTTCCACTACTTAAAAAAATTCAAGATCATGTAACACTTTTTTGCATTGACTCATCATTTCCGATCTTAGAAAAAGAGGGCATTAAGCCAGACATTGTTGTCTCCATGGAAAGAGTAATCGAGACGGCACTATTTTTTAAAAATACTTCAAAAGAGTTTCATGAAGATGTAGTTTTTGCGACAACTTCTATTCAGCACCCGCTTTTGCTTGATCAGATCAAAGCTGGAACTATGTGTATGAGTATGAGACCTTTTGGATATACACGCTATTTTAAATTACCTGAATATGGATACGTAGGAATAGGAATGAGTGCAGCTAATATGGCTTTTGAATTAGTGTTTCACTCAAAATTTAAAAACTGTATTTTAATAGGGCAAGATTTAGCTTATGGCGACGATGGAACAACCCACTCAGAAGATAGTCTTTACGGAGTAGGTGGTGGATCAAAGCATAGTGACTCTGATGTAGTAGCATATGGAGGAGATGGAAGTGTAAGAACAACACTTCTTTGGAATATGTTTAGAAACTTTTTTGAAACTGATATACACTATGCAAATAAAAATGGTATGCAAACCTATAATGCGACAGAGGGTGGGGCTAGAATTCAAGGCTCGATCGAGAAGAGTTTTGAAGAAGTTACAAATACGATCATAAACAAAGAGACAAATAAAGAGCTTATAGTTTTAGAAGCACCAAGTAAAGAGCTTATTGAAAAAAAAAAAGAATATATGAGAGAAAAAATAGAGCATATGCAAGAGTATGCGATCGCTATTGAAGAAGAGGTAAGCTCTCTTTTTGAAAAAGTAAGTGAGAAGTGTGAAGAGTTAGATAAATTAAATGCTTATAAAAATATACAAAAAATTAATTTCGATGAAATTATATCTTTGATGGAAGATATTGATAAAGTTAAGATAAAGTTTAGCGATCAAGAGTTTGTTGACATTTTTATAGATGCAACGCAAGCACTTATAATGCACCAAGAGTTAGAGTTAGCAAAAATACAAGTTAGAAACTCTCAGAGTGATGAAGAGAAGAAAATAAAACTTCTTGATTGGATCTACTCTCATAAAATATGGCTTTATACACTAGCAGGTTTAGTAAATGCAGTAGTTGTTGCGATCGAACGACGTGCAAGTGAGTCAACAGTTATAAGTCAGTCAAGAATAGTAGGAAATGTTATAGATGGCTATATGTATGATTTTGAAGATCCATCAAAGGAGTGTAAAGTAGACCTCTATATTGATGATAAACTTGAAGCAATTTACGAAGCAAATATAGAGATGCCAACTTTCTTAATGACAGAAGATGAGAGTCAAGATCATAGGTTTTTAATAGAATTACCACTAAAAATATATGATAACCAAATGCATACAATTTCACTAAAAGAGCATAAAAAAGAAAAATATTTGCACTATGCAACTTTTAAAGATGCTTTTTTAGAAGATGGAGCTGTTAGTGGTGATATATATGTACACGGAAAAGTACCATATATGTATACTGGATGGTGTAAAAAGGTTGAAAGTAGTGAAGTACAAGAGGTTGATGTCTATATAGATCAAGAGTATGAAGAGACAATAGTAGCAGATAAGCCTAGCCCATTTACAGAGTTTATAAATGATGGAGATTCAAAACATGGGTATGCTTATGTAGTACCTGAAAAGTATTTTGATGAAAAAGAACATACCATTGCTTTTACAGGTTCTAAAAGTAGTATAATTTTAAATAAAGAGTATAAAATATTTAAGCTAAGTGAAGAAGAAAAGAGTAAAATAATTTTTGCTAAATATATTTTGGCTTTTGCAAATGAACTGGATGTTAATTCTATAAAAGGTTACTGTACTGAACAGTATAGTGGCTTTAATGGTAATGAAAGTGTAAATGGTATTGTTGAGACTAAAGATAGTATAGTTTATACAGGTTGGTGTAAGCACATCGGAAGTTTAGAGCCTCAACAAATTAATATTTATATAGATGGTGAGTTTATTGAAACAATAATAGCAAATAAACCAAACATATTTATGAAAAATAAAAATATTGAAAATATTGAACTTGGATTTGAATATATAATTAACAATAAAAAATATTGTGATGGTAAAACTCATAAAATTTCATTTGTAACTGATGGTGCAGTGAGTGACAGTTATATTACATTTACACTTGATGATAAGAAAAAAGTAAATATAATGGAAAATATTTTAGTGAATAAATTAGATCAAAATATTAATTTATTAGAGCTAAAAAATAGCTATAAAAAGGGAAGTATAAGCTTTGTTGCAATTGAAGAAAATATTCAAGATGAAGATTTTATCTTATATGTTGAAAACTTAAGTAATAAATACCCGAAAGTAACTTTCAAGATTTTTTATTTTGATGAAAATCAAATAGATACAATAAGATCACAATATTTTAATATTATTAGTAAGCTAGAGTTGATATTATTTAGCAATATATATGATATTACAACTAACACTCAGATTTATATTAACTCTTCAAAAAAGTCGGCAATTAATTTAGCTGTTACTAAAATTTTAAGAACATATTGTGAAAATATATATGTTGTTGCATTTGCACCAAGTGATTTTAACAATGCAATGCAAACATACAGTAATGACTTTATATTTAATCACAAAGAATTCTATAATTACACAGAAGAAGAGTATGAAATGGCTGAAAATTGTGGGATTAAATTAGTTCTCAATTCAAGTATGAAAAAACTTATCGGAGTGAATTTTGAAATTGACTTATCTAAAACTTTTTACGATGGCATGTTAATAGACGTTGTCGGGTATGCACTAGAGTACAAAGGATTTGTACAATACATGTATGACATGGATAGAAGAACACGTGTAGCTATGAATAATTTAATAGTTCCATATGAGGAGAATAGTAATGGATAAATTTAATATAGATAGCCATAAATTAATCTTACATCCAGTACGAGTATCAAAATGGTATGAGGCTAAAAATGATTGGAATAAGTTAAAAAAAATTTATCCTATTTATGTAGAAGTTTCACCATATGGTGGATGTAATCATAGGTGTACTTTTTGTGCTTTGGATTATATGGGATATGAAAATGTGGGTTTAGATTTTAACATATTAAAATCTGCTATATCAAATATGGCAAGCAATGGTGTAAAGAGTGTAATGTTTGCAGGAGAGGGTGAACCGCTACTTTTTAAAGATTTAGATCTAATTGTCGAACATTGTAGTAAGGTAGGAATTGATACATCGTTAACTACAAATTTTGTGCCATCACATAAAAGGGCAGTACAAAGGTATGTAGAAAACTGTTCTTGGATTAAGGTAAGTTTGAATGCTGGTACCGCTGAAACATACGCAAATATTCATCAAACTACAGAAAAAGATTTTGAACGTGTTATGGAAAACATCAAAAATGCTATAGAATATAAAAATAAAAATAACTTAAATTGTACAATAGGTGTACAGATGCTTTTGCTCCCGGATAATCAACATGAAACTGTTTTGTTAGCAAAAAAATGTAAGGAGCTAGGAGTCGATTACCTAGTTATCAAACCATATTCTCAGCATCTTTTTAGTGAAACTGATAAATATGAAAATATTGACTATAGTTCAATGATGAATTTAGAAGATGAAGTTACTGCTGTTTCTAATGAAAACTTTAGTGTTATATTTCGTGCAAATACTATGAAAAAGTATGTTCAAAAAAGTCAAGCTTATGATAAGTGCCACTCAACACCATTTTTTTGGGGGTACATAGCTGCAGATGGTAAAGTGTTTGGATGTAGTGCTTATTTGGGTGATGATAAGTTTTGTTATGGAAGTATTTATGATAATAGTTTTGAGGAGATTTGGGAAGGTAAAAAGCGAAAAGAATCCTATAATTTTATTCAAAATGAGTTAGATATTAATAATTGTAGAGTTAACTGTAGGATGGATGAAGTAAATAGATATTTATGGAGAATAAAAAATCCAAATGCTCATGATAATTTTATTTAAAGGTATGGTATGAAAGCTATTGTAACAGGTGGAGCAGGGTTTATTGGTTCACATATGGTTGATTTATTAATTAAAAATGGTTACGAAGTTACCATTATTGATAATCTAGCAAATGGACAATTGTCAAATATAGAACATCATAAAAATGTTGTTAAATTTGTCAATGTAGATATTGGTAATTATGGTATTGGTTTAGAAGAGTATTTTGATGATGTTGATTATGTGTTTCATTATGCAGCTTTAGCGGACATAGTACCCTCTATTAATAACCCTCTGCAGTACCATAAAGCGAATGTTGATGGAACTATAAGAGTTTTAGAAGCTTCTAAAAAAAGTAAAAAACTTAAGAAATTTATTTATGCAGCATCTAGTTCATGCTATGGCATACCTGAAGTGTATCCAACTCCTGAAGCCTCATCTATTCAACCAGAATACCCTTATGCACATACAAAAACAGTTGGGGAACAATATGTTATGCATTGG
The DNA here is from genome assembly GCA_013138865.1 of Helicobacteraceae bacterium. GTDB lineage: Bacteria > Campylobacterota > Campylobacteria > Campylobacterales > Sulfurimonadaceae > GLR69. Next base: position 13,423 of record WTBY01000004.1, on the reverse strand, counting down.
GGTCAAGTTTACAATATGCCTGTAATATCTATGCGATTTTTTAATGTTTATGGTGTAAGACATCGTACAAGTGGCACTTATGGAGCTGTTTTTGGTGTATTTTTAGCACAACTTTTAAACAATAAACCTTTAACTATAGTTGGAGATGGTAAACAAACTAGAGACTTTACATATGTAACTGATATAGTTGACGCATGTTATCTTGCGAGTCAGAGTGATATATCAAATGAAATATTTAATGTTGGAAGTGATAATACTTACAGTATAAACTATCTTGTAGAACTCTTAGGTGGAAAAAAGCAGTATATTCCTAAAAGACCAGGAGAGCCTGATTGTACGTATGCCGATATTAGTAAAATAAAAACTAAACTTGGATGGAGTCCAAAAATAAATTTTGAAAAAGGTGTTCAAATTATGCTTAATAACATTGAGCAGTGGAGAGAGGCACCAGTGTGGGATGAAAACTCTATAAAAGATGCAACTAAAGATTGGTTTGAATGTTTAGGAGACGATAAATGCTAACAAAAACAGCAGTCAATATTAGAAAAAATATTTTAAAAATTGCAAATAGTTCTAAAGGACCACATACTGGTACAGCATTATCATGCGTTGATATTTTATGTGTATTATATTTTGATATTATGAATATCGAGTCATTCGATGATCCAAATAGAGATATTTTTATTTTAAGTAAGGGACATGGTGCTATGGCACTGTATTCAACCTTGTATGAAAAAGGCTACCTACCTGAGAATGATTTTTTAAGTTATTATCAAAATGCTGGGGCATTACCTGCTCATTTAGATAAAGAGACAAACTCTGCCATAGAAGTATCAAGTGGAAGTTTAGGTCATGGATTGCCACAGAGTTTAGGATTTGCATACTCTAAAAAAGTTAAAAATTTAGATGGTAAAGTGTATGTTTTAATGGGCGATGGTGAGACGCAAGAGGGCTCGATTTGGGAAGCTGCCATGTTAGCACCTAAAATGGGACTTGACAATTTAGTTGTGTTTATAGATAGAAATGATCTTCAAGGCTATGGAAGACCAAGTGAACTTGTCTCATTTGAGCCAATTGATAAAAAATTTGAAAGCTTTAACTGGGATGTATTGAGAGTAGATGGACATAATATGGATGAAATTAAATGCGCAATCCAAACACCATCTGATAAACCAAAAATAATAATATGTGATACTACAAAAGGAAAAGGTGTCTCTTTTATGGAAGATGAAATGAAATGGCACTATTTTATTGTAACTAATGAGCTTTTAGAACAGGGCGTGAAAGAGTTGGAGTGTAAAATATGAGAAATACTGCAGCAAAAGAGATAAGTAATTATTGTAAAAATAATGAAAATGGATTTTTAATAGCTGGTGATGCTGGATTTGGTGTATGGGACGCTTTTCAAAAAGAGTTACCAACACAGTATATAAACCCTGGTATTAATGAGCAAGCTACAATTGGACTAGCAAGTGGAATGGCACTTAGTGGACATAAGGTCTTCTATTACAATATCATACCATTTGTGTTGATGAGGTGTTATGAACAAGTAAGACTTGATATAGCTTATCATAACTTGCCAATAGTGCTTATTGGAATAGGTTCAGGTATAACATATGCACCTGCTGGTATGACACACTATAGTGTTGAAGATATTGCATTGGCTAAAACTATCCCTAATTTGAATATTATCTCTCCTAGTGATCCAGTGCAAGTTCAAAAAGCTGTAGCTTATGCAATAGAGAGTGATAAACCAACCTACATTAGAATTAGTAGAAGTGGTGAACCAATAATTTTTGATGATAATATTGATATTAAAAAACCAATATATTTAAAAAGAGGAGCAAAACAGTGTTTGCTATTTCATGGTTCAATAGTTGACGAAGTATTGAAAGCTAGTGAAAAGTTAGATGAGGTGAGTGTTATTTCAGTTCCAATGATTTCACCAATAGATGTTGAGAAAATTTTAGAAATATTGAACAAGTATGAGGATATTTTTGTAGTTGAAGAGCATTTTAAAGATGGTGGACTAGGTACGATTATTTCAGATATTGCAGTTAAACACAATGTGTATGCAAATATTGTAAAAATAGCAATTGATAACGAATATATACATAAAATTGGTAATTGTGATTATCTAAGAAAAGAGTTACTTATTGATTCAGAATCAATTGTAAATATAGTAAAAGATAAATAGATGAGTTTAAAATACTTTCTCGATACTAATATTGATATCTCAGCAATATTTTTTTGGGGAAGAAGTGGCAGTTTTTTTCTTGGTAGTTTGCTAGATAACCATAAAAATATTATGACCATCCCTGGTGGGTATCTATTTAATTTTTATGGTGAAAATGGTTTTTGGCAGAAAATTATTAATAACAATATATCTGATTTTGACATACTGCTTGATACTTTTATTAAAGACCATAGGGGAGCTTTTGATGGTAAATATGATAAAGGATCTAATTTTGAGTTTATGGGTGATGACTCCGTAACTTGTCTTAGTGTAGATGTAGAAAAATTTAAAATATCTATGAAAAAGTATCATAAAAAATATAACTTATTTAATAGGAAACTTTTTTTTATTGCTAGTCATTATTCATACGAGATAGCACAAGGCAATGATGTGTTATTAAAAAAATTAATAAATTATCAACTTCATACACCTGCTTCTGAGAGGGTTTCAGAGTTTTGCCAGGATTTTCCAAATGCAAAATATTTAGGAACATATAGAGAGCCTGTTAGAGCATTGTATTCTCATATAAAACAGCATAAAGGTAATTTACAAGAAAATAACGAAAGTAAACTATATGAAGAATACCATACAGTTTATGATGGACAGTATGGATGGTACTATAAGCATCAATTAATCGGTTGGAAAAAAGTTGCACATGACTATAAGTTGTTACTTTTGGCAGTAAAGTTAGAAAAATTACATGACAATCCAAAAAAAGTATTAAAAAAAATAGCAAAATTTTTAAATATTGATTTTGAAGACTCATTAATGCAAAGTACATTTTGTGGTTTAAAATATTGGGGAGATAATAGAGCGGTAGGTAAGATAAATGGTTTTTCTTCTTCACATACCAAAACTTCAACTAATGAAAAGTGTTTTAACACACACGATCTATTTGTTTTAAATACGTTGAGTGCACTTAAGCATAAAGAGTATAAATATTTATTAGAAGATAGTGAATATATGGGTATTCTAGAAGATATGATTGAAGTGCCAACAAAAATAGAGAAAGAGGCATTAGATAAAAGTTTAAATATACAAGAGCATAAGAGTGCATTTTTAGCCTATAAACAAAGAGTAAAAGATAGTATTTGGTTTTTAAACTCCTCAAAAAAAATATGGAAGTTAAATAATGGCTAAAGCAATATGGATAACTGGATTAAGCGGTAGTGGAAAGACAACTATAGGAAAAGGTGTATATGATAAACTTAAAAGAAAAGATTCGAACACTGTTTTTTTAGATGGAGATAGCTTTAGAGAAATTCTAGGAAATGACTTAAGACATAATCAGCAAGATAGGTTGGAAAATGCAAAAAGAATTCATAGAATGTGCAAATTTTTAGTTTCAGAAAATATCAATGTAGTATGCACAACCATGTCACTATATAAAGAAGTACATGATTTAAATAGAAAAGAGATCAATAATTATATAGAAATTTTTATAGAGTGTAGTATGGAAGAGCTTATAAGAAGAGATCAAAAAGAGTTATATTCAAAAGCTCTAAAAGGTAAATTAGATGACATAGTTGGTATAAACGCACCTTTTGATAAGCCACTAAATTGTGAGTTAATAATAGACAACACACAGCTAAATGACCTTGACACAAAAGTTTATAAAATTTTAGAATTAATAGGAGATATTAAATGAAAGAATTGGTAGAAAATCACTGGAGTTATACAAAACATGCTAAATTTTATGAATTTAGACCAAATTATGCACCAAAAGCTATTGATGTATTAAAACGATATGTAGAAGCAAATATAAAAGATGATTTTAAAGTTGTTGATATTGGTGCTGGTACGGGTAATTTATCAATTATGTTGCTCGAAAGAGGATTAGAAACAGTATCCATAGAGCCTAATGATGCCATGAGAGAAATAGGTATTCAAAAAACAGAAGGCGCAAAGATAAATTGGATTAGAGCTACTGGACTGGAAACAACTTTAGAAGATAAATGTGCTGATTGGGTAACTTTTGGAAGTAGTTTTAATGTAATGGATAGAAATTTAGCACTTAAAGAGACGCATAGACTTTTAAAAGATGAAGGATATTTCTCTTGCATGTGGAATCATAGAGACTTAAATGATCCAATACAAAAACAAGCAGAAGATATTATAGAAGAGTTTGTAGCTAATTATAATAGAGGAACAAGAAGAGAAGACCAAAGAGAGGTAATTGAAAAAAATAAAAATTTATTTGATGAAATATTTTATATAGAGGTAGATTTTTATTTTCACCAAACTTTAGAAAATTATATTTTAGCGTGGCAAAGTGTAAAAAACAAATACTGGGATTTAGCTACGAATGAAGGTAGAGAATTATTTGAAAAAATTACAAATAAAATGCGAGAAAAAATGCCAATAGAGTTTGATATTAAATATACTACTAGGTGTTGGACAGCTAAAAAAGTATGAAACTAAAGTTGTCTTCTAAATCACACACGCTTGAACAGTTAGCTAAAATCATATCTTTTGCTGATGTATTACCAATGTTACGGTTTAAGGTAAGTGAGTATTTAGATAGTAGCCATCTGATACTAGAAGATATTGTTGCAAAATTTGACCAAAACTTAATAGTTCGATCTTCATCAGTAAATGAAGACAATAATATAACTTCAAATGCAGGTGGATTTGATAGTGTAGCTAATGTAAAGCGCAATAAAGAAGAGTTAGATAAAGCGATACAAACTGTCATAAAATCTTATGGTAAAAGTTTAAATAAAAATGATGAAGTTTTTGTTCAACCTATGCTTAAAAATGTTTCTATGAGTGGAGTGGTTTTTACTTCAGACATAGATACATTAGCTCCTTATTATATAATTAACTATGATGAAAGTGGAAGTACTAGTAGCGTAACTCAAGGTGATGGTAAAAATTTAAAGACTACAATAGTGTTTAAAAATTATAATAAATACACTGACAAAAGAGTTAAACAAATAATTATAGCTTCTAAAGAGTGTGAAAAGATATTTAATAATAATTTTTTAGATATAGAGTTTGCATTTGCTAATGGTAAGCTTTATATATTACAAGTTAGAGCCATTGTACAACAGAATAAAACAGACTTAAGTGGTATTGATTTGGATGAAAGCTTAAAAAAATTGTATAAAAAACTCAAAAAACTTAATGCACCACACCCGAAAATATTAGGTAACAAGAGCATATTTGGTGTGATGCCAGACTGGAACCCAGCTGAAATTATTGGTGTAAAACCTAAAAGATTAGCACTATCTCTTTACAAAGAGTTAGTAACAGATGAAATATGGGCTTATCAAAGAGATAATTATGGATATAGAAATTTAAGATCATTCCCTCTTTTAGTCTCTTTTTTAGGAGTTCCATATATAGATATTAGAATATCATTTAACTCTTTTATACCTAAAAAATTAAATGAATCAATAGCCTCAAAATTAGTTAATTATTATCTTGAGGAGTTGTCAAAAAATTCCAATCATCATGATAAAATTGAATTTGAAATTGTCTATTCTTGTTACTATTTTGGAATTGCTAAAAAACTTGAAAGTATGAAAACTAGAGGTTTTAGTGATAATGAAATTAAACGGATAGAGTTTGAGCTTTTAGAACTAACAAATAAAATTATTGACAATAAAAATGGATTTTATAAAAAAGATTTAGAAAAAGTAGAGTTATTAAAAGAGAAGTATAGCGATATAGTTCACTCAAGTCTTTCAACTATAGATAAAATATACTGGTTGATAGAAGATTGCAAAAGATACGGGACTTTACCATTTGCTGGAGTAGCTAGAGCTGCATTTATAGCAGTGCAGTTTTTAAACTCACTCGTAGATGAGGGGGTATTAAGCTTAGAGGATAAAAACAAATTTTTAAATAGTATTGAAACTATTTCTAAAAAGCTAACCAATGATAAACAATTTTTAGCTAAAGAAAAATTTTTAAAAAAATATGGACACCTTCGACCTGGTACTTATGATATATCTTCTTTAAGATATGATGAAGCTTATGATAAATATTTTTCAAATTTTGAATATGAAACTATTCAAGATAATTTTCAATTTACTTCAATTCAGATAGAAAAAATAGAACAACTAATAGTTGAAAATGGATTACGGTGTAATGTTGATGGAATGATGGCTTTTATTAAAGAGTCAATAGAGGGTAGAGAGTATTCAAAATTTATATTTACTAAGCATTTAAGTAAAGTATTGAGTTATATTGAAGAGTTTGGAGAAAAACTTGGACTTATTAAAGAAGATTTGGCTTATTTAGATATTCAAAAATTGAAAAATCTATATGCTACTTTAGATCACAGAGACGTAAAAGATATTTTTGAAGCAGACATTACAAAAAATAGAGAGTATTATAAATACACACAAGCGATAAAACTACCAACCTTAATTATAAATGAAGATGATATATACAGTTTTGAGCTAAATGTTGAAGAGGCAAATTTTGTAACACTTGGTAGCATAAGTGAAAAAGTTATTGATTTGGATTTGAATGATAGTGTTGCCGTAAATGGCAAGATTATATGTATTAAGTCCGCAGACCCAGGTTATGACTACCTATTCTCAAAAAATATTGGAGGGTTAATCACTTGTTATGGCGGAGCTAACTCACATATGGCTATACGATGTGCAGAACTTGGAATACCAGCAGTCATAGGTTGTGGAGAGAGTATGTATTCAAAATATATTAAAGCAAATGTTTTAACTGTAGATGCAGCAAATAAACAAGTTAGAATAATTTCATGAAAAAAATTGCTATTACACAACGATTGGTAGAAAATAGTTCGTATTATGAAATTAGAGAATCTTTAGATATAAAATATTGTAAACTTGTAGATGTCTGTCAATTGTTACCAATTGTGCTACCTTATGAGGTTGATTTTATAAACTATTTTGATGATATTGGGATAGATGGTGTAATACTAACAGGTGGAAATGATTTGGATGTTTGCAATATAAATGAACTATCTAAAAAACGAGATGATTTTGAAAAAAAATTACTTGAGTATTGTATAGTGAAAGAAATACCAATTTTTGGAATATGTAGAGGAATGCAAATAATAGCAAGTTTTTTTGGAAGTACTTTTAAGATGATAGATGGCGAAGTGAATAAGAAAGAGAAAATTATGGTAAACAGTGATTCACAATATAGTAGCAACTTATATAAAATAGATTATGTTAACTCTTATCATAACTTTGAAATAGATCAGATTTCTGATGATTTTATTGTAGTAGCTACCAATAAAAATAGTGTTATTAAAGCTATTGAACATAAAAAGTATAAAATATTTGCACAAATGTGGCATAGTGAAAGAGAAAAAGTATTTGATATAAATCAAATAAATTTAATAAAAGAGTTCTTTAGATGAAAGCAATAATATTAGCAGCAGGAGAGGGCAAAAGACTTAGACCTCTAACTAATGATAGACCAAAATGTATGGTAGAATATAATAAAAAGCCAATTATAGATTACATTTTAGAAGTGATGAAAGAGTGTAGTATTGATAATATTGCTATTGTGAATGGATATAAAAAAGATATTTTAAGTGCATATTTAGATACTAAAGGTATTACTACTTATACAAATATAAATTATGATAAAACCAATATGGTATCTACACTGTTTTGTGCAGAAGAGTTTATGAACGATGATTTAATCATTTCATATGCTGATATTATTTATACAAAAGAGATATTAAAAAAACTAATTGTATCTGATGATGATTTTTCAGTTGTAGTTGATAAGGAGTGGAAAGAACTATGGCAAATAAGAATGGATAATCCACTAGATGATGCAGAAACATTGAAAATAGAAAATGGAAAAATTATTGAAATAGGAAAAGTACCACATAGCTATAATGAAATTGATGGTCAATATATAGGGTTAATAAAAATTTCTAAAAAAGTAATCAATGAAGTGATAGCATTTTATAAAAATCTAAATAGAGACGATATGTATGATGGAAAAGATTTTAACAATATGTATATGACTAGTTTTATACAACTTATAATTGATTTTTTAATAGATGCTAAGCCAGTTATAGTTGAGGGTGGATGGATTGAAGTTGACACGTTAAGTGATTTAAGCGCATACGAGGATAAAAAATGGGAAAATTATTAAATATATTTAATAAATTACATAAAAAAACCGCAAGAAAATATATAGATAGAATGGTAGATGACAAAGTGCATTGCATGTCAAAAGCAAAAGAGTATGAGTTTGATTACTGGGATGGTGATCGACGATATGGCTATGGTGGCTATACGTATGATGGTAGATGGAAAGAGATAGCTCAAGATTTGATTAAAGAGTATAGTTTAACTTCTAAATCAAAAGTATTAGATGTTGGTTGTGGTAAAGCTTTTTTAATATATGAGTTGACTCAACTACTTCCAGGAATTACAGTAGAAGGTTTTGATATATCAAAACATGGTCTTGAGAATGCATTAGAAGGTGTAAAAGAAAATTTATATATCCACAAAGCACAAGATAAGTATAAATATGAAGATAAAAGTTTTGATTTGGTAATCTCTTTAGGAGCATTGCACAACTTAAAAATTTATGATCTTAAAAATGCTTTACTAGAAATAGAAAGAGTTGCTAAAAATAAGTTTGTGATGATGGAAGCTTACAGAAATGATCAAGAACTATTTAATCTTGAATGCTGGGCTTTAACTTGTGAGTCATTTTTTAAACCTGATGAGTGGACTTGGATTTTTGAAGAGTTCGGTTATACAGGCGAATACGAATTTATATATTTTGAATAAGGATGAGTTGTGGCAAATAAATATTCAAGTTTAAAAGTATTTCACTATCAAGATAAATTGGATAGCTTATCAAAAGAAGTTGATCAGATAAAAGCACCAATACATATAAGAATTAAACCTACTAATGTATGTAACCACAACTGCTGGTACTGTGCTTATAAAGTAGATCATCTTCAGTTGGGTCAAGATATGGTTGAGAGAGATTTCATACCTAAAGATAAAATGATGGAAATTATAGAAGATTGCTCAGATATGGGAGTGAAAGCTATAACTTTTAGCGGAGGTGGTGAGCCTTTTACTTATAGATTCTTTCTTGATACAGTAAAAAAAATTATAGATAATAATATATCTTTTGCTAGCTTAACAAATGGAAGTAAGTTAAATGGAGAAGTTGCTGAACTTTTTGCACATCATGCTACATGGCTTAGAGTTTCGATAGATGGATATGATGATGAAAGTTATGCAAAAGCAAGAGATGTAAAGGTAGGTGAGTTTAGTAAAATAATTGAAAATATGAAAAACTTCGCTGCATTAAAAAATAGAAGTTGTAACCTAGGGGTTAGTTTTATTATTGATGAGAAAAACTATACTAAGATATATGAGTTTTCTGAACTTATGAAAAGCATAGGGGTAGATAGTATTAAACTCTCAGGTTGTGTAGTTGCCAACGAAGGTGAAAAAAACAATGAGTATCACGAAACATTTTATAAAGAGGCAAAAGCATTATCTAAAAAAGTAAAAGATGAGTTAGATGATGAAAATTTTGAGGTGTTTGATAGTTATCATCTGCTTGAAGATAAGTTTAATAAAGATTATACATGGTGTCCATATTCACAGATACTTCCTGTTATAGGGGCAGATTTAAATATTTATCCTTGTCAGGATAAGGCATATAATTTAGAAAATGGATTAGTAGGTAGCATTAAAGAAAAAAGTTTTAAAAAGTTTTGGTTTAATGATAAAGATAAATTTTTTAAAATAGATCCTTCTAAGGATTGTCAAAACCATTGTGTTGCAAACGATAAAAATAAAATGATTTTAGATTATTTAGATGTTGAACATCTAGGGTTTGTTTAAATGTTAAAGTATATATTGGTCACAGCATCTAGCAGAGGATTAGGTTTAGAAATTGCCAAAGAACTCTCATACGCTGGTTACAATATAATACTTACTTCAAGAAGTGAAAAAAATTTAGGTATTGCACTAAAACAGCTAAATAGTAAGCTAAAGCACATCTGTATAGAGATAGATTTATCTACAGATGATGTAAATGAAAAATTAATTAAAAAAATTGAGGGTTTAAATATTGTCTCTATCGTCCATAATTTTGGAACAAAGTTAGAAAATGATTGCCATCCTATAGATATTGATATTTTAAATCAAAGTATTTACAATAATTTTACAGTATCTCTTAAAATAAATGAATTGTTATATCAAAAACTAAAAGGCGATCCTAGTAAAATAATATATATAGGCTCAACTGCTTCTTTACATGCAAAAGCATCACCCTCATACACACTAAGTAAAAGTTTAATTAATACTTATGTAAAAAATATATCAAGTGAATATTTGAAATATAATATATTAATATGTGCAGTATTGCCAGGAATCTTAGGGCATAAAGGTAGCGACTGGGATAAAAAGCAAACAATTGATAATAATAAGTATAAAAAAGTTAAGCAAGAACAGCCACTAGGTAAATTTTCAATGCCAAATGAAGTATCGCCATATATTGAGAATTTGATTAATACGAAAAATTTATTAATTACTGGTAGTATTATTAAACTTGACTTAGGTAGTTATTAGGTTAATGAAAAAAATAAATAAAGTATTTGTAAGCGGTGATTTTAATATTCTTCACCCAGGTCATCTAAGATTCCTTAAGTTTGCCAAAGATAGTGGGAATTATTTAATAGTTGGTGTTAATAGTGATCGTCTCTCTTCAAATAAGGGAATTTCACAAGATGTAAGATTGGAGTTTATAAAAGCAACAAGTTATGTTGATGAAGCATTTATATTAGATATCCCAGCGGTATATTATATCAAGAAATATGAGCCCGATATTGTTGTAAAGGGTAAAGAGTATGAAAACCATTACAACAAAGAGCTAGAAATTGTTAAAGGATACGATGGCTCTTTGTTATTTAGTTCAGGAGAGATAGGCTTTTCATCATTAGATTTATTAAAAGATGATTTTTTATATAGTAAAAATAGTTTAAAAAAATGCTCTAACTATATCGATAGACATTGCATTGAAGTTAATGAGATTAAAACTATTATTGAAAAATTTAGTAACTTGAATGTGTTAGTTATTGGTGACACTATTGTTGATGAATACATTAGTTGTGATCCAATAGGTATGAGTCAAGAAGATCCAACAATTGTAGTTAGTCCAATTATGAGTGACAAGTTTATTGGTGGGGCTGCTATAGTAGCAAGTCATGCTAAAACACTTGGTGCAAATGTTAAGTTTATTTCAGTTTTAGGTAATGATGAAAACTATACTTATGTGGAAGAAAAGTTAAGTAAATTGAATATTGATATATCATTATATACAGATACTACTAGACCTACTACACTAAAACAAAGATTTAGAGCAAATAGTAAAACATTACTAAGAGTCAATCATCTTAAACAACATTCAATAAGTAAAGATATTGAGAATAATATACTAAAAGAGATCAAAGATAATATTGATAAAATAAATTTAATAATATTTTCAGATTTTAGCTATGGAGTTTTAACAAAAGATATTATAGAGCAAATATCAGAACTTGGGAAGAAAAACAATATTTTAATGTCAGCAGACTCACAAAGTTCATCTCAGATAGGTGATATATCAAAGTTTAAAAATATGACACTTCTTACTCCTACTGAGAGAGAAATTAGGCTATCTGTGAATGATTTTGATTCTGGTTTAGTTGTATTATCAGAGGAGTTATCTGAAAAAACAAATGCGAAGTATATTTTTACAACATTAGGTTCTGAGGGGTTGATGATTTACAATAAAGGTAACGGCTTCTTAACAGATAATATACCAGCACTAAGTAAGATTGTAAAAGATGTTAGTGGTGCTGGAGATTCGTTAATGATAAGTAGCTCTATGGCATTGAGTGTTGGTGCAAGTATATGGCAAAGTGCTTATCTTGGTTCAGTGGCAGCTGCTATTCAGGTCGCAAGAGTAGGTAATATACCTATTTCAAAAGAAGAACTAAAAGGTGAACTAAATTAATATGAAAGCTTTATTATTAGCTGCTGGATTAGGAACAAGGTTGAGACCAATTACAGACACTATACCTAAATGCTTAGTTCCAATTAATGGAAAACCATTGTTGGAGTATTGGTTAAATAATCTATCTGAAGTAGGTATAACAGATTTTTTAATTAATACATCTTATTTGCACAAGAGTGTTGAAGAGTATGTTAAACAGAGTAAATATAGGGATAAAATAACTTTAGTATATGAAGAAGAGTTGTTGGACACAGGTGGTACACTTTTAGCAAATAGATCTTTTTTTAATGATGAATCATTTATGCTTATACATGCTGATAATATGTCTATCTGTAACTTCAATGATTTTATTGATACTCATAAAAAAAGAGCAAAATATTGTGAAATGACTATGATGATATTTAGAAGTGACAACCCTAGTAGTTGTGGTATAGTTGAACTAGATAATAATAAAATAGTTCAAAAATTTCATGAAAAGGTTGATAACCCACCATCAAACTTAGCAAATGGTGCTGTATATATTTGTGAGCCTTCAATATTTAACTTTTTAGAAGATTTAGGGACTAAAAAGATTGACTTTAGTAACGACGTGATACCACATTTTACTGGAAAAATTGGGGCATTTATAAATGATGTTTACCATAGAGATATAGGAAGTGTTGAAAGTTATGCTCTAGTACAAATTCACATGTATGAGATAGAAAACAGATGAAAGATCTTAATTTAAACTCTGAAGACAAAATATATATTACTCCATATACGGACTCTACAATAGAATTGAAAGAGTATATAGAAAATAAATTTAATATTAAAATAGAAGGTTTTATAGATAAAAGTAAGAAAGGTGAAAATATATATAACCAGGACAGAATTAATCATTTGAATATTGATAAACTTCTTATATTTTCACAAAATTATCAATTTGGTATATATAATGACTTAAAGCCATATATTTTATCATCAAAATTAAAATTAATTTTTAGGCGTGAGGATGACTATAAAGAAGCAAATATACATTGTCAAAAATTAATACATGAGCTAATAAGTACAAAAAATGCTATAGTACTATTTATTATAACCTACATATTTCAAATACTAAAACTAAAAGTTTCATGGTTATGGATAAATAGGATCGGTGAACAAGTCCTTTCAAGTGATATTTTTCTTAGTAAACTAAAGTTGAATAAAATATCAAAAAAG
>WTBY01000071.1 GCA_013138865.1 Helicobacteraceae bacterium | reverse complement strand
AGCAGTTGCGATCGCACTAAGCGGTTGTGGTGGCAGTGGAGAGTTCAGTGACACTGATCCCTCAGCTGGTTTAGTAACAGGACAACTAGCAGATGGTGCGATCGGAAACGCAGAGTACAAGTGTGCCTCAACAGTAGGTTTTACAGACAAAGAGGGTTACTTTACTTGTCCGATCGGTAGTGAGGTAAACTTCTACTATGGTAACTTTCATATAGGTGGAGTGAGTAAACTTCCATCAGATAAGATCGTACTTATTCAAGATGGTTTAGACGTTCCTCGTGCTAATACACAAAACGTTGATGTTGTAAAACTAGCTATTTTCTTACAGTCACTAGACAAAAATGGAGATCATAGCGATGGAATTTTCCTAGATCCTAACTTCAAACCAGATGTTCCTGTAGGAACTACGATCAAACAACTTGACAACACACAAATTAGTGCGATCATCAAAAAAGCAGGTAAAGTTGAAGTACCTCAAGCTCAAGCGATCGCAGAGCTTCAAGTAACAACAGACAATGTAGTTGCAGGTAAAGGAGTAGATGGAAAAACAATACCACCTGCACCAACTCCAACTCCGACTCCGACTCCAACACCTGCACCTGCACCAACTTGTAACATGACACTCTCAGGTGTCTACTACGATGGCAATGTTGTCTCTGCTGAGAACAATATAACTTTAGCAATAGACTCAAACATTACCTTAGTTTTTTCAGCAAATATTGAGACATCAGGCTCAAGCATAACAACAGAGGGTGGTGCAACTGCAACCACCATAACAAAAACAGCAGACAAAAACATCACTTTTGTTTACAACGCACCTATGTCACTAAACACAAACCCACTTCTTGACTTTAGCTCTACAAATGTTGTGAGTGTTGTACAAGGTGCATGTACTTTTACCCCACCTATAAACATCTTCTCTCATCCACTAACTAGAGCTGAGCTAGATGTTCTTAGAGATGACTACATCACTAAGTTTACTAATGACGCTGATAGTGTTGAAACTGCAACAGCAGGAGAACTTCTCGCAAACGCTAACACAGCAGCTATTACAGATATGAGTTCATTTTTCATTAATAAAGGTACTTTCAACCTTGATATAGGCGACTGGAACACTTCAGAAGTAACTACTATGGAAGAAATGTTTTTATTGGCATTAGCATTTGACCAAGATATAGGCGACTGGAACACTTCAAAAGTAACTAATATATCATATATGTTTTATGGTGCATCAGTATTTAACCAAGATATAGGCGGCTGGGACACTTCAAAAGTAGCTAGTATGGAACTTATGTTTAATAGTGCATCAGCATTTGACCAAAGTCTAAACGGTTGGAACACAGCTGAAGTAACTAATATGGGACAAATGTTTGATGGTGCAACATCTTTTGACCAAAGTCTAAGCGATTGGAACACAGCTAAAGTAACTAATATGATAAAAATGTTTTATGGTGCAACATCTTTCAACCGACCACTTTCTACTGTTGGAGTGAAGTGGAATGTTTCTTTGGTAACAGATATGGCTTCTATGTTTAATGGAGCAACAGCGTTTACTAATCAAGACTTAAGCAGTTGGACTCCAGCAAACGTTGTGGATGCCGCAAATATTAGTGCTATGTTTACCGGCTCTGGTGGTGGAAATACTGCACCAACATTAAATACTCACTAAGAAGGAAATAAAACATGAAAATAATAACAGCAACACTCTTAGCATCAACTGCACTACTAGCAGTTGATGTAGGTCTAAACATAAGTAAAGGCGGTTATTCAACAAGTTCAGCGTACCCAAGCTCGATCATAAAACCTGACACAGACGTAACAGGTTACGAACTCTTTTACAGCAACGACTGTCTTTTAGTAGATCGCAAAAGCGTAAAAAACTACGCATCACTAACGATCAATAAAACAGAAAATACAAGCGAAACTGCATTTCTAGCAGGACTAGTAGAAGAGTACAAGGTAAGTAGTGCAACACTTTATGCAGGAGCGTTAGTAGGTTACGGACAACTAAGCTACGACTACAACCCATTAACAACTTCTCTAACAGACTACAGAACAACAAGCTCACTACTATACGGGGTAACAGCAGGTCTAAAATACCCGATCGCTAAAAGCTTCTTCTTAAATGTAAACGCAAAATACATCTGGAGTAACTACAACGTAGACTTACGTGATGGAACATCAAACGGACAGATCAAACATAACAACTTATATAGTTTAGGTTTAGGTGTGGGGTATAGTTTTTAAGAAAACTCACTCTTTAGCTGAAAGCTATGAGTAGAGTTTACTTTCTTCTGAAGAATGAAGAAGTTGCCTTATAAAAAAAAGCTATATTCGCATTAAGGGTTGATAACTGAGTTGATGCAAAATACTGGGGTCTGAATGATTACTTTTTATTATAACTTAGTAAGTAGTCATCAGCTATCTTTAGCTTCAAACTTTTATTAAAACCAGCATGTACTTTCATCAGTTTTTTCATAGGAGAAAATACTCCACCTTTTTTTATGCCCTTGCGGTACAAGTGCATTTGTGGTATTGTTTATTTTTAGACCTGAATACTTTTTATAGGTAAAAAGGTAAGGTAAATTTCTTCTCAAACTTCTATATGCTGATAGAAGTTTTTGATGTTTAAACGACTCTTTATTTGTCTCTATATTTAGTGTTCTTTCAGCTAGAAAATCTTTGTACTTTTCATACCAAGTATCAAGCTTGTTTTCAAACCTTGTTTCTGTTGTAGTTGCAAGGGTTCTCATTATCTTTTGTAACTCTTTACCAGCTTCTAATCTTGGATGCATAGTTATATAACGCTGTACCCCAAGGGCATTTTTCCATCTGGCTCATACTCGAAAATTTGCTTCCTAATCCATGGAATACTTCGCTTATAATCTTCTGCTAAATATTTTAATATCTGCCGTCTGTAAACATACTTTTGAAAGATTACTTTGTGTAGGTTTTCTGGTCGTACCCTCAGG
Source organism: Helicobacteraceae bacterium (assembly GCA_013138865.1). Classification (GTDB taxonomy): domain Bacteria; phylum Campylobacterota; class Campylobacteria; order Campylobacterales; family Sulfurimonadaceae; genus GLR69. The sequence goes on along the minus strand of WTBY01000071.1, from coordinate 30,338 downwards.
GGGCATCCCATCTTTGTGACTGAAATTTCTTATTGCAATCATTACATTGGTATCTCTGAATTTCTCGTCTTTTGCCTATCTTTTTTGTATTGTTTTTTTGACACCTTGTACATATTTTAGTGTTTTTTTACAATTCATTGTAACTTTATCCTTTTTAGGCACTATCATAGCGTACTTTCAAGCACTTTTTAGACCCCCGAATTTTTCATTAACTCAAAAAGTTAGTTTAATATACTCTCACTATTGGAGTTAAATTATAATATTTAACTCTTTATCTAACAATTATTGAATATATTTATCACTTCTATAATCGAATAAATTTATTGAAATTTTGATACAATCTACTATTAACTAATTAGGATACGCATGATAAAGTTTGATCCAAAAGCTATGAATAGATTTAACCAAATCCCAGATGATGTAAAATCTAAATTACTCTCAAATGTATATTGCTCAAAATGTGCTGATGTTGTGAAGATAGTAGACTTTGAAGCTACTATGGATCATGATGATTTAATGCTTCAAGGCAAATGTGATAAATGCTCTGCTAATGTTTCTCGTTTAATTGAGGGATAGGCATATCGCACATGCATATATAGCTTATAGACACTACAGCACATATAAAATCAAAAATCTTTGCAATTCGTGATATACAAACAGTAAAAAGGAATAAATATTGCCTAAAATATTGATAAAATACTCTGTATCAAGACTGCATTAGCGAGATCCATAAAAAATGCGCAAACAAGAGGCACAACTAAAAATGCAAGTCTTGAAGCACCATATTTTTCACTAACTGCCGTCATATTAGCCATGGCAGTAGCTGCAGAACCTAATGATATACCACTAAAACCAGATGCAATTACTGCTGCATCATAGTTACTACCCATAATTTTAAATACAACAAACACTACAAAGCATAAAGCAAATATTAATTGCACTACTATGATGATTAGCATAGGTCCAGCAACATAAAATACAACCCATAACTGCATACTCATAAGTGACATAGCTAAAAAGATACCTAGCGAGATATCAGCAATTAGTGACATTGCAGAGTTTCTAGCCTTCCAATCAAGCCATGGAAACCTTGTTTTTAAGCGAGGCATTACAAATGTACTGTATAAAATACCTGCAAAGAGTGCCGTTACAAATTGTGGCAACATAAGTCCCAACTCTTCAAAACCTAAGTTAATGAAATAACCAACCATAATACTTACATGAATGGCAATGATCGCATGTAAAAAAGCAATATAGTCTATTTTAGGTTCAGCTTCATCATATGAAACACCAACATTAACACCTATTTGAATATCTTCTTCATTAGGTTTTAGATCGTGTTTATTAATCAAATAACTTGCAATTGGTCCACCCATTAAACTCGCCAAAATAAGCCCAAATGTGGCAGCTGCTATACCTAGTTCTATAGCATGCTCAATACCTTTTTCACTAAAGACCGGTGCCCATGCGATCGCTGTTCCGTGTCCACCTATAAGTGAAACTGTTCCGCTTAAAAGTCCTGTTAGAGGCTCTATTCCTATAAGTTTAGCAACACTTATTCCGATAACATTTTGTAGTACCATATATGTGATCGTAATTGTAAGTAGTATAAGTAGTGGTTTACCACCTTTTATAATGTCACTGAAGTTTGATGAAAGACCAATAGTTGTGAAAAAATATATAAGTAAAAAATCTCTATTCTCTAAGTTGAAATCAATACTTATATTGGTTACAAGATGTAGTAATGCAAAAAATATAGCGAATAAAATCCCACCAACAACTGGCTCTGGAATACTCATATTCCTTAGAAGGTCAAAGCGTAGGTTAAGTCCTTTACCTACAAACAGAACTAAAATTGCTAATGAAACTGTAAAAAATTTTTCAAAATGTAAAACACCATTAATATAATCCACATAAAATCCTAAATAAAGTTAAAGTTAGTATATTGAAATATACTTAAAATTATAATAGTGTTATTATAGACCCTTGTAATATTAGTGTTGTGATAAATGCCTTAAGAACCAATTTAGCATTTGTTTATGACTATCATTTCTAGCAATATAATTTCCACCAACCGTATGCCCTGCATAGGTTTGTTCAGAAATGAAAAGATCAAAACTATGGTATGCATTTTTATATACAATGACTTCATAATTAGATCCAGTTACATATTTTTTTGCACTTAGACATTCAGCTGGAGGTGTCCAGTCATCTTTTTCTCCCGTAAGTATAAGTAATGGAGAAATAATCTCAGATTGAAATATGTTACTGATGTAACCACATGGAGGATAAAAAGCTACTATGCCTTGAAATTTTGGTTTATCTGGAAATAGATCTTTGTCTGCACCGAATTTTGCAATGCTTAGTGCAACACCACCTCCATTACTTTGCCCCATTAAAAAGATGTTGTTTTTGTCTACATAAGGTTGAGTTTGTAAGTATTTTAAAGCATGAAACGCATCATATTGTCGGTAGTTGTGTGCTTCTTCTAAAGCTTCAGTATCTCCGCATACGGAATCACTTTTGCCTCGTTTAGTAAAGCTGTTAAGTATTAATGTAACAAATCCATTTGAGACTAGATTATCAGAATGTGCATTTAGAGCTTGTTTTGTAGAGTTAACTAGCCCTGAGCATCCATGCATTAGAACAACTGCCGGAAAAGGTCCATCACCTTCAGGCTTGGAAATGGTTCCATCTATAGTAGAGTTATATTTTAAATGTTCTACATCAGAGTAAAAATTAATACTTTTAGCGCAACCTGATAGAAATATGATTTGAAATAAAATTAAAAGAACTGAGTGTTTTAACATCTATTTTCTAATATAATTTTCTTGTAGATAACTTTTAAATTAATCAACTTTAGTATTATTTGTAAAGAGTGTGCCTAATATATGCTCATCATCGACTAAGAATGATTTTGCCGTAGAGAGATCAAACCCATTACATAAAAACATTTTTTTGTTACGCTTTAGTAAAAAATCTGCAGCTTTAAGTTTAGTAACAATACCTCCAGTAGCAAAAGGATTACTTGGTGTGAAATTATCATTTAAAGCATCTTTAGGGATATGATTAAGAGCTTTATAAATCTTTGCATCGTTGTGTTCTTTAGGATTTTTGTCATAGTAGCCATCAATATCACTAAGTATGATTAATATATCTGAATCTGTAGCATAAGCTACGTTGGCTGAGAGTTGATCATTGTCTCCAAATAGTTGTTCTGGTGTAGAGGTAATATCATTTTCATTAACAATAGGAACAATATCATTCTCCAAGAGAGCATTAATGATCTCTTGAAACATTTTAGTCCCTTTTCTTGAGTCAAAATCATCTTCAGTAAGAAGAATTTGGGCAGTATCTATGTTATATATATCAAACTTTTTTTTGTAACTTGCCATTAAAATGGGCTGTCCTGCAGCAGCTAATGTTTTTTTACCGATCTGCTTACTTTTATCTAGTTTCAGTGCAGAGTAACCAGCAGCAACAGCACCAGATGTGACTAAAATGACATCATATTTTTTCTTTACTTCTGCAATTAATGAGACAAGATTAAGCATTCTTTCTTTTGCAATGTTATTATCCTGTGTTAAAACAGCACTTCCTACTTTTATTACGATACGTTTCATATATTTTCCTTTTTCATATTAATTATCTAATTTAGTTTGCACTTTTTCAAAAATATCTTTAGACTTTTTAGATGATCCGTTACTTATTTTACTAAAAGTGATTATTGCTATCCAAGCAAAAATAAAACCAGGGAGGAGTTCATATATATCAAATATACCTCCATCAAGCTGTTTATAAATAATAACGGTAATCGAGCCAACTAGTATTCCAGCGATAGCCCCTTCTTTTGTGATCTCTTTGTTATATAAAGACAAAATTATAAGTGGACCAAAAGCAGCACCAAAACCTGCCCAAGCATAGGCTACAAGCTTAAGTACACTAGAGTTACTATCTGTTGAAATATACCAAGCAATAATAGCAATAATGATTACAGTAGAACGACCAACCCATACTAGCTCACGATTAGTTGCATTTTTACGCAATAGAGCATGATATATGTCCCTAGTCAATACAGATGAAGATACAAGAAGTTGAGAATCAATCGTGCTCATAATTGCAGCTAATATAGCTGCAAGTAAAAAACCTGCGATCCATGGATTAAAAAGGAGTTGAGAAAGTGTTATAAATATCTTTTCACTATCTTGTAGATCAATTCCATTTGCGATCACATATGCATATCCAAAAAATCCTACTGCAAGTGATCCTACAATAGAAAGTATCATCCAAGTCATTCCAATAGCTTTAGCTCGATGCATTTCATCTTTATCTCGAATAGACATAAAACGTACAAGTATATGTGGTTGTCCAAAATAGCCAAGTCCCCATGCTAATAAAGAGATAATACCAATGAGAGAGCTTCCGCTTAAGAAGTCTAGTCTACTTACATCAGTTTGTTCTATTATTCGTATTGCCTCATTTAATCCACCAATTTCAGAAATAACTACTATTGGTGTTATGACAAGGGCTAGCATCATAAGTATACCTTGAATGAAGTCTGTCCAACTTACTGCATTGTAACCACCCAAAAAGGTATATGAAACAATGATGAAACTACCAATCATCAATGCGGTAGAGTAGTCTAAGTTAAATGTAGCTTCAAATAATTTCGCCCCTCCAACAAGACCTGAAGATGTATAAAGAGTGTAAAAAAGTAGTATAACCACGGCTGTGATCACACGTATAACATTTTTATCATCTTCAAATCTATTAGAAAAATAATCAGGTATTGTAATAGAATCGTTAAGGTAGTGAGTATATACACGAAGTGGCTTAGCAATATAATGCCAATTCAAATAAGCACCTATAATAAGTCCAACAGCAATCCAACTAGCGACTAATCCATCACTATACATCATTCCAGGAAGACCAAGTAAAAGCCATCCGCTCATATCTGAAGCTCCAGCACTAAGTGCTGTCACTCCTGGCCCAAGTCCTCGTCCTCCTAATATGTAATCACTAAGACTATCTGTTTTAAAGTAGAAATATAAACCAATAGCTACCATGACTAACATATAAAGTGTAAACGATATTAGGACTGGTGTATCCATCTATGACTCCTTTGCTAAAAGGCCCTTAAGACCCAAGTTTCCATATCTGTGATAGTTGTCAGATATACTCTGTTCTATAAAGTAGTGCATAAGTTCTACTCTTCCATGAGCGACAAAAGGCTCACTTGCTATATGAACAGCATCTTTAGAGATAGCACTGTATACACTCTCTTTTATATTTTTACTATTTAAGTAACGTGTGCGATCAGAAGTTTTTATTGATTGGATCATTTCATTTTCATTTTCACGTAGAATTATATCTTCTTCATCAAGTAGTAAAGTTTTTTTGTCCAATAACCACGAGAGTTCAAGTGAATCAAATTTATTTGGTATTGAAATATGCAATATAGAACCTGACATTTTAGCTGCACCGATAGAGCACATAATTTCATATATAGAGTCGTTTTCATCTATTACAAGAGTGATATTTTTAAGATTTATATATCGGATTATGTTGCTCTCTCCTCGAATATCAGAATAGTCATGTTCTTGTAAGAACTCCTTATTTAACCAATAGGCAAAGTTTTTAAGCGTTTTAATAGTTTCGTTTAAGATCTCTTTGTACTCTGACTCATCTTTTAATATCTCTTCTATTTTCTTTATATATGCATGGTCAGCACTATCGTTTGGTATTTCTCCATCAAAACTAATATCTAAAAACTGAGTTACGTAGTTAAAGCCACCAGCTTTTTTTCCACTACCTATGGCAGATTTTCCCATGCCTCCAAAAGGCTGTCTTGTGACTATTGCCCCTGTAGTCGAACGGTTTATATAAAGATTTCCAGCCTTTAGTTTTTCAATAAATATCTTTTTTTCTCGCTCATCTAAGCTCTCAATTCCTGAAGTTAATCCATAACCAGTTGAGTTTACAATATCTATTGCATCATCAAGGTTTTCAGCGCACATTACACTTAAAACTGGGCCAAAAAGTTCACTCATATGACAAAAATCGCCTTTTTTAGTTCCCCATCTAATAGATGGCTTTAACATATATGGATTTTTATTATCTGCATAAGATGGTTTAATTAACCACTCCTCTGTCTCATCTACATACTCCAAAGCTTTTTTGAGGTTGTTTGAAGGTATATTTACAAGAGTGCCTATTCTATTTTTCAGATCCCATACAGAACCTACATGTAATGATTGTGTTGCATCAATTAACATACGTTTGAAATTTTCATCTTCATATAGCTCTTTTTCAAGAACTAGAAGAGATGTTGCAGAACATTTTTGTCCAGAGTTGTTAAAGGCAGAGGCAACGACGTTTTTAACGGTCTGATCTCTATCACAAAGTGCTGTAACTATCGTAGCATCCTTACCACCAGTTTCAGCACTTAAATGAATATTTGGACGACTCTTTATCATGCTGTAAGCACTCTTTTCGCTACCAGTAAAAATAACAAAGTCAACATTACTATTTTTTACAAGGTGTTCTCCTGCTAGTTTGGCAGGTGTAGCTGCAAACTGTAGTGTATTTTTACTAACTCCTGCGTTCCAAAAACATTTACATAATAGATAAGCCGATAATATTGAATCAGATGATGGTTTTAAAATTACTCTATTTCCAGTTGAGAGAGCTGCTGCAATTCCGCCTGTGGCTATAGCTATAGGAAAGTTCCATGGGCTGATTACAACTCCCACGCCTTTCTCTTTTACATTTATACCTTCAAGAGAAGTCAATTTCTTTACACTGTATGGGTAAAAGTTTAAAAAGTCTATCGCCTCTGAAACTTCAACATCTGTTTCAGTAAATACTTTTCCAACTTCTGCGGCAGCTGCACCGATAAGGTCAGTTCTATTTTTTCTAAATTCATTTGCTACATTCATCAATATTTTAGTTCTATCAAAATGCGAAAGCTTACTCCAGTTATCTGGATCACTCTTTGCAGTTTCTACAGCTATGTTAAGATCCTCTTTTGTCGCCATAGTACAGTGAGCTAAAATAATATTGTCATGGTATTGTGATTTATCTATGACTTCTATGACTACATCACTTTGAACTTCTTTTGATGCGATAATAGCAGATACCTTTATTGGTCCATTTTCTGATATATTTTTCCATTTGTTTCTGATTTGTTCTGCCCACTTCTGATTTTGCAAAAGTGTAAAATCAGTATCACTCTCAGTTTGGAAAATATACTCTTGAAAGTCAATATTTAAATTTTCTATAGGTGAATTTCTATCTTGTTTTCTATGAGGTTCAAGTCCTACGTTGGAAAGGGCTTGTATAGAATTATCATAACTCTTAAGTAAAATTTTCCAAGCTTCACTATTTACTTTTAGTCCAAAACTATGTCTGAGAAAATTCTGCTCTGCTGTATTTTCATCAAACCTACGTACTAAATAGGCTATGGCATTAGTAAATGTCTTTTGTGTGGCGATAGGAGCATAGAGTATAACATTGATATCTTCATCTTTTAATATATGGTAGGCTGTATCACTCATTCCTTCAAGCATCTCTGCACTATACTGCTCTTTTACATCTCTCTCTTTTGCAAGCAAAAATGCTAAAGCTTGGTCAAAAAGGTTATGTGAGGCAATACCTGTATGGATATAAGGAGCAACATCCTCATGTATTAAAAAGTCCATTAACACTTTATAGTTTGCATCACTATCAGCTTTATTTAGGTAAGTAACACATGGCCATCCACGAAGTGAGCCTTCGGTTAGTTCCATCTCTTGGTTAGCACCTTTTACAAGTCTAACTTTGATGGGTGCACCACCGCTTTCTACTCTCTCTTTAGCCCAAATATATAACTTTTTTAAGTGAGTAATCATCTCAGGGATATATGCTTGAAGTACTATACCAGCCGATAAGTTTTTGAACTCTGGCTGTGAGAGTGTTTTAGTAAATACATCAATAGTCATGTTAATATCTCGATACTCTTCCATATCAAGGTTTATAAATTTAAATTCTTTTTTACCTTTAGTATTTACAAAGCTATTCTCCATAGCAGCATAAAATATTCTTTCAAGTTTTGAAGATATCTGTTTAACACTCCAGTCATATGCAAGAGGATTTATTTGAGAGAAGATGGTTGATATTTTAATAGATATATAGTCAATATTTGGGTTCTGTAAAATCTGTACATATTTTTCTACACGCTCTTGTGCTTCTTCCTCACCAAGTACTGCTTCACCAATAATATTTATATTGACACGAGTATGTTCATGAAGGCGTTTTTGTAGATGAGCGTTTAGTGAGCGATCTTCTCCTTTTATGACTATGTTCTTAATATCATTTCTAAGATAGTATATAAAAAGTGGTACAGAAACAAAGGGCATATATATCCCTACATTGCGAAAAGCCCATACAAGCAATTGCTCGAACTCTGTAAAAAAAGAGGTGTTTTCATATTTATCAAATATATATTCTAGCTGATTAGCTATACGGTTGCTATCAAGTGATCTAAAACTTTGGTCTAATAATTCAATTAGAAATACTTTGTTTTTTTTATCTTTTAACATGCGTTTCATAATTGCATGAAATTTTTTTTCTGAGGAATCTCTATTTTTTTCTATATTACCTTGCCATTTAGTAGCAAGAACTTTTGCTTCATCTAATATTGTTTCATCTATATTATACATATGTACCTCTGTTTACTTGAGTTAATATAGTTTAAATATTAATTAAGTATAAATTGATTTCTTCCATTATGTTTTGCCTCATATAAAGCGTCATCTGCACGTTTTAGAGTTGCATCTACAGACTCGTTAGGTATATATTTACTAATACCAAAAGAACATGTAAGGTTGAATTGGTCGTTAATTCTTGTTTCTTCAACTGCAATTCTAAGTTTTTCAGTAATCATTTGTGCTTCATTAATAGTTACATTCTTAAGCATAATAATAAACTCTTCACCACCCCATCTAGCGATAAGATCGTTTGCTCGAAGTAAGTTTTTAAGTACATTTGCAACGTCTACTAGTGCTATATCACCAACTAAATGCCCATACGTATCATTAACTGATTTAAAGTGATCAATATCAGTTATGACAAGTACAAAGTCAGTCTCAGACTTTCTTTGATGTAGAGTAATTGAATGTACCACTTCATCAAAGTAAGCACGATTATTTAATTTTGTAAGAGCATCGGTTCTTGATAATATTTCAAGTAGTTTTTCATTTGTAATATCATAAAATATAGTGTTAAATTCAATAAGGTTATCATTACTATCATATATTGGTGAAATTCTTATTTCTACCCACTTTTCTTTGCCAGTAGATGTCTTTATCTCAACCTCTCCTGTCCAGGATTGTTTATCAATAATCGTTTTTTTTAACTCTTTATATATAGATTTAGCGTTGCTCTCTTTTCTAAGTATAGATGTATTCTTACCTATAATTTTTTCTTCTTCATACTCAAAGAACTCACAAAAAAGAGCACTTACCTCAATAATTGTACCAGAAGTTGATGTTTTTATCATCATAATATTTTTATTGATAATTTCTTGATCATCTTTGAGGACTTTGTTTAAAGAGTTTACTTTTTCGATCTCATTTTGAAATAGAAGTTTTGTCTCATGTAACTCACTTATATCATAAATAGAGATCATTACTTGACTTAGTTCTTTCACATATGGAGATATTGTAACTTGTTGTTGCATTAAGCTAAGTGATGAAGTTGTAACTTTATTTCGATTAATAGATATAAATTTTGTACTACTTGTTGGGTCGTAAAATGATGGTGTATTTAGCTGAAGTGCAGTTTTTATTTTACGTCTCAAAATGGTATAGTTTAGCTGAGGATAAAACTCTTCTAAGCTTTTGCCAATAATTTCATCATAAGATATTTGAGTATTTATTACAAGCCATCTATTCCAATAGGTAACTATAAAATTTTCATCAACTATCATGTGACCATTTTCAAGAGAGTTTAGCAATATATCAGGAAAACGTAATGACATTATCCGTACAACTCTTCAAGCTTTGAATCAATAAGTGCCTTTAAACTTTCAATAGATTCATCTTTAGTTAATATATAAATATATCCATCAATTTTTTGATCTTTAAAATCTAATACAGTACTGATAATAATAATTTTTGAATAGTGTTGTACATCCTCATATTTTACAATATTTTTAGCATCAAGAATCTGTGAAGATGGAACGAAAAACTGTACTTGTGTTCCAAGTTCTTCCGTTAAACGACTAATTATTGTTGAGCTTAAAATATTTGTTAATTCTATTACAGCATCGTTTATATCATCTTGTGATGGGTTTGGAGTATCATAAAGGTAATTTCCTAGGTTATTTGCTGAGGAGTCTTGCATTATAAACATGCACTCACCACCAAATTTACCAGTAAATAGTTGTTTTGTTACATAATATTTTGATGATAATTTCATCTCTTTGTTGATCTTTGGAACAAGGTCAGTACTGTTACATACCTCAATAGTAGGTACATGCATAGTTGCAAATGCATCTAAAAGAGACGCAACGTTTGCAGTAGCCGCTCCAAGTGCGACATTCATAAACTCTTTTAACGCATCTAACTGATCTTCACTAAAGTCAATATTATTCAAATTAAGCCTTTAAATTATTAAGTCATGCATAAATATATTTTGCATTTTTTCAGCGTTAATTGGCTTGGGGCACATACGCTTAGCACCACCCTCAAGAACTCTTTTTTGAGCTTCTTCTTGTATGTCCGCACTCACTACAATAACTTGTGCATCAGAGTCAATTTCCATTATTTTTGCAAGAGCTTCATAACCATCCATAACGGGCATAGTTAAATCTAAAAATACAACACGAGGGTTTTCTTGCTTAAACAGTTCTACAGCAATAGCACCATTTTCAGCTTCAAAAAACTCAACACCGGGTTCAACTTCTAATACCGATTTCATTAAAGATTTTCTTGCCAATTTCGAATCATCTACAACTAATATTTTCAAATTATCATACCTTACTACTAATTATCCTCATTATACCAAATTAAAGCTTTATTTCATAAACTGAAGTTTAAAGTGCAACTTGTGGAGTTAATTAAATACAATATTGATATGATGACATTGTAGAAATAATTTTACTTTTGATAGAACTAACTTTTTTAACTAAAAAACTTTTTAATGGGAATAGTAAATGATAATTTTAGACTTTGAAACAAACTCAGCAAACATTCATGATGTAATAGAAGTAGCTGCTTTTCGTGTAGAGCTTATAGGTAATGAGTATAAAGTATTAGACACTTTTCACCGTTACTATTTTTCAGAGTATGAAGTAAACCCTCACGCATTAGCTGTACATAAACTCTCTGTTGATAGACTAGAGCGATTAAGAAAAAATGTAGACTATGAAGAGCACTTTGAAAACGACACAGACTTTGTTGAGTTTTGTAGAAATACTAAAACTCTAGTCGCACATAATATATCGTTTGAGTTAAGACACATAGGAGAGTTACTTCTCTTTGAAAACCACTTTTGTACCATGAAAGAGAACAAAAAAATTGTTAAGGCGACGAATGTTAAAGGGAACATAAAAAACCCAAAACTCATAGAAACTTGTAAGTACTACAACATTGACTTTGATGATGAACAATACCATAGTGCCATATATGACGTAACTAAAACTTTAGAGATTTTAAATATGATGGACGCTAAACTTATAGCGAAGTGTTAAACAGCTCAAAAAAGCTAAATTTACTCTTTTAAACTCTTCATCATATGCTTCTTAGTTTTACTTGTGGCGATCGCTTCGTAAGGGTCTTCTGGCCAGTAGTGTCTTTTGTACTTACCTCTAACCTCTTTTCTTACCTCGGCGTAAGAGTTCTCCCAAAAGCTTTTTAGATCGTAGGTTATTTGCATAGGTGTCATGGCTGGTGTTAGTAGATGGATCTGTAAAGCTATTGTGTTGTTAAGTACTTTTGGTGTTTCATAGAGTCCAAAAACTTCTTGTATTTTTACACTCATTGATGGTTTCTCAAAATCGGAGTAATCAATGTATATATTTGAGCCACTTGGAACTTTAACACTTAAAGGTACATAAGTGTCTAAAAGCTGTTGTTTGTCCCATGGCACAAGAGAAAGTAACATTGAGTAAACATCTAAAGCTTCTAGTGCTTTTACAGTTGTTACACCTGATAGGTAAGGTTCTAACCAACTTTCAAGCGTGTTGAGTAGAGTTTGTTCACTAAAGTCTATAAACTCTAAGTGAGCATTTAAAAAGTTTACTCTTCTTTTTAAACTAGTAGCTTTTTTACTCCAAGTCAGAATCTCTAAGCCCTCTTTTTTTACTAACTCTAAAAGTAGTGTTTTAAAGTTGTGCTTTGTACTTGCGTTACTTGGTTTTGAGTTAAGTAGTAGTTGTAAAAAGTAACTGTTTTCTCTTATGTCAAACTTCTTAGCTTCTTTGTTGTAGGTTATGGACTCTTTGTTTATAATAAGTGATGAAAAGTACTCTTGAATTTCCGCCATTGTTATACTAAGTGCTAGGTTTATAACTGAGTCGCGATCGTGAGCATTAAGGTTTGCTACAACTAAATACTCCTCATTAAACAAAGAGTCTTCTACGTAAAGTATAGCACCCTTAGCATTGCTTAGTATGTATTTGTTGTCATTTTTACTTCTACGCTTTGCTAGTCTGTCAGGGTATGCAAAGAGAAGTAACACACTGAGAATGTCGTGCTTGAGTAATGTACTCTTTTTTGTCACTTTTTTAATACTTTTTAATTTTCTATAAAAAAATTCAGCGCTAGTTATAACCTCTTTAGCTTTGTACCTATTTATATATTCGCTATCAAAATCCTTCTGAGCAAGATGTATAAATCTTGATGCTATGTCGCTATCTTTTTGGGAGTTTTTGAAAATATCTTTTTCACCTAAAAGTGAAGCTAATAGACAAGCCTCATAAGCAAAACCTAAGTCGTTAGCTTTTAAAATCATATAAGCAAACCGTGGATGAAGTCCTAAACTAAGTGCATCTTTTCCAAAAGGTGTAATTTTAAATGACTCATCAAGCATAGCAAGCTCTTTTAAAACTTCTTTTGAGTCTTGAATGATATTCTCATGTGGAATATCTAAAAATTTTAACTCCTCAAACTCCTCAACTCCCCATAGTGCAAGGTCTAAAATAAGTGAAGTTAAATCAGCACGAAGTATTTCAGCTTTTGTAGATTGTTGTAATATTTTTTGTTCATGCCAAAGTCTGTAACAAACTCCTGCGGAGAGTCTTCCCGCTCTACCAGCTCTTTGAACAGCTGAATCTTTTGAGATAAACGTTAACTCTAAATGATCCATAGCATTAGAGTGGTTGTAGCGTGATTGTTTTTCTAAACCAGAGTCTATAACTACCTTTACACCTTCAATAGTAAGTGATGTTTGAGCTATGTTAGTACTCAATATTATTTTTCTTTTTGTTGATCTTGTGATCGCTCTGTCTTGTTCATTTTTTGGTAGGGAAGAGTAGAGTGGTAGGAGTAAAATATCTTTACTAATAGAAGAGTTTGAAAGTGACTTTTGTAAATTTTTTATCTCTTTAACGCCAGCTAAAAAAATTAAAATATCTCCATCATTCTCTTTTATAGCCTTCAGTGTTGTATTTAGTAATAAGGCATTTAAAGAGCGTGGATCAGGTTGTTTTGTTTTAATGTCTAAGTACTTATTTTCAACTTCGTACATTCTACCTTTTGAAGTTATAATAGGAACATTGCCGAGAAGAGAAGAGATTTGAGCTGAGTTAAGTGTAGCAGACATGATTAAAATTTTCAGATCATCACGTATAAGTTCTTGAACTTGTAGTGATAGGGCGAGTGATAAGTCGGTATGAATACTTCTCTCATGAAACTCGTCAAAAATGACCATAGCTACGCCATCTAAAGTCTGATCACTTTGAAGTTTACGAACTAAAATAGCTTCTGTTACAACTAAGATCTTAGTGGCTTTTGTGTAACAACTATCCATTTTTACTTGATAACCGACTCTTTGTCCTAGATCTTCACCTAAAAGTTTTGCCATTTGAGTAGCAACCATACGTGCAGCAATACGACGAGGTTCTAACATGATTATTATTTTATCGCCAAGCCAAGCTTGCTCAAGTAGAGAAATAGGTACAACAGTACTCTTTCCTGCACCCGGAGGAGCTTGCAGTATAAGTGTTGAGTTGGCTTGTAATGAGTTTTTGAGATCGTCTAAGACTTCATGTATTGGCAGATTTGTCATGTCAAGTATTATACATTATATATGCTACAATTCGCTCACATAAGGAATATCATGCAAAAAAATCTTAAAACATCTAAATACCCGAGTAAAAATATTAAAACAGAAACTTATAAAGATGGTGATACTATTGTTACAAAACACTATTATGATACTAAAGATGCTCAAGTTAAGGAAGTGATCTATTTAAAAAATGGGATCAAACAAATTAATCATATTACTTTAAAAGGTGTTGAGGCAAAACAAGAACATTTTATAGAAGGTAAGAGAGAAGGAGTAGAGACAAAATACTTTATTGCTAAAGCAAATGGCAGTATTAAAAGTACTAAAATGTACGATGATGGCAAGCTACATGGTGAAAATATCACTTATAATGAAAAGCAGAGAATAATTAAACATGAAGTTTACGCTCAAGGAAAGCGTGTGCTAAAGTATTTACGTGAAGATGGTAACGTTATAACAAGCGTAGAAATTATTGATAAAGATAGTGTTGTAAATTTACCAAAAATTGAGTATGAAAAACTACAAAGTTATATTTAAAAGAGGCTGTAAAATAAACTGTGTAAAACTATATTAAGTCCAATGCACTGGTACCGATTATTGAATACGACCTAGTTCTATACTAATATCTTCTAGCACAAGAAATATATTTTCAATATCAAACATCTCTATGCAATTTTGTAATTTTTTAATGCTGTCATTTAAAGTTGTTATAGAGTATTGTTGTGTAAATTCTTGAAGTGTTGTCATAAAGTCATTTATTTTATCAATATCTCCACTATCTTTACTACTGTTTAGTAGAGGTATAAGTTGGTTATTTATAAACGCTATAGCTTCATCATTAAGTTCAGCATTAACTACTTCAGAGTTAGTTTTAGGTACTTCTTCTAAGGTAGCTACATCATCTATACTTTCTATTGTAAAAGGTAGTATAGTTGCAATCTCCTCTACTAAACTTTTTTTATCTATAGGCTTATGAAGGAAACTATCAAATATTTTATGTTTTTCTTTCATAGCTGAATTATGCAACACAGATGCAGTTAATGCAAAAATAGGTATATGTGCTGTCTCTACAGCTGACTTGATTTTATCAGTAGCTTCATATTCATCCATAATAGGCATTTTAATATCCATTAATATTAAATCAAAACCTTTAGTTGATAACCTTACAGCATCTGCACCATTTTCGGCTTCAGTGATATCAAAATTATAATTAACAAAATAATTTTTTATAAGTGTTCGATTTGTTTCTATATCATCGACTAGCAGAATTTTGGCATACTCAAACTTATATGATTTTAATCTCTCATATTCAAAACTATTTGTATCATCTGCAATAGTTGAACTGACAGAAACGTTATCAATTTGAATAGTAAAAGTAGAACCTTCATTAGCTGTACTTTGTAGAGTAATATCACCACCCATAAGTTTTGATAGTTTTTTACTTATTGATAACCCCAACCCAGTTCCACCAAACTTATTTGTTGATTGTCCTTTTTGTTGTATGAAAGGTTCAAAGATGTTATTTTGATCTTTTTCGTTTATCCCTATTCCAGTATCTTGTACTTTAATTATAAAATCCAATATACTTTTATCTTCATCGCGATATACTTTTGTAGCTGTAACTTTAACAAATCCTTTCTCAGTAAATTTTACTGCATTTCCAATTACATTGAAAAGAACTTGTCTAATTCTGACTTCATCAAGCAGTAAAGATTCAGGTAGTTTGTTGTCGATATCAAAAATAAAGTCAACATTTTTATCGTTAATTTTAACTTTAAATATGCTGTGTAAATCTTTTAATAAGGAGTATGGATTTACTGGATTTAAATTTATACTCATCTTACCAGCTTGAACTTTTGATATCTCTAATATGTCATTTATAATTTGTAGTAACTGTCTCCCACTACTTCTTATTGACTTAAGATATTCTAAGTGCTTAGGCTCTTTAATCTGTTCATATAATATATCTGTAAACCCAAGTACTGCATTCATCGGTGTTCTTATCTCATGGCTCATGTTTGCCAAGAACTCCTCTTTTAACCTACCAGACTCTTCTGCTCTCTCTTTTTGTATCTTTAGATCTTTTGTTTTTCTATCCACTTCTACTTTCAAAAACATATGTTGCTTTATATTATAATAGACTGGAATACCTAAAAGTAATAGAACAATAATGGCAATGATATTAACAATTAAATGTCTATTAATTATCTCTTCTAAATATAAGCTTTGTGTATAAGAGATAATATACGCAATAGACTTATTAGCTCCAATACTTTTAATTGGTACAAAAGCTATGACATATGCATGATCTTTATAATGGTTATATAGTGCAAATTTACTATCATTTTTAATGTGTTTATTAATATCTTCTTTGAGATTTTTAGTTAGTTCATGAGTCTTAGGTGTAAAAACACTATGAAACTCTGGATCTGTTATAGCTAAAAGAAAATCATTGTGCTCAATACTTGGAACATATTTTATTTTATTTTGCGATTCCCATATATTGTGTTTAAATATATTTTTATTGATAATAAAATGTGTATTTATACCATTTAAACTTCTCATATTCTCTTGCATATATTCAGATGAAAAAGAGATGTCTATACAACCTAGATATTCATTGTTGTAATATAGGGGAAATATATTACGAAATGCATGTGATACTTTCCCCCCTTCAAGACCATATATAGGTTTTTTATCATAATTTACATAAGTAACACCATAACGAACGTTAGATATGTCATCACCAAATTTGTTTGGTTTATGAACTCTTAAAAATACTTTATTGTTTTCAAATGAGAATAGGATTATATTTAAACCAAGACTCCGTAAATGTTCATAATTTGGTTTTAGTAAATTGTATATTTTATCTCTATAAACTGAACGTTCATTTTCATCTTTAGCATGCTTAGCTTGATAGAACAGTTTAAGTACCTGAGGAGTTTGGATTAGGATGTTGTCAATATTGTTGGCTAATTTTCTATAGTTGTTATTACTTACTTTATAGTTGTTTTCTAAAGTAGAAATAGAATTTGCAAATATATTACTTATCTGTTTCTCTTTATTGTGTGTTGTTGCAAAATATACTAATGCATACACCAAAGAAAAAATGGCAATTAATAAAATTTTTATCTTATTTAATGGTTTCATTATTACTCTTTAATTATAAGTTAATATGATGTTATCTAAATATTGTTAATGCAATGTTAAGTTATTTACGAAATCTTAGAAGAAAAACTCATACATAATATCAAGAATGTGGACATATTATGAAGAGTAGAGCTTAACTTCTTTTAGAGTAAAACTCTCTTTTAAATTCTGCAAATCGATCTGCTAAGATTGCTTCACGAGCTTGTTTTACAAGGTTTAAATAGTAGTGTAGGTTGTGAAGTGATGCTAGTCTGAAAAATGTAAGTTCCTTAGCGCGACACAAATGGTGTAAATAAGCTCTTGAGTATCTTTTACAAGTTAAACACTCACACTCACTATCTATTGGTATATCTTGAAGTTTAAACTTTGCACCTCTTATATTTATACGTCCAAAGCTAGTAAATAGTGTTCCATTTCTTGCATTTCTAGTGGGCATGACACAGTCAAACATATCAACACCACGCTCAATATTCTCAATTAAGTCTTCAGGAGTTCCTACTCCCATTAAATAGCGTGGTTTATTTTCAGGCATATACTGAGTTGTATGCTCAACAGTATCATACATAAGGTTATTAGATTCACCGACAGATAAACCCCCGATCGCAAAGCCATTATAATCTTCTAAAGCACAAAGCTCTGTCGCAGACTTAGTTCTAAAGGCTAAGTCTGTTCCACCTTGAATGATCGCAAATATATTTTGATCAAGTCCAATCCCTTTAGCTTGATTTGCTTTATGGTACTCAATGGACTCTTTAGCCCACGCAGTAGTTCTCTCTATCGAGAGTTTTATACGCTCTTGTGTAGCAGGAAGTGCTACTAGGTCATCTAAAATCATCATGATATCACTTCCTAGAGCATTTTGAGTATCGATCACACTACTTGGTGTAAAAAGGTGCTTAGAACCATCTATATGCGATCGAAACTCGATCCCATTTTCCATAGCTTTAGAAATATCACTCAGACTAAAAGCTTGAAAACCACCGCTGTCTGTTAGAAATGACTTGTTGTAGGTTGTGTATTTGTGAAGTCCTCCCAACTGCTTAACCGTATCAGCTCCAGGACGCAGATACATATGGTAAGTATTTGCTAAAATAATCTGTGTTTCAAGAGTATCCATCATATCTTGCATATCAAGAGATTTAACGCTCCCAACAGTCCCAACAGGCATAAAAATAGGTGTTTGTATAGTTGAGTGTGCTGTTGTGATCGTACAAGCTCTAGCTTTATTTGAAGTAGCGTCTATAGTAAATTTCATAATGTATCTTTTTCTTTTTTATGAAATTTTATCTAAAAATGGTACTATTCGCTCATGAAAAAGATTTTAATAATTAGCGACGGTAGTATTGGTGAGCGTTTTATAGAACGTGCGATCAAGACTTACACTACTGATAACATCTATTACATAGTACAAATTAAAGAAAAAAAATATGAAAATATAGTCGCTTCTCGTTTTAAATTTTACACTTTTGATCCTACAAGTTTTTCAAAATTATCTAATCTTCTTAAAATGGAGTTTGTTCAAGTTCTTATAATGATGGACTCTCAAGTAGAGGTTACAAACACTATAAAAAATATTCGTCTTGTAAAAGAAAATTTACCTATAGTTGTTTTAGATGAAAATGAGCTTTGTAGTGTAGACAATAACTTAACCTCTATTAACTCTACAGAAATTCTAGCTTCAAGACTTTTAGACTACTTACCTAATGTACCAGTAATTGCACAAAATGTTGGACTAGGTGAGGGTGAAATAATGGAAGTTCTAGTTCCATTTGGTAGCTCGTTTGTTTACCGTCATGTAGGTGCTATTGAGCAGATAGGCTGGAGAATAAGTGCTATTTATAGAAATAGAAAATTAATTCTTCCAGAACCAAGAAAAATGGTCTATCCAAATGACCTACTTGTGATCATAGGTGAACCATCGGTACTTCAAAGTGTCTATAGAACTATGAAAAAAGAGTTAGGGCAGTTTCCAGCTCCATTTGGAACTAATCTTTATTTACTTATAGATATGGCTGTAGACTCGGCTGAATCAATCATAGACCTGCTTCGTCGATCTACGTACATTCATAGACAGTTTAAACATGATCTTATTATTAAAATAATAAACCCATATGATATTGAGATCCTCTCAATTGTTAAATCTTACAATAGTGAAAATGTCTATATTGATATTAACTATAACCATATAGAGCGTCACGATATTATTTTAGATGACATCAGTAAATACCATGTAGGTCTTATTTTAACCTCTTCAGAGATGTTTTTAGAGCGTAGTGTAAGAAAAACTTTGTTTGAAGGTAAAGTACCAGTTCTTGCGATCGCAGAAGAGTCTGTTGCAAAACTAAAAGATGCGATCGTAATTATCTCAGGTAGTAAAGATATAGAAAAAGTGGCAACTACTATTTTTGATATTTCTATGCAACTAGAGCTAAATATGGAAGTATACAACTATAAACATGAGTACCAAGAGTCTAAGATTCAAGCCATAGAACACTTTAAAAATCTCTCAACTATTTTTTCTAAGTCTATTAAAGTTATAGAAACAGACAAAAACCCTATGCGTATTTTAAAAAATAAAAAGAGTTTTATTCAGTGTATTCCGTTCACAGAGAAAATGACTAAATCAAGAGTTAGCTCACTTTTTTCAACTGATAGTGAACTGCTTTACTACAAATTAGATAAACATCATCAAATTTTTATACCTTCAACTCTATAAGAGAAAATAGATTTTTATAATAATTTTACCTTTTGTTACAATTATGAAATATAATTAGTAAGAATTGTTAGAATAACAATATTTACACTTGGAGTTGGTAATGATTTTTAGACTACTACTACTATTTATATTACTTCCATACTCATTATTTGCACAAACACTTCAACTTACAAATAATATGGATGGAATTAATAGTCTGCCATATATGGAAATCTTTGAAGATCCAACACATAAAATAACTATTGAAGAAGTCAAAACAAAACCATTTAAGCTTCAAGAAAATTTCAACACTTCTCATGGTTTAAATTCATCGGTATGGTGGGTTCATATGCAAGTTCAAAATGGTTACTCTCATGATTTAACATGGAGTATTAAGCTTGTATTTGGACTTATTGACCATGTTGAAGTATGGCAGTTTTCAAACTCTTCACTTATAAAGAAACAACTTAAAGGTGATCATAATATAGACGCTTCACAAACATCATACTCAGATCGATCCGTTTATACATTTACAACAGATGCAGAGTCTGAAAATGAAATTTATTTTAAGATTTTTTTTGAACAGTCAGGCTATGTAGAACTTTTCTCAAATATTTGGTCACCAGATTACTTAACACCATACTTAGAAAAAAATATTAATATATTAGTTGCAGTTTTTGCAGGTATGTTTGTATTGCTTTTATATAATCTGTTTATTTTATTGGTTTTAAAAAGAAGAATTTACTTTTGGTATATTCTTTATCTTTTTGGAGTATTGCTCTCTTTATTAACATTTAACCAAGTTGGTGCACACTATATCTGGGGTGGTTCAACTTTTTTAATCGATCTAATGCCTATACTCTCATTTGTAATAGTTAATGTATCATTTTTATTATTTACTAGACGTTTTTTAGAAACATATAAACGCCTAAAAAAAATTGACATTTTAATTACTATTTTTATAGTTATTAACTTAATAATTTTACTACTTGCAGTGATAGATTTTCGTTTATTAGCTACGAAACTTCTTCATCTTAGTTCGTTTTCATTCTTTTTCCTTCCTTTTGTTGGAGCATATCTTTGGAATAAAGGATTTAAAATTGCTAGAGGCTATGCGATTGCTTCATCAATTTTAAGTATAACCATAACTATAACACTACTTCGTGCTTGGGGTTTTGTGCCTACAAGTGAAGTTATGTATTGGATTCCTAGAATGGGTTTTGTCGTTGAGGGAGTACTGTTAGCACTTGCTCTTGCTGATAGACTTAATATTATTCAACAAACATACGTAAAAGCTCAAGAGAATTTAAATCATTCTTTAGAAAAAGAGGTCAAAAAACGAACATTTGAACTTGAAGAGGCAAAAAAAATTGCTGAGAATTTAGCTAGAAAAGATACACTTACTGGAGTATGGAATCGTAGAGCATTTTTAGAGATGGCACAATTAGAGATAGATAATGCTCATCGTCATAATATTCCTCTTTCGATGGTTATGATTGATATTGATAATTTTAAAAGTTTTAATGATAATTATGGTCATAAAATAGGTGATATAGTCATAAAATTATTTGCTGATAATTTGAATGGATATACTCGTGATACAGATATTTTTGCACGTATCGGAGGAGAAGAGTTTGTTATGGTTTTACCTTTTTCAGATATTTATGATGCAAAAAATAAAGCTGAATCTCTACGTGCTAAAGCCGAACAATTAAAGATTGATGCTCCAAACATAAAACTACATACAACAGCTAGCTTTGGTGTAGCACAACTAAAAGATGCTGAATCACTTGAAAGCCTTTTATCTAGAGCAGATAATGCAATGTATTATGTAAAAAACAGTGGACGTAATGGTGTACATTGTGATGGCATATAATATTTTAGACATAACTACTTTTTAAGCAATATTTAACTATTATCTAATTCAATTATTATCGAGGTAGATCATGGCAATAGACATAACACTAGAAAAAGTAGTAAATAACTCATATAAAATTTTTATAGAACCACTAAGCAAAATAAAACTTAGCGGAAAAGTAGCGATCGTAACTAACCCTAAAGTCTCTGGTCTTCACTTAAAGTACCTACTAGATCGTTTAGTTGCTGATGAACTTTACATAATTAGTGTTCAAGATGGCGAAGAGTATAAAAATCAAAAAACTATAGACTATATTTTAGACAACTTACTTAACCATAAATTTAACCGTAAGTCTACTTTAATAGCCTTTGGTGGTGGTGTGATCGGAGATATGACAGGTTTTACAGCTTCTATTTATCAACGTGGAATAAATTTTATTCAAATACCTACAACACTTTTAAGTCAAGTTGATGCTTCTGTTGGCGGTAAGACTGGTATGAATAACAGCTATGGTAAAAATTTAGTTGGAGCCTTTCATCAACCACAAGCTGTTCATATTGATACTCATTTCTTAAGCACACTTGAGTCTCGTGAGTTTGGAGCTGGTTTTGCTGAAATAGTTAAAATGGCTGTTACTTTTGATGCAGAGTTTTTTGAGTGGCTAGAGTGGTCAGAACTTGAAGATGAGAAACAGTTAAAAGAGGCAATAGAACGTTCTGTCAAGATCAAAGCAGATGTAGTTGCTCAAGATGAAAAAGAGAAAGGTCTACGCGCTGCTCTTAACTATGGACACACTTTTGCTCATGTAATTGAGAAAGAGACAGAGTACAAAAAATACCTTCATGGTGAAGCTGTATCTATTGGTATTTGTATGGCAAATAGAGTTGCAGTGGAACTTGGTTGGATGAGTGAAGATGAGTTTTCTCGTATTAGACAGTTGTTGAAAAAGTATGATCTACCAACAACTTACAACATTAAAGACATAGATAGCTTTTTTGATGCTTTCTTTTTAGACAAAAAATCAACAGATAACAGTGTAACTTTTATAATTGCAAAAGGGATCGGTAGTGTTGAGATCACTAATAAGATCGATAATGAGCTAATTAAAAATGTACTTACTCAGTACTCGAAAGCATAACAGATAAATGAACTTTTTTATAAAACTAATAACTTTATCTATTTTAACGCTTAACTTATATTCCCAATCAGATGTAAATACTTTTATAGAGCCAAAGCTAACTAAAGAGGAGCAGTTAGAAGAATATAAAGACGAATTGGCAGTTATAGATGTACGTTTTGATGAAGAAAATGCTTGGATGAAAAGCTATAGTGAACACTTAATATATTTAGATACAAAAAAAGAGCTTTTACAACTACAAAGAGAAGTTAAAAAATTATCACAACAAAAAACAACTACAGAGAGACTAGACGAGATAGACTCACTTAAAGCTAAGAAAAAAATCCTTTCTGAACAAATTTTACTTTTTAAAGGTGAAAATAAAACTCCTTTTGCAAAGCTACTAGCTCCTGAAGATATAGGAGAAGTTCCAGATATTACAAATCCTTTTGACATAATAAGTGGTATGTCGTTTATAAAAGCACTTAATATAACGTACGATGAATATATGGAACGTGAAGAAGAGCTCTCTTTTATAATAACTTTAATGGTAGAGCAAAAAAAGGTCTACGATCAGATTAAAAAACTTACAAATTCAACTAATAGCTATAACGATGTTAAGAAAATAAACTCTAAACTAGAGAAGTTTCAAAGAGCTTACGATACTGTTCAGTCAGCTTCGGGAGTATACAAAAAGCGTATTGATACAATTGTTCAAGATCTTAATCAACAGATTAAAATTCAAACATATAAACTCTTTAACATCTCTATAATTATTGGAGTTATTATAGTTCTGTTCGTATTAGCTAGGGTTTTAGTTAAGAAGTATATAACTGATAATGATCGTTTTTATATGGCAAACAAGGGTATCTCTTTTGTAAACTTTACACTTATTTTTCTGATCATCATTTTTAACTATATAGATAGTGCGGGTTCACTTACTACTATTTTAGGTTTTGCATCTGCAGGTATCGCGATCGCTATGAAAGACTGGTTTATGAGTGTTCTTGGATGGCTTGTAATAGTTTTTGGTGGCTCTATTCATGTAGGTGATCGTATACGTGTTGATATGGACGGTATGAAATATGTTGGTGATGTTATGGATATCTCACTACTTAGAATAACTCTACTTGAGGATATTACACTTACTTCATATAATGAAAATAGAAGAGCAGGGCGTATTATATTTATACCAAATAACTATATTTTTACTCGTATGATTGCTAGTTATACGCACGACTCTTTAAAAACTGTTTGGGATGGAATTGACATTACAATCACTTTTGATTCAAATCATCAAAAAGCTCTACATTTAGCTAAAGAGATTACACGTAAATACTCTAAAGGTTATACGGAAATTACGCGTAAACAGTTAAATAAACTTCGTAATAAATATAACCTTAAAAATACAAATGTTGAGCCACGTATATTTTCATTTATAGAAGACAACGGAATGAGAATAAGCTCATGGTATTTAACAAATGCCTATGCAACACTAACACTTAGAAGTACTATATCTGCTGATATTGTAGATGCCTTTAATGATGCAGATGACATTATGATCGCATACCCTACACAACGTATTCACCTTCAAAATGAAAAGCCTAGAACACCTCCTTCAGAGCTAGAAAATGCAAACCAAAAAAGTCTATTTTAAAACCTTTGGTTGTCGAACAAATGTGTTCGACTCTCAGGTTATGATCTCTAAACTTCAAGGACATGAAGTAACAGAGAATGAAACAGAAGCAGACATAGTGATAGTAAACTCATGTACTGTAACTAACTCAGCAGATAGCGGTGTAAGAAGCTATATAAACCAAGTAAACAAAGATAACTCTAAAAAGATATTTTTAACTGGTTGTGGTGCGCACTCAAAAGGAGAGTCACTCTTTAAAGCTGGAAAAGTAAATGGTGTCTTTGGTCAGAGCGAGAAGGCCAAAATAAATACTCTTTTAGCAAAAGAAGAAAAATTCTATGAGATCGGTGATTTAGAGTTTGTTGATGAAAATATTGTAGATGACTTTGTCGGAAAGAGTAGGGCATTTATAAAAGTACAAGAGGGTTGTAGCTTTAGATGTAACTATTGCATAATTCCTTCAGTTCGTGGTGATGCACGCAGTATAAATGAAAAACTAATTTTAGAACAGATTACAAGACTAGCTAGCAATGGTTATGGAGAGTTTGTACTAACTGGAACAAATGTTGGTAGCTATGGCAATGGTGAAAAACGTAGCATAGCTTCACTTATGAAGCGAATGAGTCAAATACGTGGAGTTAGACGTATACGTTTAGGTTCACTTGAACCTACACAGATTAACGACGAGTTTAAAGAGATCTTAGATGAGCCGTGGTTAGAGAGACATCTACACATAGCGATCCAACATAGTTCACCTGAAATGTTAAAACTAATGAATAGACGTAATAACTATAAACATGATCTAGAACTATTTAACCTTTTAAGTGAAAAAGGCTTTGCGATCGGAACTGACTTTATAGTTGGACACCCCGGTGAGAATGAAGAGTTATGGTGTGAAGCTATAAAAAATATAATTCAAATGCCATTGACTCATATTCATGCTTTTACGTACTCAGCACGCGATAACACACCCTCTGCAACTATGAAACAGCAAGTAAATGGTGCAGTTGCAAAAGAGCGTTTAAAAGAGCTTACAAATATAATAGATCAAAAAAACTTAGCCTTTAGAGAAAAATATAGCTCAAAAGAACTAGAAGTTTTAATAGAGTCTAAACATGATGAACTGTACAGTGGCTACGATCAGTTCTACAACAAGGTCTTAGTTCAAAGTTCTGAAGACATAGAAGGTGACTGGATTAATATTCAAGATTACAAAGTTAAAGAGGATGAAAACTATGCTAAATTTAAAAGATCCTAAACATATTAGTTACCTCTCAGCAGGTATAGTTCTATTTTTACTTATTTTAGGTCTCTCTAAAACAGCCTCATCTACACTTATAATTATTCTGTTTCTTATTCTTTTTGGTGTTGCTGGAGTTCTATCTTATAAAAAATTTATAACTATACATGAACAAAATATAACTTTAAAACATAACTCTCAAAAAGATCCTTTAACTTCTCAAAGTAGATCTATGGCTGTTAAAAGTACACTAAAGTTTAGTGATATTGGTGGTATTAGTGAGGTTAAAGTAGAGCTTGAAGAGATTATAGACTTTCTTAAAAATCCACTTCATTACAAAAACTTTGGTGCTCGTTTACCTCGTGGAGTACTTTTAGTAGGTGAACCAGGTGTTGGTAAAACTATGATTGCAAAAGCAGTTGCAGGTGAAGCTGATGTTCCATTTTACTACCAAAGTGGAGCTTCTTTTGTTCAGATCTATGTAGGTATGGGTGCAAAGAGAGTTCATGAACTTTTTGAGAGTGCTAAACTAAACACTCCGTCGATTATATTTATAGACGAGATAGATGCAATTGGAAAAACTCGTGATGGATCTAAAAATGAAGAGCGTGAAGCTACACTTAACCAACTTTTAACTGAAATGGATGGTTTTGAAGCAGACTCAAATGTGATCGTAATTGCAGCTACAAATAAAATAGAAGTTTTAGACTCTGCGCTACTTCGTGCTGGACGTTTTGATCGTCGTATTCATGTTGGACTTCCTAACCTTGACGATCGAGATGCTATTTTACAAAAATACCTCTCAAATATTCCAAATGGTGTTGAGACTAAAGAGTTAGCAAAAAATAGTGTTGGTTTTAGTGGTGCTCTTTTGGAGGCTTTTGTAAATGAAGCCGCACTTGAGGCACTTCGCCATAATGCTATACAGGTAAATAACTCTCACTTTAACTCTATTCGTGACAAAGTAATGCTTGGTAAGAGAAAAGTACCACTACTAAATGATAAAGAGAAAGAGGTTCGTATTCATTATATTAGTGCAAAAGCTACTATTGCTACGTACTTTGACCTTGACTTTGAAAAAGTTACTTTAACTAACTTTAATATAACCACAAAAGAGATCTATGGCTCACTTAGTAGTGAACTTAGAAGTAGGGTGATCTTTTACTTAAGTGGAATGTTAGCCTCTCAAATAAAATTTGATGAACATAGCTCTGATGTGGAAGAGGATCTTTGTAGTGCAAAAGAGCTAGTATCTAAAATGATCAACTCTTTTTCTATGGGTGATCAAATAGTAGGTGAAGGCTTACAAGAGAGTGAACTCTTAAGTGAGTTAAGTAATGAAGGGGTTACTCTTATAAACTCACTAGAGCGTGTTATAGCTTTAGTAGAGAAAGATGTCAGAGAGTTTGAGTCAATCTCGAAAGAGAAAATAAAGGTGATCCTTAGTGAAATTCTTTAGTGGTTTTACATTTACTAACGAAGAAGCTCTTTTTGAAGAGTTTTTAGAGCAAAGTGAGTACAACGTAGCAGGTTTTAGTTATGGTGCTCAAAAAGCTCTTGAGTATACTTTTCAAAGTAACGATCGTATAGATAAGCTTCAACTATTCTCACCTGCTTTTTTTCAAACCTTTGAGTCTAAGTTTAAAAAACTACAACTTCTTGGTTTCAAAAAAAATAGTGACTCTTACATAGAACTCTTTCGTAAGAACTCTTTTTTACCACTCAAAAGTGTTGATAATAGCTACTTTAGTGATAAAGGTAGTTTTGAAGAGTTGAAAGAGCTTCTAGAGTATAGGTTTGATGAGAGTAAGCTTCAAGCTATAGTTGATCGAGGTATTAAGATTGAGATCTATTTAGGCTCAGAAGATAAGGTTATAGACGTTGAAAGTGCAAGAGAGTTCTTTAAAAACTATGGAAGTGTTTATTACATAAAAGGTGCTTCACATTTATTACAAACAGGAGAGATAAATGAGTAAAATTAAAATTGGTGTTATAACGGCTAGTGATCGAGCAAGTAAAGGTATATATGAAGACATTTCAGGTGTTGCTATTCAAGATACACTTTCAGAGTATTTAACAAGTGAGTTTGAAGTAGTTTATAGATGTATTGCGGATGAACAAGAGTTACTTGAGAGTACTATGATCGAGCTTTGCGATAAAGAAGAGTGTTGTTTAGTTGTAACAACAGGTGGAACAGGTCCTGCACTTCGTGATGTGACCCCAGAAGCTACTGAGAATGTTTGTGAGAAGATGATGCCAGGTTTTGGTGAACTAATGCGTTCTGTTAGTTTACAGTATGTGCCAACAGCTATTCTTTCACGTCAGAGCGCTGGAATTAGAGGTAAGTCACTTATAATTAACTTACCTGGTAAACCAAAGTCAATAAGAGAGTGTTTAGACGCTGTATTTCCAGCTGTTCCTTACTGTATAGACCTAATAGAAGGTCCATTCTTAGAGTGTGACGAAGAAGTTATAAAAGCCTTTAGACCTAAAGCTAAGTAAAAAACTTAGGTATTAATTTATTTTTAATAGAGAATGTAATTTACCTTTTAGTTCATTAAAATTTTCGTGACTAAAATCATAAGGAGCATTTGGATAAGCATTTTTATAGATAACATTTAATATAGCTTTGTCATTATCTTTTGATTTGAACTTAGAACAATTTAAAAAGTTTTCTATGCACTCTTTTTGCACTGTTGGAATAGAGGACAATATAAGTGATTCTAAATAACCATCATTAGTGTTTGGATCTCTTGTGACATAAATATCTGAAATAGGAGTTAGTGATAAAGTTTTTATAACAGCTTTTAATTCTCTTTCTGTATTTTCAAAACCACCATATGTAACGTCATTTTCTATAAAATCAGCATCTACTACAAATAAAATTTTAGAAATTGCTTCTTCATCTATTTGTAGTTTAAGTCTAGTATATTTTAAATTATCAGTTTTAAAAAAATTACTTTTTGAACCAAAACCAAAAAATTCAACACTATTAGGATTATAACCTAACTCTTTAATTAAAAGTTTTAGGAGAGCATTTTCATTTGTATCTTTAATATTTCCTTCATGAAGTATTGCTACCATCCTCTTAACTCATGTTCATCTTCTACGCTATCTTGTATCATCTCGTAGTCTCTAACACCAGCTTTAATAGAGTTATCTTTCAACCTACTCATTTTAATAAAGCATACATCTTGATCATCAAGTTTTTTTGAAACTCTAGCATAAGAGTCTATACACTCTTTTGAGTGTGTTGTACAAAAAACTTGAACATTTAATTCTTTTGATACTTTAAGGATAATTTCCCATATAGTATCAATTTGAGTGTAGTGTATTCCATTGTCAATTTCATCTATAAATAGGTACCCATTTTCACAACTATAAAGTGCTGTAACTATTGAAATTAAATGCCTAACACCATCACCAAACTCGGTGATTTCAAAATAATTTTCATTTATTTTACACTGAGGTTTATCGTCTATAACTTTGAATGCTTTGATTCTTTCATCAAATTTGTTAACTATCTCATTTAAATAATATTCTTTATCTTTTTTTTGTATTGCTGAATAGTTATTTATAATCTCACTATTAAATAATCCAAAATTATCAATGAAAGAAATATTATTTATATAATTTATTTCATAAGAAAAATGATTAATATTTACTTCTACAGATTCATTGTTAAATTCAAAAATATATTTTTTAATGCCAGCATCATCCTTAATTTTAAAAGATGTTGAATTAATGTTTGATTTAAATATAAGATTATTTGAATATTCAATAAATAATTTAATACTATAAGTAGCACCATCAAGTATATTTAAATTTTCTCTCATATACTTAATACTATTCAATGCACCAACAAAACATGCTAAATTTTGAGCTTGAGTATTAATATAACAGGCTTCCATAAAAGCTGTTTTACCAACATTATTTTTACCACCTATTAAGTTAACTCTTTTAAAACCTTCTGCATGAAAGTTAGTAAAACATTTAAAGTCTGTAATATCTATATGTTTTAATAGGTGTTCGCTCATTATTAACTCCATAAAGTTTTTTTATTTTGCATTATAGCATTATCTTTCTTCAATAGTTTTAGCTCCAATCTGCTGTACAAGAGTATTGAACCTTCTATATAATTAACATGTTTTCAACGCATTAAGAGTGCATCTTTTCTTTTGGTTCACGGGAGTTATTCAAGTATGCTCCTTATAAAGTAATTATAAAATTATTGTACCATATATAACTTTACTCAACTTTCGCACATAAAACCTAACTCTTTTTGAGTGTAAGCACTGAGTATAGCGATAATCTGTAGTAAATCTTTATTCTCCTTGACAACATTTTGTATTTCAGAGATTTTTGTTAGTATTT
>WTBY01000003.1 GCA_013138865.1 Helicobacteraceae bacterium | reverse complement strand
TAACTTACTCTTTTTAATCACAACTTTTTTACTTTTATATTTAATTTACTTATCTTTTTTATCATTTTAACTATTATTATTACTATTCATTATTACTTTTAGCATAAAATTGTATAAAAATAACTATTTTAGAACTCTTTTATTTAATTATTTTACCTTATGACTCCTATTTTAAGTGAAAATATTTTCTTTTTGTTAAACTTATATCCTTTAAGTGTAGGCTGGTTTATTATTATGCTATAATCGCGTAATTATATAAGGCTTTATGCCCTATCAAGTGAAAGATAAATATGAAAAAATTAGCAATTATTGGTAAACCAAATGTGGGTAAAAGTTCACTTTTTAATCGTTTTATAAGAGAGAGAGATGCAATTACTTCAGATATTGCAGGAACAACTCGTGACGTTAAAAGTAGAACAGCAGTTGTACTAAATAAATATGTAGAGATACTAGACACTGGTGGTCTAGATCAAGGATGTGAACTTTTTGATCGTATAAAAGAGAAGTCACGTGAAGCTGCCCTTGCAGCAGATATTATTCTCTATATGGTTGATGGAAAAGACTTACCACAAATAGACGATAAAAAGTTCTTTTATGAGTTAGAGACTATGGGTAAAGATGTAGCTCTTGTTGTAAATAAAATTGATAACGACAAAATGAAAGAGAAACTCTGGGAGTATTATGAGTTTGGAACTGACACTATTTTTGGTGTCTCAGTTTCACATAATAGAAGTGTAAATGCACTTTTAGAATGGATCGAGACTAAGCTTCCCGATGAAGATATAGTACCAGAACCAACTAAAGAAGAGATCGAAGAAGAGACCGTATATAAAGAAGAGAAAGATGCTAGTCGTGGTAAAGATAAGTTCTTAATTATCAACGAACCAAGAGAGGGTGAAGAAGCTACAGAGTTTGAAGACGATGGTGAATATGATGTTTACGATATGGAAAAAGATGATGACTTTGAGGGTGAATTTGATGATGAATATTATGAAGAAGAGCGTGATGTAGACACTGCTGAGTATGCTGAAGATGATGTTATATTTGATGAAGCTGAAGAGATGAAAAAGTATGATGTTCCAAATACTATTAGAATTGCTATTATAGGTCGTGTTAATGTTGGAAAAAGCTCACTTTTAAATGCACTACTTGACAAAAATAGAGCAGTAGTAAGTAGTGTTGCTGGAACTACGATCGATCCTGTTGATGAGTCATTAGTCTACAAAGGTAAAGATGTAACTTTTGTTGACACTGCAGGTATTCGTAAGCGTGGAAAAATTCTTGGTATTGAGAAATATGCTCTTATGAGAACTGAGAAGATGCTCGACAATGCAGATATAGCACTAGTAGTACTTGACGCTTCTGAACCATTTTTAGACCTAGATGAAAAAATAGCAGGACTTATAGATGAGAACCGTCTTGGTTGTCTGATCGTACTTAATAAGTGGGACCTAGTAGATCGAAGTCAATATGATGCGATCATAGAAAAAGTACGTATGCGTTTTAGATTTTTACACTACGCACAAATTATAACAGTTTCAGCTATGACAAAAGAGCGTGTAAATAAGATCTATGACAAGCTTTTAGAGATTAACGAAAACTACTCTCAACACATACCAACTTCCAAACTAAATCGTGTAATTGAAATGGCAATGAGATCCCACCACTTACCAAGTATGCATGGACAGATTATAAGACTATACTATGCAACACAGTATGACATAAGACCACCTTGTATAGCACTAATTATGAATAAACCTCAAGGGCTACATTTTACTTACAGACGCTATTTAACAAATAAAATGCGTCAAGCATTTAACTTTAAAGGTGTTCCACTTCTATTTAAAGCAAAAAGCAGAAGTAGTAAAAAATAGAGTAGATGGTATTACTAAAAAAACTTTTATATATTCCAACCAAAATTAGTAAAAATATCTATAAAAGTTTTATCTAAAGAAGCATTAAAAGTAACTCTCTCTTTTGTGTATGGATGAGTGATCTCTAAGGAAGTCGCATGAAGAAGAAGTCTATTCATATTATAGTGCTTTCTCACCATCTTATTATGTTCTCCTCTTCCATATTTAGTATCACCTAATATATGATGAGAGAGATGTTTCATATGACGACGAAGTTGATGCTTACGTCCCGTTAGTGGTTCTAACTCAACCAATGAATAACGAGTCTTATCATATTTCCCAACAGCTACATCTAACTCAACTGTATCAAGTTTAGTATATTTAGTTTGTGCCTCTTGCGCTTCTTTTTCGTTACATGAGCTTTTATCTGCTATTTTGTCATTTTTAATACTTAATGCATGATCTATAAAACCACTTTCATTAATATATCCACGAACAACTGCTATGTATTTTTTAATGATTGTGTGTGAGCTAAACTGCTCATTTAGAAGTGAGGCTGTGTGAGAGTCAAGTGCAAAAAGAAGAACACCTGAAGTTGGTTTATCAAGTCTATGAATGGGGTATACCCATTGTCCTATTTGATCGCGAAGTATTTTCATAGCAAAGTAGATCTCTTTAGAGTCTATCATAGACTTATGAACTAATAAGCTAGTTGGCTTATTAATAACTACAAGATATTCATCTTTGTAAAGAATTTCTAACTCATAGTTTTTAAACATTTAAAATGGTTTTACTACCACCATAGCAACTATTAACATCATTAAAATAGTGGGGACTTCATTATAAACTCTAAACCACTTAGAGCTTTTCGTACAAGTCTCATTTTCAAGCTGTTTTCTATAAACATTTATAGAGAAGAAGAAAACTATTAAAATAGCTATAAAAAATAGTTTAGCATGAAACCAACCACCAGTTGTAAAAATATTAGTAGGGTATAAAAATGCCAAAGCGATCCCACTTAGTACAGTAGCATACATAGCAGGAAGACCTATGTAGTAGTATAGTTTGTACTCTTGCACTTTTACTATTTTAGTAAAACCTTCATTATCTTTGTTCTCTGTATGGTAAATAAAAAGACGAGGTAGGTAAAAAAGAGCGGCAAACCATGAGATCATAGAGATTACATGCAGCCACATTATCCAAGCATACACTATGTAAAACTCTTAACCCAAGAGCTGATTTGTTCTTGAGAAAGTGCTCCACTTTGACGAGCTACCTCTTTGTTATTTTTAAATATAACCATAGTTGGAATTGAACGTATGTTAAATTTAGCACCTAAATTCTGTTCTTCTTCTGTATTTATTTTTAAAAAAGATGCTTTTAGTGCAAAGTCTGAAGCAGCAGCTTTAAATGATGGCCCCATCTGCTTACAAGGTCCACACCAAGGTGCCCAAAAATCTACAACAAGAGGTATATCACTATTTACAGCGTAATTATCGAAACTATTTTGATTAAGTTCTTTAGGGGTTGTTTCTAGTAGAGAATTTTTACATTTTCCGCAGTTGGCTTTAGTATAGTTGTCTTTAATAGGAATGGAGTTAACCCCTCCACAAGAGGGGCAAACTACATTAGCTTTACTCATCTTCGTCTTCACCTTCAACTGCTAGGTTTTTAATAGACTCACCACCTTTGTGACCTGTAACTTTTGTATGTAGACGACGAAGCGCTTTTGAAGCACGTCCAATTGCAAGGTCGATCGCAGTATCTAAATCATCATGATTTTGTGAAATAATAACTGGTGAGTTATGTCCTATATGGATATCAAACTCAACATTTGCTTCTTTACCTTCTGTACCTATGTGTACGTTTACTGTTGTAATATCTAAATTAAATTTTTTAAAATTTTCTATAGCACAACTTACGTGCTCTCTAATATGATCGTTAAGTGTTATCTCTTTAGAATTAATTTGTACATTCATGATGTATCCCTTTATGTTTATTTGTCATAAATATATCACAAAAAAAGTGTATAATCCATAAAATTTTAAATTAGGCATGTATTATGAGACTTTTTACAGGAATTCAACCATCTGGTGACTTACATATAGGAAATTATTTCGGAAGTATTAAGCCGATGATTGATTCTCAAGGTGATAATGAGATATTTGCTTTCATTGCAAACTATCATGCAATGACTTCAGTTAATGATGGTGAAAAATTAGCAAACCTAACTATGCAATCAGCTATGGACTTTTTAGCACTTGGACTTGATCCGCAAAAGACAACATTTTGGGTTCAATCAGATGTAAAAGAAGTTTTAGAGCTTTACTGGATATTATCTTCATTTACATCGATGGGTCTTCTTGAGCGTGGACATAGTTATAAAGATAAAACATCTCGAGGAATAGGTGCTAATCACTCACTATTTTCATACCCTGTTTTAATGGCAGCTGATATTCTTCTTTTCAACTCGCAAATAGTACCAGTTGGAAAAGATCAGATCCAACATGTTGAGATGGCTCGTGATATAGCGATCAAGTTTAACAATCAATATGGTAATATTTTAACTATTCCTGAGTATAGAGTAGATGAGGATGTTAAAACAGTTCCCGGAATCGATGGACAAAAGATGTCTAAAAGCTATGGAAATACTATTAACATTTTTGGTGAAGAGAAAAAACAGACTAAAACTATTAAAAAAATTGTTACGGAAAATGTAAGTATGGAAGAGCCTAAAGAGTGGGCAGATTGTAATGTTTACAATATAACTAAACTATTTTTAGATGACTCAGCACAAAGTGAACTTCAAAAGCGTTATGAGAAAGGTGGAGAAGGTCATGGACACTTTAAACTTTACACTGCTGAAGTTATTTGGGACTATTATGCTCCATATCGTGAGAAAAGAGCGTACTTAGAAGCAAATCAAAATGAAGTAAGAGAGATCTTAACTTTAGGTGCTAACAAAGCTAGAGCATCAGCTCAAGAAGTTATAGAAAAAGTTAGATCTGCAACAGGAATTAGTTACTAATTCCTACTGTTGTCTGTTTAACTCACTATGAGCATCTTTTGAGTTATTAATTTGACGATCGTAAAGCTCTTGGTTGAACTCCTTTGAGCTACAACCGCTTACTATTAAAGTAAAAATAAATAATGAAATTATTTTAATCATCTTAGATCCTATTTGCTTATAGCAAAGTTTGTAAATTTATTTAAAACTTTACTCATTTTGTTAAATATTTTTTTTCTGTTGTCTATATGGTGACGTTTAGCGAAGTATGAAGGATTATTGTATGCTAACCATACTTTACCAGCTTTGTCCTCATATACAACTACTTTAAGTGGTAGATCAATACCTATAGTCTGGTTAGCGTTCATAAGAGGTGCTCCAAGTTTTGGACTTCCAAATATTAAAAGCTCAGTAGGACGTAAGTTCTTGCCAACACCTAAAGCACCTTTTGAGTGATCAAGTCTTAAAAATACAGTTATGCCCTTCTTCTTTATAACTTTCTCTAGTCTGTCCATTGTAACACTTACGCTATTAGCACTCTGTTTAATTGTCATGCCATCCTTTGACTCTGTAGCATTTAAGTTAAATGACATTGCTAGAGCAACAATTAAGATTAGTAGCATTTTTTTCATATTTACACCTCGTATAATTTTTATTTGTAATGATTATACCATTAAAGTAAAAAAATTTGTACTTAAAAGAGATATGAATAAATACTATCATCTAAGTTGATATGCATAGACTAAATAAACTTGAATAATAAAATTCACTAAAGACTTGACATTCATTGACTCATATTGTATAATTCACTCAACTTTATTTAAAAAGGAGTTAATTAAATATGTCAACTGAAGAAAAACAAGAAAATATAGAGACACCAGAAGAGGTTCTTGAAGTTACTGAGGAAGAGAATATAGACACTTCTAAAGTAGAAGCAGTTAGTGAATACGAACAATCACAAAATGCTCTAAATGATATGAATGATAAATATGCAAGAGTTCATGCGGATTTTGAAAATGTCAAAAAAAGACTTGAGAGAGAAAAGTATCAAGCTTTAGAGTACGCAAATGAAAAATTTGCAAAAGATCTTATTCCTGTTTTAGATGCTCTAACAATGGCACTTAAAGCTGGAGAAGCTGAAGCGCCTGCTGAAGAGTTACTAGCTTCACTTAAAGAAGGAATGGAGTTAACAATGAAACAACTCCTAACTGCTCTTGAGAAGCATGGTATAACAGAAGTAAGTGAAGATGAGCCATTTGATCCAAATCTTCACAATGCAGTTCAGCAAATGGACTCAGAAGAACATGAAAGTGGTCAAATAGTCCAGACTTTTCAAAAAGCGTATAAGTATAAAGATCGTACGCTTCGTGAAGGTATGGTAGTTATAGCTAACTAAATATTTAAAAAATATAAATCGCTAAAAATAGAAAAGCACAAGGTGCGTGAGCTTTCCGCTGAGGAAAACATAGCGTTAGCGTAGCTTATGGGACTTTGTTCCAAAAGCGCATAAATAAGGTGAAGGTTTCCTTCATTTTATGCAATAAAATTAAGGAAGAAAATAATGAGTAAAGTAATAGGTATAGATTTAGGAACAACAAATTCATGTGTGGCAGTTTATGAAGCTGGAGAAGCAAAAATTATCCCTAATAAAGAGGGTAAAAATACAACTCCATCAGTTGTTGCGTTTACAGATAAAGGTGAAGTTTTAGTAGGAGATCCTGCAAAACGTCAAGCGATTACAAACCCAGAGAAAACAATCTCTTCTATTAAGAGAATTATGGGTCTTATGATGAGTGAAGATACTGCAAAAGAGGCACACGATAAAGTAACTTATAATATAGTTGAAAAAGATGGTGCAGCAGCTGTTGATGTTGATGGAACTGTTTACACTCCACAAGAGATCAGTTCAAAAATTCTTATTAAACTAAAAGAAGATGCTGAAGCTTACATCGGTTCAACTGTAACTGACGCTGTTATTACAGTTCCTGCTTACTTTAATGATGCACAACGTAAAGCAACTAAAGATGCGGGTACGATCGCAGGTCTTAATGTTCTTAGAATTATTAATGAGCCAACTGCTTCTGCACTAGCTTATGGACTTGACTCTAAAAAAGAAGAGCAAGTAATTGTTTACGATTTAGGTGGTGGTACTTTTGATGTTACAACACTTGAAATTAGTGATGGTACTTTTGAAGTTCTTTCAACTGATGGTAATGCATTCTTAGGTGGAGATGATTTTGATAATAAAATTGTTGACTTTTTAAACGAAGAGTTCAAAGCTACAAATGGTTTTGATCTTACAAATGACAAAATGGCTCACCAACGTCTTAAAGATGCTGCTGAAACTGCTAAAAAAGAGTTAAGTTCAGCTCAAGAGACTGAAGTAAACTTACCATTTATCTCTATGGGTCAAGCTGGTCCACTACACTTAGTCGTAAAACTTACTCGTGCTAAGTTTGAGGGTATGATTGATGAACTAGTTGAAGAGACTATCGATCACATTAAAACTGCTATGAAAGATGCTGATCTTAGTAATGACGAAATTCATGAAATTATTATGGTTGGTGGTTCTATTCGTGTTCCTAAAGTTCAAGAACTTGTTTCTGCTTACTTTGGTGGAAAAGAGTTAAACAAAGGTGTTAACCCTGATGAAGTTGTTGCCGCTGGTGCTGCTATTCAAGGTGGTGTTCTTAGAGGAGATGTTAAAGATGTTCTTTTACTAGATGTTACACCTCTTTCACTAGGTATTGAGACGTTAGGTGGAGTTGCTACTAAAGTTATAGAAAAAGGTACAACTATTCCAGTTAAAAAATCTCAGGTTTTCTCAACTGCTGAAGACAATCAACCAGCTGTTTCTATCAGCGTTGTTCAAGGTGAACGTGAGTTTGCTAAAGATAATAAATCTTTAGGTCTATTTGAGCTTACAGGTATTCCTTCAGCTCCACGTGGTGTTCCTCAAATTGAAGTAACTTTTGACATTGATGCAAATG
Source organism: Helicobacteraceae bacterium (assembly GCA_013138865.1). GTDB lineage: Bacteria > Campylobacterota > Campylobacteria > Campylobacterales > Sulfurimonadaceae > GLR69. Next base: position 79,798 of record WTBY01000003.1, on the reverse strand, counting down.
GTATTTTAACTGTTTCTGCACAAGATAAAGGTACTGGTAAATCTCAAGAGATTACAATTTCTGGTTCTGGTGGTTTAAGTGATGATGAGATTGAACAAATGGTTCAAGATGCTGAAAAACATAAAGCAGAAGATGAAACTCGTAAAGAGATGGTAGATCTTCGTAACCAAGCTGACGCACTAGTTGTTCAAACTGAAAAAAGTTTAAGCGAATTAGGTGAAAAAGTTGAAGCTGAAGAGAAAGCTACGATAGAAGCTGCTTGTACAGGTGTAAAAGATATTCTTAAAGATACTGAAGCAACTAAAGAGCAAATTGAAGAGAAAGTTAAAACTTTAACAGAAGCTAGTCATAAAATGGCAGAGCAAATGTACAAAGAAAAAGAGGGTGGCGACAAAGCACCTGAAGGTGAAGCATCTTCTAAGAAAAAAGATGAAGACGTAATTGACGCAGAGATTGAATAATCTCTGTTAGTCACCACTTTTAAACCTTATGACTTACAACGAAGAGCTAATCGCTAGATTAGAAAAAGCTCACCTACAGACTCCACATAAACAAAAAGAAACTACAAATGTTACCTCACATGAAAAAAGAGTTTTAACTCAAATAGAAGAGAAGTTAAACCTATCTCAATATGATCTAAGTGAAGAAGATATACTTAGAACAATAAAAATAAATAACTTTCTTTCAACTTATCAAAATATTTTTAAATATAGTGATGCACTAAAAGTTTTTTTCATAATTACGACTTCAGAAATAATTACACTAGAAGGTTTGAATATTGCTTCACAAAGTGATCACTTAGCTGAAATTGTAGATGCTATGATCGAGAGTGAACTTATTTTTATTAACAATGATGAAGAGTTTGAGTTGAGTGATAGTGGTAAAAGTTTATCAGAGCGTATAGGTTTAGATATTTTTTATTAGAATTACTCTTTTTTTAGCTTAATAATTGAATGTATTGATGGATTATAGTAAAATACTTTATGAATTTTAGTGAATATATGAATGAGTGGCTATATGGAAAAAATGGCTATTACTCAAAATACAAACAAATTGGTAAAGGTGGTGATTTTTACACTGCTGTAAGTAGCTCAAAGTTTTTTGGTGGTGCGATCGCTAAACATATAATTTCTTTAGTTGATGAGAAGTTCTTAGCTGAAGATACAACTATATGTGAAATTGGCGCTCATCATGGGTATCTTTTAGCAGATATAATAGAGTTTATTTATACACTTCGTCCTCAACTTTTAAAAACTTTTTCTTTTGCGATCGTAGAAAGATTTGATAACTTACAAGAACAGCAACAAACTTATTTTAAAGAGTCATTTGGTGATGTGATTAACTTACAACAGTATAAGTCATTAGATGAACTAAGTGTTAACAGTGCTTTTTTTATAGCAAATGAGATCTTTGATGCTTTTGCATGTGAGTTGTATTATAAAGGTAAAATCGCAACTGTAAAAGATCATAAAATTGAGTTTGATCTTGAAAATGACGAAATGGACACTTTAGCAAAAAAGCAGAACCGCGATCGTGGAGAGTTAGCTATTGATTATAAAGAATTTGCTACATCTATGTATAAGAGTGCCAAAAAATTTGAGTTTATGAGTTTTGACTATGGAGAGATGAACGCAAGATCTGATTTTTCTATACGTGTATATAAAGATCATGAAGTGATCCCACTTTTTGATGAAAATATAAATCTTAAAGAGCTATTTGCAAATAGTGACATAACTTATGATGTGGTTTTTGAACAAGTTAAAGAGGACTTTGAGAAAAGTGGCATGAAAATGGTTGAATTTAAAGCGCAACTTACAGCCTTAGTAAATATGGGAATAATGGAGCTTCTTGAGATGCTAAAAGATAAAACATCACAGGAGCTTTATGCACAAGAGTTAAGTAAAGTTAAACAGTTAATTATGCCCTCTTTTATGGGAGAACGCTTTAAAATGATTCGATTTAGAAAAGAGCTATAGTGCAACAAAACCTAATTGAAACTAATGATCTAATTACTGGAAAATTAAATTAAATATTTATTAATATTATTAGCATCTTTCACTCTAGTAAGTGCTATTGAAATAAAGTCACTTCCTATAGTATTCGGTGAACAAAGAGTCGCTCTAACAAAAGAGTATATAAAAGATCATTATAGTAAAGTTGTTGAGAATATTGAAATTACTCCTTGCCTTATTGTTTTGCATCATACTGCAGTTAATGACTTTAATAGATCTTTAAATAGGTTTATCGACGAGACGCTACCTTTGGATCGTGGTGATATAGCAAAAGCTAGCAACCTAAATGTATCTGCTCATTTTTTAGTTAATAAAAATGGAGATATATACTCTCTTATGGGTGAAACTACAATGGCTAGACATGTGATCGGACTTAACTTCTCAGCGATCGGAATAGAAAATGTTGGAGGGCAGGATGATGTTGATAATTTAACAGATGAGCAACTCAAAGCAAATGTGATATTAGTTAAATATTTATTAAAAAAATACCCAACTATAAAAAAAGTGATCGCTCACTCAGAGTATAGAACTTTAGAAAATGATCCACTTTGGTTAGAAATAGATCCAGCTTATCGAACAAGAAAAACAGATCCAAGTAAACGTTTTATGAGAGAGTTTAGAGAGTTAATGAATGATTAGCTCACCTTTAGGTTACTTAGCAGTTATTACTCTATTAGCAACTCTATTTTATCAACTTGAAAAAAAAAGTGGATGGAGACTGTTTGAATATTTTCCTGGAATTGTACTTATATATATCTATGCCATGGTACTCTCATCATTAAATATAATAGAGCAAAATGAAGCTATCAGTAGTGTGTATAAAACTACAAAAAATAACCTTTTACCTGCTATGCTTTTTTTAATGCTTCTAAGTGTTGATATAAAACAATTTTTAAGACTTGGACGTAAACTTTTAATAGCTTTTAGTGGAGCAGTTATATCCATGATGATAGCTTTTATAACTGTTTTTTATCTATTTAGTTTTAACTTGGATGAGAGCACTCTTTTTGGTGCACTAAGTGGTAGTTGGATGGGTGGAACTGCTAATATGATTGCGATCGCTTCTGCCTTAGGAACAAGTGAAAATATGATGGGATACGCTCTCGTTGTAGATGCCGTTGACTATACACTTTGGGTTATGTTTTTACTAGTGATCGTAAAGTTTGCTAAAAAGTTTAACTCTTGGAGTAGAGCCGAAGAAGTTCAAACTAATCAAACATTAGAGTTAGGGTGTGCTTGTACGATCGAAACTAAAGAGTACTATAAACTTATTGGACTCTCTCTTTTAGTCGCCTTTTTTTCTAATATTGTAAGTACAAAACTTCCATTTTTAAGCTCGACTACTTGGTTAGTATTAATAGCTACTGTGCTTGGAATTATAGGCTCCTTTACCCCATTAAGAAGATTGAATGGAAGTGTACAAGTTGGCTCAACTATGCTCTATTTACTAGTTGCACTGATAGGTTCACGTGCTTCTTTGGAGGGAATAGATAGTGTACCTACTTACATTTTTGCTGGTATACTTATTCTAGTAATACACGGAGTTTTAATGGCTATATTAGCAAAAGTGTTTAAACTTGATCTATTTAGTATATCCGTAGCTTCTTTATCTTGTGTTGGTGGTGTAGCTTCAGCACCTATACTTGCTGCTACTTATGATAAATCATTGGTGGCAATTGCAGTTTTAATGGCGATCGCTGGTTATTTAGTTGGAACTTTTAGTGGTTTGTTGGTCGGAAATATCTTAAAGCTTATTGCATGATCATAACTTCTATAACAACCAAGTACTCGTCAATAGAGCTAAAAAATCCTTTTATAACATCACTTAGAAGAGTAGAAGTAGTTGAAAGTATTCAGGTTAGTATTGTTACTGATAGGGGGATAATTGGTATTGGTAGTGCTCCACCTACAAAAGCTATAACAGGCGAGGACTTAGTTACGATCGTAAAATCAATAGAGACTATCTTTATTCCATTACTAGTGAATAAAAAAGTAGATTTAGCACTTATAAAAGAGTTGGCAGATTTTAAAATCAACTATACAAGTGCTAAGTGTTCACTTGATTTAGCTTTATATGATATTCTCTCTCAAAGTAAAAACATACCACTATATCAGTTGTTAGGTACAAAAAAGAGTTCTATTCAAACTGATGTTACTATATCTTTAAATAGTGTAAAACAGATGAGTGAGGATTCGCAAGAAGCTATACAAAATGGCTTTAATATTTTAAAAATTAAGCTTGGTAGCAGTGTTGTAGAAGATTTGCAAAGAGTTAATTTAATACTTAAAAAGTGTCCAAATGCAAAGCTCTTGTTAGATATTAACCAAGCATATACACTTGAAGAGTCTTTAAGTTTTATAGGCTCTTTGGAGTCACAAAATATACTTTTAATGGAGCAACCAACACCAGCAAATGATCTTGAATCTTTAAAGAAGATCACGCAAAAAAGTAATATACCTATATTAGCTGATGAGTCAGTTTTTAGTTATGAAGATGCGAAGTTTATTATAAAAAATAGATGTGCAGATATGATTAACATAAAACTAATGAAGTGTGGCGGTATTTACAATGCTACCAAAATAGCTGAGTTGTGTCGTACAAATGGAGTTAAGTGTATGATAGGATCTATGCTTGAAGATCCATACTCCATTGAGTATGCTATGCATTTTGCAATGGCTAATTTAGATGTAATCAATGTATTTGACCTTGATTCACCATTACTTTATAAAAGTATGCCATCTTACTCAAATATTACATTTAATAAAAATATTTTGAGTTTAAAGCAATAGCTATAGTTTTTTAGCAATTATAAGAGTACTAATATCCATAGAGAAGCTTTGAGTAAAAAGAACTTCAAAGCCAGAACTAGAAAGTTCATCTTGCATCTGTTTAACAGTTGCAAAGTCACCTATAGAGTTTGGTAAGTACTCATATGCTTCTAAGTTTTTAGAGATGAAACCACCAACGCGAGGTAAAATTTTATTCATGTAAAAGTCACGTATTCGACCAAGTAGTGAAGGATTTTCATTTCTCATAAACTCTAAAATAACAACTAAACCATCTTTTTTAAGAACGCGGTTAAACTCACCTAAAGCCTCTTCTCTTTCAACAACATTTCTAATACCATAAGAGATACTAAGGATATCAGCAGTTGCATCGTCAAGAGGTATCTGTGTAGCTTTTGATATATGGTATTCAAAATTAGGATATTTTTCACGTGCAACATCTACCATGCCATTTGATGGATCAACACCAACAATTTTTTTTACATTAACAGCATTTTTAAGTGCTCTTTTTTGCCAGTAGTCCATCATATCGCCTGTACCACAAGCAATATCTACAATGATATCTAATTTCTTTTTGTTGTAGTAGCTGTAAGCTTTGTCACAACCTTTTATACGCCAACTACGATCAACACCCATACTCATAACACGATTTGCTTTATCATAAGTTCCTGCAATGTTGTCAAACATAGAGACTATTTTTTCTTGTTTTTGCACTTTTTGATCTTCATTTTCCATACTTTAAGCCCTTTTCATCCAAATTATTAAATCTTTTTTGTTTTTACTTATATGTTTATACTCAAAACTATTTTCACTTTTAGTAAATGTACTACTATTAGATGTAGTTGGAGCTACAAAAGAGAGGTAGTAGTCAACTATCTCTTTTGTAGCTTCAAACATGCCCTCACCACCCTCAATAATGATATTTTTGTAGTTTGCTATTTTTTTAAGAGAACTCTCTATTAATACTTCTCTATCTTTAACATTAAATAGAGGTATAGTCTTGTCAAACTCTTTAGTTTTTGAGTATATTAAAATATCTGGTGCTCTTCCTTCACAAAGACGAGCATCAAGAGTAGGGCGGTCTTCTCTTACCGTGTTACCACCAATTACAAGTAGATCACATACATCTCTCATCTTATGCACATCTTCTCTAGATTCAGTTGAGCTAACTGTACCATCTATTGTTCCATTTAATCTATGTGCAATTTTAAAAGTAACAAAGTTATTTTCACTCCATTTCTTAAATGGAAAAAGTAGATCGGCACCTTTTCCAGCTAGAAGATTAAACTCAACTTCTATATTTTGAGAGTTTAAAACTTCAGCACCATCTTTTGCTACTTCATTTAGATCTTGAAGTGAAACAAATATTTTTTTAATACCAAGTTCTTTTATTAGAGTTGCACATGATGGTGTTTTGCCGATATGCGAACATGGCTCTAGTGTTACATAGAGAGTTACATCTTTAAAAATATTGTTATGATTTAAAATTAAAAAGTTATGAATATCTTGTGATGACGTAAGAGTTGTCGGAGTTTTATTTATAGAGTTGTAAGCACTGTATAGTGCATTTACTTCTGCGTGAGGTAGACCAGCTTTTTTATGAGCTTCGATTGCTAATATTTGAGAATGTTTACCAACAACACAACAGCCAACTGCTGGGTTTGGGTAAGTTAAGCCTTGATATTTCCAGGCCTCATCTAATGCTAGATGCATAAAAAAAGAGTGATCTAACATAAGTAATTTTACCTACCACTCGAAGTATGTTTTAGCTTTATTTATCTCACTCAATTCTATATTTTCTTCTGTTTCTTCAGTTTTAAGAGTAATTGTATTACCTTTAACACTAAGAATCTCACCTTGCAGTTTTCGCTTGTCGATCAAAGTAACTTTTATTTTGTCACCGATTGATTTTAAAAAGTGGTTTTGAGTTTTTAAAAGTCTCTCTATACCAGGTGAGCTAACTTCAAGTCTATAGTCGCCACTAACAGGAGGTGTAACATCTAAGAGTGGAGAGATAAGATGAGTTAATTGTGCACACTTATCAAGTGAAACACCACCCTCATCTAAAACAGAAACCCTAAAAATAGTATCAGCATTTTCATTTGTAGTTACTATGTCATAAAGAACAAGGTCAAGTGACTCTACCATATTTTTAATATCTTCATTAAGACTCATCGTTATTGTCTCCTTTTTTAGTTCTCTCTTTTTCTATCTGAGTAAAAAGTGACTCTATATTTTTACTTTTTTGTATCTGTGCATCAAAAACAAAAGTTAAATTTGGAGCTTTAAACCAACCTTGATCTCTTAAAATATAATTTGTAAGAAATGGTGTAGCTTTTCTAAGTTGATTTAGATAGAAGTTTTTATCTTTTTCACTATATTGATGTGGATCAAGGTAGACTTTAGCGTCACTTCTACCCCTAGAACAAGTTACTTCAACAACATCAACTTCATGAACACGAGCGTCATTTAGTTGATATATAGCTTCAGGAATCAGCTCCTTTAAGAGTGATTCTGTTCTTTTTTGTTTTATCTCTGCAGGTGATGTTACAGACATTAAAGTTCTACTTTTTGCTCTACTTTTTTGAATGTTTCAATAACATCACCAGCTACAACATCGTCGTAACCACTAATAACAACACCACACTCATAGCCATTACCAACTTCAGCAACATCATCTTTGAAGCGTTTAAGAGAAGTAAGGTCACCTTCATATATAACAACACCATCACGAATAACACGAACAAGTCCACCACGAACAAGTTTACCGTCATTAACCATACAACCAGCAACAATACCTTTTGGTATTTTGAAAGTCTCTTTAACTTCAGCTTGACCAGTATTCTCTTCTGTAAACTTAGCAGACATCATACCTGTTAACATCTCTGTAACATCATCTAAAAGGTTATAGATAATAGAGTAAGTTCTAATATCAACACCTTTTTGTTTAGCATCAGCTTTAACTGCTCCAGTAGGACGAACATTGAAACCTAAAAGAATACAGTTATCAGAGTTATTAACAAGTTCAACATCATTAGCAGTAATACCACCAACACTACTTGAAATTATGTTAATTTTAACCTCTTCATTACGCATCTCTTCAAGTGCGCTTCTAATAGCTTCTAGTGAACCATGAACATCAGTTTTAAGTACAACTTTAAGAGATTTAAGTTTACCCTCTGCGATCATGTTTGTAAGATCTTCCATCGTAGACTTAGTACTTTTTGAAAGCTCTTTAGCTCTTTCATACTCAGCACGTTTAGTTGCGAACTCTTTTACTTCTTTGTCACTATCCATAGCCATTAAAGTTTCACCAGCTACAGGAACTTCATTAAGTCCAACAACAATAGCTGTTCCGCTTGGACCTACTTCTTTAACTCTTTGCTTATTGCTATCAAGAAGTGTTTTAACACGTCCATATGCTGAACCACAAACTACGTTGTCTCCAACTTTAAGAGTACCATTTTGAACGATAATTGTTCCAACAGAACCAAAACCTTTTTCTACTGAACTCTCAACAACAATTGCTTTAGCAGGTGCATCAACAACAGCTTTAAGTTCAAGAACATCAGCAGTTAAAAGAATAGTTTCTAATAACTCTTCAAGACCTTCACCTTTTATAGCTGAAACAGGTACAAACTCTACGTCTCCACCCCAATCAACTGGTGTAACTTCAAGTTCTGCCATTTGACCTTTAACAAAGTCAGGGTTAGCACCCTCTTTATCCATTTTGTTTATTGCAACAATAATTGGAGCACCACTCTCTTTAGCTAACTTAATAACCTCTTTAGTTTGTGGTTTAACACCATCATCAGCAGCTACAACTATAACAATAATATCAGTAACTTGAACACCACGGTTTCTCATACCAGTAAATGCCGCGTGACCAGGAGTATCTATAAATGTGATATCTTTGTTGTTTTTACTAATAGAATAAGCACCAATATGTTGTGTAATTCCACCAGCTTCACCCTTAGTTACACGAGAGTTACGAATAGCATCAAGAAGTGATGTTTTACCATGGTCAACGTGACCCATAATAGTAATTACAGGAGCTCTCTCCGTCGCATTTTCATCTTCTTCTTCATAATCTTCTACATAATTAAACGCATCTTTTGGATCTATTGTAGTTACTTCAACTTCAAACTCTTCAGCAAGAATTTCAATTTCATCTTTACCTAAGAAGTCATTTTTTGTAGCCATCATTCCAAGGTTGAAAAGTACTTTGATAATATCGATCATAGGACGGTTTAGTTTCTCAGCGAACTCATAAACACGAATGTCTTCAGGAATTTCTACGTGAGTTACAACTTCATCACTTCTAGTCTCTTTGACATATTTTTTCTTCTTACCACGTGATACTGAACGTCCACGAGATGGAGCTCTAGCTTTTCCACCATTACGTCCAACAGGTTTCTTTTCTCTTGGTTTATTAGGTTTATTTTCAAAAGGATCAACTTTTCTATCAGTCTCATTAAGATCCATAAGAACTACTTGTTCGCCCTCAATATCCATTGAAACATCAGCCATATCACCACCAAAAGCATCAATTCTTTTACCATGCTCATGTTTTCTTGCAGCACTACCAGTAGCAGTTCTTTTCTTTTTTTGAGTCAGTTCAGCTTGAGCTGCTTGAGACATTTTTCCATAAGATGAGATATTAGCAAGAGCGCGATCGTTACTACTGTAATCTACTTCAACTGGCTTTGGTTTTTTCTTCTTAACAATTTTAAGTCCAGATCTTTTAGGTGCTTGAACAACTTTTATCTCACTAGTTGCAGTAGATGGTTTTTTAACATCCTTTACATCTTCAGCTTTTACTGTTTCCGTTTTAACTTTTTCAATGTCAACTTTTTCAGTATCAACTTTTTCAGTTATTTTTGGTTCTGCAGTTTTGTCTTCTTTTTTAGTCTCTACTATAGTTTCTTCAGAAGAGCTATCTTTAGTATTTGTTTCTTCAACAGTTTCACTCTTCTCTTTAGTAGAAGCTTTTTTTACAATATTCAGCTTTGTGCTCTCTTGCTCTGGAGCACCATTCATAATGTAATTCATTATTTTCTCTGCTTCTTCCATAGAAACAGAGCTAGATGCTGTTTTAACACTTAGCCCTAAAGCTGTTGATTTTTCTACTACTTCTTTTGAGTTAATACCTAACTCTTTTGCTATTTCATGAACTCTAACTTTTTCTGACATTCGAGACTATCTCCTTTAATTCGGTGAGTAATTTATCTACTGCATTGCTTCTGCATTGACGGGCTAGTGTTCTTTTTATAGTTTTTAACTCTATGCAACTAGTACATATATAAAAACTACGACCACTTCCGCCAAATTTTTTTAGGCTTCCCTCAACGTGTTGAAGCCTAATCATAGAGTGTTGCTGTGCTCGTTGTCTACAACCAACACACATTCTACTTTTTACTATATTTTGCGCCATTATATCTAAATTATTCTTGTTTATCGCTCAATAATGAGACCATCATTATCAAAATCTAATATTTGTACAGAAAAATCTGGATATCTCTGTTTTAATAAAGAAGCAAGTGGAGTTGCATCTTCGTCATAAACCATATTAAAAAATGTTGATCCACTTCCTGAGAGCGTGCTCATAAGAGCATTGTTCTCATAAGCGAGTTTTTGAATTTTAAATAGTTCAGGAAGAAGTTTCATACGAACTTTTTGATGAAACCTATCTTGGGTAGCAATGCGAAGCATTTCCCAATCTTCATTAAAAAAAGTAGCTACAGTAAGCGCAGTGTGCGTTAAGTTGAAAACTGCATTTTCAGTAGAGTAATTCTTTGGCATAGATGCTCTTGCTTTTGCCGTAGATATTGGTTTATTTGGAATAACTACAACTGCTTTTAAATATGAAGGCATATTCTTCTTTTGTGAAAAAACTTTATTTTTTTCAACTGTTGCAGCGTTAAAACCACCCATTACTGCTGGAGTAATATTATCTGGGTGAGTCTCATTTACAAGTGCATAGTTTAATATTCTTCTTTTTGAAACTCTTATACCAGCTGCTTCATGGGCAGATGCTATTGCTGCAATAATTACAGCAGAACTACTGCCTAGTCCACGAGATATAGGGATTTTATTATGAAATACAAACTTAAAATTTTGACGTTTGTGCGTTAGAGAATTATAGTGTTCATTAAAAATATTTACAAAAAGGTTATTACCTTTTAGTTTTGGATTGTTTTCACCTTCGCCTTTAATTGACATTGAAAAAAAACGTGAGGGTTTAAACTCTACATGGTTTCTCATACTCAATGAAAGTCCCAAAGAATCAAATCCTGGTCCTAGGTTTGCACTTGTTGCTGGTACACTAACTATCATTTATACTCCTATACTGAATCTATTGAATATTCTGGTTCAATATTGTTACTAAAGTCATTAATATTTAGAATTATAGGCAAAGTAAACTTTGAAGTAGGGGTCTGTTCATAAACTTTGGTAGTTATTTCATCACTCTCTTTTACAAAAAAAAGTTTTCCTACTGCTTTAATAGGAGAGTTGTCATTAAAATAGAAAGCATCTGCTGCAAAGAGTTTAATTCCTTTAACAATAGAGATGGTTTTTAAAAAAATATAGGCTATTTTTATAGCCATAAAACTTCCAGGTCCTTTAATGTATATAATATTTTCTAACTTATACTTTTGTAAAATATCTTCAAAAAGTGTTCCTAAAATTTCAGAAGTTTTTTCTTCACTTTGAATAGTTTTAATAAGTTTTGAGTTTTCATAAATACCTATTAATATAGGTGATGATAGGTTAAGAACTACAACACTATGCATAACTGAGTGCTAGCTCTCTCTCTTTTACACTGCTCAGTTCTATTATTTCATAATTATCAGGATCACTTAAAAGCTCTAGGGTTAACTTATGATTAAGATGGTGAGAACCAGCGTATGATTCGTAGTTTCCTATAAAATTCATACCAATTAGGCTCATATCACCGATTGCATCTAGTATTTTGTGACGTACAAACTCATCACTAAAACGTAATCCTTCTGGATTCATAACTTTTTTATCATCCAAAACAACTGCATTTTCTAAGCTTCCACCTAGTGCTAAACCTTTTGAGCGCATATATTGCACTTCATGCAAAAATCCAAAAGTTCTTGCGCGTGATATTTCACTCTTATAGCTCTCTTTTGAGAAGTGAAGTGTAAAAGTTTGTCTGTTTATAATAGGGTGATCAAATTTGATCGTAAAGTCATAAGCTAAATCATCTGAAGGAGAAAGTTTTACATACTTATCCCCATCTTTAAATTCAACCTCTTTTTTTATACGCATAACTTTTTTAGCAGAATCTTGTTGAGTAATGCCAGCTTCATCTAAAAGGATACAAAAGCTAGCACTACTACCATCCATAACAGGAATCTCATCAGCATCAACAATAACTTTTAAGTTGTCAATTCCATAGGCATAAACAGCAGAGAGTAGATGCTCAATCGTTGAGATAAAGTGCTCACCCTTTCCTATAACTGTAGCCATTTGTGTGTTTACTACATTTTCAGGTGAAAGTTTAATGCTAACGCCAACATCACTTCTCTCAAAAACTATTCCACTGTTTGACTCTAATGGTTCAAGCTTTAGCCTAACTGGATTTCCCTTATGTAGGCCTATCCCAACTAACTCTACACTCTTAGAAATTGTAGTTTGATTCATATTTTACTCAGCTCGATCAATAATTTTTTTTGCATCATTAATGATATCATTTATGTTTGTATCCATCCATTTTTTATCCATCCACTCTTCTGGGCGCACTTCAATACCTTGAACTAAAACACCAAAGTGAAGGTGGTCACCCATTGCGTAACCACTTTTACCAGTGTTAGCAAAATGAGTTCCGTCTTTTAAAACATCATCATTTGATGTCACTATGTTAGAACAGTGCCCATAAAGAGTATATAGACCTAATCCATGGTGAAGTATAGGCATATTACCATATATACCATTTTCCTCTGCGAATACGACAATAGAAGGGTTTTGAGTTTTAATTGCTCCCATTTTAACACTTGCAAGGTCTAAGCCCAAATGGTATGACTCACTTACATGTTTACCCTTATAAGAGTAGAGCCTGTGATCACCAAAAGAGGCTACTTTAGCAGCATTTTTAAGTGGGTAAAATGGCTTTATAGGAAAGGCATCTATTTTGTTACTAGATATTTTTGATGTTATTTCATGTATTAGTTTTTCGTTTTTTGCTCTTACATCTTCATTGATTATTTTAAATTTTTCTAACTTATCGTCTACACCTTGTGTCTCTTCAAAAACCTCTGCAAGTTCAGCAATCTTACCATCTAAAAACTTGTCACTTAACTTAATATTTGAGACTCTATAATTTTTATTACGAAGGTAAAATGGAATGTATAAAATTGACTTATTTCCAGCTTTATCATTTGCAACTATTGAAGCTCTAAAAGAGTCTTTAGTTACTGGCCATGCTACTAAAGATATATAATAACCATCTTTATAAAATGGTTGTGCTTTAAATTTTTTACCATAACTTGTTTCGATATAAAAATCTTTTAAATTTTCATCATTTACTTTAAAAATAACAACAGCACTGCCACCTTTTTTAATAGCGTAAGAGTTTGTTATATTATTTAGATAAGGTCTCTTTTTATCAATTTCTAACTCTTTTGAAAGAGTTGTGCTATTACCTTTAAGTAGGTTCCACTTACTTAAATCAGTTGCTTCAACAAGTACAGTGATATATTTTAATTTACTTCTACGAAGTTTTTTTGGTGCATCAACTGATATTTGTATACTTTTAGAAATAGTAGTTAAAACTTTAGTAACAACTTTAAAACTCTCTTTTTCACTTTTTAGAGTAATTGTATAGCTTTTAATGCCACTTTCATCATTTATAGAAATATTTAGAGGATCCTTTAGGTTCCAATAACCATTGTTTTTAATCTCTATAATAGGAACATTTCTCTCAAACACAGAAGAGTTATAAACAAAAACTGCACCTCCTATAGTTGATATAAATATTAACATAAATATTATTGAACCGATATTTGATCTTCTTCTCACGTAAATTCCTTAAAATTGTCTATTTTTTTGTTATTCTATCTAATTTTTATTACCTTTAGCTTTATAAACAAAAGCTAATACATCAACCACGGCTTTAAACAGTGCTTCTGGTATAGGATGATCTAACTCGACTTCTTCATAAAGTGAACGAGCAAGTGGTGGATTTTGTACGATTGTAACATCATTTTCACGTGCGATCTCTTTTATTTTCAGAGCTATATTATCAGCACCCTTAGCAACAACTACTGGCGCTCTGTGTTTTTCTTGATCATACTTAAGTGCAACTGCGTAGTGAGTTGGGTTAGTTATTACAACGTCAGCTGAGGGTACATTGGACATCATTCGTTGCTGATGCATCTCCATTTGGCGTTGTCTAATTTTTGCCTTGATCTCAGGGTTACCCTCAGAACCTTTTACTTCATCTTTTACTTCTTGCTTTGTCATCATATTACTCTGTTCATATTGGTACCTTGTAATATAAAAGTCTATAATTGCAAAAACCATCATTATAAAAAGCATAACGGCTACTAAATATGCGGCACTCTCTATTAACCAATCTATTTGATCACTAAAGGTCATAAGTGCAACAATTGGAAGCTGTAGTATAAAATCCCAAAAGAACATTGATGCTATTGCAAGTGAACCAAGTGATTTAAAGGTGATCTTAACACCCTCAACTAACTTTTTTGCACTAAATAAATTTTTTAGACCTGATACAGGATTTAATTTAGAAAATTTAAAGCCTAATGGCTCTGTTGTAAAGTTCCAGCCAAATTGAGCAATATTTGAATAAACACCTGCTGCCATAATTATTAGAGATAATGGAAGAATAATTATAAGTGTTGCTTCAATTGTTGCGAGCAATATTTCTATAATATTATTTTGTGTTAGTGGTCTACCTAAAATAGAGAAGTAGTAGTAGACTATATTCATAGTATAGTCTCTCATAAGAGTATAAAGCATTACGATAGAGGCAAAAGCTATAGTTAGGGTTACAAAAGCACTAACATCTTGACTTTTAGGGACATTACCTTTTTGTCTTGCTTTGGAGATCTTTTTGGAGGTGGGCTTTTCGGTTCGGCCGTCTGTTTCTGCACTCATTTAATAGTTTAATCAACCTTCATTGATAGATCGATCCAATTGGCTTGATGTATAAGTGAGCCAGAACTTATAGCATCTACACCACATTTAGCATATGACTCTATTGTATCTAGTGAGATATTTCCACTAGCTTCTAAGAGAGTAGATTGAAAGTTTCTATCTCTAAACTCAACTACACGCTTAAGTTTACTATGATCCATATTGTCACACATTACAATATCTGCACCTACTCTCATGAACTCAACAGCTTGTTCATAAGTCTCTGCTTCGATCTCTATTTTAGAAGTAAATGGGATCTTCTTTCTTGCATTTTTAATATACTCTTCTAAGTTCGTTATAGTTTTTAAGTGTGTATCTTTTAACATTAAACAATCATCTAAACCTAAACGATGATTAGTAGCCCCTCCAATACGTGTAGCATATTTCTCAAAAACTCTTAAAAGAGGTCTAGTTTTTCTTGTGTCTAAAAGTTTTACGCCATATGGATCTATTAAATCAACATACTTTTTAGTTAGAGTTGCGATCGAGCTTGCATGGTGCAGAATATTTAGAAGTGTTCTTTCTATCTTTAAAATAGTATGCGAGTCTCCACTCAATTTTAGTAAGATATCGCCTTTTATAAAGCTCTGGGCGTCATCTTTTAAAAACTCTATATTAAAATTTTCTAACTCTGCTAACACCTCTATATATTTAACACCAGCTAAAACACCATCACTTTTTGCGATCACTTTTGCAGTTGTTGGTGTAGCTTTCGAAATAAGTGAATATAGATCTCCACGTCCTACATCTTCTGCTAAAGTAGCTTCTACAAACTTTTTGATCATAGTGCTAACATTCTCTCTAAAGCAACTTTTGCCCATTTCGCAGTATTTTCATTAACTTGTATTTCATTTATGGGTGCTTTGTCTTCAATAGACTTAAGAGTTAAGTAGAGATCATTTAAAGTTGTCTCATTCATAGTTGGGCACTCTGGTTTTGTAGAACTTAGGACATAAGTATTTTTTTCGCGTAGTCTATTAACCATGTTGAACTCTGTTCCTACAACTACTTTCTGTTCAAGTGGTAACTCTTTTATATATTTTATAAGTTGAGAAGTTGAACCTACAAAGTCAGAAGCATCACAAATAGTTGGATCACACTCTGGGTGAACTGCTACTAAAATACCTGGAAATTTCTTTCTATAAAAAGCTATATCGTCTAGTGAAAATAGTTGATGAACAGAACAAAAACCATCATAACAGATAATATCTACACTATTTGGATCAATACCATCTCCGATCACACATGAACTTTTGCCCATCTGATTTGCTATATTTTGTCCTAAACAGCGATCAGGAACAAAAAGAATTTTTTTACCCTCACCTAATGCTTTAGTAATAATTATTTTAGCATTCGAACTAGTACAGACCATACCACCCATCTCTCCAACTTTTGCTTTAACTTCAGCAGATGAATTAATGTAAGTAATAGGTAAAATATTCTCTTTTTTAATTCCTGATTTTTCTAGTATGGCTATTGAGTTGTCATAATATTCACCATCAATCATTTTAGCCATAGCACAACAAGCAATACGTGGCATAAGAACACGTTTACTAGGACTTAACACTTTTACAGATTCACCCATGAAGCCAACACCACAAAAGACTACAAATTCACTTTTATCAGCTTGACACCTGCGTGCTAACTCAAGTGAGTCTCCTGTGATATCAGCCATTTCATAAACTTCATCTCTTTGATAAAAATGTCCTACAACTGTAACATTTAAGTTGTTTTTTAGCTCTGTTATTTTCTCTTTTAGTTCTTCATGAGAGTAGTTCAAACACTAATCCTTAATTTCAATTAATGCGATTATAACAAATATTTAACTAAAATCTCACTTACAATATTAATATAAAGAGAAACAGATGGATTTTTTATCTAATATAAATGTACAGTTTTACATAGCAACCTACTTAATAGCGGGTATACCTTTTGGTCTACTACTGGCAAAGTTTTTTGCTAAAGTTGATATAAAAGAGAGTGGTTCTAAAAGTATAGGTGCTACAAATGTTCTTCGTGTTGTAAAAGAGAGTGACCCAGTATTGGCAAAGAAGCTAGGTATTGCTACTCTAGCTCTTGACGTACTTAAAGGTGTTGTGGTTTTACTCGTTGCAATGGCTATGGGTATGGATGATTCACTACTTTGGACTATTTCTGTTCTTGCCGTTCTTGCTCACTGCTTTTCACCATATTTGTGGTTTGAAGGTGGTAAAGGTGTTGCAACTGGAATGGGTGTATTAATGGTAATGTTACCTATTGAGACTCTGATCGCATTAGTTGTATGGGCTATAAGTGCTAAAACTATTAAAATTTCTTCTCTATCCTCACTTATAGGTTTAGTAGCTCTAGTTACTTCTAGTTTTTACTTAAATCCTGCAATACCTCATGCACCAGTAGTGATCATAGCTTTTGTTATTTTTTACAAACATATTCCAAATATAGTTCGCCTTATAAAAGGTGAAGAGTCAAAAGTAACTGCTTGATTATACGTATAAGAGATTTAGAATTCAAATGTATTATAGGAATTCTAGATTTTGAGAGAGTATCTAAGCAAAGAGTTATAGTAGATGTTAAAATTGAGTATAGCTATCTAAAAGAAAATTACATAAATTATGCTGATGTTTCTGCTCTTATAAAAAAAGTGATGAAAAAAAGAAAGTTTTTACTTTTAGAAGATGCTTTAAAATCTTTAAGTGGTGAGTTAAAACAAAATTTTTCTAGAATAGATCTATTGACTTTAGAGATAAGTAAACCTGACATCTTACGAAACTGCATCGTTAGTGTAAAAGATAAATACAAATTTTAAAGAAAATTGAAAAAAACTTTAAATTTTCCTAAAACTGTGCTATAATCCCGCAAAATTTTAAGTTTAATATAAATAAAGAAGAAGAGGAGTACGAATGCGTATTTTAATTATTGAAGACGAAGTTACTTTAAACAAAATGCTAGCTGAAGGGCTAAAAGAGTATGGTTACCAAAGTGATGTTGTTGAGACACTTAAAGATGGTGAGTACTACCTAGATATCCGTAACTACGATTTAGTGTTAATGGATTGGATGCTTCCAGATGGAAATGGTGTTGATATTATCGGTAATATTAAAACAAACACTCCTAAAACAAATGTTATAGTACTTTCTGCACGTGATGATAATGCAAGTGAAATTGAAGCACTTAAAGCTGGTGCAGATGATTATGTTCGCAAACCTTTTGACTTTGATGTTTTACTTGCACGTATAGAAGCTCGTCTTCGTTTTGGTGGAAGTAATATAATTGAGATTGAAGATCTAGTTATTAACCCAGAAGAGGAAAAAATTATTTACAAAGAGAAAGAGATTGAGCTTAAGGGTAAACCTTTTGAAGTTTTAACTCACCTTGCTCGTCACCGTGATCAGATTGTTTCTAAAGAACAACTTCTTGACGCTATTTGGGAAGAGCCAGAACTTGTAACTCCAAATGTTATTGAAGTTGCAATTAATCAAATTAGACAAAAAATGGATAAACCATTACTTATTACTACAATTGAAACTGTTCGTCGTCGTGGTTATAGATTTTGTTTTCCAAAAGAAATTTCGTAACATTTAAAGCTTTTTAAATGTTTTCAAAAAGAAGTATAAGAAGTCAATTTCTTGTACAACTTCTTGTCGCTTCGGTGGCACTTATTTTCATTTTTTCAACTGCCTTATACTTTTTTATATCTAAATCTATTTATGATGATAAAGAGGCTGAACTTCTAAAATTTGCGCAAAATATTTGTGCTTATGAATCATTATACAAAGAGCTTCAATCTGATACAGACTCTTTACTTGATCTCAACGTTGAGCTAATTATACTAGAAGACAGTGCTGACCATATTGAGTGGTATATCTTTAACAAAAATAGAAAATCTTACTTGACGTTGATATATCCATATAATTTAAAAAAGATGAGCTATTTAAAAGTTAGTAAAGATGTAAGTAGTACAGAAAAACTGTTAAAAAAGATAATGCGTACTATTATACTTTTAAATATTATAACACTAGGTATTTTAGTTCTTTATGCTTACGCAGTTTCAGGTCTTCTCTCACGCCCCATAGCTCTTTTAAGTCGCCGTCTCTCAAATATGAATGAGCATTTAATTCATCCTATCAAAGTTAAAGAGTTACCAGAAGAGTTTGTGCCATTAGGCGAAACACTTAACCATTTAATAAGTAGAATTCATAACTTTGTAAAGTATCAAAAAGAACTTTTCATAGGAGCTGCGCATGAGCTTAAAACACCACTAGCAGTTATAAAACTTAAAAATCAAGTTACACTTATAAAAGAGCGTCAAGCTCATGAGTATATAGAAGCACTTCAGGTAACTAACAATAGTGTAGATGACATGAATAAAATAGTAGCGGATATTTTAAATATAGGTCGTCAAGAGAGTGCTCACTTAGAGAAGCCTATTGAAATTGATATTATAAAAGTTTTAGAACAAAAAGGTAATGATTTTAAACTTTTAGCTGAGAGTGACTCTAAAGTACTTGAGACTAATTTATTACCAAATAGTTTCATGGCTACTATGCAAGTGAAGTTATTAAACCAGATAGTTCAAAACTTTTTGCAAAATGCACTTAAATTTACACCTGCAGATAAAAAAGTACTACTACAGAGCAACTTATGTAAAGAGGGTCTTTTAATAGAGGTTATAGATGAGGGTTGTGGAGTAGATGAAAGCATGGATCTTTTCGCACCGTTTAAACGTCAAGGAAATAAGAGTGGAGTTGGTCTAGGTCTATTCTTAGCCGCTTCAGCTGCTGATGCGATCGGAGCTAAAATAGCTATTAAAAATAGAGTTGATGGAGCTGATGGAACAGTTGCTTCTTTAAAAATAAACTCTAAATTATGTTGTATTTTACCATCTTAGCAACCAGTCGTACATTTATCAAAAAGAAGTAGTAAATAAAGAGCAAATAGAATAAAATGTATGCTACCTTGTATAACATTACTTTTTCCACTACTTAAGTTTATAACACTTACAAATAGAGTGGTTAAAAGCATTACAATATCTACCCCATTCAGACCTAATACAATAGTCTTTGATGTTATGAGACCTATAATTAAAATTGCTGGAACAGTCAAAGAAATTGTCGCTAAGGCTGATCCCAAACAGATGTTTATAGATCTTTGAATTTGATTAGCAAGAGCTGCTTTTACAGATGCAACACCCTCAGGAGCTAATACTAAAATAGCAACTAAAAGGCCACCTAGTGCAACTGGTAAATCAGCTGATGTAATACCATGGTTGATCATAATGGCTAACTTTTTAGACAAAATAACTATAGGCAACATATAAAGAACTAACAATACTGAGTGATAGCCAATAGATACAAAATTACTAGCATCATGTAAAACTTTATCATTAGAAGAGGTGGGAGCCATAAAAAAATCTCGATGACGAAGTGATTGCATAAATAAAAATAGTAAATATAGTCCAAGTGTTATAATAATAATAAATATTGTTTGAGAATGGGAGAATGTTCCTGCTTCAGTTGCTTGAGTATAATTTGGCAACACCATACTTACAATTACTAAAATTGCTATCATTGAAAGATATGTATTTGTTCCTTGTAAATTATACTGTTGCTGAATATGCTTAATCCCACCAACTAAAAGTGAAATTCCTATAAGTCCATTAAGTACTATCATAATAACAGAGAACATCATATCACGCCCAAGAGTAGGGTTGTACTTTCCTGTTAACATAACGGCTACAATGGCAACAACTTCTATAGATATAACAGCTAGTGTTAAAATAAGAGTGCCATACGGTTCACCAAGTTTAATAGCTAACATATCTGCATGTTTAACGACACCAAAAGATGACACTAACATAATACCAAATACTATAATAAATTGCCCAAGTATAACTGGTGTATTTTCTAAGTTACTAAGCCAACTATTTCCAAAAAGCATATATAAAATAGCGGTAAATATACTAATTGCTAGTGCTTTCTCTTCTAAAATCTTTTTCATGGTACTCCACTTACTGTAATTGTAGTACTCTAGTATAAAAAAGTTTAAAATATCGTATATTTATGCTAAAATATCGTTTTAAATTTCAAATGAAAGTTATATATTAATGCTATATTGGTACTATGAAACATTTCAACTAAATCTTTTTCAATACATAACCGTTCGTGCAGGATTTGCTTTTTTCTTAGCTCTGTTATTTACTATGTTTTTAATGCCTAAATTTATAAAATGGGCACAAAAATCTTCTAACACACAGCCTATAAATGAGTATGCACCAGAGTCTCATAAAGAGAAGGCTTTAACACCGACCATGGGTGGAATAGTGTTTATAGTGTCTACCATAATGGCATCTTTGTTAAGTGTTGATTTAAGTAATTGCTTCGCTATTGCAGGTATTACAACACTGCTTCTTTTCTCATTAATAGGCTTTCAAGATGATTTTTCAAAAGTAAAAAAGAATGAGAACCTAGCAGGTCTCTCAGCACGAGCAAAACTAACTTTGCAAGTTTTAAGTGCATTAATTATAGCTACCTACCTTTTTGCATTTGCAGATTTTAATAGTGAATTATATGTACCATTTCTAAAAAATGCTGTTGTAAATATGAATATATATAGCATACCTTTTTGGATGTTAGTTATAGTTGCTACATCTAATGCAGTAAATTTAACTGATGGGTTAGATGGTTTAGCTACAGTTCCATCCATCTTTTCACTTGGATCACTAGCAGTAATCACATACATAACAGGTAACGCTGTAATAAGTTCATATCTTCTTTTACCTAACTTTCCAGTAGGAGAAGTTGCGATCATAGCTGCAGCACTTATAGGTAGCTTAGTTGGTTTTTTATGGTTTAACTGCCACCCAGCAGAAGTTTTTATGGGGGATAGTGGTTCTCTTGCGCTTGGTGCATTTATAGCCTACATGGCAATAATTTCTAAAAGTGAGATACTGCTACTTGTAATAGGTCTTATATTTGTAATAGAGACAGTTTCAGTTATTTTACAAGTTGGAAGTTACAAATTTCGTAAAAAACGTATTTTTCTTATGGCACCAATTCACCACCATTTTGAGATGAAAAATTGGGCAGAGAATAAAATTATAGTAAGGTTTTGGATCATAGCAATGCTCTCAAACCTTTTAGCATTAGTATCATTGAAATTCCGTTAAATGAAAAGAGCTCTTACTTTTTTTGGTTATGGAAAAACAACAAAAGCTATGGCAAAAAAATATGGTGCATCTAACTTTTATGACGATAGTATAACTTCGTATTTTCAAGATAAAGATGGCAACCATATATATCCAGCTTCTGAGTTTATATCAGAAAATTCTACGTGTGAAATTCCATCACCTGGAATAGCTCCAAATAACCCGCTCATACTTAGAGCTAAAAATTTAATAAGTGAATATGATTTTTATGTCGATCAGATGCCTTACACTATTTGGATCAGTGGAACTAATGGAAAAACAACAACTACACAAATGATGACAGATTTGCTTTCAGATAAAGGAGCACTTAGTGGAGGAAATATTGGAACTCCATTAGCTGAACTAGATGAAAAAGCACCTATTTGGATACTAGAGACAAGTTCTTTTTCTCTTCACTATATAAATAAAGCTTCACCTAACATATATGTGCTACTTCCAATCACACCTGATCATATCTCATGGCATGGTGGACTAGAAGAGTATAAGCAAGCAAAGTTAAAGCCTCTGTCAACTATGAAAGATAAAGAGATAGTTATTCTGCCTAACGCTCTGCTAGATACACCAACAAATGCCTTTAAAATAGGTTACAACGATGCAGAAGACTTAGCTAAGTATTTTGATATAGATACAACTAAACTTAATTATAAAGGTGCTTTTTTACTTGACGCGGTGATCGCATTAGCTGTAGACAAAATTTTATATGATCGAACTCAGTATGAAAAAATAAATAACTTTAAACTTGATCCTCACCGACAAGAGAAGTTAAATGATGAGCATGGAAGAGTTTGGGTAAATGACTCAAAAGCTACAAATATTGACGCAACACTAGCTGCTCTTAAGTCATACGATACTTACCAAAATATATATATTATTTTGGGTGGAGATGATAAGGGAGTAGAACTAGAGACACTATTTCATGAATTAGTAAAGCTAAATGTTAAAATTTTCACTATAGGCAAAAATGAAATACGACTTATAGAATTGGCAAAAAAATATATGATACCTTTTTTAGAGTGTCATACACTTCATAATGCTATAGAAGAGATAGACAAAATTCACGGTACGCACACCGTTGCCATGCTCTCTCCAGCTGCCGCAAGCTTAGATCAATTTAACTCATATAGCGATCGTGGAGATCAATTTAAAGAAGCTGTTAAAGATTTAAGAAAGAATTTATAAAATAATGGTATAATTCCACCCTACCAAATAAGGCCTGTTAGCTCAGTCGGTAGAGCAAGTGACTGAAAATCACTGTGTCCTTGGTTCGATTCCGAGACAGGCCACCACTTAGAAACTCCTATCTATAGGACTTCTTAAAGCTTTAAAGAGCTACTTTAAGCAAACACCAAAAATTATTTTTAACTACAAGCACTAAAACTTACAAAAACTAAATTTTTTAAGACTAATTTAATAAATTTAGTAAAATAAACAGTTTTCTCTTAAAAGATGCATATTTTCTTACATACGCCAATTCAAATAGTAAGTGCAACACCTAGTTAAACAGTTTAATATTATAATTATAGAATCTATATAAAATAAAAGGCTATTAAGTCGTTAATTCTAAGTATGAATTTATGTTACCACTCCAGTTTTGGGTTTAGTTATTTCACAGTCTCTGTGTTTTGTTAGACATTTAGTTTGTCTAGTTCGAAATTTTCATCAAAATATTCTTTATATACAATGATATTTGATTTTGGTATTCCATAAGTCTGTAAAGAGATTTGCAAATAAAGTATATTTTTTATTTTTAACGGGTGGGATAATAAGAGGCATTGACTCTAGCCAATAAATGACAGCTAGGGCATTTATTGGCTACGAGATTTTGTTAGATGTCTTTCATGTCTCGCGGTGTAAAATGATTTTCTTTATATTTTTCTAGCTTTCTACCTGCTTATTTTAACTGATCGCGTGACAGTTGACTTAAGTAATGAGAATGTCCAAGCACTAAGAGCACAAGAGTGAAAAAATATCCAAATGCTAAGTTTGAGTCTATATGGCAATTTATTTTTCCTATGGCAAAAGTTTCAAAAGACCCTAAAAGTAATATAATTAGACAACATCATATTCATCCTAAAACTTTAGGTAGAAATATTAAAAATGCTTCTCAAAAAGCTAACTTAAATAAAAGAGTAACTTCACACATATTTAGACACTCATATGCAACTCATTTACTTCAAGCTGGAATAGATTTAAGAAGTATTCAAGAACTATTGGGACATAAAAGTGTTGAAACTACTATGATATATACTTATGTAGTTTCGAAAATGAATAAAACAAAAGAGATAAAGGATCTTTAATGGATGCAAGTATTGTTTTTGTAGTTGGAGCAGTATTAACTGCTATTATTTTTATATTTGGTATTTATAAGTTATATCTGAATAGGATATATAAGCACCAATTCAAAAATGCTAGCACCTCTTTAATACTTCTATTAATTTTTTCTTTCACCAATTCTAAAATCAAGTCTACTTTTTCATCTAAAATTAACGTTTCAAGTTGAATTTTAAACAATAGGTTATAATTCAAAAATTTTTTTATAATTTGGACTTAATATGCAAGAAAAATTCAGTGAAGAGTACCCTAAATTTAAAGCTAAAATTCATAACTTTATAGTCTCTACAAACTTTGTAGCTCAACAAGAAGAGTATGAAAAACTCTTTGATCAAATGGCTAATATAGCGATCGATGATATAAAAGAGATAGTGGAGAAGTCTCCTAAATTCTTAGATATTAGAAATAGAACACTTCAATATATGGAAAGAATTGTTGAAATATACAGAGAACTTGATGAGATATTTAAAATGGATGAGATTACGCTTGGGCTTAAATGCAAATATAATTTAGCAACTATAGATAAACAGATAGCTGAATATGTGCAAGAGTCAGCTAAACTAATTTTTCATTATAAAGAGCTGTCAGATCAAGGCAGAGAGATAGTAGATAGTATTAACAGCCCATTTTTTCAACAAAACAAATAGAGGAAATTAAAAATGTCAACATACATATTCGGACACACAACACCAGACTCGGACTCGATCGTAGGAGCTATTTCACTTAGCTATTTAAAAAACAGACTTGGTGAGAAGTGTACTCCTACACGTCAAGGTGAACTAAATCCTGAAACATCTTGGATCCTAAATAAATTTAATACTCCCTCACCTGAACTTAAAACTTCTTATGCAGGTGAAGATGTTTATTTAGTTGACTTTTCTGACTTAGCACAAGCACCTCAAGATATTAAAGAAGCAAATATTTTAGGTATAGTAGACCATCACAAGTTAGGTGATATTACTACTTCAGCACCACTTGAGTGTTGGATCAGACCAGTAGGATGTACGAACACAATTATTAAGCAGATGTTTGACTATCACAATATAGAGATCCCAAAAGAGTTAGCATCAGTTATGTTATGTGCAATTCTTAGTGATACTGTTATTTTCAAGTCACCAACTTGTACTAAAGAGGACACTAAAGCTGTTAAAGAGTTAGCTGTGATAGCAGGTGTTGAAGACTTTAAAGGACTTGGTATGGAGATGTTTATAGTTAAGTCTGCCGTAGTTGGTGCAACTATGCGTGAGCTGATCTTACGTGACTTTAAAGACTTCAACATGGGTAGTGTAAAGATCGGTGTTGGGCAACTAGAAGTTGTTGATTTGAGTGTTTTTGATGATATGAAGGCTGAGCTTTTAGCTGATATGAAAACTCTTAAAAGTGAAGGTGAGCGTCACAGTGTTCTTCTTCTTTTAACAGACATTATGAAAGAAGGTTCACAACTTCTAGTTGTAAGTGATGATGAGTCTAAAATAGAGTCGGCTTTTAATATGAAACTAGAAGATGCTCAAGTTTGGTTACAAGATGTGATGAGTCGTAAAAAACAGATCATTCCTTTTTTAGAGAAGCAGTTTTAAGTTATGAAAAAGTTCAATCTTAACAAAGAAATTATCTACATTGAAAAGAGCTCATTTTTAAATGCTCTTAATTCAAACAGAGAGTTTTTTATTACTACTGATGGTAAAGTGACTTTAGAACCTAAAAGTGAAGATATTTTACTCTTTAAAGGAACTGCTAAAGTAGATGGTAACTCTAAACTTTCTGCTACTCCTTCACTGAACAATGTTTTAGGTGCTAACTATAAGCTTGTTGAAGATGGCGAAAAACTACTTTTTAAAGCAAATAGCGCGTGGACTGAAATAATAGAGTTAAATAAAAAGAGTGCACTATATGACGACACTTCACCTGATGGGATCTCAGAGTTTGAGGACAAAGAGCTTGAAGAGATAGGTTGGCATGCTTGTGAGTTTAATATAAACTATAGAACGATCGTAGAAGAGCTCGAACTTAAGTGTGATATTACTATTCTTTGCCTTGAAAATGAAGAGCCATACATGTTTAGTGGTTTAGGTTTTAGTAGCGATCTTGTTCATATAAGAGAAGTCGCTTTTAAGTTTGTAAAAGATAAAGTAGAGTCTTTAGTGAAAAATGACGAAGATTATGAAAAAGAAGAGCTGACAAATGACCAGATTGAAGCAGCTCAATTTTTCAAAATAAATTTAGGAGAGTAACATGGTAGTAGCCTCATTTTTAAAAGATGTAACATACGACAATGAAAAAGTAGTAATTAAACCGTTAATAAATACAGCTCATTCAAAAGAGATCCGTATAGCTTTTGAAAAAGATCAAATTATGAAAGAGCATAATGCACCGGGTGCTATTACTGTTATGGTTTTAAAAGGTGCAATAGACTTTGGCATTAATGGCGAAAATATCATTTTAAATGTAGGTGATATGATCGCAGTAGAACCTTCAGTTATGCACTCACTTCAAGCTAAAGAGAAGAGTGTTGTTATTCTCTCACTTGCTAAAAAAGATACTATTGCTAGGGTAAACAGCGTACTTAAACTTTAATTAAATATTATCTAACCTTTTATGTTATCATACTGTTAAATGAATAAAAGGTTAGCAAATGAGTAGTATAGTTTTTTTAATTTTTGCACCATTTATTCTATCTATTTTTATTCCATTAATGAGTTTAAAAATAAGAAACTTTGTTGTTATAACATCTGTTATTTCACTTGCTACGGTAGCTGTTAACACTACATTTAGTAGTGCTGTATCTTTTAATATTCCTCATTATATACATGAAGTGTTAGTTGCACTAGATATTTTTCTTCTGCTCTATTTCTTACATAGAGGACGTGTTCAAAATAGTACCCTTGTCTCTATTCTTGCTATTGTGCAACTAGTTTTATATGCCATTGTTTTAAACCTCTCATCCGCTCAAGATGGCTTAGATATAGTTGTAGATGGACTAAGTATAATGATGTACTTAATTATTAACATAGTTGGTGGTCTAATCATTATTTACGCATTAGAATACATAGAACATGAAGATATTTCTGCTAAAAAGAAAAATATTTTTATTGCTATGTTACTCTTTTTCATAGGTGTTATGAATGCACTTGTTTCAGCTAACAGTATTGAATTGTTCTTTTTACTTTTTGAGTTGACTACCCTTTGTTCTTATATTCTTATAGGCTTCCGCGCAGATGAGGTAGCAACTCAAAACTCGATCAAAGCACTTTGGATGAACCAAATAGGCGGCGTGGCTATATTGTTAGCACTTATTTTTTCTATAACTTCTTATGAAACGATCTACTTTTCAGAGCTTATAAGCAAAGTAGACAACACTTTTTTAATTCCTATTACTCTTCTAATAGTAGCAGCGTTAGTTAAAGGAGCTTCTTTACCATTTCAGAGTTGGTTACTTGGTGCTATGGTTGCGCCAACTCCAGTAAGTGCTATTTTACATAGTGCTACAATGGTTAAAATTGCTCCATTTTTAATTTTAAAACTTTCACCTGCTTTTACACCATTTGTCTCTATTACACTCTCACTTTTTGGTGCATTTGTATTTTTAGTAGCTTCAGTTATGGCACTAAATAAAGACTTTTTTAAAGAGGTCTTAGGACTCTCAACGATCGCACTTTTAGCGTTAATGATCTCGCTTGCTGCTTATGGAACTCCAGAAGCTACAACGGCGGCTATGATCCTTTTATGTTTTCATGCAGTCTCAAAAGCTCTACTATTTTTACAAGCGGGAATTTTAGAGAAGAACTATCATCTTAAATATATTAGTGATATTGACTCACTTATAAATATAGCACCTAAGACACTGTTTTTTATTATGGTAGGTTTTGCTTCACTTACACTTCCTCCATTTGGTGCATTTGTAGCTAAGTTTTTAGCTATAACTGCGATCAGCGATCAGATACTGAACAACCCACTAAATGCGATCGTCTTAGCTCTATTAGTCTTAGGTAGTGTTGTATTAGCTATTTTATATTTTAAAGTCACTTCAAAACTATTTACTAAAGAGGTTTTTCAAAATTTCTCTAAAGAAAAGTTGGCATGGAAATATTTTATTCCATCATTTGCACTTTTTCTACTTTTAGTAGCAGGAGTTCTGTTTATGATCGATCTTAAAACTATTAAGGTTTATGAACTAGTAGTCCCAACACTTCTACTTGTAGCAACTCCACTACTTTTTAAATATGCAACTTTCAAAAATACACCAAGATCAAAAGAGTACAACTGTGGTGAAAAAGATGAGTTTATAGTCTCAACTCACTACTATGAAATTGCACCAAAATATTTGAAACTTTTTTCATATATTGCGATCGCATTTATAGTAGTACTTCAAGTAGGAGGTCTTTTTTAATGTTTGAAATAGTTCTAATTTTAATAGCACCCTTAGTTGGTGGTCTTATGCATGGATCTCAGCGAGTTATTCGTGCAAGAATGCAAAATCGTCAAGGTCCACCACTACTACAACCTTTTTACGATATGTATAAGTTAATGGATAAACGCGCATTTATAGTCCATCCTTACCACACTATATTAGGAATTTTGCACTTTCTTACACTGTGGTTAGTTGTTGCACTGATTATTTTAGGTACAAACCTACTTTATGTTATATTTTTACACCTACTAGCAACTGTATTTATTGTTCTAGCTGGTTTTAGTGTTAAGTCTGTGTTTTCTCATTTAGGTGCAAACAGAGAGCTTCTATCACTTCTAGCTTATGAACCTATTTTTATATTTCTAGCAACAGGGTTTTATCTGTTCTTTGGAACTTATGACATATCTGTTATTCGTGAAAACTCAACAGCAATTATGACGTTACCTCTGTTGTTTATAGCTTTTTTACTAACTATACCACTCAAGTTAAAACTATCTCCATTTGATGCTTGTGAAGCACATCAAGAGATCGTAGGTGGTGTTGAAGTTGAGTACAGTGGAGTATATTTTGAATTTTTATATATGGCTAAATGGTTAGAGTATATATTTGTTTTCTCTTTACTTACTCTATTTGCAGGAGACAGTATTTTATTTGCGATCGCATTAGTTGCAGTAGTTTTTTTAGTTGCAAATATAGTTGACAACTCAACAGCTCGTGTAAACATACAAGAGACAGTAAAATTTTTACTTATCTGGGGTTTTGGACTCTCAATTTTAAATATTATAGGACTTAGTTTTGTTTGATTTAAAAAAATACCGTAAAAAATCACCTTGGATACTTCACTACAATGCAGGTAGTTGCAATGGTTGCGACATAGAGATCTTAGCCTCTTTAGCACCTAAGTATGATCTTGAACGTTTTGGCGTTTTAAATACAGGTAACCCAAAACAGTCAGATGTTTTTTTAGTAACGGGACCCGTAACCTTTAGATCTCGTGAGCGTCTAGTAGAACTATATACTCAAATGCCATCACCTAAAGTTGTTATAGCTGTTGGAAGTTGTACATGTAGTGGTGGAGTATTTCGTGATATGTATAATGTAGAAGATGGGATCGACAACTACATACCAGTTGATGTATATGTACCTGGTTGCGCCTCTTCTCCTGAGCTTATTATTGATGGTGTTGTAAAAGCTTTAGAAATATTAGAGCAAAAAAGTAAAGAGATCGAGCTTCCTAAAAAACTATTTGGTACGATCAAAGAGGAAGAGGGTGTTTTAAATTTAAGAGAAATGGCTCTTAGTGTAGCTCAAAAAAGTGAACAAATAAATGCTCAAAAAAGTGAACAAAATGAAAATTAACAAAATTGAAGTAACCTTGCAAAATGTAGTAGAAAAAATAACAAAGTTTTATGATCCAACTACAACGCACTTTTTAACGCTCAACGGCGTTGCAATAGATGAAACTAAAACTGAAATTCAGTGGATCTTTGCGGACTATATGAAACTAAATGACAACACTGTCTTTTATGTAGTAGTTGATCAAGAAGATGTTGTACCCTCGATCGTAGAAGTAATACCATCGGCTATTATGTCTCAACGAGAGGTTGTTGATATGTTTGGAATAGAGGTTCAAAATAGTGCAAAAGGGCTATATTTAGATGAAGACTCACTACAAAAACCACTTAGTGGAGGTTGTACATTATGAGTAAAAAAATAGTTCAGATACCACTAGGATCGCAACATATTTCACTTTTAGAGCCTGTAAAGTTTAAGTTTAGTTGTGAAAATGAGAAAATTATAGATGTTGATAGTGACGTCGGCTTTGTTCACAGAGGAATAGAGCGCGCTTGTACTACAAAGTTCAAGTATGACAAAATAGCTTATGTTGTTGCTCGTGTTTGTGGACTATGTGCGATCACACACTCTCTCACTTACACTATGTCAGCAGAGTCACTTCTAGAGGGTGAA
Source organism: Helicobacteraceae bacterium (assembly GCA_013138865.1). Lineage (GTDB taxonomy): Bacteria > Campylobacterota > Campylobacteria > Campylobacterales > Sulfurimonadaceae > GLR69. The sequence goes on along the minus strand of WTBY01000003.1, from coordinate 48,903 downwards.
GTAAGTATGAAAGCTAAGTATTTGAGAGTTCTTATGGTTGAACTTGATCGTATACACTCACATATGTTATGTCTTTCTCATGTAAGTGAAAATGCAGGTTATGAAGCTCTCTTTATGCAGATCATGGGTGATCGCGAACCTATTATGAACCTGCAAGAGAAGATAAGTGGTAATCGTGTTCAGTTTGACTATATTGACATTGGTGGTGTAAATAGAGACATAAGTTTGAGTGTTGAAGATGACATAAAAGTATCACTCAAAGAGTTAAGAGGAAAAATAGAAGATCTTATAAATGAGTTTGAAAATAACTACACTCTCTCTCTTCGCTTTAAAGGTATAGGTGCATTAAGTCTTAAAGAAGCTCAAGAGTTTAATGCACTAGGTCCGATCGCACGCGCGGCTGGACTTGTTACAGATGTACGATCGGAAAGTAATGATCTGCCATATAGTGAAATTGGCTTTAAGATCGTTACAAGTAGTGGAGGCGATATATATGCTAGAAATATGGTCCGTCTACATGAAATTTTAAACTCTATAACTATGTGTGAAAATATTGTTAGTGGCATACCTGAGGGTGAGATCAAAACAAAGTTCAAAGGTAAACCAAATGGTGAAGCACTCTTTAGACTAGAAGCTCCTCGTGGTGAGCTTATGTACTATGTTAAAGGTAGCTCAAAACCTATGTTAGATCGTCTTCGTATTAAGACACCAACTTTTGCTTCTATACCAGCTTTTGTAGAGATCTTTAAAGGGCAGGAGTATGCAAATGCACCAGCTATTTTGGCATCTTTTGATCCTTGTATGTCTTGTACGGCGAAGTAGGGTCGCATGAGTTCACAGTTCATAAAAGCCTTCACTAACCTTTTTAAAAAGCCTCAAACTACTACATACCCGCAAGATGCGATCGAGAGAACTGAAAATTATAGAGGTCTAATAGAGTACACTGAAAATGAGTGTATATACTGTTTAAAATGTGAAAAAGCTTGTCCTCCTGGGGCAATTCTTTTTGTTCCTTGTGAAGATCCAGTTCCTAATGATAAAAATAAAAAGTCACTAAAGTATGAGTATAACCCTTGGCTATGTATCTACTGTACAGAATGTATTCGCGCTTGTCCAAAAGCTGAACTAGCACTTACTCAAAGTGATAAAAAACCACAAATTGGGGTTAAGGGCGATAGGGTAAATAGTGAATGGACTATATTAGAGCAGTTGAAAAAGGGTGTCTAAAAATATAATTATTGGAATAGGTAATATCCTATTTTGTGATGATGGTATTGGTGTTTTTGCTGCACATTATTTAGAAAAAAATTATTCGTTTGAGCCTGCTATTGATATTTTAGATGGTGGTACAATAGGCATAGGGCTAATGCGCTATTTTGAAGAGTATGACAGTGTATTACTCCTTGATACTATCTCACTTGCTAGTGATGTTGGCTCTATATATACTCTCCCCTCAAGTGAACTCTTAGATCTACCAAACTATAAAAATACTGCACATGAAGTTGAAGTTGTTGATATGCTACAAAGTTCAATACTGTTAGACAAATGTGCTGAGGTGAGTGTTTATGGAGTAGTTCCATCTGACATAGTAACTATGCAGATAGGTCTGAGTAGTAAGTTAGAACAATATTTTGAGTTGTATATAGCTACAATTATAGACTATATAAAGAAGCTAAATATTGAAGTGAGAAAAACAGGTAACTACTCACTTCAACAAGTTATAAAAACTCTAAACTCTTAGCGAATAACCTTTTGAGTATATACTCTCTATAACATTTTCAGGTAGTTTCTTTCTTAAATAGTTCATTTGGCTTTTAACTGACGCTTTAGAGATCTCTTCTTCAAAGTTCTCTTCCCATACGATAGCCATAATGTCTTCATGAGTTACACATTTACCTCTATGTTCAACTAAAAGTTCTAAAAGCTTTTTCTCCTTTTGTGTTAAGCTTATCTCTTCGTCTTTATATTTTAAGACTCTCTCCTTTTTCATCCAGTAAGTGTTACTATCAAGCTTTAAACTTGTTGGTGAAAAAGATACTATTTCATTTGCTAACTTATCAAGAGCATCTTTAAATTCTGATGGTTTAACAGGTTTAACTAAATATTTTACTAACTTTAACTCTATAGCTTTTAAAAGTTTATCTTGTTCAGTATGTGCACTCAACATTAATATTTTTACATTTTCATCTTCTGCTCGAATTCTTTTAGCTAAGGTTAGCCCATCTAAAAATGGCAGACTAATGTCTAAAAGAATTACCTCTGGTTTATGCTTATTATAGAGTAACTGAGCCTCTTGTCCATCATCTGCTAAATAGACATTTTTAAAATATGTCTCGAGGTACTCAGCTATATTTTTTTGTACTTCTGGCTCATCCTCAGCGTAAAGAATGTTATACTCTTTTAGTATAGTTCTCATATTTATACTCCTTCTTTTAAAATTATCGAAAATTTTGCACCCTCTTTACTATTTTCAACTAATAGTTGCCCATGCATGCTCTCTTCTATTAGTAGCTTAGATATGTATAAGCCTAAGCCGGTTCCTCCGGATTTATGCTTAGTTGTATAGTAAGGATCAAAAATATGCTCTATATCCTCTTTTTTTATACCCTTTGCATTGTCTTCGATACTTAGCACAACTGCATTACTTGTAAGAGTAACTTCTATTTTTAGTTTTTTAGACTCTATTTGTTTCTCCTCAAGTGTATCGATTGCATTGTTTATTAAGGAGATCATAACTTGCATAAACTCTCCTCTAAAGCCATACACTAAAGGGGAGCACTCATTTTTTAATTTTACATCTATATATTTTAATCTACTATTTACTATTATTAGTGCGTCTTCTATTGATTCTACTACACTAAAAGTATTTTTATTTTTATCTGGTTTAAAAAATGTGCTAAAGTCCTCTATTGTTTGTGACATATGCGAGGTAATATCTACTATGTTGTCTATTTTTTCTATTAGGTACTTTTTAGATGCTTTATCTAACTCTACTGATCTATCCATATTCATCAAAATAGCATTTATATTCATAAGTGGTTGGCGCCATTGATGTGCTATATTTGCTATCATTTCACCCATGGAAGCAAGGCGATTTTGTTGAGCTAAGTTTTTCTCATAAGCTTGCTTTTTATTAGTGTGCTCATCAATTTTATTTAACATCCCTTTAATAACATTGTTAATTATTGAAACTTCACTTTTGTCATCTTTTAGCTCAAGTTCTAACTTATCATTTGGGTGGTAGGAGTCAAGTTTTTTAGTGAGCTTTTTTAGTGGTAATAAGTTTAAGTAAGTTGCAACAGTTAGTGAAAGTACAGCAATGAAAAAAAGTAAAAAAACTACGAAAAGGTATTGAACGTACTTATTCATAACAACTTCATTTATTAAACTATCTTTATGAAAAAATATAAGCTCACCTAATACTTTTTGGACTAAAGTATCTTTTATTTGAAGTTTATGTTTTTTAAGTTCTGGACTTAAGACTTTTTTATTATCTTTATTTAACTCAAAAATAACTCTATTTTGAGCATCTCTTAACTCAATTCTTTCAATAATATCATGAGCTTTTAGTGTATGAGCAATAAGTTCAGTATAGTTATCTAACCCAATAGAAAGGTTTAGTGTTATTACAGGCTCTATTGTTTTGGCAATTGATTCGATTGTATTTTGCTCTAGTGCTTGCACTTGTTCTTTAACTGTAAAGTAGTTTTGTAAAAGAAAAGAGAGTATAAAAATAGCCATAATAATAAAGTTACTAACTATTATACGACTAAAAAGTGTTCTTCTACCCATATATTTCCAATTGGTTAATTTAGAGTAATTATACTTTATAAATGTAATAAAAGGTAAAATACTTGAACCTATGTAATTATGTTTTACATTTCAATACATTTAACCTTTATAATATAGCTAGGAGAAAAATATGAAAAGAGTGAATTTCGCACTATTTTTATCAACTACACTTACTTTACTTTTATATGCCGAACAGAGTAGTGAGTTTGAATCGCTACTTGACAATGTAAGTGATATTGCAACAAAAAAGTCTATAAATGTAGACTATATGCCATCAGTTGTTAGCGTTATAGATAGTAAAATGCTTCAAGATGCTGGTATACAAAATATTACTCAAGCTTTAGATATGTTACCTGGTTTTCAAACTCAACTTAGTCCTATGGGTTACACAATGACAACAGTTAGGGGTCTTAAAAACCCTAATGCTTACTTATCAGATAAGATGAAAATCTTAATAGATGGAGTATCGATAAATAATGAAATTACAGGTAGTAGTAGCTTCTACCTTGACTTTCCTATACAACTTGTTGAGAAAATAGAAGTTCTGCGAGGACCAGGATCAACAACTTATGGTGATGGTGCAATTTATGCAACAATAAATATCATAACAAAGCTAGGTAATAACTCAAAAGAGGATAAACTCTATTTAGGTGTAGGCTCATATGGTTATCAGACTGTAGGTGCAAATGTTCACGCTAAAGCAGGAGGTTGGCAACTATTTAGCGATGGTTACTACCAAAAAAGCACTAAGTCTCTCTATTTTGAATCACGTAATGGCAATACTGACGAAGCTATGGAAGACTTCTCCGTTGGCTTCAAAGCAAAAAAAGAGAACTTAGAGTTTTTAACAAGAATTAAAAAGAGTAATGTAGGTAACTTCTATGGTTTTGAGAACACATTAAACCCTATTGGGGATACAGATGGTTCACATGCTACTAACTATATATTTTCACAACTATCTTATACGAGTAAAATTAATAATATGAGACTAGAGACAAAAGCAAAATTTTCATATAAACAAAATGATGTTCATGCAAATATTTACTCAGTTACAGATATTGCTAATCGTTTTGCAGTAGTTGGTGTAGATATGCAAGATGGTTTCTATTATAAAGAGAAAAATGATGAGCAAAATTACGAAGTTGAAGCACTTTTAGCTCTACCAAAAGTTTATTCTAACACTATAGTATTTGGAGCAGGAATACGTCAAGCAGTAGTGACTAGTGATAATTTTTATAGTAGTGTTGAAAATGCGATCACAGCAAATAGAAGTGCAATTTTAAGCTCATCTAATTATGATGAATTTAGATATAGAGCTGAAAAAGAGTCAGCATTTTGGGCTAACCCAACTACTAAGCTTTTGCCAAATGACACAAGCCGTACAATTTCTCACATTAATTTTAAAGATCTTGTAGAGTTAAATGATAAAGCCGACCTGCACATTGGATTAAGAGGTGATCACTATTCCGACTTTGGCTTTGTTCCGAGTAAGAGTTTAGGTGTTGTTTATAGAGCAACTCAAAAAAACATATTTAAACTACTTTATGGAACTGCTTTTAGAGTTCCCACTTTTACAGAAGCTTATGCTAATGGACACATTAACTTTAGAGCAGGTGATAGAAACCTTAAGCCTGAAGAGTCAGAGACAATAGAAGCAGTTGCAATTTATGCACCACTTAAAAATCATAAATATTCACTTAATGCTTACTATACAAAACTAAAAAATATTATAGACCTTGAAGAGTATCCAAATACCGATCCAGGTTATAGGAACTATAAAGATAGGTTTACAAAAGGTGTTGAGTTGGAGTATAACTACCGTACACAACTTCATCATAACCTATACCTTAATGCAACTTATATAGATGCAACTTATACCATACCGCCTGAAGATGGAGAAGTTACAAAAGATCAAAGTATGCCAGATATATCACCTGTAATGCTAAAAGGTATATATATCTACTCTCCTAGTAAAAAACTATCTTTTGGTACAACTTGGCGCTACTTTAGTGAAACTACTTCAACTGAGCTTCAGTGGGTTAAAAATGATGATAGTTATAGTCCAACAACACCAGCAGTTCATATTTTTGATGAGACGATCACTTATCGTACTTCATCTTTAGCAGAGTTGAGACTAAGCGTTAAAAATCTTTTTGGTGCTGATGTTAGAAACCCATCTTACTACTACTGGTCATCTGATAATGGAAACCAAAGAGAAGGAAGAAATTTTCAGCTTAGTTATACGCAAAAGTTTTGAAAGGTTAAATATTTATGAAATATCTAAATAGAGTTCTGTTAGCACTACTGTTAATATTTGAAGTTAATTCACTTCATGCATCCTCTATTGATGATGATACTTTAGAAATATACTCAAAGATACTGCCTCGTTTGATATTTATGAGTTCTCAAAAAGAGAAGATAGATAAGAGCTTGCAAATATGTATTTTAAGAGATGATATAGATGAAAATAGTGCTCTTACTTTAATAGAAAAAGTTACCTCCCACTATCCTAAGGGTATAAAAAAGTATAATATTGAGTTTGTACAAAGCAACTATACTAATGTAACATTATGTAAACAGACTCAACTAGCTTTTATGTTTACGAGCGATCACAAAAGTTTTAGCGATGCTATAAAAAGTCTAAATAATTATAAGGTTATAACAATGTCCTATGACCCTAAATGGCTTGAATATGGAGTTGAAACTTCACTATTTATAGGTAGAAGAGTTATGCCATATTTGAATATGAAAGCATTACAGAAGAATGGTATAGAGTTTGACAATATACTTTTAAGAGTTTCAAAAATATATCAAGAAGGTGTACAATGAGACAAGTACTAGCTCTTATAAGAAAAATAAATGAAACAATTACTATAGAGTCCAAAGTTATTATAGGTATTGTAATTTTTACTATTTTGGTCATATCTTTAGATAGATACCAACTATACACAAATATTATAACAGAGTTTCAAAAGGCAAAAAAAGCACAACATGAACTTCTAATAAATACTATAGCTCCTATCATATCTCTAAATATTTCATTAGGTTTAGATAAATCGAATAGAGATTATTTAGATCATATAGCAGAACAAAATAGCAATGTAAAACTTCTAGTAGTTACCTCTGCTCAAGACAAAATTATTTACAGCAGTTCTAGTAAAGAGATGGGTGAACACATACATTATATGACTAACTATGCAAAAAAAGAGCTTTTTGACACTGTTACTCAGGAGAGACTAGGTCAGATCGATATTCACTTTGACTCACAAGAGTATTCCAAAATGATACGAAAAAATATATTTAGTACTATATTTATGATAATGCTTATTGTTACTTTACTCTCAATATTTATCTATATATTAAAAAAAGAGTTTAAATATTTAGCAACTTTAAGTGATAGCGTTTTAAACTACGATCCAAGTGAGAATAGACTTAACTTAGCACCAACTACTCGTAAAGATGAAGTTGGAATAATACACAACGCCATACTCTCTATGTCGATCAAAATAGGAAACTATACGCAACTGCTAAAAGAGGTCAATATTTCGCTTGAAGAGAAAGTAAAAGAGAGAACACAGGAGTTAGAAGAGGCGAATAAGAAGTTAGAACATTTAGCTTTAAACGATCCTCTTACACAACTTCCAAACAGAAGACACTTGGAGTCTTACACTCACAAAAGTCTAAGCTTTGCAAAACGTCAAAAGAGTCTATTTTCTTTAGTTATGTGTGATATAGACCATTTTAAACTGGTTAATGATAACCACGGACATATAAGTGGCGACTTCGTTTTACAAGAACTTGCAAAAATTTTAAAGAGTGTAGTAAAAAGAGATATTGACTTTATAGCTAGATATGGTGGAGAAGAGTTCGTGTTGTTATTTCATGATACAACACTAGAAGATAGTGTAAAAATATGTAAAAATATACAAAAAAAACTTCTTGATTATGGTGAATTTGTATATGAAGAGAATGTAATAGGTAAGATCACCATGAGTTTTGGTGTAACTTCCCTTGTCCCAGATAGTGAAACTATTGAAGAGATAATAGAACTTGCAGATATTGCACTATATAAAGCTAAAGAAGATGGACGAGATTGTATAAGAGTGAATACTTAGAGACTCTAAACTAACTCTAAAAAAGAGTTAGTCTTTTGGCTTTACAAACTTCAAGTACAGAAGAGGTAAAACTATTAAAGTTAGTAGTGTTGAACTTATAAGTCCATTAATAACTACGATCGCTAAGGGCTTTTGAATCTCTGAACCTGGTCCACTTGAAAAAAGAAGTGGTAACAGTCCAAGAGCGGCGATAGTTGCAGTCATAAGAACTGGACGAAACCTTTTGAGTGATCCCTTTTTTACAGCATCTAAAACGCTATGTCCCATTGCTAAAAGGTAGTTAAAGTAGTTTACTAATACAACTCCATTAAGTACAGCGATCCCTAGTAGGGCGATAAACCCAACAGAAGCAGGAACTGAGATGTACTCACCACTAAAGTAGAGACCTGCAAAACCACCTATAAGTGCTAGCGGAACATTTATAAGTACTAGTAGTGCTTGAGTTATAGAGTTAAATGAGACAAATAGTAAAATAAAGATCAAAAATAGTGAAATAGGTATAATGATCATAAGTTTTGCTGCAGCTCTTTGTTGGTTTTCAAACTCTCCACCATAGCTAACATAATAGCCTGCAGGCATTTTTACTTTTTGCTCAATCTGCTCTTTTACTTCTTCTACGAAACCAACTAAATCACGACCTGCTACATTACTTTGTACAACTGTTTTTCTATAACCATTTTCATGCTCTATCTGTACAGGTCCACTCGTTTTAGTAAATGTAACAAAGTTGCTTAGTGGAATACTTTTACCATTTTTTACCACATAATATAAATTCTCTAAAGAGCCTAGAGAGTTTTGCATGGTGCTATTACCTTTGATCATAAGGTTAATACGACGCATTCCCTCTTGTACTATTCCTACTTGTATGCCTGTGATCATTACTTTCATAAATGAGGCGATATCTCTCTCGCTTAAGTTGTAGTAGCCTAGTGCTTCTTGGTTAAAACTAAGCTCAAAATACTCAACTCCTTCATTACTCTTTTTGTAAACATCACTACTACCTTTGACACCATCTAAGATAGTTTTGATCTGAGTGGCGATTCTTTCAAGCTCACTCTGATCGCTTCCAAATATATCAATGGCGAGATCGCCTCTAACACCTGTTAACATCTCTGAAACACGCATCTCTATAGGTTGTGTAAACACATACTCAATACCTACAAGAGAGTCAAGTGAAGCTCTTATTTGAGCCTTTACCCAATCTTTTGACTTCACTCTCCACTCATCCATAGGTTTGAGTATAAAAAATGTGTCGGTATCATTAAGACTCATAGGATCAAGACCTAGCTCATCTGTTCCTGTTCGAGCGACTATTGAGCTGATCTCTGGAACATCACTCATAAGTTTTGTCTGAATTTTATTGTTAAGTTTTACGCTCTCTTCAAGACTTATAGATGGGAGTGATTCGATCATAGCTACTAGTGTCCCCTCATCCATAGTCGGCATAAATGCTTTTCCTGTTTTTGAAGCTAGAAAAAGTGAGCCAAAAAAGAGTAAAATAACGACAATAAAAACCTCTTTAGTATGTTTTATTGCATACTCTAAAGAGGGTTTATAAAGTGCTAAAAGTTTACTTATAAGCCAAGACTCTTTGTCTGGACGAACACTTAAAATAAATGAGCTAAGAGTTGGTATAAGTGTAAGTGCTAATATAAGAGAGCTAAATAGTGCAAAAACAATACTCAAAGCAACAGGCTTAAATAGTTTACCTTCAAGTCCCTCAAGTGTAAGAAGTGGCATAAAAACGATTATAATAATCAGAACTCCAGTAACTATTGACGGAGCCATCTCAACTGATGCTTTATATATAATATTTAGCTTATTTTCATTTTTACACTTAGGATCGCCAAGTTTGGAGGTTATGTGCTCAACCATTACAACAGCAGAATCGACCAAAATACCGACTGCGATTGCAAGCCCACCTAAACTCATAAGGTTTGCACTTAGACCAAAATAATCCATTGCTATAAAGCTCATAAGTAGTGCAAAAGGTAAAATAAGTGCAACACTAAATGCTGAAGCAAAGTTACCTAGCATTAAGAGCAGAACTATCATAATTAAAATTCCTGCTTCTAAAAGTGCATTTTTAACTGTGTCTGTAGCTAGAGTAACTAGAGTTGAGCGATCGTAAAATATATTTATACTTGTACCCTCTGGTAACATCTTCTCTATCTGTTTAAGCTCTTCTTTTACGCTCTTTAAAACACTTTGTGTGTTACTACCTTTAAGACCAAGAACAATACCTTGAACTACTTCACCTTTTCCATCTTTTGTAGAGAAACCAGCTCTTGTTAAATGACCTAAATATACATCAGCAATATCTGCTATGCTTATTACTTTGTTATCAATTTTTGCTACATTTACACTCTTAATATCAAAAATATCATCTATTCTTCCAACACTTCTTACAAGAATACTTTCGACACCTTGAGTAACTCGACCTGCACCGTCATTTAGGTTATTGCTCTCAAGTGCGTTAATGATCTGACCTAGTGTAATGCCATAAGCACTCATAGCTTCAAACTTTGGTGTTATTTGGTAAGTTTTAACTTTTCCACCTAAAGCATTTAGCTCTGCTACACCACTTACAGATCGTATTTTAGGTGATATAACCCAATCAAGTAGAGTTCTCTTTTCGCTTAAGTTCAATGTTTTTGACTCTATTGTAAACATAAGTATTTCACTAAGAGGTGTACTAATAGGAGCTAAGCCACCCTCTAAGTTAGTAGGAAGGTCTCCCACAATACTGTTTAGTCTCTCGCTCACTTGCTGACGAGCCCAATATATGTCAGTCCCCTCTTCAAAGTCAAGAGTTATGTCACATATGCCGTACTTTGCAGTTGATCGCATCATAGTCTGCTTTGCAATACCGAGCATTCCCATCTCAACAGGTATAACTATACGAGACTCAACTTCATCAGGTGTCATACCGCTTGATTTCATAATAATTTTTACTTGAGTAGGTGCAATGTCCGGAAAAGCATCTACTGGCAGGTTGTTATACGATCTAACACCAAAACCTAAAATAACAATAGCTAACAAAGAGACAAAAAGTCTCTGTGAAAGAGCAAAAGAGATTAACTTATTCATCTACTCTCCTTGTTGTAAAAGGTTTTGTAGAACACTTGTAGAAGTAGTGGCGATCTGCCCATTAATAGAGCTGTTGTACTCTATATAAAACTCTTTTTTACTCTCTGCAATAATGTTTACGTTTACTACCTTATAGCTATCACCATTTTTAGAAAAAATTATTGAACTATTTCCATTTTGAACAACTGCATCTTTATCGATCATAAAAGCCTTATGTTTTACACTTATTGATGCTCTTTGTCTTAGACCAGATCTTAGTTTGTACTTTTGTGCCAAAGAAAAGCTTACCTCTCTTGTTTGGTTGTAAGGGTTTAAAACTGGTGATATGTGAAGAATCTTAGACTCTATTTTTTGCTTATCTATAGTTATAACTATATTTTCACCAACTTTTAATCTACTTGCAACTTTGTTAGGAAGTTCACTTTGAAGCCAATCTTCGCCATCTTTTTTGATCACAAAAAGTGCACTTGAAGATGAGATACTTTTTCCAGGTTGAATATTAACTTGTATAATTGTTCCATCTACTGGTGAGCGTAGGTTCATATTTGCAAATATACTTAGATCTTTATAGAGTTTATTAATCATGTTGTCACTCGCTCCATAAGCTTTTAGAAGTGTCTTAGATGCTGATAACTTGATCTTGTCAGTTCTAACTTCTGCGTCTGCTGCAAAACACTCCTTTAGAGCAATTATGCCATCTTCACAAAGCTTTGCTTTTCGCTCAGCTATACGCTCATTGTGCATTAGTTTAATAGCATCAGCGATAGCCTGCTTTTGTGCTTCGATCCATTCTGTAGCACTTAAAAGCGCAAGTGATTCACCTTTTTTAACTCTCTGGAAATTAACCTTTTTTAGCTCTGTTACTTGAGCTTCATATGGAACTGAGAGAGTGTGAAGTAGTTTTAGTGGAGTTGTAACACTTAACATATACTCACCAAGTGGTACATGTTTAACTATAGCTGCTTTTTGAGTCTCTATTTGCCAATTCTTTTGCTCTTGTTCACTTAGTGTTATATCTGCAAATAGAAGGCTAGTTAAAAGTAGTTTTAAAAGTAATATATTTCTCATTTTTGATCCTTTATCTCTAGCGTAGTGTAGAGTTCAAATAGTGTTTTGTAGTAGTTTTTGTAGTTTTGTATCTGCTCTTTTTTAAGCTCCATAAACTCTCGTTTGGAGAGTAAGTACTCTATAGCAGAAAACTCCGCTAAGTTATACCCCTTCTCAATTAGTGGTATTAGCTCATTTTCATATTTATCTAACATGGAGCTAAAAGCTTGGGTAGCTTCAAAACCTTGAACTAACTTTTTGTTTAGAAGCTCTATTTTAGCTGATCTTTGTAGCTTGAACTCTCTTGCTTCTTCTTCATAGGCACTTTTTTTGTTAAGTGCTGCTAATCTGCTTTGAGTGTTTAGTGCCCCACTAAAGTTAAGTGGTATTGATAGTGCCACAATAACCCTTTTCGTATCTATTTCGCTCTGATATGCGGCTGAGAGAGCCACACTATTTAAAAATGTATCATGTTGCTTATAGCTACTATCAGCACTTAAGATCTTCTTTTGAAACGAGAGCTCTTGAAGGCTAGTTTGTGAGTTATTTTCACTTAACTCTTTTGTAATAGGGTAGAGGTCATTACACTGAGAAGTTTCATTTTTAAACGAGTTAAGAAGTAATTTTGCTTGTAGTGCATCTCTTGAGATCTGCTCTTCTTTTTTGTAGTATTTGTACTTACTTTTTAGTCTTAGTAGCTCTATTTGAAGTTGAAGAAGCTCTTTTCTTGAGACTTCACCATACTCATATGCTTTTTGCTTTTTTACATATAGCTTCTTGAAAGATTTAAAAGATTTTTTGTACTGTTTTTCACTCTTGCGATCAAGACAGTTTATATGATAAAGCAGTTTAACACTATTTTGTAGAGCTAAAAAAGAGTGTTTTAACTGCAATATTTGTGCGTCACTCTCGTAGTTACTCGATTTTAACAGTTCATTTTGATAAGTTGGGTTTAAAAAGTTTTTCTCTAAACCTACTGTGTACTCGTAGCCATCTTTATCATATTTAGGTCTAGCGTGAGCACCCTCGGCATTAAGCACAACGGCGTCACTTGCACTAAGTGCTCTATTTTGAGCCTTAAAGGCTTTCTCAAAAGAGTTGATAGACTTTGCTAAAGGGTGTGAAACTTTTAACTCTTTGATTGCATCATCAAGCATAAATGTTGTTGCATTTACAAGTAAGGCACTTAAGTATATAAAAATAATTATTCGCATTTGATCTCCTAGTTTAGGTAATTTATTGTTTAAATTATACTAAATAAGAGTTATAGGAGGACGATAGATGCTTTTTAATGAACTTGAACAGATAAAAGAAAATTTTTCTGTGTACCTTTGTGTAGTTTCTGCTGTAGATGAGCAATCTTCTTGATACAGATCAAGTAGAAAATCTACAGCTACAGTTTGAAGTTGTACATGTTGATGGTTATGCGAAGTTGATTTAGCTAAGTGTGAGTGTCTATGCAGATGTAAAACTCCATCATGCACATGATAGTGAATATGTACCTGTTGTTGGTTGTTTTCATTAGAATTAAATATAGTTATAGCAGCACTAACATTAGCATTAAAAAGGTGTACAACAGTAAATAAAAGTAATAGATAATTTTTCATTTCGTTGAACCCTTCGTAATATTTTATAGTTAGATTATATCATTATTAAACCTTAAATTAGTGATATAATTCAATAAACTAAAGAGGAGTGTTATTTTGAACTACCAGAAAATATTAGAAGAGATTGAAGAAGAGATAGAACCATTCTTATGTGAGGGCAAAGTTGCTGATTATATTCCTGCTTTAGCTAAGGTTGATGCTGATCAGTTTGCTATGAGCATAACTCTTTTTGATGGTAGAACTTTTAGTATAGGCGAAAGTGATCAAAAGTTCTCTATTCAAAGTATCTCAAAAGTTTTTACATTTACTAAAGCACTTAAAATTTTTAGTTCAAAACTCTACACAAGAGTTGGAAAAGAGCCTTCTGGTAACCCTTTTAACTCACTTGTTCAACTAGAATATGAAAATGGAATACCTAGAAATCCTTTTATAAATGCAGGTGCGATCGTAACAACTGACACTCTGCTTGCACACTATAAAGAAAAAGCTGAAACATTTGATAGAATTTTGAGTTTTATTAGAGATATTTCTGGCTCTGAAGGTATAACTTACGACAAAGAAGTTTGGCACTCAGAACTTGAACATGGTTTTAGAAATTTAGCACTAGCAAATATGATGAAAAGTTTTGACAACCTAGAGTGTGATGTTCAAGAAGTTGTAGAGACTTATTTTAAACACTGCTCGATCACGATGAGTACTAAGGAGCTTTCACGTGCTATGCTATTTTTAGCAAATCATGGAGTTGATCCTATTACAAATATGAAGTATGTTTCGCCTCATCAAGCTAAAAGGGTTAATGCTGTTATGTTGACTTGTGGTCATTACGATGCTTCTGGTGATTTTGCTTTTCATGTAGGACTACCAGGAAAAAGTGGTGTTGGTGGCGGTATAGTCGCAATTGTTCCAAGGCTTTTAAGTATTAGTGTATTTTCACCTAGACTTAATAGTTGGGGAAACTCTTTAGCTGGAACTAAAGCACTAGAACTGTTTACTAATAAAAGTGGTTTATCTATTTTTTAAGTCTATAACTTTTTTATAAAAATGTTAAATTCTACACCATCATTTATATTTTTAACATCTACTTTACCATTTAATTTATCTTCAACAAGTAGTTTAACCATTGCAAGTCCGATCCCATTGCCATTTTCACCTTTAGTGCTCACAAAATATTCAAACACTTTTTCAATAGGTTCTATTTTTATGCCACCAGCGTTATCTATGTAATTTACTTTAACAAAGTTGGATGAATGAGCTATAGCTATTGTAATAATATTTTTATTTTCATACTTAAATTCATCCAATGAATTATTGATTAATATCATCATAATATTTGAAAAAATATGTTCATGTCCATTCATGGTAAAGTTATCTTCTATTTGCACATCTATATGGGTATTGTTTAGCATGATTTTTGATTTTAACATCAGAATTACTTCATCAAGTACCTCTTTTAGGTAAAAGAGTTTTTTAATGGAATTAGTAGTGTAGAAATGTAAAAATTCATCAATAGTTTTTTTCATATGTTCTAGTGAAAGAGATATTTTTGGTATTTCATTTGTAAGATTTTTGATTAAATTTTCTTTATCATGATGCATTGTAGTTTCAATTAATAAAAACGATGTGCCAACTTCAGTAAGTGGAACTTTCCATTGATGTGCTATATTTCCTATAGCCTGACCAATAGAGCTAAAGTGAGACTGATCAATCAACATATCTTTACTTTTTTTTATCTTATCTATAGTATATTTTGTTTTAACATATTGAGCTATAAGTAAAAAGACCATGTCAATAGAAATACCTATTGTTAGCAAGTATCGATAATACTCATGGTAAGTTATGATACCTAGAACTCCTGAAGCGGTTAAAAAAACGGCTACTAAAAATACTAGTTGACCCAAAAGAAAGTATTTTGAACCAACTTCTTTCATGTATAAGCCAATAAGAAAAAGAAATATAGTACTTATAGCAACAGAAAAACCTACAAATATAGTAGCTTTTAGATACGCTTGATCAAGATAGAATCCCAAAATATTCATTAGAGCTAAAAGAAGATTTATGAAAATTAAAACTTTTACAATAAACGCTATTTTTAAGTATTTTTCTCTCATATTAAAAAAGTAGTAAGTAAAAAGTAGAAGTAAAGAGATACCAATCATTGGAACTAACCATGAAATGAGTGTTATAAAATCGAGATTTAAGTTAATGTCGAGCTGATACAAAATACCATTTATAGATAGTGTATATAAAAACCATACAAAAGTATGCATAGCAATTATTAAATATGTTACAGTCTTATAAATTGCAAAGAAAATAAGATTTATAAAGCTAAAAAGTAAAAAAAATCCTGCAGCTGAGCCTAATAAAATTAATACAGTTGATTCTACTTCTAAGAATTTTTGAGGAGTTTGTATTAACCATGAGATATTATTCATATTATAATTATCAGCTTTTGATACTATTGTGACTTCTTCGTTTGGTAATAAATTTAATTCAAACATTGAGTATCTATTTAGGTACTCTCTTTGATTTTGTTTTCTCAAGTCTCCTAAAAGATATGAGTTAATTAATTTTTCATCTTTATACACAAATACATCAATATAATTCATTCCAGGTAGTTTATTATATAGAACTATATTTTGAATATCTTTTGAGATATTTTTAAGAGATAGCTTACTCCAAAAAGGACCAATAGAAGGTTCTAATTGTCCTCCCTCTGGTGCTTGCTTTAAATTTTCTTTTTTTAAAATATCTAAAGATGTGAAAGTGTTATTTCGATCATTAATATAGTATATATTAGTTGATGCATCACAGCCTTGAAAACCTTTTTTAAGTTCTAGCACTTGTGTAGCATGCAAGTAGCTAGCTAATGCTAAGATAAATAGAAGTCTAATAAACATACCTTTTAATCTGTTTTGTACATATAACCAAAGCCAGGGATATTTATAATAATATTTTTTCCTACCTTTTTACGAAGTCTATAAATAAGACTTTTTATAGCCTGAGTGGATTTGTTATCTTTTGGATCCAAGGAGTACTCTATATCAAAAGTTGCAATAATTTTATTTTTATTTTCAATGAAAAGTTCAAGTATAATGATTTCACTTTTAGAAAGAGGTACGAGCTCATTATCTTCTTTTAACTCTTTATTTATTTTATCATATGTAAGTGTTGGCGTAAGTGAATATAATTTATATGAACTCTCTTCTAGTTTTTCTACCATACTTACAAGTGTTTGAGTAAGTGTCATATAGCTTACAGGTTTAATAAGGTACTGAGCGAGTGAAAGCGGTATAACATTAAGAAGTTTTTCTTTATCTGAGTAGTTACTCATAATTACAAGTGGTATATTCTTATCTTTTTTTCTAATTGTTTTACATAACTCATAACCATTAATATTTGGCATGACATAGTCTGTTATAACCATATCTATGTTAGATATTAAAAATATTTCATATCCATCATGACCATCTTTTGCACAAAAAACATCTTTAAAAAAAATACTTAAAATAGTTTTCATTTTATTTAAAAGTTCATCATCATCTTCAACAAGTAGCAGATTTAAATTTTTTAAATAGTTTAATTTCTCTTCTTGCATAATTTCCCGTTAAGTGATTTTATATAGATAGTTATACATTAATAAAGTAGCAAACTGGTAGCAAAAGTATTTTATATTTGATATTATAATGATACTTTATTATGTCATTATACTATAATTGTAATTATGGAGTTAAAAATGAAAAGAATTTTATTAATAGTACTTTTATATACAAGTTTATTTGCCAATGATGTTATAAAAATATATACAGAGCATTACCCACCTTACAATATGAAAAATAAAGATGGTAAGCTTGTAGGCTCATCCATAGAAGTATTAGACGCTGTTCTTAAAAAAATGAACTCTTCTCAAAGTGTCAAAGATGTCAAATTAAGAAGTTGGGCAAAATCTTACGCAATAGCACAAAAAATAGATAACGCTATGGTTTTCTCAACAACTAAAACAAGCACAAGAGAACCTTTGTTTAAATGGGTTGGACCTATTGCGACTGCAACAGTAGGGGTTATCGCTTTAAAAAGTAAAAAGATAAATATAAAAAAAGTATCAGATTTTAATAAATATAAAATTGGCGCTGTATTAAAAGATATTGGTGAAACTCTTTTACTAGAAGCAGGAGTTAGTAAAAATAGTATTCAGTATGTAAAAGGTGAAGATGCTATAAATATATCTTTCAATAAAATGAAAAAAAATAGAATTGATATGTTTGTATATAACATAAATGTAGCTCTTGCAAATGCTAAAATGGAAGGTTTTGATGTTAATAAATATGAGATAGTTTATACACTAAAAGTAGGTTATCAATACTTTGCATTTAAGAAAAATACAGACGATAAAATAATTAAAAAATGGCAAAGTGCTTTAGATGCTATAAAAAAAGATGGTACTTATGATAAAATTCATAGTAAATATTAAGTAGAGAGGAAAAATGAATAAAAGTATTATTTTAAAAACTTTACTAATTTTAGGGAGTTTAATTATCGCTATATTTTTAGGTTTTGGTTATCTTTTCTCTCAAAATGATAATAAACTTATAAGTGATATACGAAAATATAATTTAGACTCAGCTATGAAAGCTCTTGATAGTAGACAAGCTGCAAGACTAGCCATAAATCAACTACAAATGCAAGAGATAGTTACAACGATAGCTAAAAATTCATCTTCTTATTTGATGGATTATGATTCCAATGGTTTGAAAAAAAGCTTAGAATTTGATATGAAAAAAGATGGTGTAAAAGCTATACAAATATGGGATAATGAAGTTGGAGAAATTTTTCTATTAGCTATTAAAGATAACAATAAAATAGTATTTAGCAATAGCTTACCAAAAGAGTATGAAAAATTTACAAAATTCAAGCAAACTATAAATAATACTAACGCTTATGGGGCTACTGAAGAACTTGGTTTAATTACATTTTACTATGATCAGTCTTCTATTATTCAAAAAATACAAAAGCTAAAAGAAAATACTACACTGAATATAGCTAAATTCAATGCAACTGTTGATAAACAATTAGAAGAGTCAAACAGTATGAAACTTTTTACGGCGATAGGTGCTTTAATCACCATTTTAATTGTAATGTCAATACTGCTTATGAGTTTTGTTAATAGACCTCTTAAAAGTCTTCAACACGGACTTGATAGTTTTTTCCTCTTTTTGCAAGGAAAACAAGATTTTACAAAACGGATAGAGATAAATTCTGATGATGAATTTGGTCAAATGGCAACTTCACTTAATGAAAATATAGCAGTAAGTGCAAGACTGCACGAAGAGCTAAATTCTCTTTATAACGAGTTAGAAGAAAAAGTAGAGATAAGAACACAAGAGTTAGCTGAAGTCAATAGAGAGGTACAAGACTCTATAGAGTATGCTTCTACAATTCAAAGATCATTTTTAAAAGACACCTCTTTAATAGAGAAAAAATTTAGTGACTCATTTGTAATATGGCAACCTCGTGATAAAGTTGGAGGAGATCTGTATATCTACGAAGAGAGTGATAAAGGTATTATATTTGCTGTAGTTGACTGTACTGGACATAGTGTTCCTGGTGGATTTATGACAATGCTTGCTGGAAGTATGATCAAAAAACTTTCAAACGATTACTTTGTGGATCCTGCAAAATTATTGAGCGAGTTAAATATAGCTATAAAAGAACAACTTAACCAAGATGTAGAGAACTCTTTATCAGATGATGGGTTAGATATGGGTCTGTGCTATATAAATAAAAATGGAACTGTCTTGAAATTTGCTGGAGCTAAAATGGATCTACTTTATTTTAAAGATAATGAGCAACACATAGTTAAATCAAACAAGCAAAGTATTGGCTATAGTAGATCTAAATCAGACTACGAATATACTAACCATGAGATACATATAGATTCATCTGAGTCATTTTATCTCTACTCTGATGGTATAACTGATCAAACAGGTGGAGATAAACATTTCCCTTATGGAAATAAAAAATTCAAAACTTTTCTTAACGATATTCAGCAAAAACCTATGTCTGAACAACAAACACTAATTTTAGATAATTTAGCTAGTTATCAAAAAGAGAATACAAGAAGAGATGATATTACAGTTATTGGATTTAAAGTAAAAAAGGATGAAGAAGTATGATTAATCTATTTGATTATAAACAAAAATTACAAGATGACGGTATTATTTTTAGCTTTAGTGGTCCTATGAGTCATGAGATTATTGAGGGAATAGGAAGTGCCATAAGAGTTAAAATTGGTGAAGGTGAAAGTGGAGATAAGCAAGCTGCACTAAAGGTTTTTTCAATTTTTGTGGAACAAGTAGAAAATGTTATTAACTACTCTGTTGAAAAAGATCATGAAGATTCACAGCTCAGTTTTGGAATTGTTGTTATAGGTAAAAAAGATGATCACTTCTTTATTAGCGGTGGGAATAAAATACATACAACAAAAATAGATAAGTTAAAGTCTAACCTTAGTAAATTAGTTGCGATGGACAAAGATGAGTTAAAAGTTTATTATAAAGAAAAAAGAAAAGCAGCGAAAGAAGATGACTCTAAAGGTGCAGGAATTGGCTTTATAGAGATGGCAAGAAAATCAACTAAACCGATAGAGTACTCTTTTGAAGCTATAGATTCAGAGTACTCATTTTTCACAATAAAAATAAGCATATAAAAGGACAAAATAATGGAAAATTTAAATATACCAGCTACTAAATCATCACCAGAGATCAACTTTGATGCACAAACAAATGTACTTTCAATTACTGGTGAATCATACCCTGAAAATACAACTCAGTTTTACGAGTCTGTTTTTAAATGGCTCAATGAATTTATAGATAACCTTGAAACAGAAGAAGTAGTATTTAACATCGAGCTTATATACTTTAATTCAAGTAGTTCAAAAGTTTTAATGGATCTTTTTGACACATTAGAAGAAGCTTGTGAAGATGATAAAAACATTGTAATAAACTGGATATATGACGAAGAGAATGAAGCATCATTAGAATATGGCGAAGAGTTCGCTGAAGATATTGAATCACTTACTTTTAATTTAGTTGAAAAGTAGATTTTAAATGTTAAGTAAAGAAGAGATCCTCATACAAGAGTATGAAGATATTTTAAACTCAAAAGATGAAGTGTCATTTACAAGTAAAGAGTTGTCAAAATTACTTAAAGCATATAAAAGAAGTCATAAACAGCTAAATAAAATCATTAAAATTAGTGATAAACAACAAGATGAACTAAAAGAGATAAGTGAAAACTTAAATGCTAAAACACATAAAGTAAGGTCTCTTTTAGATAATGCAGAGCAAGGTTTTTTATCTTTTGGAGATAATTTTATTATAGATGGCGAGTATTCACAGGAGTGTGAAAGACTACTTGGTTCAGGTCTAGAAGGTAAAGATATTTCAGATATTTTATATACAAATGATGAAATAAAAAAACAGTTTTTAAAAGAGGCTCTTTTAAATGTCGTAAATGAAAAAGATGAACTAATTAAAGATGCGATGTTATCTCTCTTACCAAATGAAGTGATCGTAAACAGAAGAGCAATAAAAATAGATTATAAAATTTTAAATAATAAAACGTATATGATTGTACTTACTAATGTAACTAAAGAAAAAATATTAGAAAAGAAAATAGAAAAAGAGCAAGAGATCTTAAAAATGATTGTAATCATTGTTAGTGAGCCTATTCAATTTTATGAACTTAAAGATGATTTTGAGAAATTTTCTAAAAATAAAAGAGTATTTATAAACCCAAATTTAACTGCTAAGGAAAATCTTAGTGAACTATACCGTGATATACATACTTATAAAGGTAGTTTTGCACAACTACGAATGCAAAACTGTGTTAAAGAACTACATAATTTAGAAACAGAGCTATCAACAATTAGTACACATGAAAATATAACAAATCAAGATTTATTAAATATCTTAGATAAATCAGATATGAATGAATGGTTAAACAAAGATCTATATGTAATAAAAGAGATCTTAGGACTAGAATTCTTTGGTAAGCAACATAAACTAGAGGTTGATGATAAATTTATTTTTAATATAGAAGACAAAATAACTTATCTTCTTCAAGCTGATAATCAACATATAAATACTTATGAAGATATACTTAATGAGATAAATAAAGCTAGGGGAACAACACTTAATCATGCTCTTTCAATATATCCTAAATTATGTCAAGAGATAGCATCTACACAAGAGAAAAAATTAGTAGAATTTAAAATTGTTGGTGGAGAAGATATTCTTACGCCTATCCATTTTAAAACTTTTATAAAATCCTTAATACATCTTTTTAGAAATGCAATCGATCATGGAGTCGAAGACTTAGAAACAAGGTTAACTTTGAAGAAAAGTGAATATGCTTCAATTACTTGTCACATTGAAAATAATAAAGATAATTTTAAAATAATTATAACAGATGATGGTGCTGGTATAGACACAGATAAATTGAAACTCAAAGCATTAAAAGCAAATTTATTTACAGAGTTTGAACTATCAAATATGAGTAATGCATCGCTATTAGACCTAATCTTTATAGATAGCTTATCTACAAATGATAGTGTTACAGAACTATCAGGTCGTGGAATTGGTATGGGTGCACTCAAAGCGGAGGTTGAAAAACTTTCCGGTGAGATAGAGATAGAAAGTGTAGTTGGTGAGGGAAGTAAATTTATTTTAAAAATACCAACTTCTATTTATGGTAATTTAATTAATATTGCTTCAAATAATCGAGATAATATTACTATAGAGTATATACTCTCACCTGTTGTAAATAGGGCAACAACCTATCTTCAAAGTGATATGAAAATAAATATACAAAATAAAGCTGAATTTTCTTACTCTTTGATAGGTGAGATACAAATAAAAGAGTATTGCGCATACATACATATAAGTGGACTTGTCGATGTATCAGTATGTATTAGTTATGATAAGTTTTTATTAGATAAACTACTAAATGAATTTAATCAAGGGCATCCGATTAAGGATAGTGAAGTAGTAGAATATAGAGAAAGTATCTCTAAAGAGGTTATAAATATTATAGTAGGAAATGCACTTTTTAACCCTTATGACAAAACTGTTTTAGAGATTACAACACCATGTATTGTAGAGCATGATGAACTCATAACTCACGACTTGCATCAAAATATAGCTCATGTGTTAGTTGATACAGAGTATGGTGAAATGCAAATTTTAGTAGGAAAATTTTAAGGAAATATGATGAGTAGAAAATTAAACGTATTAATTGTAGATGACTCCCTTATTATGAGAGTTAATTTAGTAAGAAGTTTAGAAGGACTTGGTCATAATATAGTATTTGAAGCTGTTGATGGACACTCAAGTATTGAGGCTTACAAAAAGTATAAACCAGATTTAGTAACTATGGATATTACTATGCCTGATATGGATGGAATTACAGCAGTTCAAAAAATTAAAGAGTTTGATGCTAATGCGAATGTCATTATGGTTACATCGCATGGTCAAGAAGCAATGGTTATGAATGCTCTAAAGTCTGGAGCAAAAGGATATATTTTAAAACCTGTATCACTTGAAAAATTAAGAGAAGCCATCGGCAAGATTTTCAATGAGTTAGAAAACAGAGCTATGGATGAATTTTTAGATGAGGAAGATTAAATTATGTTAAATATTTTAATTGTAGATGATTCTATACTGATGAGAAATAATATTAAATCTTATGTTGAAAATTTAGGTCATAACGTTGTAGGCGAAGCTGAAAATGGTGCTATTGCTGTAAAAATGTGTGCAGAGTTAAAGCCTGATATTATCACTATGGATATTACTATGCCAGATATGGATGGTATAACAGCAATCTTAAAAATACGAGAATTTAACGATAAGGTAAATATTATAGTAGCTACATCTCATGGACAAGAAGAGATTATTATGAAAGCACTACAATCAGGAGCTAAAGGGTATATTCTCAAGCCCATGAATGAAACTAATTTAAATGAAGCTATTAGTAATATATATAAAAAAGATACTACGAATGAAGAAGAGTATCTACTAGATGATTAAAATAAATGAGTTAGAATTAAAAAATTTAATTTGTAACGAAACATCTAGTTTTGCTATAAGCGTTGTTGATATAGAATCTTCAGAAGTAGTTTATAAAAATAATGCAATGAAATTTTTTATGATAGATGAGAGTGCAAATAAGTGTTGGGAATCTATTTATGGTCAAAGTTCAAGATGCTCTTGGTGTGGTATCAAGAATAAACTTGATTCTAATACTGAAGAAATTTATGAATATGAAACTGAACATTTTAATGAAAAAACAAATAAATGGTACCAAATACAAAATAAAGTTACTAAGCTAGAAGATGGAAGAGCTATTTTAGTGTCAATAGCTTTGGATATTAGTACTCAAAAAGAGGCTCAAGGTCAGTTTATAACTACTCAAGTTAAACTAGTACAACAAGCTAAAGAGCTAGAAAAAGCTCAAGAAAAGCTAAAACTTTTAGCTTTGTTAGACCCACTTACAAAATTATACAATAGAAGATATTTGACAAAAATTTCAGAAAATATGTTGGACTTGTCAAAAAGAGAGAAACAAGATCTATCTATAATTATATTGGACATTGATAAATTTAAAAATGTAAATGATACTTATGGTCATCAAGTTGGTGATGATGTAATTGTTACATTATCAAATAAACTTATTGAGCAACAAAGAAAAAGTGATATTATTTGTAGATATGGTGGAGAAGAGTTTGTAATATTATTACCAAATACTTCGGTTGAAGGTGCTGCAATTGTAGCAGAAAAAATTAGACAAGATATAGAAGCACTAGTTATAAAACTTGAAGTGAATAAAGAACTAAAAATTAGTGCAAGCTTGGGTATTTCTCAAATAGATGTTAAAAAAGAAAATAATATTGAACTAGCTTTAAAACGAGCAGACAAAGCACTTTATAAAGCTAAAGGTAGTGGTAGAAATAGAATTTGTACGATATAATAATTCAGAATAAGGAAATATTATATATGAAAAAAAAAGCAAATGATTTTTCAGTAAGTGAAGAGATTTGGCACGCTATAACACATGGAGTAGGGCTATTATTAAGCGTAGTGGCACTGCTTTTTTTATTTACTATATCTTTAGATAACTCTTTAATAAACATATTTTCTGCAACCATATATGGAGTTTCACTTGTCATAATGTATGGTAGCTCAACTCTCTATCATGCTTCAGCACACAATGAACTAAAACACCTTCTACAAAAATTTGATCATAGTGCTATATACTTTTTAATTGCAGGAACTTACACACCTGTTATGTTACTTTGTGTTGGTGGAGTTGAAGGAGTATCTATCTTCATCACTGAATGGTTGATCGCTTTTGTAGGAATATTTCTAAAATTTAAATACCCTAGACGTTTTGAAGCGTTATCTTTAGTAGCTTATGTAGTTATGGGTTGGATGATTATTTTAGTATTCGATAGTTTTAAAAATAATATAGATGAGATAGGCTTTTACTTAATGATTGCAGGAGGTGTTGCATATACTAGTGGAATAGTTTTTTATATAAAAGACAAGATCAACTACTTTCACGCGATCTGGCATCTTTTTGTTTTAGCAGGATCAACTTTTCAGTTTTTTGCTATAGCCTTTTACATTATTTAATAGGATGAACTAACTCACTGCTTCATTTACATTTTTTTACTTTTATTGTATAATTTTTAATGGCTAAATTAGATGAATTAAAAGAAGAAATTATTTTATTTAGAAGTTTATTAATTACAATGATTATTATAGTAGTCTCGCTAATTGGTTGGATTGCACAGCACGAAACATCTAGTAAGCTTATATATGCACTAATAGCTGTTATTTTTTTATGTATTGTCATCCTATGGTTACTTAAAATAACAGTTAAAAAAATTAAATTATTAAGGGATCTATAATGTTAGAAGAAAATATATATTTTATAATTTCATTAGGTGTATTTTTAGCAACAATGTTCGCAGTAGTAAAAATAAGTACAACAGAATTACAGTAAAAGGCAAATGCCCTTTAAAAGTTATTAGTTTACATACGTTAAATAGTGTTCATATTTAGCGTTACGACCAAATACAACATCAAAATAAGTAGATTGGAGTTTCTCCGTTATATCACCACGAGAACCACAACCAATTATGCGACCATCTATATTCTTAACAGGTGTGATCTCAGCTGCTGTTCCTGTTAAAAAACACTCTTCAGCTACATAAATTTCTTCACGAGATATACGGCGACGCTCTACTTCTATACCCATATCATTAGCTAACTCAATAACCATCTTTTGAGTAATAGACTCTAAAGAATTATCATTTGGTGGAGTTATAAGTTTGCCATGGCGAACCATGAAAAAAGATGCAGCACTAGCTTCTGCCACATAACCTTGATCATCAAGTAAAAGAGCTTCATCATAACCACAATCAAGAGCTTCATGTTTAGCCATTTGAGAGTTTAAATAGTTTGCAGTTGCTTTTGCTTTACCCATATTAGATGTGTTTGCAGGACGAGTCATAGAAGCAACTTTAAGTTTTATTCCACTTTTAAGTCCCTCTTCGCCTAAGTAAGCTCCCCACTCCCAAGCAGCTAAAATTGTCTCAACTGGAGCCTCAGAATGTTGAAGACCCATAACGCCATAACCTAAAAATGAGAATGGACGAATATAGATATTGTCAGCTTTGAACTCATTTAGTTTAATAAGCTCTATTTGTGCTTCATTCATCTCTTCTACAGTGTAAGGTATATCAATTAAAGTCATTTTAGCTGACTCTTTAAGGCGAGTTGTATGATCATTAAGACGAAAAATTGCATAGCCTTTTTCAGTTTTATAAGCTTTTGTACCTTCAATTACACCATTTCCATAGTGTAGTGTATGTGAAAGTACATGCGTTGTAGCATCAGCCCAAGGTATAAATTTTCCGTTCATCCAGATTAGTTTAGCAGCGTCCATTAAGTCTCCAAAAAATATTAAAAAATTAGTATGTGATACTAACACTTAAGTTGTAAGAAAGAGATTAAATTAGTATTGCGATCATTACAATTTACAACTATTTCGCATTTACTTTTATTTGTTGTATAATGATAACATGAGCAAGTTAGATAATATTAAAGAGAAAATAAACATATTAAGAGATGATCATAAAAATATGTTTATATTCTTTATGACTATTTTAACTGGTAGTTTTACTGTTTTTTATCAAGTAATAATAGGTAAGTTAGTACTTTTTTACTCTTTGATTGGTTTGAGTGGTGTTATTGTTGCTTTTATGATTATTTACAAAATGAATAGATTAAGAAAAAATATTGATATTTTAATCAATGAACTAGAGGATTTATAATGAATGAATTAGTAGGTGCTTTTGGAATTTTAGCTGTATTAGCTGTATTAGTTTATGGTGTTTTTTCTTTAAGTAAACCCCATAATTTCACTATTTAAAATAGAACTAAAACCATCTTTAGTAAAAATAATATGGTCTAAAAACTCTATACCCAATAGTTCTGCACTCTGCTTTATAATGTTGGTCATATGCAGATCCATTTCACTAGCCTTTAAACAACCACTAGGGTGGTTGTGGGCTAAAATGATTGAAGCTGCTCGATCTTCTATGGCTGGAGCAAAAACCTCTCTAGGGTGGATCAAGGACTCATTTAAAATACCAATAGTGATAACTCTTTTTTCTATTAACCCTCTTGCACCATCTAAAGTAAAAAGTATTAAGTACTCCTGCTTTTTGTTATAGTACTCTTTTAAATTTTCATACACTACACGCGAATCTTTTATAAAAAGTTTTTCACTCTTGCTAAAGCGTTTATGAAACTCTAACATAGCTAAAATGTTCATAGCCTTTACTCTACCGATCCCTTTTATGTAAGTAAAATCTTTTATGCTTAATTCAGAATGATTTTTATTTTCTATAACACGCATCACTTTTTTAGAGACACTTAAAAGATCGCCACCAACACTTCCAAGTAAAATAGCCATAAGCTCATACTCTTTTAAAGAAGAAGCACCTTTTAAAAATAACTTTTCTCTAGGTTTGTCTAAATTAAAAAGATCTTCTATTTTTTTCATAAGTTAGTTTAGTTAAAAAGTAATAAAATATTAAAAAATATTGCATTTTGACATATTTTAAGTTTAATGAGTAGTTGTTAGTTAAAGTAAGAAGTTCCTAACTCTTACGAGCTAGGACAAATTTGTCAAAGGAATAAACCATGAAAAGGTTTAAACTTAGGCTAACTATTATAATTTTCCGATTTAAAGTTAGCTTTAGAGTTAAGAGGGTTAAACCCTCTAGCCCTTTGACAAAATTATAGCGTATTATATCTCTTTATCCAACTCATCGTGTATTCGTTTATAAGGCTCTAATTTCTCTTGTATTTTCATAACTATACTTTTAGGTGCATATTTAAGCATAGAGGCTGTCTCAACTTCATAAGGTTCAGAACTATGCTCAAATAACTCTTGTTCACTTATGTCTAAAACTTCGGCTATATAGCTTATAAGCTCAACTTGAACTTCTCTATTCCCATTAAGGTATGAGTAAATAGTGGTAAGTGTAGGAGTCTCACCAGTTCTTTTTAACTTAGGAGATAAGTCTATAAGTTTTAAAGCAAACTCTTTTTTATTTAACTTTTTTAGTTTTAGTATAGTGTTAATTCTCTCATAAAGTTCCATAACTTACCTCCTTTAAAAGAGATAGTTTAATAAAAACCTATAGACTTAAGGTATAGCTAATTATACTTAACGTATACTTCTGTTGTTGAAGTTATCTTTACTTATAGTGTCATGTTCAAACTTGTGCACAAGTTGACACGTAAAATATTAAAGCATGATTCCACGTTTTGAATTTGCAGGTTTTTACCTGTAAAGGTGCTAAGAGTTTACTTTTAGCACCATTGCATTCTCTCTTCCTTTTACACTCTAACACAACTATTTAAATAGATAATAAATAAAAATAACTAATTCAAAAACTTCACTTAAGGTATAAATAACTATACGTAAAGTATAATGTCCTCGCGGGTTTTATATATAAACTATATTTTACCTTTTAAAATGGGTTCGCAAAGTGAGTATTGAGCATTGTTTTGTTCTTACTAGTAACATAGCAAAACCTATGACAATACTATAAACAAGACTTTGGCGAATTTGAATTTGCAAAATCTTACATAAAAAGGAGTCTTTATGACTATAAACAAATCTTTAATTTCGGTTGCTGCGGCAACAATTCTTGCGGCTGGTTTCGCAGGGTGTGGAAGTTCTTCTTCAACTACGCCTACAACAACATCAGGAGTTTCTTCAACAGCAACAGCTGTTAAGGGTCAACTTGTTGATGGTAACGTAACAGGTAGAAATCTTGATGGTACACTCTATTCACAGTACACATTAGGTGCAAGTGGTGTAGTAGAATCAAATGCTACTGGAACAGACCTAGCTGGTACTACTTATCTTTCACTTAAACCAAGTGGTGTTAAAACGTACATTACTATTCTTAATGATGCTGGTAATGAAGCTAATTTAACAACAACAGAGTATAAAATGCCAGCAAAAGGTTTCAAATACTTAACTTCATTTTCAACTGCAATTGCTGACACAATGTTGTCAAATCAAAATGACTACAATATTTCTGATGAAGCAAATGTAACTGCTCTAACAAAACAAGTTGCCGAAGCTCTAGGTTTAACTCAAGCTGATCTTACATCAACTGAGCCTAAAGCAGGTACTGACTTTGGTGCAATGAATGCAATTTTAGGAACACTTTCAAGTGCAAAAGCAGCAGACTTTGTAGCAAGCTTAATTACAAAAAAAGCTGGTGCAGATCTTGATGCTAATTTAGCAAATATTGAAGCAGCAGCTATTGCTGCTATTGACACTCAACTACAACAGTTTACAGCTGTTTCAAGAACATTTATTGTTGATGGTAGTTTAAAATCAGTTGATATGGAAAACGCTCTTGTAAACAATGTTGCCAATGGTACAACAAGCACGAATGACTTTCAACCAATTGACACAACTAGTGCGTTAAGATTAGTTAAATCTGCTGCTGGTAATTACATGGCTATTAATAGCTTAGCACCAGACAATGAAAATGGTTTCAAATTAAATAATGATGCTCAGACTAATGGTTTAGCTGCAACATTTTATATTGAGACAGGAACAGCTACTGCTGATTTAAATAACACAAAAGCTACATTCTTTGCAGAATTTGTTGCAAAAGGTACAGCAGTTGAAGCTCCATTCTCGAAAGCTACTAAAATTGCTATTGAGTTAAATGATTACAACATGACAAGATACCAAGACTCTAAAGTTAAGTTTACTGCAGATACAAATACTTCATTAACTAGCGTAAAAGTAACAAGTACATCAAATGAAGGTGTTTCATATACTGACACTTGGACATTAGCTGATTTAGAAACAGCAGCCGGTGCTTCTTTAACAGCAGCAGGTCTTGTAACTGATGCAAGTGGTGCTACAGCAAAAACAACATTTGATGTTGCTTCATTATATGATGCAGTTTACGTAGCACTAGATGGAAACCATACATCACAAGACGGTAGTACTGGTAACTTCTCTAACTTAGGAGATCTTGTTAATTTAGCAGATGCTACAATAGGTTTCAAAGCAACAGATGCTAGTGGTAACAATATGTCAGTTCTTAAATATGATGTAGCTAATAGTCAAGCATACGCAATGACACCTTCAACAGTAGGAAGCACAACAGGTATTTCACTATTTAAACAAAACTATGTTGACTTCAGAGGAAATGGTGTTACTGCAACTAATGCTAGAGTAAATACTGCTCCAGCTTATAACTCTAAAATTACTGCAGGTGCTGCATATAATGCTGATACTAATGCAACTGTTAGTGCTGCAACTAATATGAATAATGGTTCAGTTGTTGTAAGTACAGATACTGCAAATAAAGATGCAAACTTAACATTTACATTAGCTAAGACAGACGTTGATGTTAACGAGATGTTAAATACATTTACTATCAGTCAAACTGCTGGAGATGCTGTATTACTAGCACTTGGTAATGGTTATAATGCTACAGGAACTGCAGATATTAATGGTTCATTTAGTGGAGAACTTTATGTAACTGTTGATAGTAACAACTCAGGTTTCGCTTCTGTTTCTGGAAGACACCCTTACTCAGTTCTTAGAATTACTCCAAAAGATGAGTTTACAAAATCAGGTACTGAACAAAACGTAACTGTTATGATCAACCGTGTTCCAAATGCGACTACATTTACTAGTATTGCTGGAACACTATTAAGTTTTAATACAAATGCTGCACAAACAGGTTTAGCTAATGTTACTGCTACTGATGAAAGTGTTGTAGCTGGGATGAGAACGGCAACTAATGGTGCATTAGTTATGGAACAAGATTTCAACATTACTGATCCTGATGGTGATAAGTTTTACTATGACAACACTACAGGTGCTTCTAATGCAACTATGTGGATAGCTTCTGTTGCTGTACAAAATGGTACACAAGCTACTGATTATGCTGCTAGTTCAAACTGGACTGATTCAGCAATTTCTACAGGTGCATTAAGTGCAACTACAGCTAATGCTACATTGGCTGCTGCACAAGGCTACATAGCAGTTGCTGCTAATGCAACTAGTTTACAGTTTAGATCTTGGAATGGTTCTGCTTTACTAAATATGGCATGGGCTAATAATGGAACTGATAGTTATAAATTATCAATTGCAAATTCTACAGCTGCAACTTTTGCTACTGGTATCACAAATGCAAGTGCAAATACTAAAGTAAAAGTTATATTTGGTGCTACAGATGGTTTTGGTGACTCAAACAACTCTGTTAAAACACTTTACATGAACTTCACTAAGTAAGTTTCTTAGCTTGAAAGAGGTTTTCCTCTTTCAGCACTCTCTTTATGAACTCTAAATTTTTATCATTTTTAACACTTAACAAACAACACCTAACTGGTCGGACACTATACCTATTTGTTTTAGTGGCATTTTTAGTCGCACTAGCTATAAAGCTAAGTTTGTACTACATGGTTAAAGATGATCAAAGTTTATATTATGCAGGGGAACTACTCTCTATATGGAGTGATGACGCTGCTCACTACGGAGACATAGCTAAAAAAATCATAGTTGGTGAGTCTATACAGATCAACCATAACTTAACAGCCTACCTAGTAGCTTACACTACTATGTATAGCCCCTTTAGTGTAGAGCAAGTAATGCTCTTTTTACCTGCTGTTGTCTCTTCACTTGTAGTTATTCCTATTGTGTTGGCTTTTAATTCTCTACGACTCTTTTGGTTAGGCTTTTTTAACGCTCTTTTACTAAGTAGTGTGCTTGGGTTTTACATAAGAACACACCTTGGATACGCTGATACAGATATGTTAATTATCCTTTTTCTTGCAACACTTAGCAGCTCAATAATTATAAAACTTCGTACTAAAAACATTTTAAATGATGCGATCATAACTCTAAGTATATTTTTACTTCTACTAACATACCATGCGGGTATATACTTAATAGTACCGATAGTTGGACTTTTAGTCCTGTTTGCTCTGTTTGAAAAAAAGTATGAATATTTTGACTCACTCATACTCGTAGCTTTTGGTATGTTACTATACAAGCTCATAAACTATAATGTATTCATAAATATTAGTGCTTGGCTTGGCTTTATACTCTACATTTTAAACTCTAAGTTATTGACTAAAATAGATCTGAAAGTTTTAAAAATTGTTACTCTTGTTACAGGGCTACTATTTGCTAGCTTAAATTATACTAATATAGAGACTAAAATACGATCATATACAGATGCGACCTTAGACAAGAAAGTAACAGCAACTATGAAAGATGGAAAAGAGATCTATCTTATGAACGCACAAGCTACAGTACAAGAGTCTAAAATATTAGACTATAAAGCTACTTTGAAATTTTTAAATAACTATGAGTATATTTTCTACATATCATTTATAGGATCTCTTTTACTCTCTATTAGGTATAAACATTTAAACTTTTTACTTATTTGGATCTACCTCTCGATAGCTGGCACATTTTTAGGAGGTCTAAGGTTTGCACTTTTTGGGGGGTATAGTTATTAATGCAGGAGCGATATATTTACTATTTCTTCTATTAGAAAAATTGCCTATAAAAAGAGTTATAATCGTTTCTATTGTAGCACTATTAACAGCTATACAACTCTATGTAAATATGTTACTTATAAATGAAGTAAACAAAAACCTTGAACCTAAATACCTACGATCAAATGATGTAGGGGTTTTAGAAGTACTTGACAAAAGATTTCCTAATGCTTGTGTGCTAAGTTGGTGGGACTATGGACATATTTTAAAATACTACACATCGTGGAGACCTGTTGTGGACAATGGAAGTCATGCAAATAGTGATTTGCGAGAAGTCTCTAAAATACTATTTTCAGATCTATCGGCATCAAGTGAACCTATGAAAAAAATGTGTAAGGGAGAGAAATATACACTTCTTTACATACCTGACAATATACTGAAAATAGCGAATGTTATAAGAGAATTTTCACTTTACAATATAAACACAGGAAAAGTATCGCAACAAGATCAGTTAAGTATGCAAGGTGGCTTTGTACTAGATCTAAAAAAACCACAACACTTACCTGCTGGTGGTGTAAGTTTTAATGCTGAAAAAGGTGTTTTAACGTATGGAAAAGAGAAAGTTCATGTTAAATCGTACAGAGTGATCAGCACAGGAAATAAGTCTATGAACAGAGTTTATGAGACTAATAACCTATATTTTTTAGTAAATTATAAAAATAAATACCTTATAGGAGGCAACATTTTTTACTTTAATAACTTTCTATACAGAGGACTATTTTTTGAAGAGTGGGATAAAAAGAAATTTTCACTAGTAGGACTTAGTGATAACAGTACAGTTTTTTTAATAAAATAATGATTTTTAGATAGTTTTACATTTATTTGCTTTTGTTGTATAATGTTTAAATGAAAAAGAAGCGCTTAAAGAAACAGGTAAAAACTTACAATCGTTAGCAAACTTATTACTTGTTTTATCTTTTGTAAGCTTATATTTGAATGATAAGATTAGTGATTTTATTGTTATTGGTATAGGCTTTATTGGCATTTTATTTTATATTGTAGGTTATTATTTGATTAAAGGAATTTCTCATGAATAGTAGTATGATAGTATTAGTAGCATTTGTTATTATATTTGGTATATTTTTATATAAAGAAACTAAAATTTCTACTAATTAAAATGTTATAACTTTAGGGTCAGACCCTTTATTGAATATCAAATCTCAAACCAATAGGAGTTCAATAATGGAAAAATTAAAAATTTTAGATATATTATTTAATTTTATTAAATTATTTAAAATAAGAAGAAATAAATGGGATCATATAGCAAATCATGTAGATAGTATGGATATTGATAAAAAGTATATTATATCAGATGATTGGAGTTTGGCAATATCAAAAGAGTTACAACAGATTAAAACAGTTAAGTATAATATTGATACTATTATATTAAATGACATAGAGATAAAAGTTGGTAATTACCCTTTTTCATTTGCTATTTTACCAGGTACTAATTTTATTCCAAGCAAAGAGATAAGATTTAAACTATTTGAAAAATTAAAACAAAAATTGATTTACGATGGTTGGGACTCTTCTAAAAATACTACTTTACCAGAATATAAAATAACAAAATCACAATTTCCAAGATTTGATTATGTTCGTTATTTTGATTATGAGTGGAATGAAAGGTTTATGGAAGAGTTAAAAGACCCTGTTTTCAGTGATGATAATAATGTATCAGTTAGATTGAATGGTAAAAAAATATATAAATTGTACTTAACCCCAAACTCTACATTTATATTAAGAGCAGATACAAAAACAGAAAAAATATTTAATCAAAAATATGCTGATTATAAATTAAATACATCTCCATGATTAAAAAAACTTCCTAAAAAAAGGTGTCAGGCACCCTTCTATTTTTACACTATTTACTTTTACTATTAACCAACCATTAACTCTCTATTAGTTATTCATTAGTTCAGATATAATAAACTACTAAAATATTATATAAGGTACTACTAATGATAAACAAAATAAAAAATATTAAAACCGAAGTTGCCAAGGTCGTTGTTGGACAACAAAAAATGATTGACTCTCTTTTGATTGCTCTTCTTTGTGATGGACATATTTTGATCGAGGGTGTTCCAGGACTTGCAAAAACTACAACGGTTAATGCTCTTTCTCAAGCGTTAGGTCTGAATTTTAAACGTGTTCAGTTTACTCCTGACTTACTTCCTGCTGACATTTTAGGTGCAGAGATCTATGATCCTCAAAATAACGAATTTAAAATTAAGCAAGGTCCTATATTTACAAACCTTCTTTTAGCAGATGAGATCAACCGTGCTCCTGCAAAAGTTCAGTCTGCTCTACTTGAAGTAATGCAAGAGAAACAGGTGACTTTGGGTGACACAAGTTTTAAACTTGAACCACCTTTCTTTGTTATGGCTACACAAAATCCAGTAGAACAAGAGGGCGTTTACCAACTACCAGAAGCTCAACTAGATCGTTTTATGTTAAAACTACAAGTTGGTTATAACACAAAAGAAGAGGAGCTAGAGATCGCACGTCGTATCTCTATGCAGACTTCTGAGACTATAAACTCAGCTATTGACAAAGATGAACTTTTAGAAATTAAAAAAACTATTAGAGAGATCCATATAGATAAAGAAGTTGAGCAGTATATAATCACTTTAGTAGATGCAACTAGGAATCCTGAAAACTATGGCTTAAGTGAACTTAGTGAGTATATTCAGTTTGGTGCATCTCCTCGTGTTAGTATCGATATGTTTAAAGCTGTAAAAGCTATGGCTTTTTTACGTGAGAAAGATTTTGTATCTCCTGTTGATGTTGCTTATATAGCTAAAGATATTATGCGTCACCGTATAGTTTTAACATACGAAGCAGAAGCTGAAAATATTACTACGGATGAGATTATTGACAAAGTTCTAAGTAGTATAGCTATTCCCTAATGAGCTTAAAAAAACTACTTATAAAGGCGAAGAGATCCGTCTTTAGTGAAATGATTGGTAACAACCCTTCTGTCTTTCAAGGGGAGGGCTACGACTTTATAGAGCTACGTGAGTACAATATAGGTGATGATATTCGTCATATAGATTGGAATGTAACGGCTAAAATGCGTACTCCATTTATAAAAGTCTTCCGTGAAGAGCGTGAGCTTAATGTTGTAGTTAGCACAATGTTAAATGGTTCAGTTCACTTTGGTTCAACTCGTTTAAAACAAGATTTAATAGCAGAAATAGTTGCGATTGTGGGTTTTAATGTTGTTAAAAATGGAGATCTTTTAAGCTCTTTTATTTTTACTGATAAGTTAGAGATGAGCGAGAAGGCATCTAAAAGAAATTTTGTAGTCTCTAAAGTGACACAAGATGTTTTAGATTTTAGTTCGCTTAACCAAGGTAGTAACTACTCTTTAATGGCTGATACTTTATACAAAAGAGTTAAAAGACGTTCACTAATAATTTTAGTAGGGGACTTTTTTGATGTTCCTTCACTAAAATTATTAGCTAAAAAACATGAAGTTATATGTGTAATAGTAAGAGATAGACTAGAAGAGAATCCACCAGAGTTTGGTTTTTCTACGCTTATAGATCCACAAACAGGTGCAACATTAGAGGGTAATTTTAACAATTCAACTGCTTCTGCGTATGCTCAAAAAGTAAGAACTCACGACATAGAGCTATATTCTAGGTTTAGAAAAGAGAATATACGTTTTAGTAAAATTTATACAGATGAAAACCCAATTATAAAACTAAAAAGACTTTTTGAGGCAGCAAAATGAAACAGCAAGATTTAAATATACCTCTACATGATATTAAACCACTTGTAGAAGTACCTGACCAATCTCTTTATATTTTAATAGCTTTAGTTGTTGTTGGTTTAGTTGTATTAATATTCTTAGCTATTTGGATCTATAACTATTTTACAAGAGTTAAAAAATTAAATATTCGTAAACGTGACTTTGAAGCATTACAAAATATAGATTTTTCTGATCCTAAAGCAGCGGCTTATGACATAAGTAAATATGGACTAACTTTCTCAAATGATAGTGAACAACTACAGCAGAAGTATCAAAATTTAAGTGAGCAACTCTCAGCGTACAAGTATAAAAAAGATGTTGAAGTAATAGATGAAAAAGTAAAAGCATATTTTGAAATTTACAAAGGTATGATAGATGTTTGATGGTATCTATTTAGAGTACCCTGAAGTCCTAAGTATACTTATACTTTTTGCTATTTGTGCCAAGTTTTGTAAACAAAAAAATAGTGCCATATATTTTCCTCATTCACTAAATTCACCTAAAAGTGAACTTGTGAGTATGAAGTTTTTAAGCCTTTTGAAGTGGTTAGGGTTAGTACTTGTAGTTTTTGCTCTAAGCTCACCTGTTAAAGATGAAAATATAACTGTTAAACCAACAGATGGAATTGATATAGCTCTTATTTTAGATGCGTCTCAGTCTATGAGTGCAAGAGGTTTTGATCGTGCTAATACTGGTGCTGATCGCTTTATGGTAGTTAAGAATATAGTTAAAGAGTTTATAAATGAGCGTGTCAATGACAACTTAGGTTTAGTTGTATTTGGACAGTACTCATTTATAGCTTCTCCTCTCACTTATGACAAAAAAATACTCGATCGTATAGTCTCACAACTTAACATTGGTATGGCAGGAAAATATACTGCTCTTTATGAGTCCTTAGCACAAGGAGCAAATCTTCTCTCAGAGTCAAAAGCAAAGAGTAAAATAGCTATTTTATTAACAGATGGACATGATAGTGGAACTTCTAAAATAGATCTTGACACGGCTATGGCATTGTTAAAGAAGAACAACATAAAAGTTTATGTGATCGGAATTGGTGAAGCACATGAATATAACGGTGCTTTACTAAATAGGATCGCAACTGAGAGTGGAGGAGTTGCATTTGGCGCAACTTCATCAAGACAGCTCTTACAAATTTATAAAAAAATTGATGAACTAGAGAAGTCTAAAATCCAGAGAAATGAGTTTACATTCAAAAACTATTTTTACCATTTACCACTTTTCTTTGGACTATTTTTTCTACTAATATATGTTTTTGTAAGGAATAAAAGATGAGTTTTATATATCCAAGTTTTTTCTTTATGATGATTTTTTTATTTGTCTTATTCTATTTTATAATGACTCAAAAATCTAAAGGTTTTGAGTTTTTTAGTGATGAGGTTTTAGAAAAACTTTCAGTCAATAGTAACCGATTAACTTTAAACGCAAGAAATGCACTCTATTTGTTAGCATTCTTTTTTATGATTATAGCTCTTTCTCAACCTGTTATAAAAGGTGAAAAGATAAAAGTCGAGTCAAAAAGTGCAGATATTATGGTCGCACTTGATATTTCAAACTCAATGCTTGCAGAAGATGTATATCCATCAAGGCTAAAGATGGCAAAAGAGAAAATTTTAACTCTACTTAGTTTGGCACCACGTGAGAGAATAGGTGTCATGGCATTTGGAAGTTCTGCTTACTTGATCGCTCCATTAAGTTTTGATCATAGAGCTGTTAGATTTTTACTGAAACAATTGCGTCCCTCTTCTATAAGTGAAAAGGGTACTAACTTTCAACAGCTTCTATTCTCATCTAATGAGATGCTAGAAAAGAATGAAAATAAGTACCTGCTTATTTTAAGTGACGGTGGAGATAAAGATAATTTAAGTAATGAAATAGCTTACGCAAAAGAGAATAATATAAAAGTTTTTGTTTTAGGTATGGGAACTCCTAAGGGTGCTCCTATAAAAGAGAAAAATGGCGGTTTTATAAAGCATAATGGAAAAATAATTATCTCAAAACTAAATGAAAGTGTCTCAACACTTGCAACTAAAAGTGGTGGTAGTTATATTCAAGCAACTACGTCAAATAAAGATATAGAAGCGATGCTAAGTGAAATAAACTCTAAAACTCAAAAGAAATCACTAAAAGAGGAGGAGATTGTGCAGAACACTCAACTATTTCAATACCCATTAGCACTCTCTATTTTTATACTTCTTTTTGCTCTTAGCTCTTTACCTAGAAGATCTACTAAAAATATAGCTTCTCTTTTAGCCTTAGTTATAGTGTTCAATTCATATGATCTTAATGCAGATATTTTGGACTTTCAAACATTAGAGTCTGCTCAAGAAGCTTATAATCAAAAAGAGTTTAAAAAGAGTAGTGAACTTTACGATAAGTTTGACTCCGAACAAGCTAAATATAACAGAGCAAATGCACTTTACAACCAAAAGTTATATAAAGAAGCTTCGCAAGCTTATGCAGGTATAGCTAAAGGCAGTAGTGAGCTTTATTTGCGATCGCAACATAACCTAGGCAATACTTATGCCAAGTCTAATAAGTTAGACGAAGCTGTAAAAGCTTATGAAAACTCTCTATCTATAAAAGAGGACGAACAGACTCGTGAAAATTTAGAAGCTGTTAAGAAAGCTATAAAAAAACAAAAAAAGCAAAAAAAGAAAGATAAAAAAGATCAGAAAAAAGATGATGAAAAAAAAGATTCTGATGATAAAAAAGATCAACAAAATAAAGATGGTGATCAAAAGAAGAAAGATGATAAGTCAAAAGATGGCGATCCCAAAAAAGATTCAAAAGATAAAAAAAGTGACGAGTCAAAAGAGAGTAAAGAGCAAGATAAAAAAGATTCTCAAAAGTCTGAAAATATGAAAGATGAGAAGAAGAAAAAAGATGATGCTAAAGAGAAAAATGAAAGAGCTCAAAGTAAAAAGAGTGATAAAGAAAAAAAAGAAGATGATATGAAAGAGATGCAACAACAAGCTCAAAGTGAAGATAATGATCCTAAGCAGATGAGTGATCTTGAACAAACAAAGTGGCTACAACGTCTTAATGAAGCACCCGTTAGTCACATATACAAGTTAGAAAAAATGCAAAATCAACAGGAGCAAAGTAATGAAAAACCTTGGTAAAATAGCATTAAGTATAATTTTATTTACTACTTTTGCACATGCAAGTTTTAAAGTGAGTTTAGATGACACAATTGTTAGTTCAGGTGACTCTATAACACTTAATGTTGAAGTTAGTGGAGAGAACCTTTCTGCACCTATGATCGATAAGCTTTGTGGAGTTAATGTAGAAGGAACAGCGAAGAGTACAAGCATAAACATAGTAAATGGAGCTAAAAGTGTAACTCATATGTATGGTTATACTTTTACACCTCATAGTTCATGTACCATTGATCCAATAAGTATGATTATCGATGGAAAAACACAGAGTTCAAAACCTATAAAAGTGACAGTTATTGCACAACAAAAAACTGCTTCTAATGATTTTGAGTTGACTCTTGAAGCACTTAGTCAAGAGGTATATGTAGGTGAGCCTTTTGGAGTTTTACTTACTTTTAAACAGAATATAAATGCAGAAGCAGTTGACTCAGACTTTAAACCACCAAAATTAAAAAACTTTTGGATTAAAAAAGAGTCGAAGTCAACTACTACAAAAGAGGGTAACTATAAAATAACTAAAGCCATTTACATTATGGCAGCGCAAAAGAGTGGACAACAGACTATTGCTCCGGCTATGATCAAAATAGCTTCTCGCGCACAACAACGTGATCTATGGGGTCAATGGATGGCTACACTTAAGTGGCGATCGTACTTCTCTAACTCTATTGATATGAATGTACTTCCACTACCACAAGGTGTAAGTATTGTTGGTGACTTGCGTATTAGTGCAGTTGTTGATAAAACAGTTATAAAAGGTAGTGAAGCTGTAAATGTTACTCTTAAAATAGATGGTCTAGGAAACTTAGAAGATATACCTTCTCAAAAGCCGAGCTTAGATAATGTTTCTGTATATGCTGATAAAATTAAAATTTCTGAAGAGTTTAAAAATAAAAGTTTTCAAGGCTCTTGGAGTGAGAAAATGGCATTTGTAAGTGATAGTGACTTTGTAGTCCCATCGTTTAAGTTAACTTTTTTTAACCCACAAACTAAAACTACTCAAACTGTCATGTCAAAGGCTATTCCTATAAAAGTCGAAGGTGTTGTTCAATCTAAACAAGAAGAACCACTAAAAATTAAAAGATCAAAAGAAGTAGTAGTTCAAGATGTTAAAAATTTCTCAAAAGAAGACTCTATTATTACTTTCTTAGTTGGTTTAAGTGTTGGTATATTTATAACTATTTTAGCTTTTGTTATTCCATTTAAAAAGCTTTTTTATAGAGATAAAAAAGAGAAACGTGTGAATACTAAAGATAAGAAAGCTCTTATAACTTCTATGATAGAGTATAAAGACGATGCCCAAGTAAGAGAAATGATAGAGAATTTAGAAAGTATCGTGTATGATGGTAGTATTATAAATATTGATAAGAAAAAATTAAAAGAGATTATAAAAAAATATAATTTATAAATTAGGGATAGTGAGTGTTTGTAGAAGATGTAAACCTTATATATGTAAATGACCCAGAAGTTGAAGATACTGGTGATGAAAAAGAGCCAGAAGCCACTACAAAAGCAGTAGAATTCTTACTTAAACAAGCAAAAGAATTTTATGAGTTTGATGATCTAATAATAGATCATGAACTCTCAACTGAAGTACATCTTATAGTTTTACGAAAATACAAAAGTAGAGTTGACATAAGAAACTTTTTAAAAGATCTTAAAGCATACAATAGTTTTGTAAGAGTTATACATATAGCAAGTCGTGCTATAAATAATAATAACGAGAAGATCTTTAAAGGTCTAGTTGACGTATATGTTGATCTTCCTATAGTTATTCCTCAGTTTAAAATTGCTGTCGAGCAACAATCAGCTCTATCACTTGGTAAAACTTATGTTGTTGAAGAAGTTAATGTCGATTTTGAAGAAGAAGAAATAGACATAGTTACAAAAATACCTTATTTTAGCTATTTAAAAAAGTTTCTTCATGGAACTAGTTCAGAGTTCTGTTTTTGTAATTTACGGATTATGAATAGGTATGATTTAGTTAATGAAAATGGTGAATCGTTTTATATAGACAGAGCTCGAGAATTTTATGAGCTTTTAGTTAAAAAGTTTGTAAATAAAAAAGTTGCAATGTGGGATGATGAAAACTTTATTTTTCTCATACCAGAAACTTTTGAAAAAGCAATAGAGTTTACTTCAGAACTCACAAATGGTATGACATACAATGCACAAATAAACCTTTTATGTGCAACAATAGAGTGTCAAACAAGACAAGGTATAGATGAAAACTTAATCTACATTCAACAGATGATCGATACAACTACAAATTCAAATGCAAATATTTACGTTACCTACTCACATGATAATATAAAAGATGAGGGTGAACGTGTTGCTATGATTTTACGTGATCTTTTAGCACTTAGAGGGGCTAAAGCACACTTGAATGTTCATAGCTTCTATAAGGGTCTTGCTATTGCTACAAATGGAGTAAATTTATATATGCAAGAAGATAATAGCTTAGTTTTTGAGACAGATAGAGTTCAGTGTGTTGCTATGAAATATGAAAAAAGTATTATTTTACAATCAAGTTACCTCCCAGCAGATACTCAATGTAGCGTAGTAAGTGCAAACCCAAAAACAAAAACAGTTGTTGTTAATAATTTTAAACTATTAGACTACTCACCTATTGGAAGAAAAGGAATACGTGTTGTCCCACGTTCTAA
Source organism: Helicobacteraceae bacterium (assembly GCA_013138865.1). Taxonomy (GTDB): domain Bacteria; phylum Campylobacterota; class Campylobacteria; order Campylobacterales; family Sulfurimonadaceae; genus GLR69. The sequence goes on along the minus strand of WTBY01000003.1, from coordinate 6,475 downwards.
TATGTCTGCTTCACTTACAGCGCGTACTTTTTCTATGTCTGGAATTGTGCAAGATATTTCAGATGACTCATTATCTATTCTAGTCTCAAATGAAGTAGCAGCAAAACTTGACAATGGAACAACGGTTAAAGTCTCAACTATCTTAGCTAATTACATAGAAAATACTTCTCAAACAGTTTATGTTGGTGGAACAATTGTAAAAGTAGAAAAAATAAAAACGAAGTTTATGGTAGCTGTATCACTTCAGCGTGATAATGCAAAAGCTACAAAAGCACTAAAAATGTATATCAAATCAAGAACTCTAGAGTTAAAAGCAGAATTAAAAAAGGCATTAAGAGTAAAACTAAGTGACTAAAAAAGGTGGAATATAAATGGAATTAAATTTAAAAAATAAGAAAATAGGTCTTTGGACTGCTACATTTATAGGTATTTCATCTATGATCGGAAGTGGTTGGATGTTCGCCCCTCTTGCTGCTGCACAAATAGCCGGTGGAGCTTCCATTTACGCTTGGGTTGTTGGCGCATTTATTATAGCTGTACTTGGTCTTGCTTTTTCAGAAGTTGCTTCACTATTTCCGAGGCGTGGTATAAGTGCGATCGTAGGTACTATTTCACACAATAGGTTCTTTGGTTTTCCTTTTGCGATCGCAAACTGGTTAGGAATAGTTGCAGTTATTGCACTTGAAGCTACTGCAAGTGTAGAGTACTTAGTTCATATAGTTCCCTCAATTGAGCACATGTTATATACTGATGGAACACTTACTATATATGGTTCTTTAATAGTTGTTTGCTTTATTTTTGTGTACGCTTTATTAAACTTTTGGGGTATGCAGCTATTAGCAAGAGCTAATAATTATATAGTAGTATTTAAGTTAATAGTGCCTCTTTTAACAGCCATTTTACTTATGAGTAGTGCTTTTAGTGTTGATAATTTTACGATTGAAAAAGATATGTTTATGCCAAATGGAATTAGCTCGGTTATGACTGCTGTTTTAACTGCTGGTATTATAGTAGCTTTTAACGGTTTTCAAACTATCGTTTCTTACGCAAGTGAAATAGAAAATCCACATAGAACTATTCCTCTTTCTATAGTTATAGCAATCTCTTTCTCACTCTTTGTCTACTTAATTTTACAAGTAGCTTTTATAGGTGCTATACCTCCTGAACAGTTAGCACAAGGTTATGCTTCAGTTCATTTTTCCGCACCTATGGTTCAGCTTACAGCACTTGTTGGACTAAACTTCATGGCACTTATTCTCTACACTGATGCAATCGTATCTCCTATGGGAACCGCAATCACATTTGTAGGTGCCTCAACAAGAATGTTTACAGCAATGTCAAGAAACCATCAAGTGCCATCATGGTTTGACCATGTTGATCCTGTAACGAATATGTCAAGACGCTCATTAGTAGCTAATATTATAATAGCTATAATCTTTGTTTTTAGTTTTAGTGACTGGGAAAAACTAGCAACATTAGTTGGTGTTATTCACTTGCTATCTTACTTTGTAATTCCGATCGCACTGCTAGTGTTTAGAAAAAACATATCTATCGATCAGTATACATTTCGAGTTCCATTTGGAAAAATAGTAGCATTTTTCTTATTTATATTTTTTAACTATCTTTATACTATGGCACCATTTAGTGTAGTTTTAGAGATTACTTTTTTATTAATAATTTTTCAAGTACTGTTTATAGTTATTGATGCTAAAACTATAGGTACATATAGAGATAATATTATGATGAGCATACCTGTAATGTTATTTATTATTGGTATGGCTGTTATAAATTACATATCACCACACAATAAAGATATATTTTCAGACGTTGTATTTGGGGGGATTTTGGTAGTTTATACATCAGTTTCACTATTTGTACTTTCACGTGTACATAACAATGAAAATATTATTGCGGAGTTTGTATCTCACAAACACTAAAGAGAGTAAAAACTTACTCTCTACTCATTAATAAGTGACTTAATATTTTTTGAGATTTCACAACAAGAAGTTATTTTTTGAGTCAGTGTTAGGTTATCTTTTAGAAGTACATCAACAAATGCACTTCCTACGATTACTCCATCTGCACCCTTAACTTTCTCTCTTGCAGTTTTTTCATTAACTCCAAAACCTACATATCTAGGAGTTTTAGTATATTTTTTAATATTAACTAAAAACTCTTGTAAGTCTTCACTCTTTCCTGAGCCAGTTATACCAGCGTAAGCGACCATATAAATAAACTTAGAAGAGTTACTTACAACTTCTTTAATACGTTCTTGGCTATCTGTAGGAGCTACAAAAGCTATGTTAGACATATTGTGTTGTTTAAATAGATCTTTATATGCCAAAGCTTCTTCGTGAGGAAGATCTGGAATAATCATACCTTTAACACCAATTTCACTGGCCTTTTTTAGAAGAGGCTCCATTCCATACTGATAAAATGGGTTAAAATAACCCATCCATAGTGTGTCAACTTTTGGAGCTATCTGTTCTGAAATATCAAGTAGATCCTTAAATTTAAAACCATTTTGAAGTGCTTTATGGTTAGCTTTTTCTATAATAGGACCATCTGCTACAGGGTCAGAAAATGGAACGCCAAGCTCAAGTGTATCAACACCGTTTTCACCAAGCGCTAAAGCTAAGTCTACACTAAAGTTTTTTTCTGGATATGTTGATGTTATATATGCTACTAAATTTTTCACTTTTTCTCCAAGTCAGGTAATCTTAAAATAGAAATATCTATTCTTCTAAGTTTTTCTTTATCATGTAAAATATCATGTTGCCAAGATGTGAAAATATCACCTACTCTTATTAGCCAATCTATAGTATCTTGATTTGCGGGACCTTCTAATAGTCTCATCTCTTCTAGTTCATCTTCTGCCAATTTTGCCAGTCTTGTCATTAGTGTGAGCTGTAAATATCCCGTAGAAGATTTAATGTTATGAAAAATACGAAATAGTTCGTCAACATTCATTTTATAATAATCTTTTTTAGACATATCAATAACTAAAGGTTCTATAACCTCTAGCATCATGCTAAAGTGATCAAGAAATTGATCTACAATTTCAAAATCAAAGTTCTCTTCTAATTCACATTTAATACCCATGTGCTATACTTCTTCACTAGTTAAATTCCTATATATTAACATTTTTTACCTAAGGCATATATCAATGAATAAAAAACATACAATTAGTTCTATAAAAAAAGCAAAAAATTCACAAGAATTACTTACAATGATCACAGCCTATGACGCACTATTTGCATCACTATTTCAAGACAGCGCAGACATTATTTTAGTAGGTGATTCTCTTAACATGAGTTTCGCAGGTCAAAAAGATACTCTAAATATTTCACTAGATCAAATGATCTACCATACTAATGCTGTTTGTAAAGGTGCACCAAACACTTTTGTGATCACAGATATGCCTTTTGGAACATACATAACTAAAGAAGTTGCACTGCAAAATGCCATAAAAGTTTATCAAGAGTGTCCAACTGACTCTATCAAAATAGAAGGTGGTGAAGATAAGGCTGAAATTATCAATTACCTTGTAAAAAATGGAATAGCAGTATGTGGACATATAGGTCTTCTTCCTCAATCTGTAAGAGGTGAGGGTGGTTATAAAGTAAAAGGAAAAGATGAAGATGGTGCAGAGCAACTTCTTCGTGATGCGATCGCAGTTGAGAGGGCTGGTGCTTTTTGTATAGTTGTTGAGGGTGTAAAAGCTGAAGTAGCTACAAAAATAGCACAAAGCATAAGTGTACCAGTTATAGGGATAGGTGCAGGCAATTGTGTTGATGGTCAAGTTCTTGTCTTTTCAGATATGTTAGGTCTTTTTGAAGAGTTTACTCCTAAGTTTGTAAAAAAATATATAGATGGTGCAACGATTGTTAAAAATGCAGTTAGTGAGTACAAAAAAGAGGTAAGCAGTAGAAGCTTTCCACAAGAGATACACACCTATTAATATGGCAAATTCTCAAGACTTTGACTAGAAGTTGAAACTCTTGCATATCCTACATTCATTGTAAATGAAGTTTCAGTAAAATTTTAAAAACATATAATATGGTAACCCATTATCGATAACTATTAAATTCTTGATTTAAATTATTATTAAGTTATATATACGGTTTCAAGTAGTTCTTTGATACTTTTTTGTAGTTTTCCAACCCCTGCACTTTTTAAAATATTTCTTATTGTATTTGACTCAACTGTTTCTAATAATGGTAAAAATTCTAAATAATCCTTTTTAGGGTTATCTGTTAAAACAATACTTTCTTCTTCATCTAACATTGTTGCCAGTCTAATAACATCAGTAAGGTGTTTCTTGGCATCAGGATGATTCTCTTTTAAAAGATTTATATGAGCATGTATTTTTAATGGAATTAGAACCTCTGGAGTTGCTACATGAAGACCATCAATATTTGTTGTGTGTTTTATGAGTAACTCAAAATAATCTTTATCTAAAAGTATTGCCGATAAATAATCGTAAAATTCAGGTGTTGTGATAGGTATAATATGACTATCTTTTACAATTTCTGAATCTTCTGTATGTATTGCAAATAGTTCAATTTGTTCAGGATATGTTTTATCCTCACTATCAAGAAATCTAAATAAATTATGTCTAGATTCATTATCAGTTCGTTGTTTAGTCTTGTATCCAGCAATTTCAATAAACCCAAGCACTTTTTTAATAAACTCTTCATTATTTTTTGAGATAACAACCAAATCTATATCTTTCGTTGCACGAGCTACAAATCCTAAATCATTCATAACCATAGCAGTTGCAAGTCCACCTATAACTACATAGTCTTCGCTGTAATCTTTAAAATAATCTGTAAAATTTACTAGACCTTGAATCAATTTATCATCCCTTTTATATCATTATAGAGTTCACTCATAGCATCCATCACTCTACTATCTTCTATGCTAACATTATCTTTAAGAGATAAATATAAAGAAATTTTATCCACAATATTGTTTTGAATTTGAAGTGGTGAATATCGCCATAATTCAAGCTCTATTAACTCATTATCATACTCTTTTTCATATATGGAAATTGGATTATCTTGTTTTAGTATTTTATCAAACTGTTTTTTATCAACTGCATATATTGGTTTATAGTTTGTAATGTTTGTATAAACTGATAATGCACTATAAGAGGCTTTAACTTTTTTCTCAAAATATACTAAATCTTCTTCTTTAATAAAAACTCTATCTTGAACAGGAGATTTTAACTTGTTAAAAATATTGTCAATTTCAATATCTCGATTTAATGAGTATTCATTCTTCCGCCCAATAGACTCTTTAGATAGTAGCTCAAACTCAACCAGTTCATTTAAAGCTCTACTTGTACTCATCTTAGTAACATTAAATATTTCAGCACTCTCGTTAATATCTAACTCAAAATATCTTTGTGAATAGGCATAAATTAAGATAGTTTGGGCTAATTTAGAGAGTTTTTTATTTGTATTCTTTTTCTTCTTAGTATTAATCTCTTTTAAGTATATCAACAACTGTGGCAAATAAATAGATTCATCTGATATAAAAGAGATGGCGTTTTCAATTAAATATTTTTTAGTGGAACTACTAATATTTTCTATGCTTAAAGCAATAGGTAAAGAAAGAGCTTCTTTAAAGAGTGATAAATGTTTTTTAATACTCTGTAAATCTTGTTCGTGGGTATGTAAAACAACTACATTAACACTCTCTATATTAATGATGAAAATTTCATAATTACTTTTAATCGCAACTGGTAATGATTTTTTATACTCTATCTTCATATGACTTATAGATACATTTAAATGTAATATTTTTTCAAGATATGAAATGAGTCCATTCTTATTCTTCATATCTAATTGTAACATAAATTTTATATATGTAACTATAAATTAGTTATTGCCACTAAATATATGTTACATATAGGCTTTTATTCAGGAGTAAATTTAAATTTATGAATTTGTTTATAGATAAATTTAATGATATAATTGTTCAGTTCGAATCTCTACTAGAGATTCATATTCAAATGACTATTTTATAAGTAATTATTATGTTCTATAATTTATTTTAAGTGTGAAAAAAGTGACTGTGACTGTAACCACTTAATACATAGTTAAAGGTATCAAAATTCCATATATTATGTGGTTTCAAGTGATTTAAGTTGTTATAACTAGTGTGACTTTAAAAATGACACTTTTTAGAAACCAATCCTCTAAAAGCAGTTGTTTCAGATGTGTGTTTAAACTATATTTAATTTCAAATCTCTGCGTGACCACCATTCTTGCCCCTATATTAGGGACTTTTAAACACTAATTCCACTAAAAACACTCAACTGTAACAAAACTGTAACAAATTCTACAGGTTATTGAACTTGTGTATAAATATTTTTCCTCGTTACACCTCTCCTGAGGTGTAATGGTGTAGTTTCTTCTTAATTTCCATAATTAACGCCTACCATTTAAGGGACATTCTGTCTTTTTAA